>JAEWXF010000030.1 GCA_023396065.1 Methanobacteriota archaeon
GATGAGATAGGCCGCGTCAGAAGATGCAGGGATCAAAACCGGATTGATGGTAATCCACACATCTTCTGCAGCAGCAGCTCCGCAAAACAGAGACACCATCACAAGCAGTCCGAAAAATATCCGCAGTATCTCTGACATTACAAAACCCTCTGCAGGTATATCGACGTATCCCGTATATAATAAAATTGGCCAATCCCTCGTTTTTTCGGAACAACGCGACATCAGCAGGATAGAAAAACTGAGGAGAAAACAAATAGAAATTCCCAGTTTTTCCGTATTTCGTGTCACATTTTGTGACAAAAATCATAAATACAGGTTAACGGTATTATATAATAGAGATACAGCCGGAACTCCAGATCTGAATCTGATATTTCCTCTTTCGGACAAATCACCCTCACCGGATGTGATGTACACAAATGTTTTGGAAAAAACTGGACACACTGATGAACATAACCAAAACCACCAACACCTCCCTAGCACTCTCAGTGTCGGTGGTTCCCTCCTATATCAGCAGACTGCGAAACGGTCAGCGGACTCTGCCGAAAAACAGTGACCTGATTGCACCAATATCAGTATATTTCGCAGAGAAAATTGCAGACGACCCGCAAAAACAGCAGCTTTTGCATGCATGCGGATGTCCGGAGACCGTTCCTGACAACGTCGAAAAAACCGCAAAAATTCTATCACGGTGGCTGATGCACAACACCGACAAATCGTCCGTGATCCCGCACGCCCTCTCCACAGGAAAAACCTCCGGAAACCTGCACAGTCATTCCGCAGCAATTTATTACGGTATTTCAGGAAAACAGGAAGCAGTAATCCGTTTTCTCTCCGAAATACTGGAAAATCCCAAACCTCAGACACTACTCCTGTTCAGTGACGAAAACATGGAATGGCTCATGGATCCCGCATTTTTCAGTACCTGGAGAGGCCTGCTGATGCGCATTCTCCTGCAGAAAAACCACATAAAAATAATTCACAACATCAACCGGGGTTCCCGGGAAATTGAAGCCGCCATTCACGGATGGGTCCCGCTCTATACAACAAACCTCATCGACCCCTACTACTGTCCAGTGACAAAAAAAGATGGAATTCTCCGGAGAACCTTATTTATTGCACCGGAAACTGCAGTTATCAGCTCATTTTCCATACAGGAAAATATTGAAAACACCCCGAACCTCTACATCACCGACCCGCAGGCAATTCAGGCATTCACAAAAGAGTTTGAAGATTATGCGGGTATCTGTAAACCGCTTATGCAAAAGTACTCGTTCGGGAAAAACAGCGAGTATCTTGACATTCTTGAGGAGTGGGAACAGAATGCCGGAACGCTTCATCTGATGCCGGAATATCTCTCGGCACTCTCCCTTCCCCTTTCTCTTCTGGAAGCACACTGTATATCTCCCGATCTCCGGGACGTTCTCCCGGCAGTACAGAACCGGCACACCCGCCAGATCCGGCAGCTGGATCTCTGTGATGTCTATGACCTCATTGTCCTGCCGGATCCAGAGGACGTTACAGCCGGTAAAGTGCGGATTCCGTTATTTCCGTATCCCGCAATGCCGGAACTCACCTACACCGCTGAAGAGTTCCGGGCACACCTCCGGGAAATCATTCATCTTCTTCAGACGCAGGAAACCTATCACGTTGTCATCCGTTTCTCCGTCGAACCGTATGTAGTCAACGTCAAAGACGCCTCCGGCGTATTTGTTATCAGTAGGGATACCGCAGCGTATTCGTACTTCTTCAACGAACCGCATATGACTGCAGGGTTCCGGAATGAATTAAAACAGAAAATCCAGCAAAATACCCAGTCCCGGACAGAGATCATAACCCAACTGGAAGAGTACCTCTCCCGCCTGTCGTCATCAATATAAATGTCCCCGCCGTTTGGGAAGCGACGCCGGGTGGATCCATCTCTGCGTACTTTGTCTCCCTGAAACGCTATATTCCCAAACGTTCAACAAAATACTATTGCATGGATACACTAACCCTTCTTCTTGCCTACCTTAGTACATGGGTAAATACCCTGAACTATACCCTCGGTGCAGCGGTGATCGCTCTGGCATTTGTGTACTTCAGCCGGACGCTGTCCGCCGGTTCCCGGATACTGATTCCGGCGGCAGCAGGAATTGGGGTATCTCTTCTGGGCAGCGGAATTTTTATTTCCGCCTCGGCACTGCCGCAGCTGGGGTATCCGCTGTGTCTCTTTGCACTGGGAAGCGGATGTGCTGCCGCCTATCTGACGGTTATCTCATGGACGAAACGCAATCTCGGCTGGGTGATAATTCTGGTCAGCTCTCATCTTGCCGCATACACAGTTCTGATGCTGACGCCGTATGTTTCTTTTGCGGGATCGTCAATATTCGGGATGTTTCTGGTCACAATTCCGACGGCAGCAGTATTTGTCGGGATTTTTACGTGGTGTGCCCTGCACTGGAACCCCCGGTGGACCCCGTGGTGGATATCCGGAGATGAAGCGGGACGGCGTGCATTTCTGCAAAAGCTCCGGCGCAGGAAACCGTGAGGATCCGGCAGGCAGGATTACGAACTTTAACTAAGAAATACTATCAAATATATATGGTATAGGACTCAGGACGGTTTGCGGTGCGACACGAAGTTCTCTATCAATATGATCTGCCTATCGAGATACTGGATGACATTCCCCGTACAGAAGAAGTACTTGAGGTTATCTTCGCCCGCAGTAAGGAAAATTATCTGGTGCCGATTCTGTTTACCCGTCTGCGGATTCTCTGGGCGTATCCGGAGACATCGGTGACCTATCGGCTGTTTGAGATGAACTATACCGACCTTCTGCAGGTTCACGTGAAGTTTACGATGGGACTTGCAACCGTGATGACGATCGCAAATATGAATGGTGATCGGAATGTGTTCAACGGTATTAAAAATACGGCTGAGGAGATGCGGGCGGCACTGCTGACGCTTCGGGATGTGATGGCGGAGAAGCTGCGCAGTGAGTGGAAGTTTCTGCATAAGCAGAATCTGTTTGTGGATGAGTATCTTTTGAAGGAAAATGATGCGGTGCTGGATTCGGTGCCAAAGATTTCGGCTGATGATCTGTTTGAGGAGAAGGAGATGCCGGGGATCGGCTGTTATGAACCGACGGAGAAACTGTTTCATCATTTTCCCCCGGCAGCGGCGGATGATGTGTTTGAAGATCAGCCGGAGACTGAAGCAGCCGCGGAAGAGGAGTCGATGTCTTCTGCAATGGTAAACCGGATTGCCCGGATGGTGGAGTCGACCGGGTCGGACAAGGAACCGGAGGTTCCGGAGACGCCGCTGAATGATGTGACGGTGTTCGACGGAAACTCCGGAATTTCGGATGAACAGTGGAATAATGAGGGGAAGGGGGATGCGATGATTCTGCCGGGTTCCAGCCCTGCGGCACGGGCAGTAATGGGCGGGGGACGGCTGGCAAAACTTGCGGAGGAACAGACTGTATCACACCTGCCGGAGGAGGATGACTCTGAGGTGTATGTAACAAAGAAGGCGGAAAGCTCCCGGAAAGAGGAGGAAGCTGCGGCAGTTATCTCCGGGGAGCTGGACAAACTGCCGGTTCCGGAGACGGTTCCGGAAAAATCTCAGCCGAAGCCCCCGTTAACAACGCCTCTCCCCCGTTCTCCTGTACCGGTGGCTCCCGCAGCAGGTAAGGCTGGCGATAAGCCGGAGCTGGCACTGTCGATTACTCTGGAACCACGGGATTCGCTGGATGATATGGTGATCGATAAGTGTCTGGAGGATCTGAAGTTCCTGCGGGACAACGGGGTGTTTTCCGAGGCTGAGTACAAGGAGCGGTGTCTCCGTCTGTTTAAACGGACCGGGCTTTGAACGCTCTCGCCGACGGGAAATGTGAGCCTGGTTACCGATATACACATAAGGTCCTCGTGAAACCGTATCGGTGTAGGGTTCTTTTCAGCCCTGCTGATGTGATGTCGTCCCGGAAAAACGAGGGATTGGCCAATTTTATTATATATGGGATACGTCGATATACCTGCAGAGGGTGTTGTGATGCCGGAGAAACTGCGGATATTTTTCGGACTGCTTGTGATGGTGTCTCTGTTTTGCGGAGCTGCTGCTGCAGAAGATGTGTGGATTACCATCAATCCGGTTTTGATCCCTGCATCTTCTGACGCGGCCTATCTCATC
>JAEWXF010000008.1 GCA_023396065.1 Methanobacteriota archaeon
TCCTCCTTGCCGGAGTTGTACTCAACGTACTTGTCAGCGCAGCGCTCATTCTCGCAGGTCCCATCTATGCATGGAATGATCGGTGGCTTGACCGTACCCACAAAACAACCGCAGACGAAGACCGGGAGTAAACCTCCCGGAACTTTTTTTAGATGGAGAACGTACTCGGTAGGCTGGGATGGAGAGAATACATCGTGGAAGTATTCTCTCCATCTCAACCTGACTTTGCCACTAGATTCATTTTCCCCTATCAGCGCATCCACTGACATCATAGACATTTTTTGGATTTTTAGAATTTGACAGATACCTCAAAATCAACCTGTCACTCCGGGAAACACAAAGGTGTCTGATAATACTTTTTTCGATGCAGGTCGATACTTTTCTTGCGGGTCTTTGGACGTATATGGGTAACCACGGCTTGAAAGCCGAAGATGATTTCCGGAGATGGGATTCTTTGAGTGTATGTGGGTAACCACATACACTCAAAGATCCGCAAGAAAACCAATCCTAATTGCACCCCAAATATTATTTTCTGTCCAAAAATTGGGTGGTTTTATTTCAATTTCTAATTTTGAAGAAGAGGGAGATAAGGCAAAGTGTCAAATTCGGGTTTTTTCAGAAATGACTGCGCCCCGTTCTGCAATCAGAAAAAAACACAAAAAAAACTGTACAGCTGTCTGCCCTGAATAGTAGTGTGTATGTACCGTATGGTTGGAAACGGACAGACGGCTGTATCATGATAAAATATACATAATGACATGGTAATTGAGTTCCGGACTGTCATCGCAGAAACATTCCGGAATCATAACTTTTTGCAGTCTCGGAAACACCACCCCCATAACATGTTAGGACCTGAGGCGACAGGTAAGAAGCCTACACCGGTTGGTATTACTTCTATGAATATTAGTAATACGTATTTCCATATAAATATTCTGGAGGTGTGAATCATCGGGACAGATCCCGGAGTCATGCTTCCCCGGTTCCGGTACAAATGTACGTTCCGAGAGAATGTCCGGCCTCATATGCCTCACGCAGTTTTTCCGGTTTTGTCCGGATATCCCGGATCTCATCCATATTATTCTGAAAAACACCGCCAAAGTACGGGCTGTCGACAATCGAACAGAATGTTTGTACCGTTTTGATCGCGCCGTCAAAGATATCGTCTCTGTCCATTCCGGAAATACACAGAAACAATGTCCTGCGGAGTTTGGCATGTTCCGGAGAAACAAGGGGAGTCCCGCGGGAATATTTTGCGAAATAAAACGGATTACACCGGTCGAAAAAGGATTTCAGTGTGCCAGGAATCCCGTATGTCATGATCGGCGAGGCGATGATGATACCGTCTGCCTGACGAAGCATCTGATAGTATATGCCTGCGTCATCAGGAATTGCACACTCTGCTGCGTGGATACAATGATATAACTGAAGGCAGGGTTTTATCCTGGCAAGGGGTACATTCACCCGTTCAACGGTACAGCCTGCATGTGCCGCTCCAAGAATTGCCTGTGACAGGAGGAGATCTGTATTCCCTCCCGGAACGTTACTCCCGTTTAGTGCTACGACATATTTCATTTTAATGAATTTATGTTATTCATCCCGAATGATAAATGTATTCTCCATGGTTCTCTGTGCTGCCCGCGGACTCCGGAATTATTTTCAGATATTATCTCATATGCATCCACGAATTTTTGAAAATTATCTGATTATTTCTGAAATATATTCAGAAATGACAGAAATTCTATTCCCCTGTTCCCGGGCATTCGTTGTGATAAAATATATTATTAGTAGTAATTTATAAGATAAGACTGCGTTATACTCTGGTGAGGACGTGTGATTCCATGGAGACATTAGTACATGCAGCAGTTGATGATTTTGCCCGGGCCTGGGAACTGTCAGGTCTGAAAAAAGATCCGGAGAAGGTTGTTGAGGCTGTCTCGGCTCTCACCCGTGAAGAAACCATGAAGCTCGGCATGAACTTCAAACAGTTCCCGATAGGCTGCGATCTGACGGAGATCTTCGTCGGAACCTGTGCTTCGGATCTCTCAATGCTGGATATTGCCGGGAACTGTCTTCTCTCCGACACGATCGGCGCCTCGATTCATGTCTGTGCCTATGCATTTTCCGATATTGCCGAAGCACACGGGATGAAAGGGATCGATCTGCTGAGAAAAATCAGGGAAACGACGGAAGTCCCGCTGGATCTGGATCATTTCGGCATGTTTGGGCCGATGCGGTTTCCGCAGGAGATCATCGGCTGTCCGGGTCAGTGTTATAATCAGGGACCGCCTTTTGACGGTTGTCCCCGGGGACGCATCCACGCACGGCTTCTTGAAAAAGAAACCGAAGCGCTTGGGGATAAAGAAGAATGGGTCAGACTCTGTTCATCCGTGGCCGTAAATCTTACCTGTGTTCAGGGCGGTGAGGAACACGGAGCTCCGCTGGCTGAGGCCGAGGATGTGGTCCGGCTTGCGCGAAAATACGGAAAAGGTGTGGAAGCAATTTTGTTTGTAGGTGACGGATACGAGGACCTGACTGCAGGTTTCACTGCCGGCATGGAGATGGGGGTGGATGTGTTTGTCCTTGAAGGAGGGCCGTTCAACCGGGCAGCTGATCGCCTGGATGCGTTTTCCCGTGCGGTTGCGATAGCCAGAATTCTTGCCCCGGGTAAAGTAGTGGCAACAAACGGAGCATATGAGGATGAATGTCGTGTTGGTCTGCGTACCGGTCTGAATGCAGTTATCAGCGGCTTTCCGAAAAACCACCACGGATACATGTGCGGCTACTCGCCGGGAACGGCAAAACGCGGAAATTTCGGGCTGCCGCGTGTCATGCAGATAATTCGTGAGGAGGCAGGTTCTCCCTGGACCCATGCCCCGGTCCAAAAAGGAGAGATGGAAGCGCTTGCCCGCGCCGTGAAGGTAGTCGGGCCGGAAAACGCCTACCCGAACCGGATCGGTTCCACTACCCTGGGAGACGCCCACTGGACCTGCCTGGCCCAGACGCCGCTCTACAACCGCGTTACGGTAGAAAAAACCGTGGCAGATATCACCCGGATGGCAGATGCCGGAGAACTTGGGGAAAGTGTGGCTCTGCTTGGCGGACGCTTCGTCTCATGGGCGGTTGCCCGGGCCCTGAGTGGAAAAGTCGACAGGATTATCCTCAGTGATGCCGACCCGCGGGTGGAACAGATTACGATAGAAAACCTTCGCCCGGTTCTGCGGCCGGAAATTCTTGCCGGAAACTCCGATGATCTGCAGGCTTCCGCCGCTGCGGACAGGACCATCATCTGTTCCACCGTTCCGGCAATTACCGGAAAAATCTCCCGAAAGGTCGGCAGAGATGCCGTCACTTTCATCTGACTTTTTTTGAAAAACGCTAAAAAAATATTGCCGGAAACAGCAGAGGATATACATTCCCTCCGGGTCTGCTGTTCCCCAAAGCCATCTGTCCGAAATGGTATATACCGGTTACCCGCATTTCGGCAGACCGGTATTTCAATGAGAATTTCGTTTTCGGGTGTAGTAGTTTCCGATAGTTGGTAGTAGTTCTTTACTGAAGTTTTCTCTTCTCCAGTGACTGCATAACCGTCGGAAGAATCTCACTCAGTGCACCAAAGTTCATGGAATCTGCCGTACCGAGGAAAACTCCCGGATCGAGGCTCTGTTCCATCTTGGCAATACCGGTTTTCTTCATAAGTGCGGTAATCTGTTCCAGAGACTCGGCTGCCATCATCTGGGCAAATCCTGCCGGGGCGCCAAGCACATTCATGACAGACTCACGGTAGGTGAGAATACCTGCATACGTAACTGCAGTCAGTGCAGCGCACATATCACATACCGGGCCGAGAAGTTCCGCCGGAAGTTTGTAGGCGGTACCGCGCGCCTTGTGACCGAGATCCAGGATCTGCTGGATTGCCGGCTCTGCTGCGTACCCCTCAGAGATGAACACCTGACCTTTCATCTCCGGAACCGCTCCCGGATGATAGGAGGTCACATTGACATGTTTGTTCTGAATCAGACCCAGCTCATCAAAAATTCCGTAGAACTTTGTTGTCGGAATGGTACAGGCATGGGTAATGATTGCGCCTTCCTTAATGTCCCCGGCAAACTTTTCGATAATACCCTTCTGCATATCTCCTTTCGGGAGCCAGGTAATAATCCAGTCTGCATCGGCAACAGCTTCATGATCATCGGACGTAACTTTCATTCCCAGAGTTTCCGGATGAGTGAAATGAATTGCTCCCTTCGGCGGCTTGGGCAGATCTTTTGCGACCTCCTTTACTTTGCTGCGGATCTGCGGCATAATCGACTCGGGGTTGGTCTCATGTGCCTTGATAACATCCTCATACGCAAAATCATCGATGACGGTAAACTGATTGTCAAAAACCGGGTCCGCAAAGACGATATCATTGATTCCGGCAAGATACTTTAACTCCGCACCCATAATCACGGTAGAGTGTGTCATAGCGATCTCCGGTTTGCCTACCAGCTTTGCGACCTCGCAGGCACGGGAAAAGTTGGTAATTCCTGCGGCAGCATGCGTTCTGTAGCATCCTGCTCCTAGTATTGCGACTTTCATACGAATTGTTCTCCAGTTTTATTACCACCTTTTCGTGTGGCAATGGTAGTATATCTGACATATTCTGTATTATATCTTTCTAAAAAATGGAATATATTTCATATTCAAGAAGATGTAAAACCTCTATAAAAATTACTTAGTAATATTATTTTATATATTTTTCATACTCATCGGGATTTGCCCCCTCAGAGAGAAACTCCTCAAAGAGTCTGAGTGCCGTAAATACCCCTGCCTTTTCCCGCTTTTGTAATAATTCCGCATCCGAACTCCGGAGATCCGCATACACATCAGGGACCCGCGAGTATATTTTATCCATGCCGACAACAGCGACCGCTCCGTTTCCGATTCCCGCGGTGGTTCCAATACCGATATCTGCTTCGGTCAGCCGCATCACCGCATCAGCCATCCGCATTGCCATCCGGCAGTCCTGCTCCTGCTCATAGACCTTGATATCATCCATCACTGCTTTCGGCGGGAGCGGTTCAATTCTCAGAATGGCCTTTACTCCCGAAATTGTGGGGATGAAAAGCCCGGCAACAACAGAGATATCGACCTCCTCCCTTACAAGGGTAAACGGATACTGGTACGGATATCCTCTGGCAAAAGAATGCAGCTCTGCTGCAACTTTCCCGTGCGTAAAACACTCGGCGGTAGCAACTTTCAGCATTTTCTCTGCATCTCCAGCATTGCGAGGATCTCAGATGACATGACCTCTGCCACTTTCTCAATAATGTATGGCGTGACCGGCTCCCAGTCCCGGATAAGTTTCCCGGTTCCGACCAGCAGATGGTTCCTGACCCCCATCTCCTGCAGCGTTGCCACGATTGGATTTTCCGGATCTGCCTCCTCAATCCATGACACAGAGACCGTATCTCCGGACACCCCGAAGACACCCATCGTACTGATGGTCTGTATTCCCCGTGACTGGGCATGCCTGATAATTGCCGCAGTCGCCGGAAGCGTGTCCCCTCCGGCAATCTCAATAGATGCTACATCTCCGCCGGTGATGAGCTGAAGGTTTTCTTCGGTGATGTACTCGGGAACATCAACAATCTCCCGGCTGTATCCGGGACCGGCAAGCCGTCTGAGAAAACCTGTTTTATATTCACCGATCCGGCCGCCGTACATCCGGAAGATCAGATCATCCGGTGAAATAGTCTGACCGTCATATGCCGTGATACGGGTCGGACCGCCGCGGTTGACATGCATCAGATTCAGAGCGGTCCGAAGACCGAGTCGTCCGAGTCCGACCAGCACGACATCACCGTGCGGCCCTTTTTTCCGTTCCAGTTCCTCAATCGTCATGATAATCGTCGTAGTTCCCAGGGTATGCGGGTATCCTGTATCTCTGCAGGAACCCCGCACGAGGTAATCAGTGTTCCAAGTCTGTACAGGCCGGGCAGTTCGGTACAATAATGGGTTGCATCAAGAAGAGAGATGCCGAGATGTCTGCCGAGGATCGCACCGGGATGAGTCAGATCTCCGGAAAGATACACATCCGCGTTGCATCTGCCGGCTGTTCGTATCAGTTCCGGGTTCAGACCAAAACCGGGCACCACTGCAATACGTTCCACCATCGGATTTTTGCCGGGAACCAGACGAAGATACGGAATCCTGAGTTTTTCTGCGGTTTCCCGGACAAACTCTTCCAGAGATACCGGCCCGTCTTCCCGCATGCCGACTCTGCCGATACCGGCTGTCCTGTCCAGAGGCTCACAGCCGGTCAGATGAAACAGGTCTGCGAGGGCATCTGCCGCCCCGCCGGGGACGATATCCCAGCCGGAGTGCAGTACATATGCCGGTCCCGGCGGCGGACAAACCGGAGGGTGATGCAGAACCAGCAGATCATCGTCCCCGGGTACCGGCTGGTCCGGCAGATAATCCATCCTGAGAATCACTCTCCGGATATCCTGCGTGAGTGCATTTTCCGGCCCCAGATACCCGGATGTATCTCCCGCGAGAGAAAGTTCCGGAGGAACGCGTGCTTCGATCGCTGCAATCAGTTCTGCAAGGTTCATGTCCCCTCTCCCGGACGGATGATGCGGGTCTGAATGCGGGAAAGAGACCTCCGCAGCAGTTCATCCGCATCCGCATTTCCCAGCGTTGAGATGACCAGAGCCGGGGTGTTGAGCGATTCCTGAAACTTCAAAAGATTCTGTTCCCTGAAGAGGATACGTTCCGAGAACCCGGCGGTTGTTGTGCTGTACAGAACACCCGGTATCCGGCATGCCTCCTTTACCGCCCGCGCGAGGACACCGTGAGTGAGTGACATGGTCCCGGAGGTTTTTGTACCGAGACCATAGGTCTGCAGAAGTCCTTTTACGGGTGCGGTATGACGGCTGAGTATGGTTTCCCGGGTGGAACACGCGCGTATTTCCGCATCGCTTCCGTCGGAACAGGGATCCTCTGTCAGGAGTGCGCGCGCCCGGAAATTTGTGAGAACAGACTCTTCAACTCCTCCGAGACCGGTGGTGTCTACAATTAAGTCCCACTCCTGAGAGGGAAGTTCGCCGCAGTCGGTAAAAAAATCCGTCCTGCAGTTCAGCAGTCCGGAAAGATGCGGGTAGATATCCACCACGGTACTATTTGCCCGGTTGCACAGACGGTTTGCAATGGCGGCTCCGGTCATGTAGGTTCCGAATATCAGTACGCAGCCCGGCTGAATCTGCTGCTGTTCGATCCAGGAGAGGATTGCATCTGCTTTCCGTGCGGCAACTGCGTCCAGTACATCGCGTACCTGCATCGATGAAGTGAGAGTCCGGACGGTCGGCGTGATGCCGGTCTCAACGGAGCCTGTTCTGGTCATGGCTGTGTTTTCCTCAGTCCGATACGCAGCAGTGCGTCGTTCATTTCATCCCGGACCGCATCGGTTACCGGTTTCTGGTGAATCACATGCGGCGGGGAGAGAGCAGCCGAGAGAATTCTGCCGCGTGAGTCCAGAATCACCAGCATGGATCCGGATCCCGGAATTCCAAGACGTCCCCGTGCAATCACGAGGTCGGCTCCGGTTATATCCAGTGCAAGGAGTGCTTTGGAGACGGCAGGCATCCGGGTCAGGTCCGGAGAGGTTGTGGGAATGCAGAGATGTTCGGCACTCCGGATTCCAAATTCCTGCAGTGTTTCGTTGATGGCGGTTACTTTTTCCGTACTGTGATTGGGTACAACAATCCGTTCGGCATGCCGGATGTATGACCGGATGCAGGAGAGTTCATGTCCGGTATCTCCGGTCCTGTTTCCCTCCCGTGACTGGCGGTATCCCTCGGCGATAATCTGTTCCAGTGCTATGGTGTTCATCTGACGGATACTCCGGGTACGGGTTTTCCGATGCGGTAGGGATACTTCGGGTTCCACTGGGGTTCAAGGCCGAGGGAGATGATGGTTTCGAGGACATCGGTAAGATTTCCGCATGCTGGTGAACCGACGCCTTTGACATCCAGCGGATACTTTTCCGGGATGACGGTGGCAATGTTGTCTGCTCCTGCCTGAAGGGAGTATCGGACATTTTTCGGGCCGATGGTCGGTGTCGGGACGGTGATGCGGATATCAGGATGCATGAGCCGTACAACAATGATTGTTTTGATCTGTTCCAGGAGGGAACATGCCGGATGTTTTTCCATCGGGGTGCCGGGATAGGGGTTGAATCCCATGATCGGAATTTCTCCGAGATTTTTGAATCTTCGGAGATATTTCAGATGATCCAGCCGGTCGGTATAGGATTCTCCAATGCCGATCAGAAGACCGGATGAGAGTTCGACTCCGGCTTCTTCGGTCATTTTGCAGACTCTGACCCGCTGGTCAAGGTATTCTCCGGGTTTCAGCCGGCGGAACAGCGGTTCATTGACGGTTTCAAGGTTACAGCAGACGGTGTCTGTTCCGGATGCGGCAATTTTCTGCAGTGAGTTGCGGGTCAGGTCTGACCCGACGTTGACAAGAAGTTCCAGTGAGGTGGTGTTCTTGACAATTTTTGCGGCAGTGACCGCCTGTTCTCCCTCATACCCGTGGGCACCGGAACAGCTGACCCGGGGAATTCCGGATTCTTCAATGGCTTCGGCGAGGGTTTTGATCTCATCATCGGTTTTGTGAAACGCGGTGTAGTATCCGCTTGGGGAGGTTCCGGCGGCAAATCCGCAGTATGCACATTTGGGCGTTACCTGACATTTGTTGGTTATGTGAATGGTGGAGGTGAGTTTGATGGGTGTATGACGGGATTTCTGCATATCCGCGATGATGTTCATCAGCGGAGAGAGTTCTACATACGACTGGGTTTTGAGAATGGTGAGATAATCTTCACGAATAAGCTTTCGTCCGGCCTCGGCTCTGAGTATGATTTTGTCCAGCATAATTACGACCACTAAGAATAGTAATTACTAGTATGAATTATTTCTATAAATTGGTTACTAGATATCATTAAAATAAAATTTTGTGATACAACGGGAGGGGTTCCGATTCCCGGCTCGTGAGGGATGAAACACGCGCTCCTTACGAAAAAAATGGAAGGACTAAGGAAGTGGGATGCTTCGGACGTCCGATTGATACGTTTTCTTGTGCATCTTTAGACGTCAGGTGGTTACCCACCTGACGTCCAAAGACTCACAAGAAAAGTATCGACCTGCATCGAAAAAGTATCATCAGATACCTTTGTGTTTCCCGGAGTGACAGGTGGTTTTTGAGGTATCTGTCAAATTCTCATACTCCAAAAAATTGGTATGATGCTGCTGGATGCGCTGCGGGAACACTTTCGTAAAATAACCGATTTTCGGGATAAATTTGGAATTTGGGCGTTTATTCTTAGAAATTGGGGTTTTTCCGGAGGTAGTCCGGGTCGTCTTCGTGATTATTCGGCCTCAGTTCCCGTCTGGCGAGGTCAATGGAAGGCGACTGGAGCAGGGCGCTGGAGGATGAGATTTGTAACGTTTTTTCTCCCCTCTCCGTTTAGATATCATGATATGTTTGGGACAGGGCATTTTTGGAGAGGGGGACATCTTTTTTTCATGGCTTTGGGCGGCTGAAATTATACCATACGTACAATCCTGTCAGCCATAAACTCAACCACTGCGGCATCATGTGATATAAACACATACCCGATGTTGTGTTCCTGCTGGACCTCTTTGAGCAGGTGAAGAATCTGTGCCTGTACCGATACATCCAGTGCAGAGGTCGGCTCATCCAGAATCATAACCGCCGGAGAGAGAACCAGACCGCGGGCGATTGCCACGCGCTGTGCCTGACCCCCGGAGATCTGATCAGGATAGCGGTTGAGAATTTCCGGATGAACACCCACATGTTCCAGCATCTCTCTCATCCGCGATTCCTGTTCTGCTCTGGGGATTCCTGCAAGAGTGAGAACCATAGAGAGGGACTGGCGGATGGTGTGTACCGGATTGAATGATCCCGCAGGATCCTGAAAGATCATCTGGACACCGCGCCGGAACTGCTGCTGTTCCATACGGTTCATGGCAGAGATGTCCTTTCCCCGGAACGCAACGGTACCGGAATCCGGTCGTTCCAGACCGGCAAGCAGCCGGGCGAACGTACTCTTTCCACATCCCGACGGCCCGATAAGGCCGACGGTCTCACCGGCTGAAAGATCCAGGGAAAAGCCGGTCAGAACATCAATGTGTCCCTCGCTTCGTTTCCCATAGGTTTTCACGAGGGAATCTGCGCGAAGGATCATCGCCGGCACCTCACCGCATGATTCTCATCCATACAGATTCCGGGAAGTTCGTGTGTACATGCATCCATGACAAAGGGACAGCGCGGATGGAACACACATCCGGACGGCAGATCCGTCAGGGCAGGGGACATGCCGGGAATCGGGTGGAACCCGTTCTGCGGCAGACTGTCAATGAGACCTTTGGTATACGGATGCTGCGGATGACTGAGTACCTCCTCCGCAGGCCCGCTCTCCAGAATCATACCAGAGTACATGACAATCACCCGGTCGGCCACCCTTGAGGCAAGACCGAGATCATGGGTAATCAGCAGCAGTCCCGCATCCTCCCGGTCTGATACCGCATACAGCATCTGTTCCAGCTCACCGAGCCGGTCGGCGTCAAGGCCTTTTGTTGGTTCATCGGCGATCACCAGCTGCGGCTGCAGAAGAGAGACGGCAGCAAACAGTACTCTCTGACACATTCCTCCGGAACACATCCAGGGGTACGCCTGCATGACCCATTCGGGATCCGGGAACCCGAGTGAGGTAAGAACACGTTTCACCCGGATCTCTGCTTCCTGCCGATTGCAGATTCCGTGAATGAGGAGCGGATCGATCAGCTGTTTTCCGATTTTGTACACAGGATTCAACGCACGTTCCGGACTCTGAAACACCATTCCCATTTTGGCACCCCGGATTTTTTCCATCTCCCGTTCCCTCTGGGAAAAGATATCTGTATCTCCAAGCCGGATGGACCCGGAGACCTCTGTTCCATGCGGAAGCAGACGCATTACCGTCTGGGCAATAACGGACTTCCCGCATCCTGACTCTCCCACCAGAGCCACTTTCTCCCCGCAGGAGAGCGTAAAGGACACATTTCTGACAGCCGGAACCGGAGTCCCGTCTCCCGGGAACGTGACATACAGGTCTTTCACCTGCAGAAGGGCGGTCATGACTGAATCACCACCCGCTGGCCGCGTTCATGAATGAACGCGATACTGGTTACGGCAATTACGACCAGGACGATACACAGAGACGGCGGCAGCCACCAGTACCACATACCCTGGGAAAAACCTCCTCTGGTGTAGGCATCTGAAATAATCTGTCCCCAGGATAACATCGTCACGGATGAGAGGCCCAGGAATGACACCGCCGATTCGGAAAGCATCGCTCCTGCCGTTGCCAGAACAAACTTTGGTACAACAACCGGCAGAACTACCGGGAATATTTCGCGGATCATAATATGCCATTTGGAAAACCCAAGACACCTGGCACTCAGGATGTACTCGGTACTTCTGATCTGCAGAACCTTTGATCTGACAACCCGGGCAACCCCTTCCCAGGAAAGCGCCCCAAGTACCAGTATCAGAATCCAGGGACCCGGCGTCAGAAACGCGGAGAGAATAAGAATCAGCGGGAGTTTCGGAATGATCATAACAATATCAGTTCCCCCCATCAGAACATCATCGACCGGGCCGCGGTGCCATCCGGAAACAAGACCAATAAGTACGCCGATAGAGATTGCGAGAGCTGCAGAGGCAAATCCGACCAGCATGGTAAGTCGTGCCGCATAAATCAGCAGGGTGAGATTATCACGACCGAGATTGTTTGTTCCAAGCAGATACTCAGCGGACGGTTCATGCCACGGGCTGAGAAGCGCTTTTGGACTGTAAGGAGCGAACAGCTCGGGGAACAGGGCAAGCAGGGTGAAAAACCCGAGAATGATGACCGGAAACAGATACAGTCTCCAGTGAACACGGGAAAGTGCAGGAATACAGGTCTGCAGACGGTTCATGTATCCTCACTCCAGACACGTTTGTCCACAATCCCGTAGAGGATATCGGCTGCAATATTGGCAATAACGGTCATCATCCCGAAGACAAAGAGAAGCCCGCACAGAATCGGATAGTCATAGTTCTGCAGGGCTTTGTACATCAGGAGTCCCATGCCGTTTAAGGTAAAAATAATCTCAATGATGAGGGCCCCCGACAGGATGCCGCCGAATGCCATCGTAATGTGCGTCAGAATTGGAAGCATGGCATTTTTCATAACATGACCGAAGAGAATTTTCCGTTCGGGTGTCCCGAGTGACGCCGCAAACTGGGGATACAGCTGATTCTTCTCCGTGATAATCGAACCACGCATCAGAAGCAGGTTTCCGGCAAAGGAGAACAGCGATAATATCGCCACCGGGAGTGCCATATGATACATGATATCCAGAAGTTCCGGGGGAGCTACTGTATAGTATCCTTTTACCGGGAACCACTCCAGATGGTACACGAAGAGGGAGTAGAACAGCAGACCCAGTATGAACGATGGCAGGCACGAGAAGATCAGACAGGCAAACGTCAGAATTTTTGCGCCGAGTTTCTCTGACCGCCAGCCGGCATACGCGCCGAAGATAATCGAGGTGGTGTAGCCGATGAACATTGACACCAGAGCCAGCGCTATGGTCCAGGGCATGCGTTCCAGAATCAGGTCGGTAACCGTCGCAGCCCGGTGGTAGGAGTACCCAAGGTTTCCGCTGAAAATATCCTGAAGGAAATGGATGAACTGTTCATGCATCGGGAGATTCAGTCCGAGCAGATTTCGCATGTGGTCAATGTACTCCTGTGTGACCTCCATATCCTCGCCGATAAACATCAGGACCGGGTCACCGCCCATACAACGTGGAATGGCAAACACCAGAACGGTGATTGCGAGAAATGAGACGAGATATCTGATGAGTTTTCGGAGAAGTACTGTATTGGAAAAAGTACGGGACATGTATTATATCACCGTCGAAAAAAAGGAACCTGGGTTATACCGGTTCCACGTTCAGGAGGCAGGGGATGCATAACAGTTTCTGGTTTGCAACTGCATCCCATCCGTCAATGGATCTGCTGTATACTACGTACTCGCCCTTTGCCCACTTCAGCGGGAGAGAGGTTACATTGTTTGCATAGTAGTCCAGAATGCCGTTGTAGTCCTTTGCGTCAGACAGCTGCTGGAAGTACGGATCTTTGATGTTGTTCAGAAGACCGAAGGCTCCGGCATCGGATGTGACCGGTCTCTCGCTGTACAGGAACGAACCGTCGCCGATTCCTGCTCCGGCTTTCATTCCAACCGCGTTTCCTGCATTGAAGGTAACCTCGTACTCACATGCCCACTTCTTGTAGAACCAGCTGCTGGTGAGGTTTGCCTCTGCCGGGGTGGTGCTGGGACTGTCGTCCAGGGCAACGTCAAGACCGAGATTTTCCAGATACGTGGCAACCAGAATCGAGGCGTCATGCCGGAATCCGGAATTTCCACCGCCAAGAACGCGAATCTTCACGTCGTTGCCGTTCCACTCCAGTTTTCCGTCGTTGTCCACGTCCGTAAAGTTTGCCTGAGCCAGAAGTTCGGCTGCTTTGGTCGGGTTGTAGGTCAGGGTTTCATAGTCTTTCGCATCGTCCGGATAGGTTCCGAGCGTGTGGGGGATCAGACCGCGGTCTCCTACATCACCGTCTCCTTTAAAGAGAGCGTCAATCATGTAGTTGTAGTCCAGTGCGTAGCTGACCGCCTCACGGAAGGTCCTGTTGTAGGCCGGGCTGGTTTCATCCGCCATGTTGAAGGACATATAACTGAACGGTGCAAATCCGCTGTAGGTCTCATAGGTCAGACCCGTATTCCCTTCAATCATGGACCGGACATTTGCGTAGGAGAGTGTACCGTATGCCCAGTATGCATCTGCCTCACCGCGTTTCATGGCTGCATTGAGTGCCTCGGTGTTCTCGAACCAGTGAACCTCAACTTTATCGTAGTAAGCGTCATCACCGGCCCAGAAGGGATTGCGTGCGAGAGTAACTACCGCACTGTTCAGATCGATGGACTTGACATAGTACGGGCCGCATCCAATGAACGTGGTGCTGGAGTAGGTAGTGAAATCCTTTCCCTCCCAGAAGTGTTTGGGATAAATGTTTGCGTTGGCAAGTCTCTGATAGAACTTGTCGTCACCTTTGATGAGGTTGAAGGTCACCGATCGTTTGTCATCGGACGCTTCCATCGAACGCACGATGCTGGACGAAAGTTCGGCGTTGACAAAGCCGTACTTGGTCAGCGTGAAGATCACATCGTCACTGGTAACCGGCTGGCCGTTGTCACTCCAGACATACGCATCATCCAGTGTAACGGTCCAGGTGGTGTTGTCCTTACTATCCATATCACAGGTCTTTGCAAGACAGGGAACCATCTCACCATTGAAGTCCTGATGGACGAGCGGCGGGTTGGTCACTTTCATGATCTTGTCCAGATAGTAGTCATCAACGACTCTGGCGGTGACCGGTTCAGGGGATGCAAATCGCAGAACCGTCATCTCAAGATTGCCAAGATCCTCATTGATGTTTCTGGCACCTACCTTTGCAACCGCAAACGGTGAGTACGTTGCCGGAGCGCGTGCCTTGAAGATCTTGGTATCCGGATCATACGAGGTTGGTAAAATCTCCCATTGCCCATTGGACATCTGGTGCAGCATGGCCACATCGTCAGGAGCCCAGGTGTTCTCCGTCAGGAACTTCGTCGGAACGGTAAACGACAGGAACACATTACCGTCAAGGCCGGACGCGGAGATGTCCATCTTCTGATACACCTCTGCATCAATACTGCCAGAGACCTCGATATCTTCAATCGGGTTCTCTTCGGATGCAGTCCGGACATTGTTTACCGTCAGGGTACCGGCAGATGCCGAGGAGCTGGTAATTCCGACAAAACAACTTGTTCCCTCCAGCGGAACGAGAAGCATCACTTTACCGCCTTCGTTTTTCACCGCGCCATGTGTTGGGGAGGAGGACGAACTGCTGCCGCTTTCATCATTGTACGGAGTCAGCTTTACATCCTCAACCGTAGATCGGGCATCCTCAATTGCATTCTCCAGACAATCGTCAACAGTGGCCTCCTCATTTGTGGAAAGTTCGGTCAGCACCGTATTCAGCGCGTTTTTCAGAATTCTCTGGGTCTTTGCCGCTCCGTTCACATCACCGATAAACTCAGGATACGAACCGACCTGGGTAAGATCATAGACGGTCATTGCCACATCGGCATCCGACAGCGAACAAATCGCGAACGGCGAGAAACTCTTCGTCATCGACGCATAGTAATACTCGCCGGCTGTCTTGTTTGTACCAAGATAGAACGTATCAAGAGGTTTCCAGATGCCGCCCTCGGAATGAACCATCACGATCTGGGTCGGATCCCCATTGGTCTTCTCCTCGACAAATGCCGCCGGAACCACAAAGTTCAGCGTAATCAGACCGGCAAAGTTGCCGTTCTTATCGGCAATGTCCATCGCCGAATACACCGGAACCGCGTCCGACCCGACCGTAACCGACTGGCCGGTACCGGCCGACGCCGTCAGAGCCAGCGTGCCGGACGTGTTTGCCGCAGCACTCAGGCCGTTCACGCCTGATTTGCCGGCGAGTGCATCCACCAGAACAACGGATGCTCCGGATACATTATACACCGGACCGTCCGCAGACATCGTAGGCGCGATAGTTGCAGTAGTCGTTGCCGCAGGACCTGCCGTACCGGTTTGCGTCGGTACAACAGTAGCTCCTGTTTGATTCGTTTGTGCCTGAGTGTTGTCTCCGACACAGCCCGCCCCCATGACGAGCAGCACCACAAACAGAAGGGTGACACATACAGATAGAACTTTTTTCATAGTCAATACACCAAAATTACGACTTGTACATCTACTGCATCCCTATAAATAAGTAACGAATTCTAGGTCTGTTTTAAGGGGTGTGAACAAATATCTTCCAAGTAATACTGATTTATATACAAGATCAAAGTAACCTATTCTGCAATCTATGTTATCGCCGGCAGAACAGTGGACCGCCGCATATTCCGAAAACAGCAAATGTCGGAACGGATGGGAATGCGCGACACACTGGAACTCAGATGATATGGCCGGAACCTACCTGACCCATACCCGGGACCATCTGGCAGAATATGAAGAAAAAATAGCCGCACTCGCCTTGCCTCCCAACGCAAAAATTCTGGACATCGGGTCGGGCCCCGGAGCATTTGCCGTCCCCGCTGCGAAACGGGTCGCCCACGTCACTGCCATAGAGCCTGCGCACGGCATGTATGCCCTCCTCACCCGGTGGTGTCAGACAGATCACATCACCAACATCACCTGCATACCGAAACGCTGGGAAGACGTACCCGTCCCGGAACTGAACGTTCCCTACGACCTTGTCCTTGCATCATTCTCCCTTGGAATGCCTGACATCCGGACTGCTCTCCTGAAAATGCATGCCGTCTGTTCCGGAACCGTTGTCTGTTACTGGCAGGCGGCAGCCGGTGCATGGGAAAAACTTCTCACCGCTCTCACCCCCGAACTCTTCGGAACAGAGTACACTCCTGCGGCCAAAGCCCCGTTGCTTCTTGAAATACTTGCCGAAGAACAGATACCCGCAACCCTTGAAGTGACCATTCGGGAGAGCAGGCAGACATTTTCGTCACTGGACAATGCGGTGGACACCGTCGCAGAACGGCTTGGTGCCGGAAAACCTGAACAGCGGGACCGTATAGCTGCATATCTGCAAACCGTCCTGACCGAAGAAGACGGACAGTGGCATCTCTCCGGAGTAACTCCTCCCATTGGCCGTCTCAGCTGGCGCGGCGGCTGGAACCCTGACGACCAGACCCAATCACAGAACTGATCCCTATGACACAAAAAGATTATTGTATCCCGGCAATCGGTATCCTTCTCCTGGTAAGCATCGCAGCACTGGGCATCCTTGTTCTCGCCGTATCGGCAGAACCGGCTCAGGACGGCGCTGCCGCAGAACACGGCGGATACCTGCAGGCAAAAACAACCGACTACTCCCCTTCGGACAAACTCAAAGCAGCTCTCTTCCCTGCACCGAAAGATGATGAAAAATCACTGGTCCGGATCATCCGGGAAAGTGTCTTTCCTCTCAATCAGCGGGCAACACTCTGTCTGATACATATCATCAGCAAAGATTCTGACGCTCTGAAGGCTGAAGCAGAACTGCTGGAGCAGGAGACAACTGAGGTCACAAACGAAATTGAACCGCTTACCATGACCGCCTCATCCTATAGAGACCTTGCCGGAACCTACACCACTGCCCTGAAAGAGTATGCGGATACCGCAGCAGTACTCCGGCAGGGCCTGCCCGCAACAGATGAGGAGATCATGCAGATCTCAGCCTCTCTCATCCAGACCTCCAATACACTGATCTCTGTCTACAACTCAATTGAGTTTGACGACACCCGGCTGGACAATGTAACCGTTGAGGCTCCGGTAATTATTCCTGAGGATCATCAGACGACCGATACACCGGTCAGCGAAGAAATTATTACCATCGACGGGGCTTTTGAACGGGGTACACCTTTCACCTATCTGGACACAAAAGAATATAACAGAATCACGGTTTCCGTCCCAAGGGAAAGCGGGAAGTTCACCCGCTCCATCATCTACATGGATGAAGCTACCAAAAAAGAGATCATGATCACCCCAAAAGAGGGTAATATTTACTACTATGTCCTCGTCTCCTACATCCATGCAGGGCACCTTGACGGAAAAACCCAGACAATCACTCCGCCGAAACTGAATGCCCATATCCTGACGCACGGCAAAAAAACGTACAAACCCCTGAGTATCAACGCGGTGAATGACGGATTATCCATCGGCAAACTCTATACCAATGCAAAAGTTGACCGGCTGGAAAAAGAGGACGGACTTCTTATTTATGAAGTTCCGGAGGATTTCACCAGAGAAAACTCCTATCTCACTATAAACCTTGGGACTGTCTGGGAGAAACGGACCTGGAAACTCTGGGACTGATGCCTCTCTGACCATTTCTTCCAATTCTTTTTTCGTGCGTGATCTCATTTCCTTGGCTGCATCCAAAACCCGGAAAAAAGCATATCATCCCTTTCAAAACCTCTCCATACTGCTATATCATGATATCTAATGCCAAAACACCGAAAAAACACCAAAAACCTCGTCCTCTGCCGCCCGGCAGCAATCGCCTTCTACGGACCTGCATAAACGGGAAATAAGGCGAAAAGATTGCCCCTGCCACCTCCGGATACCCCCCTGAGAGCCCTCTCTGATGTGAAAAATCGTCTGAATCTCGAATTCAACCTGAAATATAGGTTATTTTGGAAGCAGCCGGGCTTACTTCCCGCTCTCCGCCCCTCCGTACTTCTCCCGGACGACCCGCCGCTTTGGTGACACCACAACCGCTGCCACAAACAGCAGGGAAAACAGTACCGCAGACAACGGCGCGATCGGCAGATTATACGTAAATGCTAAAAATGTCCCTGTCAGGCTCACCGCCGCCGCAATTACCGGAGCGGCAAACATCATCTGCTTCAGCGTCCCGCAGAACTGATACGCAATCGCCGCAGGTGTTACCAGAAACACATACAGCAGCAGTCCGCCCACAATCGGCATCGTCAGGGCAACCATCAGCGCAATCATAAACAGCAGCGCATACATCATCGGCTTCACCCGGATACCCGTAATCTCCGCAATCTTCGTATGGAAAATCATCGCCGAGATCTCCTTATAAAACACCGCCACAAACACCACCACAATCAGCATAATGAGTGCCAGACCGTAAATCTCCTCACGATACAGCGAGATCACACTCCCGAACATCAGCGCCGACGCATTATATCCCATCTCCAGCTGCGTCATCCATGCATAGAAAAAAATCGCAATCGCCATCATCGCCCCGAACAGCACCCCGAGCGTCGTATCCACCGGCATCCGCGACTTATCCGACAGCGGCCCCAGCAGAAACGCAATCGCAATACTGCCGATCAGTGCCGCAATCGTAATATCTATTCCGAAAAACATACCAATCGCAGCTCCGGCAAACGCCCCGTGGGCCATCGTAAATCCAATCGACGAAATCTTCATCTGCGTAATTAACACAGCCAGAACCGCACAGCCGACCGACGCAAACAGCATCGCCTCTGTTGCATGGCACACCATATTATTCGGAATCAGAAACTCCAGCATAGTTACTTCTCCTCCGACGTCTTCCGGACCGTATCCTGTACCTGATTCGGCGGCACAACCCTGTTCAGCACAATCGCTCCCGCCTTCATCACCACCACCCGGACATCACGGTCCGGCAGCGCATCAAACGCATGTGACACAATCATCACCGTCACCCCCGCATCCGCAACCCTGCAAAGCACCTCACACACATGTTCCCGTGTTGCCAGATCCAGATTACTGAACGGCTCGTCAAGCAGCAGAACGTCCGGTTTTTTTACCAGATTGTGTGCAATCAGCACTTTCTGCTGCTGACCGCCGGACAGCTTCCCGATATGGCTTTTCCGCAGATCCGTAATGCCCATCCGTTCCAGCGACCGGTCAACCGCCGCAAAATCCTCTGGTCCCGGCCGCTTCAAAATACCCAGCAGTCCGTACCGGCCCATTAACAGAACCTCCTCCACCGTAAACGGGACATACGGATCAAAATCAAAATTCTGAATCACATACCCGAGTTTCTTCCGCATCCGCGGCCCTTCCCGGACACAGTCATACCCGCAGACCGAAACCGTTCCCGACACAATCGGCAGAAGACCTGCGATCGTCTCAAGCAGTGTCGTCTTTCCCGCGCCGTTCGGCCCGCCGACAATCACAAACTCCCCTTTCCCCACCTCCAGACTGATATCGTGAATCACCGGATGCGCCGCGCCTTCATAGGTCGTCTTCACATCCTGCATCCGGATGATCGGTTCACTCATTTCAGCTCCTCAACCAAAAACAGCTCAGCGTCCGGCATGAAATACATCGCCTCCGCAAAATTTTCGATCGCAAGTTCCTTATCGGGCCCCGCAAACTCCGCTTCGCGGGCTGTATATGGCCCCTGCTTCAAAAGAATTGCCCGGCCGTCCGCATGCCGGAACAGCACCTCAATGCATGGTGATGTACTGATCTCAATGTTTCTCTTCCCGAATGTGCAGCCGGACCCAAGCTGTACCCCGTCAACCAGGCAGGACTCCGGCGGCGTTCCCGAACAGTACACCGTTGCGAAAAGCGCGAACGGATTGTTGTCGAAATACTCAGTTGCAAATCGTCCCATCCGGTATCCGAGCACGATAAACGGTCCCAGATGTCCGTGGAACTTTGCCAGCTCCTCCACCGAATACTCACGTTCCAGCTCCATATACCTGCATTTCTCATGCCACTTCATATCACAACATTTCTTTTTCATCGTAATAAAGTATGCAGATACTTTTTATTCGTGTGAATTCTGTTGATGAAACAAACATACCTGAACTGTTCGTAGCATGTATCAGAAAAAGCATATTATGTCTTTATACCATTTTCCCGCATATCATTACGTATGAAGAACGTACCTCTGGTGTGTTTTGTGGTGCTGCTCATCCTCGGACTCCTGATTCCGGGCGCAGCTGCCGTCAGTATTGTTACCACCATGCCCAACATCTGGGACGTAACCCGGCAGATCGGCGGCGATCATGTCGACGTAATCTACGTTGCCCCGCCAACTTCGGTTCACATCTCCAGTGATACCATCGACGCCCTGCTTCAGCAGAACAGCGGCTTTTTGAAAACTGCCGACATTTTCCTTGGTCAGGGCGGCGGCATGGACAAAGCCCCCCTCACCAAAGTGGATGAGTTCCGGCAGAAAAATTTCGGTCTGTCGACGCCCTGGCTTCTCATCAGTAACGTTTCCACCGCCGATGTTCCGAACGCAACCAGCACCTACGACAACCCCGTCTCCCTTGCAGGGTACAGTGAAGCTGTCTGCTGGCTGCTCAAATCGGCAGACCCCGCGAATGCAACCGCCTATGATGCGGGTCTTGCGGCGTATCTTGAGAAAGTCTCCCGCGAGACCTCTCTTTCCGCACAGGAAAAGGAAACTCTCGCAACAGTTCCCATCATCTGCCAGTTCCGGATTAAAAATCAGGCCGTCACGTGGCTTGGCATGAATGACGTCGACGCGTATCCGCAGCCGCATGAAATGCAGACAATCATTGACGACATTCATGCAAATCCTGATACGTACCGATCCATCGCCGCGGCATCCCCCGCCGGAAAAATTTTCGTCGTGGAAAACATCGTTGCCGGTGAAAGTATGGGTGTCGGCATTCACGAAGCCCTGAAGGATGCAGGTGTTCCTGCGGAACGGGTTGTCTTTCTGAACCTGCCCAAATCCGCAGACGGCATTGACACCATTCTCGATTACTATGCCTACAACAAAAATCTCATTCTGGATCATGCGGTCCCGGCGCCGGTCGCAACCGAACCTGCCAAATCCCCGGTCGGCATTGCCGCAGTCTTTGCCGGTGTTCTCGGGGCATCTCTTCTGATCCGGAGAGAGTAATTTTTTTTGGGAAAAAAAATCGTATTCTGCTCTCCGCTTGCAAATTCCGGTTTGCCGAGCGAGCCGCGAAGCGGGGAGCGAGGCTTGGCTTGCTTCGTGTGTACGTCGACACACAAGAAAAAATATCGGCGTACACGCGAAGCAAGCCAGGCCCCGACATCATCCCTTCTCTCTGTATCCCGCCCGGAATCTCCGTATACCCAGGGAAATCCGGGAAAAATCATCCGGAATTGTGTAAGAGTACATAAATATTATGTTGACGAACTAGATAGGTTGCAGGAAATGTGTACTGAACCCGGCAGCCCGGTGTGGGGCGGACGGGATGAACACTACCTGCCGGGGAATATTTGTGTTAGACTGGAACTTAATCGGCATCGGAGCAGCTTTTCTGATCTACTTCGCTGTGATGATCTATATCGGGTTTTTCTACTTTAAGAAGACCAAAACCACAAGTGATTACGTCCTTGGCGGCCGCAAACTGCATCCGTTTGTCGCGGCAATGTCGGCGGAAGCCTCGGATATGAGCGGATGGCTGCTGCTCGGTCTGCCGGGTCTTGCGTATGCGACCGGTATGTCCGCAGCCGGCTGGACCGCAATCGGTCTTGCGATCGGAACGTATCTGAACTGGAAGTTTATTGCGAAACGTCTGAGAATCTATACCCACAAAGCAAAGGATTCTCTCACGATTCCGGAGTTTATTACCAACCGGTTCCACGAAAAGAAAGGATACCTTACGGCGATTGCATCGATTTTCATTCTGATCTTCTTTATCGTCTATACCTCTGCCCAGTTCAAGGCGGGAGGCGTGCTGTTCAGTTCGCTGGTTACCATCTACGGTGTTGACCTCAGTTCGTTCGGCATTATGGATTCGTACACGCTGTACCTTGCCGGCGTTCTGATCTGTGCCCTGATTGTGGTCTGTTATACCTTCACCGGCGGGTTCAAGGCGGTCTGTATTACCGATACGATTCAGGGTCTTTTGATGCTGTTTGCTTTGATTCTTGTACCAATCATTGCCTGTATCGTTCTGTTCGGCGACGGGGCAAGCTTTGCCTCGATCGATCCGCAGATGTTCTCGCTGTTCCATGAGTATGCCGGAAACGGCGTCTTCGAGTTCGTGTCGGTGTTTACGATTGTGTCCGGTCTTGCATGGGGATTCGGGTACTTCGGTCAGCCGCATATTCTCCCCCGGTTCATGGCAATCAATGATCCCGAAGAGGTACCGAAGGCACGGATGGCTGCAATGGTCTGGGTTATTCTTTCCCTGTCCGCTGCAGTTTTTGTTGGTCTGGTCGGTCAGCTTCTGTTCCCGGATCCAAGTACGCTCGGGAGCTCGGAACAGGTCTTTATCCAGATGACCGGCAGTGTGTTTGGTGCTCTGCCGTTTATTGCAGGTATCATCTACTGCGGAGTTCTCGGAGCCGTGATGAGTACCGCATCGTCCCAGCTTCTGGTGGCGTCCTCGGCAATTTCCCAGGATCTTTACAAGAATTTAATCAATAAGGCTACACCCGACCGGCGGCTTCTCTGGATTTCCCGGGTGACGGTGCTGCTTGTGTCACTGGTTGCGATTACGCTTTGTCTGGATCAGGGCAGTACGGTGTTCAACATTGTGGCCAATGCCTGGGCAGGTTTCGGCTGTACGTTTGGTACGGTAATTCTGATGGGCCTGTTCTGGAAGAGAATGAACTGGCAGGGCGCTCTTGCCGGTGTGATTGTCGGAGGGGTTGTTTCTCTCGGCTGGGGTACGTTCCTTGCGGGAGTCACCGGTCTGTATGAGATGGTGCCCGGCGTTATCGCCAGTCTGCTGGCAATTTACTTTGTCTCCAGGTTCACTGCTGAGCCGGAGAAGGAGGTCACGGATCTCTACGACGAGTACGTTGCCGCGATCGGCGACCGGGGCACCTGAGTCCCAACTTTTTTTGTTTTTATATTCGTTCGTACGTTATTCTTGCGTGGTTCGCGGAACATCTGCCTGCGAGATTATCAATGTACGTCACATAGCCTGAGGCAACCGGTACATTCTCCAGTACTATCGACTCACCCTCCTTCTGATCGAGACGGACGGTGTATTCTCCGGGAGTGAGATCCGTTACGTACAGATTCGGATTCCCTCCCTGAAACACATCTTTCCCGAAAAAATGCTGATCACCTACCATGATCTCATCGGCCCAGAGAATGTAGATCAGGGCAATACTGCCGTTGACAGAGTCCTTTTTCAGAACCGGTGAGAACACCCGCGGGTGGTCATCGGCCG
This sequence comes from Methanobacteriota archaeon, assembly GCA_023396065.1. Classification (GTDB taxonomy): domain Archaea; phylum Halobacteriota; class Methanomicrobia; order Methanomicrobiales; family Methanocorpusculaceae; genus Methanocorpusculum. Next base: position 23,846 of record JAEWXF010000008.1, read on the forward strand.
CTTCGGGAATAGTGACCGTATCGGTCACGGAGATGTACCCTTCTTTTACCACCCGGATGGTATGGTTTCCTGGAGGAACATTTCCCCAGATGCTTCCGTGAGCAGTTCCGGCAAAAAGTCCGTCAATATACACATACGCAGTCGGAGGGACGGTGGTAACGGAGAGCAGACCTGTGGGTACACTGGTTTCTGGAAATGCGGAGGTATTGGTGATTCTCTCCTGACTTTCCCGCAGGAAAGCCACATGCAGATACCGTTCGCGTTGTTCCATACGTCCTTGGAAATCTTCGATAGCAGAGTACGTCGTGGAATTCCGTTTCATACTTTGAACTGGTCTGACCTCAATGATCTTTCCTTTCCAGGGAATTTCTGTGGAGATCCGATTGTCAGGTCCCAGCAGTACGGTGAACATTGTCTGCGGGTCCTCGGTCAGCTGGCCCATATAGTACCTCCTGTTTCCAAACTCCGTGTAATCAATCTGAGTCAGAACGCACGGGTATGTTTTTCCATACAGGATGAAGGTCATCTGCAGCGTGTCCGGCGTGTCAAAGAAGGAGGGGTGACGGAAAAAGAACAGCGTCACCTCTTCTCCGTCAACTCCCCGCAGCTCTACCGGCCCGTACTCATCGGAATGGGTTTGATTATAGTACCTGACGTATTCTTCGGCTGTCAGTCCGCCGGTGTCTGCAAGCGTTGTGTACCCTGGTGCGTAAAATGGTACACCGGCCAGTTCTTCGGAGGACGGCGGGATTTCTGTTCCGGTACAGCCGGTACACAACAGCAGGACAACGCAGAGAAGTGGAATACCGAAACGGATCCGTGTATATTTTTTCATTTTATCCTCCATTGAGCGATATTGTGTCCTTTGACTATTTATATGGACTGAGCAATAACCCGGTTTGATACAAACCGGGTTATTGCTCACATTCTTCATATACTCCCAGATACCATTCACTCCTACTGTTGTATGAAGCCCAGTCGGAGATACACCCTGTCGCTTGTGCTGAATGGAATTCTTGTACTCGCTTTTCTCGGGACGGTCTTTGCAGCCTTCGGCCCAGTACTCCCGGATCAGCATATCCGGGATCAACTGCTCAGTTTGGAGTATCCGACGGAGGATTATCAGGCCTATCTCGCATCGACTGACGCAGGGCTTTGTATGAGTTATACCGAGTATCTTCACCGCAAATATCCGGTAAACTTCCTGAACTGGACCGAGCAGGGACCGAAAACGTACTTTCTTTGTATCCGGGAAGTTTCTGAGGATGAGGTCCGAAATTTCGGTGAGGCGAACTATTTTCGGGAACTAACGGATCAGGATCTTTCCCTTTATCCGCTGCTTGCCGATATCTTCGTTGCGGATGTTCCGTTTTCTTTTATCCGTGCGTACCGGTATGAACTGAATGCCCTTGTACCGTTTACACGGGAAAACACCGTTGTTGTCTGGCACAACACCACGTACCGGTTGTGGGAACTGGAGCTGTGAGATGCATCCTGATACAAAGTACCGCCTTTCTCTTTGTGCCAATATCGTTCTGATTGCGGGTATCTGCTGTACAGTACTGATTCTGGCTTCTGATACAGACCGTTACCCGCCGGTATCCACTGGTCCGTATCCTGAGGCTGAAGAGTACCGGGCATATGCAAATTCGGTGTATAACGGACTTTCGATGAGTTACTCTGAGTATCTGGCGAAAAAATATCCGGATTCCCTCCCTTTTCCTGGATTTTCCTACTTTGTTACGGTACATCCTGTTTCGTCCGAAAAAATTCGTGCCGCAGAGGCGGGACAGTTTGTCCGGATAACCGATGAGGATTTTCTCAGGCATCCGGGACTCGGAAAACTCCTTTTCGCAGATACACCCTTTTCCTCTGTACGACTCACGCAGAAAGAGTATACTGATCTTCGGGAGTACTTTGCCGGTAATGTACTTCTTTTGTGGAACGGTACGCTGTATCAGCTGTTTTCCGTGTCGGACAGTATGATTGGTGCTGTTCTTGGGATGGGTCTGTTTCTTTTTGCCTGTACCCGGCGGACTATTTCTGAGGATCCTGCATCCCGACCGATGCAGATTCTTTTCCGTATCCGGGAGTATCCCGGATGTTCTATGAAGGATATTATTGGAAAAACCGGTTTTTCCCGGGGTTCTGTTACCTACAATCTGTACCGGCTTGAACGGGCAAAAAAGATCCGGTCGGAAACCCGTCGTGGTATGGTTCACTATTATACGGTATCCGGTCAGGCAGATACGACCAGTGAGCTTCTTGCTGATATTCTTGCGAAGGAAAAATCTGCAAAATTTTTTTGTATGATCCTTTCCTGCCCGGGAATTATTCAGAAAGACTTGGCGGCAGCGGTTGATCTCCCGGTTTCAACTGTCCAGTGGCATCTGACCCGGATGGTTCTGGATACTGCGGTTGCGGGCATCCGGGAAAAGAAAACGATTCATTATACTGTTACCGAAGAGTTTGCCGTGCAGTACCGGAAACTTGTCAGTACCTGAAACCTTATTCCCTCACAGAGGCAATAGGCACACAAGGTGAAACCAACAATGTGCGACGATAACGAATGTACCTGTCATGATGATTTCGATGACTGTGACTGCGGATGCGAGGATTTCTATCACGAGATGCCCCGTCTCGGCGAACCCGCCCCGGAGTTTATTGCAGAGACTACCCACGGTGAGATAAAACTCTCCGACTATCGGGACAAGAAGTGGGTTGTGTTGTTCTCTCACCCGGCAGACTTTACCCCGGTCTGTACTACGGAGTTCATGGCCTTTTCCAAAGCGTACCCTGAGTTTGAGAAGAGAAATGTTGCGCTGATCGGTCTTTCGGTTGACAGTCTTTCCTCTCATCTTGCCTGGGTCCGGGATATCAAGGAGAAGATGGGTGTTCACGTGCCGTTCCCGGTTATCGCGGATCTGGATACCAGTGTTGCGTCTCTCTACGGTATGATTCAGCCGGCAATGAGTACGACGGTAGCCTGTCGTGCGGTGTTTTTCATCGATCCGAAAGGAATTCTTCGTGCGATGATCTATTATCCGCTGACGACCGGCCGGTGTATTGCGGAGATTCTCCGGGTTATCGATGCCCTGCAGGTGACCGATACGCATCATGTGGCGACGCCGGCAAACTGGAAGCCGGGAGACAAGGTGATTGTTCCAGCCCCTACGACCCAGAAAGGGATGGAGGAACGCGAGAAGATTACCGGGCCGAATAAGTTGGCATGGTATCTTCTGATGAAGGACCTGTAGGTCCTTTCCCGAATCTTTTTCCCTTTTGCGACCGAGGTAGTATCTATGGTTGAAATAATGACAACCGAGACGGCGTATGCGATTCTCGGTGTGCCGGTCGGTTCGGATTTCTCAACGACCTCCAGGGCGTTCCGTGATCTTCGCGATAAGTATGATCCTGCCGTGAATCCCTACCGCAGAAAAGAGTTCGCTGAGGTTATTGCTGCGTTTGAGTTTTTGCAGCGGCAGTTTTAATCAGGGGAATTTTTCCCCTCACCTTCTGGTGAGTATCTTTCGTTTTGGTTCGTATTTTCCTTATCTGCTGAACCGTCCCATATATTCTGAGGATAATATATGAGTAAGAAAATTCTGATTTTGAACGGCAGTCCCCGTCCGAAAGGAAACACGGCTGTTTTGATTGATTCGTTTGTGTGCGGCGCAGAGTCTGCGGGACATGCGGTTATTCGGTTTGATCTGCAGACGATGGATATCCATCCGTGTCTCGGCTGTCTTGCCGGCGGAAAGGATCCAAAAAGTCCGTGTGTCCAGAAAGATGCAATGGATCTGATCTATCCGGTGTACCGTGAGGCGGATATTGTGGTGTTTGCGTCCCCGATGTACTATTGGAGCGTGACGGCGCAGCTGAAGATGGTGCTTGACCGGCTGTTTGCCGTGACGGAGAGTGATCCGGATTATCATACGCCGCAGAAAGAATGCATCCTTTTGATGCCGGCGGAGGAGGATTCCGAGGAGAATTTTGCACCGGTGGTGAGTTACTATCAGAGTCTTCTGAAGAATCTCGGGTGGAAAAACAGAGGGATGGTGCTTGCGGGCGGCGTGATGCAGGTCGGTGATATTTCCGGCCGGCCGGTTCTCACGGTTGCCGAGGAGCTTGGGAGGTCGATTGTCTGACGGTTTTGCTGATGAACGGTATGGCGTGAACTGTTCCTCTCTTTTTTTCTGCATTGCCAGAAAATGTCCAATATCTTTATATGGGTTCATCCGGAATACACCTGTACAGCTGGGTCGTTTCTATGAATAAAGTTCACAAAAATCTTTCGTTGCTGCTGTTCTGTGTCGTTACCCTCATCTGTCTGGTTTCGACCGCCTCCGCCGCACCGGATGATCTCTCCTCTTCAGAAAAGAGTATGTGAACCTCTGTCCTCTGTCCGGTGAAAGTTTTCCCAATCCCTCTTTATTGGAGAAATATCATCAGAATGATAAAAAATATAAAATATTCGTGACTGATGATATCGGGAACCTGATACCAAACTGGAGAATGGTTGAAACCTTTTCGCGGGATCCTTCGCTGAGTGAGTTTCTCCTCTCTCTTGATCACACGGGTATGAACCGGGATTCTGTCAGGTCAGACGATCAGGCAGCTGAAACGGTCTCTCATCTTGGCCGCGATACTGCAAAACTTGAAAATCTCACCGGTGATGTGAAAAATTATCTGCTGACTGATTTTTGTTACTGTTGTCAAAATGGCTCGGAGATCGTGGTGAACATGACGGTGGGTGAGTTGTTTGAGTCTATGGAAACGGCATTTCGTGTTACCGGTCCGAGTGGTTCCGGATATCTGAATGTATTTGTACGACATAGTGCAATTGATGATGCAGGGAACTTCTATCGGGTATGTGATCTTATCAACATATGTCATTATTTGCAAAAAATTGCATCCCAAAACGGATATGACGGTTTTGGCGTGCTGCCTGTGCAGTTTATGGACATAGATGAAGATTTTGCAACAGTTACTACAGCTCCTGTTGAGGAGAGACCCCTGTTCCGTGGTATGGAAGACGAGTCGCAACGGCCACTCTGGGGTGACCTTCAGATCCGTACTGCAGGGTATGGTCATTTGTATAATCTGACCTCCGGATTTTTGGCAAAATGTACCCGGAATCAGCAGCATGGCATTGGAATCCGTGGCCACCTGAACTTTGCCGGATGGGATGTGTCGCAGCCGGCTGTGTCTTCAGCATAGTGTCCGGGAACTGTGACGCCCGCGTTGTCTGGATGGTGCGGCGGCATATGTGGTTCTTCCGGAGATGTCCGCCCTGTTTTCTGTTGGGATATCTGTGACCGAATCGGGTAGTCGGGAGCTTTTTCATAACTGAGCACCTGCCGGTCCCTGTCCCTAAACTACGCTGAAGCCGGTATAATAGTAGGACCGGTTCCAGACAAACGGCTGGCCATTATACCAGTAATACGGTTGTAATTTCTCAATTTCCGGTTCAAAGACGCGGACGTGAACTCCGTTGCCCGTGAGATTTCCCAGATTGCACAACAGGATCTCATACAGTACCGGAATTTCCCGGACTTCTTCCATGCTGAGGGTATGGGCATACGGATATAATGACTGGTTTCCCTCGGGAAGCGGGAGAATGGACAGCATCTGTTCCTCTTGTGACCCCAGAATCTGATAGGCATAGTCTCGATTCTGTCGAAGAAGATACTCGGCAAACGTCACCTGCGGCTGGTCCCGCAGGTATGTTTCGTAGGATACCGTATATCGCAGGGGAAGATACGCCGCAAATGATCCTTCAGGCGTTTTTTCAAGATAGTCAAGATAGATCTGGTGTTCAGCGAGGCGTTCGCTTCGCTCGGTGTGATCGATGTGATCTTTTTCGGCAGTTTCAAAAAAATATGCCGCAAAATTTTCCGGCGTGTCGTTGTGACGGTACAACGTATAATAGTCAGGCATTGCCTCCGGTGTTTCATACAGAGTTGGGGCGGGTTCCGGAACTGCCGGCTGATTCTCAGACTGGATACATCCGGAACCCGAGATCAGAATTCCTGTTATCAGAATGACAGCCCAGAATACTTTCTGCATAGTTGCTTACCATTGGCCGGTACTGACGAATTACTTTTGCATTGTCTGAATGGATGCCGCCTTACCAGTACTCTGAATTGTATTTTTCTTGATTTTCAAATAGTTCGTTTTGCTATGATCTTGTGTCTGTTTCTTTATCGAAATTCTAGAGTGTGCTCACAGTCTTTATTTTGATTCCCCTATTATGGAGGGTGTATCTCTTAGAGTGGAAACGCACCCACTCTTATTAAAAGAAATTATTTAATTTAATTTTTATATAAAATTTTAATTTTTGTGAAATAATACATTTAAGCTGTCTTTTTTAATGGGGCACTATTTTTTAGAGTGAGTCGCATTTGTATGGGTCTGCTAGTAAATGCTCACACAATTAATATATTACGCAGTTCAACATTGCGCACCATGAAAAAATGGGCATATGCAATTTTTGGAGCATTTCTCTTGATGGTGCTCTGTGCCATCCCTGTTGCGGCAGGTGAAGAAACAAACGGCCTCGACTATCAGATAACACCATGGTTTGAGGGAATTTCTTTAGACACCCGTTCTTCGGAATCGTCATCTGTGGGTCAGGATGGTGTGGAAAGGTTTGATTATTATGCCACTTCAGGATCTAAAGAACTTGATGTCAAAGTATCTTGGAGTCTGCCTCCAAAGTACAACTCTCTGACATTAAAAATTTTCACCCCGTCCGGTCTTCTTGCTGGAGAATTCACAGATACGTATGAATCACCCGTCAGAAATGGGATCATTCCAGTAAAAATTACGTCCTCAACACCGATTGAAAGCGGTTACTGGAAGTTTGAAGTGGTTGGAACAGATGTCTCCGGTTCCCAGACATTCACCATAATTGTGAATAGCCGCTAATATGTTCTAGAATGTCTATACTCAGAGTAGTGTTCATTGTTTCCCTTCTGCTCATCTGCGTAGGTACCGGACCTGCTGCCGCTGCTCAGGAGGGTGTCGTACACTTTCCGATCTCCGGCATTACGGTCTCTCCCGGGGACCCTGATCTCGTCTCCGACGAGAATTGCAGTCCTCTTATCAAGGTAACCGGCTTCGATTTCTCCGCTCCCGCCTTTGTCTCCCTCTTTCTGAATCTCTTCAATCTCCATGACCTGCCGGTCTGGGTAGCCGAGGCCATCCCTCTCTTCATTGCCTTGGTCACGGGAGGGGCTGTTGCCCTCTCCGTTCGCAGTGAACTCTCCGATGACCCGGCCTCCCGGCCGATGCAGATTCTCGCCGCAGTCCGCGACAATCCCGGCTGCCGGGAAGCCGACATCATCAAAGCCACCGGCTTTTCCCGAGGCTCGGTCTCCTACAATCTGCGTCGGCTGCACCGCGAGAGAAAAATCCGGATCTTCTCCGGAAAGCCTGTCCGGTACTACCCTGCCGGCATGAGTCCGTCCCCGCAGGATGACCCCGGCTGGGACCTTCTCGAACACGAACGGCCGCGGGAAATATTTCTGGCGATCCTTGCCAGTCCCGGCATCTCGCAGACACAGATCAGCGAACGTACCGGCATCCCGGTAACCACACTCAGGTGGCATCTCTCCCGGCTGCAGAAGTACCAGGTAATCACCCTCGCAAAAACCCGGAACCGTACCTCCTACACCGTTGCTGCCTCCTTTTCCCGCGAGAGTCAGTCAATCCCGGCAAGCACTGATTCTGCAGCTGAACCTTCTACCTGATGTCCTCCTCACTTCGTTTTTCCGGAACACCCTGAATTTGACATCCTGATCAAAATGGTTTCCGAACACCATTTTCGCCCGGAGGCATTTGACACTTACCATGATGAAGCATGCTCGTGGATGCACCACGGGGAAAAATTAGCCTAGGGTCAACCTCAGGTTAGAAGAGGGGAAGCCGCTTGTTCTGCGAAAATACGGCGAACGCGAGGTAGACGGCAATGAGTGCCGCCGCTCTTGAGACTGCTGGAACCGATACAGTAGTTCACTCCGGTAGATGATAAGCATGATGCCCGGGAGAATCCGTGACTCAGTATGCAGGCATTGCAAAGAGTCCGGGCACTATCCACTGAGATGAGCGGCCTGTCAGAAACTGACTGATGAACCTGAAAGCGGTACACTACGATGCAATCCTCCGGGCCGGAGCCTGCGGAAATATATGAAAAACGTGTACACTCAACACAAAAATCATATGAAAAACGTGCAAGCACACCACCTATTAAATACATAAAGCCGCAAACATACCTGCATGCAGCGCCTTCTCTATCCCCGCCTCCTGACATGGAAAAATTCGCCGGTACATCCTCCGCTCATCCTTCAGGGAGTACGCCAGTGTGGAAAAACATGGCTCCTCAAAAACTTCGGCGCCGCCGAATTTCAGGACACCGCCTACTTCAACTTTGAACAAACCGACCAGCTCGCCTCACTCTTTGAACACGACCTCGACCCCGTACGCATCATCACCGAACTCGGCCTCCTCCGTCAGAAAGTCATCATTCCCGGCACCACCCTCCTCATCCTCGACGAAATACAAACATGCCCCCGGGCATTCACTGCACTCAAATACTTCGCCGAACAACTCCCCGCCCTCCACATAGCAGCAGCCGGCTCACTCCTCGGCGTTGCCATTGCCCGGATGAACAAAAACATATCCTTTCCCGTCGGAAAAGTCATCACTCTTACCCTCTACCCCTTAAACTTTGAAGAATACCTCCTGGCAAACGGCGATACCCTGCTGCACAGCCACATACAAACGCTGCCAGCCGGCCGGCAGCTCCCCTCCGCCATAACTCAGAGACTCGAAGAACTCTATCGCTGGTATCTTATTACTGGCGGCATGCCTGCCGTCGTAAACGCATGGATAGAATCCAAAAACATCGAAACAATAGAAACCTTGCAGGAAAACATCCTCTCAGACTATGAGCGAGATTTCATCAAATATGCCCCGGCCGGCGACTACCCAAAACTCACCCTCATCTGGAAAGGCCTCCCTCTCCAGCTTGCAAAAGACAATCAGAAATTTGTCTACTCACATATCCGGACCGGAGCACGCGCACGTGATCTGGAAGACGCTCTCTACTGGCTTCTCTCTGCCGGCCTCATCTACCAAATCGTAAAAACAGAACAGCCAAACACTCCCCTGCTCACCAGCGCCGATCTGAGCAATTTTAAAATATATCTCGCCGACGTTGGTCTCCTTAGAAAAATGAGCGGCTTTCCCGCTTCAGCCATCAGTTCATCCGAAGAAAACACCGCATATATGCGTGGAATACTGGCAGAAAACTTCGTACTCACCGAACTCATCGCAAATCATATCGCAGCAGGCACAATATGTTTCTGGAAATCATCCAACACTGCTGAAGTGGACTACCTTATCCAGTACGATGCCGACATCATCCCCATCGAAGTGAAATCCGGAAAAAACACGCGGTCAAAAAGCCTCCGGGAATACCGGAAAAGATACCATCCAAAACAAACCGTGAGAACAAGTATAACGCCAAAATCATCTCATATAGATGAATGGGGAGAAATACACGACATCCCGCTTTACCTACTTTGGAACCTGAAAAGATATCTGCACTGAAAAGACCGCAAAAAAATTTACATCCCTTTCTCCCCTCTTTTATTCTATTCTCATATCAAACGCCGATGAGGGGGAACCCACGCACAAAACGCATGAAAAAGTGGCCATATAATACCATTCCACGACCAAAATATTTCGTTCAGGAAACTTTTTCATAAGAAAAAAGTTAGAAGAGCGGTAACCGCTTGTCTTGCGAAAACACGGAGAATGCGAGGTATATTGCAATCAGTGCCGCCATCAGATTCACCACTCCGGAGATCTCCGCAACAGCGATAATTGAGATCACTCCAAAGATCACAATTCCGCAAATGTTTCGGACCCATCCGGTCAGTTTGCCTCCGTTCATATCCAACAGTTTTGTCTTTCCAAGGAAATATCCTGACTACGCTGCAAGACCCAGATTTATAATCAGAAAATACCCAATACTTGCAAAATCCATATATATCGAATAATCTATTCTCCGGAGTTCCCTAATATAGGTTGCGGGGAACTTCGGTACGGATAGTCCGGAGAATGCCGTCTTTCTGAGAAGGGTTCCCGGAATTGTTCCATTCGTCATGTTTTTGAGGTTGGTCTGCGGAAGTATCTGTGTGCAAAACAGATCGTTTCCAGTCTCCGGGTCTGACGCAGCCCAGTACAGTCCCGGGCACGGAACCTACAGCATAATGTGTGTGATCGAATGCCGCGGACGGTTTGATGCCCGCCGTCTTCAAACCGCTGTTCAGAGGACGGCACAGGAAATACCAATTCTTACCTCGCGATACATCTGTGAAAACGGTGTTCCGGTCCGGTGGGAACCAATTGAAGATCTGCCCGGATTCGTATCAGTGAGGAACCGGCCTGTCCTTGAAGAGGTCGCCCTCCCGCATGCAATCGAAAACAGCCCGCCGCTCCGGATACTTCTCTGCCGTGCCGCAGACCACGACGACCTTCTCGTACTGCTGGATCATGTAGCTTCCGATGCACGGGGGATGTTCGTCGTACTCTCTCTCATCGCTGCTGCGTATGCGGGCCGGGAGTCTGCCGTTCCGCCGCAGCCGGAGGACCGGAGTTTTCGTCAGCTTTTTGCACGATACCCTCCCGAAACCCTCCGGCCCGCTCTGCTTCCTCCGCTCTACCCGTGGAAATCTCCGCTGAAAAACTGTCTGCGGCCCGGGACCCCCCTGCAGATAGTCCACCGAAGTCTGAACCGGGAAACGTTTTCCGCGGTGCGTACGTTTGGGAAAAACAACGGGGCGACCGTCCATGACCTCCTGACGGCCGCATTTGCCGCAGCCCTCAAAGACTTCGGTGCCGCAGGCACCGTTCCGATAGAATCCGTCATGGACATGCGGCCGCTTCTCGGCCCGGAAGCTGCCGGGTGGATTGGAAACTTTTCTGCGAATTACCGGACGGCCGTATCCGTCGCAGGCGGGTTCCCGGACATTCTCCGTACGTCCGCCGCCGCCGGAACCGCATTCAAAAACGGATCTCCCGCCGCTGCGGCTCTGCGGTATCTGGATCCCGCAGTCCGGACAAAGCACGGTATCCGCATCCCTGAGGACGAGGCGGGCCTTGACCTGCGTACGCCGTTTCTTTCGAACATCGGCATCATTCCGTCTGCTGCCGGTGACTTCGGGGGTCAGATCTCTGTCCGGAAAATCTGGATGGTCACCGATTACCCGTCAGGCTCCTATCCCTCATTTGTTGCGGGAACATGGGACGGAGAGCTGCATCTCGCCGCTTCTGCTTCAACCGGGGCAGCCCTCACCGGGGAACTCTTTGACCGGATAATCAGTATCCTTTCCACGTTTTAAATTTGCCATGTATACGGGAGATTCCGCGTTTCACGGAGTATTTTGCCTCAGATTATATGTGAAATTTTTCTTTAATTTCATTTTCGGGCACTTTCAGTACGCGCGGTAGGGTATTTATAAGGGCCCGTGTCCTATTTTATTTTGTAACACCCCTTAAGATCGGAGGAGCCTGACAGTACCCGGCGTTTTGGTCCTTCAACGATCCCCGGTCTTCTTCTGTTTTTCAGAATCCAAAAAAAAAGTTATTTCAGTTTTGCGAGCCGGACGGTGTCCCGCTCAAGGGTGTCATCCCATTTCGACCAGACAACGATGTTGTTTCGAACGGACGGCTGCCGTACGCCGGTATCCAGCAGTACGGGCGTATCGGTGTCATCGAAGGACGCGGCATAGAGCGGGGTTGCGATCCTGTTCGGGACGGTGAAGTCATCGTTCCAGTACCATCCCCGCCAGACGGCAAGGGTTCCGTCAAGATCGGTTTCATCGCAGTTCATCGAAGAGTCTGAGATGTGTTTTACCTGTTTTGTGGGAATGTCCATGAGGTAGAACTGTTTGCTGCCGGTTTCCCGGCAGTACATGAGTGTGTCTTTTGAAAATCCCAGAACGGTTACGGTTCCGTCCGCTACTGTGTCGAGGGTGGTGGTCTGCCGCGTGGTGAAGTTGTAGAGGTACATGGATTTACCGCCTTTCTCCGGCATGTCACTGAATGCCATTGCATCGCCTGAAATTTTTACGGTCCATGCATCCGCTGCCTCCGGCATGGAGATGATGTGTTTGTCGCCGGTTTTGATGTTTTCTGCGGTGATGATGACCGCATAGGGGTCAGATCCCCCGGCGGGTTTCAGGGAGAGGTAGTAATCAGTTCCGGTTTTGGGAAGTTTGTCGGTGTCGAGCCGGGTGGTTTTGCCGCTGCTGATACTGTAGTGGTAAACGTCGTAGGTGACGTTGTAGCTGTCGAGGTATCGGGTGACCTGCCAGAAAACATCATCGCCGGAGAGGCGTGTGTCCCACGGAAGAATATTTTCTGTATCCGGGATGGTTGTGAGTGTTTTTTCAGCGATGCTGTAGATGTGGAGGTTTCCTTCTCCGCGTGATCCGGTTTTCGGGAACGGATAGTCGGTGTTGATCAGGACACTGGTTCCGTCGGTGACCGCCCGGACGATGTTGAACTCTTCGGCGGTGTAGATGATCTCCGGCTCGTCTGCGAGTTCCAGAGCTGCTGCAGGAACGGTGACGATCAGCAGGAGGCTGAGTATGCATGTGAGAATCAGGTATCGTGTCATGAGAATCATTTCCTCCAGAGAACGGCAAGAAGACAGGCGAGTACAAAGGCGATTGTACCTATGATGAACTGCGGCGGCATGCCTGATTCGGTGGTCTCCGGCATGAGGGTTTGCGGGACTGATGCGGCTATCTCCGGGACCATGTCCGGGATATTCAGCCGTATCATGCGTATGGAGGTTATGCCGGTGGTATCATTCCATTCAGACCAGACAACGAGGTTTCCGAGAACTTCTGCGGCTCCTCCGGCGTCCGGGGAGATCAGGACCGGGTCCCCCGCCTCTGTGAGGGATGCGGCATACAGGGGATATGTTCTGTCGTCTCCGTTTTGGTGTTTCTCTGTCCAGATGACTATCGGGGGGTCGATTTTTGCGTTGATTACCTGGTGATCGGTGATGATGTGTGTTTCTCCTGTGGTGAGGCTGGTTGCCCGGAGTTCGAAGGGACCTTCGTTGTATTTTTTGCTCTGGCTCTGAAGGTGGAGTACGGTATTTTCCGTTGCGTCAAAGAGGCCGTGATATGTTCCGTCTTCGCCGATTGTTGTTGTTTCGTGTGTGCTGCGGTTGTATACTCGGATTTTTCCGTCTCCGGTGTTCCCGTTTTCACTCCAGACGACCGTGTCTCCGGTGATTTTTCCGATTGCCGGGGGATTTTGCGCGGGTATCTGTTCTGCTGTTCTGGCTGCGGCGTCGTAGACGAACATTTTTTTCAGTTCCGGCCGGTTGCTTTCTCCGGTTATGATGAGAAACGTTCCGTTGTCTCCTCCGTCAAGCCGCCCCTGCGGTGAACCTGCATACTCAGGCCATTTTTCTCCGACGGTGTACTGAAATGCTGCTTTTTCCTGACGCATATTTCCGTTGTTCGTCGGAAACTGATAGGGGGCTGAGGTCCAGAGCAGTACTCCGTCACTGATGGCGGCTCCGTAGTAGTCAGGAGGGACGTTTCCCGGAATTTTTTCCAGTGTTCCGGTTCTGCTGTCATAGAGGAGGAGAAGTCCGTCGAAGGTGAACCCTTCTTTGTGATGATAGGTTTCGAGGGTGTTGTTTTTCCAGTCTCCGGAGATGACGAGGTAGCGTCCGTCGGTGGTCAGTGCGTGTACCGGCAGATCGGTTTCATGTATCAGTACCGGACCTTCGGCAATTTCCAGTGCTGCTGCCGGGATGATGCAGAATGCAGTCATGCAGAGCAGAATCAGTACTATTTTTCCTCCCATGGTCTTTTCTTCGCCGTATCCGGTATTTATGTTCTCTCTCAGTTTCTTCAAAGTGTTGTCCCGGGGGAAGTCATTTTGTTTTGGGAATATTTCTGATATTTTGATGGAATTGAGAGAGTTTTCTTATATCACGTACCGGCAAGTAGGAGGTATGTCAGGATTATTCCTGACAGTACAGGTGATATGAATCATGAAAACGTCATACAAAATTGCAGGACTTGTCTGTGCTGCCGTTGTTATCCTCCTGATTGCGGCGACAGTTCCGATGAGTTCGGCGGAGTATCTTGAGACGGTCTGGCCGGAACCATATCAGGGTATGGATGAGAGCGCCCGTCAGCAGGCGGAAATTTCTCCATCTCAGCAGGTTCAGCTGTCAGACGCGGAACGTGAGATGCTTGCGTCGCGCCTCGGGGATGATCTGACCGGTAAGAAGCGGTTTGCCCTGATTGAGGAGCTGAACGGAACGACGATGACGTCCGCTGCGTTTCTGGAGAGGGTCTGGCCTGATGTATACCCGATGATTTCCCCGGAGAATCAGAAAAATCTCGCCGGTTTTTCTCATGTATGGGAGCTGGTGGATCTTGATGTGACTGACGGCGGTCGCGGTATCGGGCTGACTCTGAACGACCCGCAGGGTCCGGAACGGTTTGCGATTCTGGGTGCGGTTGAGAAACTGGATATTTCTGAGGCCGAGTTCATGCAGATCGTCTGGCCGGAACTTTATCTGGATATGGATGACAGTACCCGTGAAAATCTTGCTCATATGCCAAATATGCGGAAAAATACCTGACGGAACCATAAACCAGGAGAGTTTCCCCGCTCTCTTTTTTCTATGTTTTTCTATTACGCGGCTTTGAATCATCAGTCTGTCCCATGGGAATTTTTCAAAAACATGGGGGCTGGGTTGTTCAGTATTTTTTTCTCCGGAGATCTGCAAGAATACAGGCGACGGCAAATGCCGCAGTTCCCAGAGTCATACTGATCGGATTTCCTGCGGTTGTTGCTGATGGTTCGGCGGAGATCGGAGGCAGGGTATCTGAAACATCAGTTTTTACCATGTGCACTGTCTGTCGGTTCGTTAGATCATCGTATCCTATCCACATGATGATATTTTCCACCGTTATCGGCATATATCCCGAAAAATCATCAGAAAGGAGTTGTACTCCGGTGTTTTCATCCAGTGAATATCCGTACAGTTGTCTTGTTGCGTTTTGGATTTCTGACCCGAAGGTTGTTCCGGACCAGAGAATTGTTTCTCCGCTGATCGTTGCGGTATGGTAATTCATTGTTTTCATATTCGGGGCAGGATACAGGTACATCGAATCGTTACAGATGGTTTTTGTCTCTCCGGTTCTGGTATTCAACATCCGAAGCTGATATTTTCCGTCCGCCGGGTTCGTGTTTTCATTCCACAGAAGGAGGAGATTGTTTTCAGACGCTCCAAGTATCTGTCGTGACTCATTTTCTTTTGGTTCAAAGGTGAGTGTGTGTCCGGTACCCATATTATAGATGTATACCACGTTTTGTGTGGATCTCTCCTGTCCCTGATAGATGATCATGTTCTCATGCAGGAGGACTCTGTCTGGCTCAGGATTTGTGAGTGTGGGTATGATTTCGGAGTTTCCAACTGTGAGCGGATATTTTGTTAGGGATATATTGTTTGTTTGCGGATCTCCCGTAATAGTGATGAACTGTATCCCGTCGGTAAGAAATCGGCTGATCGGTTTATCGCAGGGAATATTCAATTTCTGCGGAGTCGAGTCTCCCGGTATATACTGATAATAAGTCTGGGTCTGGTACATATTCGTGTGTTTGTCTTCCAGAACCGGGTAACGGTATGCGGCACTTTTCCAGTAGACCGTGTTGTTCACTATCGTTCCGAAATCCGCGGGGATGTCTCCGGGAACTATGGTAAGTGTTTCGCCAGAGATATTGTAAAGGTAGAGAGTCCCCATCCAGTTATATCCTTCGGTGAAGTAGTTCCCGTAGAATTTTTGGTTTGGTTTTTTCTCGCAGATGAGGATGTATGTTCCATCTGTTGCTATGCTGTTGATGGTGTAACCTTTCTGAAATTCGTAGATGGTCATCGGTTCCCCAGACAGCTCAAATCCTGCGACAGTGTACGTTCCCGACAGAATCAGTACAGAGAGAAATAATATTGTGAAAATAGTTTTATTCATGATGGGTGTTCTTTCCGGTCATGATATTTATTCTTTATCTAGGTTCCCTCGAAATATTCTCTTCGGATAGTTTGATAGGTCTGCCAGAGATTATTTATATGTCATACGGTCAAGTGATGGACTAGTCAGTATAATTGAGAGATTTTCATCATGTCAAGAAAAATAGTCTCCGTGTTCCTAGGGTTTCTGATAATCCTATTGTGTATCTTTCCCACTGTTGCCCTTGACGTGGAAATTGTCGGAAAACCGGAGATCATTCATCAATCTGTCAGTGATTCTTTCGTCCGGCTTGCATTATCTGATCCGCACTATCTCGTAATGTCGCAGTATCAGCCGGGGGTAAATGAAGCAGGGATTGTCTATCTCTATAACATTTCCAGCGGGGAACTGTCCATCGTCCCAGCGGCGACCTCATTTTCCAAAGCCGTCGTTGCGAACGGGACTGTATTTTTCAGACAGAGTGATGGATTTTACTCGTACTCACCGGTATCTGATACACTGACAAAACTGAACGTATCTATAGAACCGATTCTGACGGGTTTTGTTACTGATGGAGTCCATTTTATCACCATGTGGGGTGATTATTGGCCGCGGAATCTCACCTTCACGCTGTATGATCTCCGGACCGGAGACCGAAAACAGATATATCCCGGAGGATATCCTGATCCGAACGGGCCGATGATGCTCTCCGGAAATTATTTCGTGTACTCTGACTCAGGAATGCTTGTATCAGATCCGTCCAAACGGTATCTCTATGCATACAATATTTCGTCCGGCGAGACGGTCACTCTTCCCAAGGAAGAGGGGTACAGTCAGTATCTCTGTAACATGTGGGGAGATACCATTGTTTATGAGTTGTACTGCCTTGCAGAGAATGCTTATCCGGACCCTCCGGAGCGACGCATTCTCAATCTGATAACACAGGAAACCGAGTCATTGGTACTTCCGGATGGGATGCATCCCTCTCAGGTTTATCCTCCGTATGCTCTCATGCCCTGGTGGGATGAATCAAGCGGCATAACAACGGTGAAATGTGTTGAAATTGATCTTCCCTTGGTTGTTCTGTCATCCCCTGTACCTCCGGCAACAGAACAAACTCTGTTCCCAGAGACAACACAGACTACTTTTCCAATCGGGATGTTTGTCGGTTTGATCGCAGTTGTTTCTGCCTGTGTACGTTCCGACCTTCGGAGGAAAAAATAATTTTTCATCTGCCACTTCGACACAACTGCCAGAGATATTATATACCCCTCCCCGCGAATGAAAGCATATCGAACACAGGAGGTGTGAATCAATCAGAAACATTCTTCGAACTACTCTTCCGGCAGGTATGATACTCCTGCTGCTGCTGGTCCCCGCAGCCGCTGCAGATCCCGCAGAGGAAAATTACCGGCAGATCCAGGAAAGCTTCACCGTACTGGAACAGTATAACGGAACGACGATGACGACCGCCGAGTATCTGGAGAAAGTCTGGCCGCAGGTGTATGCGAAAATTTCTCCCGAGCAGAAAGATTTGCTTGCGAATTTCACCCATATCTGGGAGTTGAAGGAGCTTGACCGGACCGGGGGCGGAACCGGGTACGGATTCAGTATCAACGAGGCGGTCGGCAGGGAACGGTTTGCCCTCATGAATGCCATTGAAACACTGGATATCACCGAAGGTGAGTATCAGGCAATTGCCCAGACAGAGATGTATCTGGATTTTCCGGAGGATCTCCGGAAACATTTCAGCAGTGTGGTACGGGCACAGCGGGGTCCGGATTCCGGAGTCCGCGGCGGTGCTTCCATTACGGAAGGTGAAACCCAGTGGTTCTCCAAAAACGTCACGGCAAACGTAACCCGGCTTGTCGTGGATCTGCAGTGGAAAAACCCGGCAGACATCCAAAATAATCTCAGCATCACCATCTACTCGCCGGATAGATGCGTCTTTGGTCCCTTCACGGAGGCAAAAACGGTCTACGGCATTCCCGGAGGAAAACAGATACGGACAACCATCTCCCGTCCCGGCGGCGTTGCCGAAGGTGAATGGTGGTACTGCATTACAGGAGTGAAGATCGATGACGTACAGAACTATACCATCTAACCTGCTTGTCGCAGTTTTCCTCGTCTGTCTCTGCCTCGTTTCCGCTGCTGCCGCAGATGATGACGCCGGCCCGCTTTCCCGCAGCTTTACCGACGTTCCCTCCTGGATCATCACCGATCCCGGCATCAGAACCCCTGCCGAAGGAGGGTACCTTGTCAACGAAGCGCCGTCCGCAGACCTTGGCGGATTTTCGGACATCAATCGTGCCGATGCCGCCCGAACCGAAGCTGACGTTCCCTCGTGGATTCCTGCGGCCGCCGGAATCTCCGGTATTGCTGTTCTTCTGCTGGCGTCCGTCAAGTTTCTGCCGGTTCTGATCGGCAGAACAAAAGATGTCACGCCGAGTCCGGTACGCGAGGGGCTGCTTGCCCTTATCCGGGAACATCCCGGCAGTCCTGCCGCATTCCTGCAAGAGGAGACCGGCCTGCATCGTGCAACCCTCCGGTATCACCTTGCCGTTCTGGAAAAAGAGAAACAGGTTGTCACCCGGCGGACAGGGCATAGCTATCACTACTTCCCGAACGGCTCCACCCTCAGCTATGCCGACACTATTCGCCTCACCCTCTGTCAGAATCCCACCACCGGTAAGATACTGGACATCATCGAAACCGAACCCGGCATCTCCGGAACCGTTCTTGCTGCCCGTGCGGGAATCTCCGCCGGAACCCTTACCTGGCATCTTGGCCGGCTTGAGGAGAATAACCT
The DNA here is from genome assembly GCA_023396065.1 of Methanobacteriota archaeon. GTDB lineage: Archaea > Halobacteriota > Methanomicrobia > Methanomicrobiales > Methanocorpusculaceae > Methanocorpusculum. The sequence goes on from JAEWXF010000008.1 coordinate 42,716, forward strand.
CATCACCATCTCCCGCAGCGGTCGCGGCATGCAGATCTTCCCGGCGGTCCATACCTGAACCTCACTATTTTTTTCGCCAGAGAATCGCAAAGAGGCAGGCAACGGCAAACGCGATCGAGCCAACAGTAATGTTGAGCGGAACTTCTGCAGCCGTGGTCTGCGGTGTTTGTACATCTCTGGATGGTGACGAATCTATTTCGTCGCCGGTGAGTATCGCCATGGAGATTGTCTGCTGAAAGTCTGTACTTTCATTCCATCCGCTCCAGACAACCACACCGTTGGCTACCGATTCAACCATCCCGTTCTCCGCAAGAAAGACCGGCTCTCCGGAGTTTGTAAATGACGATACATAGACGGGTCTCTGTGGATTTTCTGCTGAATAATCCGGGTACACACTCCATGCAATGAGCGGAGGAGTCACACTGAGTGTGTAACGCATCGGCTGATTGGCAAAAACACGCGTTTCGTTCGTAGTGAGGTTTACAGACCGGATCTCATTGAATCCCTCATTGAATTTTCGGTGAGTATTCTGGATATACGTGAGGGTATCCCCGGTTAGGTCCAGAACGGTGAAAAACTCCTCCTTTTCCTTTCCGAGGGTAGACATCGTTCCGGAGCTGAGATTGTAGATATAGATCATACCGTTTCCTGTCGGCCGGTTTTCACTCCAGACTACAAGATCCCCTGATATTCTCACGGTGCCGATCCCGACGTTTTCTGATGCCGGCACAGCAGTTGTTTCTCCGGTTCTGAGATCATACACCTCTATTTTGATATTTTCCGGATGCATCTGCATACCCTGTATCTGAACCATACGTACACCGTCGGTGTCCGCAAAACTCCCGATGTCCAGTTTTTTCGGTGCGGCGTCTCCAATGGTGTACTGATATACACTACTGGTAATCTTTTCCCCGCCTTCTTTTGGATATTCCCAGTAAGGGGCACTCTGCCAGAACACCACATCATCAACAACGGTGAAGTAATTCATATCCGGCGGAATATTTCCGGGAATTTCTGACAGGGTTTTTTCTGCGATGGTATACAGATAGAGGGTCCCGACGAACTGATACCCTTCGATTCTCTGATTGAATACCGGGTTTGGCTGTTCTTCTCCGATGAGGATATATTTTCCGTCCGTCACCGCACACAGACCGTATCCGGCCTTTCCTTCGTAGATCATTTCCGGTTCGTCGGCCAAAACCAGAGCTGCTGCCGGCAGGACGCAAAGAGAGAGAACGAGGAGCGACGCCACTATCCGTATTTTTTTCATAGCACTCCTCTCTCCTCCCGCAATATTAATAATCTCTCACACTTTTCTCAAAGCATCTCATTTTCTGAAATATTTTGACAAAATTGTGAGAGTCTATTTATATCATCTGCCTCCAATGGAAACTCATACCCAAAATGGAGGTGTCAGTCATAGTGAAACAGCGTTCAAAAACCATGGTTTCGGCAGTTCTCCTCATGATGATCCTTCTGATGATCATATCTCCCGCAGCGGCTCTCAGTGTCCGGGAAGAAAATTATCAGAAAGTACAGGACAGTTTTGCCCTCATCGAGCAGCTGAATGGAACCGGTATGACCTCGGCTGAGTTTATGAAAACTGTCTGGCCTGAGGTCTACGCAAAAATATCTCCCGAATATCAGAAAAAACTCGCGGAGATTCCCCATGCATGGGAACTCACGAACGGGGATACCAGTCGCGGCGGTCTTCTTCTGACCAGCAGCATGGACAGTCCGGAGAAAAAACAGGAACGGCTTCTCCTCATCGATGCGTTATCTGATCTGGACATCACCGGCCTGGAATACACCGCAATTACCGAACCTGAGTTCTATCAGCGAATGCCGGAAGTGGGCAGACTCAGCATTGCGGCCGAAGTCCGGCCCAATAAAGTCCCTCCGGAACATTCCATCCGGGAAGGCGAAACCCAGTGGTTCTCTGCAAATATCTCCGCAAATATCACCCTCCTGACGATTCGTCTGTGGTGGGAAAATCCGCCTGAGAATGAAAACAATCTGAGCATTACGGCCTACTCACCCGATCACGGGGTTTTCGGGCCGTTTACCAACGCAACATCCTTTGCCGACACGCGAAAAATCCTTCTGGAAACGACGATCTCACGTGAGAACGGTATTGCCGAAGGCGAATGGTGGTACTGTGTTCAGGGGGTGAAGGTCAATGACTCGCAAACGTACACTCTCTAACGGTCTTCTGATCGTGGTCGTCCTGTTCCTCTGCATCCCGGGTATCGTCGCCGGGGAAGATATCTCCCTTGGTGATGACTCTCCCCGGAGTTTTGCCGACGTCCCTTCATGGATCACCGGAGAAATTGAGGTATACACTCCCGACTCTCTGGGATACAGTGTGAACGGAATGGAGTATCGGAATGGATACTCCCTGCAAAACAGAGTTCCTCTGGAGAGGGATGCCGCTGAGGTTCCGCTTTGGATCCAGCTTGCCGGAGTTTCCGGCATTCTTGTTTTTCTGATAACCATGCTTCATTTCATGCCGATAGCGATCGGCCGCATCACAAAGGCAAACCCGAGTCCGGTTCGTGACTCCATTTATTCTGCCATCTGTGAAAATCCCGGCTTTTCCTCCGCTGACATCAAAAAAACAACCGGTGTTCATTATGAAACCCTGCGGTACCATTTGGCCGTCCTCGAAAAAGAACAGAAAATTCTCTCCCGAAAACTTGGCCGGAGTTATCACTACTTCCCAAACGGCTCCACCCTCAGCTATACCGACACCATCCGCCTCACTCTCTGTCAGAATCCCACCACGGGAAAAATACTGGGCATCATTGAAACCGAACCCGGCATCTCCGGAACCGTCCTTGCCGCCCGTGCCGGAATTACCGCCGGAACCCTGACCTGGCATCTCGGCCGGCTCGAAGAAAACAACCTTATCACCATCTCCCGCAGCGGCCGGGGCATGCAGATCTTCCCGGCGGTCCATACCTGATTCTTTTTTCGACTACCTCTTCTGTAGTCCGAAACTCCTCTCTAACGTAAATATCATGATATCTAAGGCTCCCGAAGCAGAAAAACCTCAAAAACCTCATCCCCAGTCACCCGGCAGCATTCGTTCTCTATCGACCTCCATAAACCGCGAATAAGACAGGTTCATCACGAAAACGACCCGCACTACTCCGGGAAATTCACGCAAAAGCGGCAATTTCTTCCCAAATATTGAATCAAACCCCAAATCACCGGTATTTTAGAACGGTCTTTGCAGGCATCCCTATTCACATCAGAGAAATCCGGAACATCCCAAGACCCTATATATTCTCCGTGCAAATAAATCAATACCAATCCGGTACAATATAGCCGAGGAGATCCGAATGCTTGAGATATACCAGTCCATTGACAGGGCAGCAGCTCCTGTACTCCAGGAAACCATTGCCCCCGGCTGCTGGGTTCGTATGATCAGGCCCACCGAAGAAGAGATCGCCTCCGTATGCACCACACTGTCCATTCCCCGAGAAGACATCATAACCCTGCTTGACGACGAAGAAAGCCCGCGTATCGAACATGATGACGGCCGTACCCTCATCATCGTTGACACACCGTACGTCGCCGACGGCACCGATACCTCAATAAAAACCTCGGCAGGGCATACAAGCTACACTACTATACCATCCGGATTCATCGTCATGCAGAACGTCATTGTCACCGTCTCCCTTCGGAAAAATCCGGTTCTCCAGACTTTTATTGACGGAAAAGTGAAAAACTTCTCCACCGTGAAAAAAACACGCTTTCTTCTGCTCTTTTTATACCGGAACGCCGGACTATTCGTTCAGCTTCTGCGCCAGATCGACAAAAAAACTGCCGAGATCGAGCAAGCCCTCAAAAAATCCACACGGAACGAAGAAATATTTCAGATGCTTGGAATCTCCACCTCCCTCGTCTACATCACCAACGCCCTCAAAGCAAACGAAGTCGTTCTCGAAAAGCTCTCCCGCTTCCCCTCGCCCGAAGTCCGCATGTACGAAGCAGACGAGGACCTCCTGGACGACACCATCATCGAAAACCGGCAGGCACTGGAAATGGCCCAGACCTACAGCACCACCCTCAGCAGTACCATGGATGCCTTTGCTTCAATCATCAACAACAACGTCAACGGCATCATGAAGCTGTTCACCTGCGTCACCATTCTCCTCACCATCCCGACCATGATAGCAAGCTTCCTCGGCATGAACGTCCTCATCCCCGACATTCTGTCCGAAAACCCGTTCGCATTCGGGGGAATCATCCTTGGCTCTCTCTCGATTTCTGCCGTATTTCTCTGGATCATGTTCTACAAAAAGGTCATCTGATTCTCAGGTTTGGTACTTTCTGAGTCACTATATAGTGCCGGCCCCCATGAATCACTCAGGAGAGAATTGCCGATGATTGAAATGTACCGAACCCCCGAAGCCGGAGCCGCTCCCGAACCGGTCGAAACCATCACCGACGGCTGCTGGGTCCGAATGATTCAGCCGACTGATGCAGAGGTAGCCTTCGTCTGCAGAGAACTCTCCATCCCCCGCGAAGACCTCACCATACTGCTTGACGAAGAAGAAAGTCCCCGCATGGAACAGCAGGACGACGGCCGTACCCTCATCATCGTTGACTCCCCGTACATCAGCATGAATAAAAATACCGAAACCTACACCACCATTCCCTCGGGATTTATCGTACTCAAAAATGTGATCGTGACCGTCTCCCTCCGAAAAAATCCGATTCTCCAGAACTTCGCCGAAGGCCGGGTCAAAAATTTCTCTACGACCCGAAAGACGCGTTTTCTCCTGCAGTTTCTCTATCGGAACTCCGGTCTCTTCGTCCAGAACCTCCGCCAGATCGACCGGAGAACCGTGGATCTGGAAAAAAATCTCAGGCGGGCAACCCGGAACGAGGAACTGTTTGCCCTCCTCAACCTCCAGAAATCCCTCGTCTACATCACCACCGCCCTCAAAGCAAATGAAACGGTTCTGGAAAAACTCGCCCGGTTCCCAACATCCGAAATACGGATGCGCGAAGAGGACAGTGACCTCCTGGACGACACCATCATCGAAAACCGGCAGGCACTGGAGATGGCCTCAACCTACAGCAGTACACTCACCAGCACGATGGACGCCTTTGCCTCCATCATCAACAACAACGTCAATGACATCATGAAACTGTTCACCTGCGTCACCATTCTCCTCACCATTCCCACGATGGCAGCAAGTTTCCTCGGCATGAACGTTCTGATCCCGGGTCTGTTCTCCGAAAACCCCCTGGCATTTATGGGAATCATCTTCGGTTCCCTTTCAGTCTCGGCCGTACTTCTCTGGATAATGTTCCGCAAAAAAATAATCTGAGTCTACCCTTCGATCTCCAGACTCACATCCGCATACTTCACCGAATGCGTGAGAGCCCCCATACTCATCACATCCACATCAAGCCCCGCAAACCGCTGCATCGTTTCAGGCGTGACCCCGCCGGATATCTCAAGCACCAGTCTCTCCCGCAGTCCAAGCCGGTTCAGCTCCGAGATAGCCTCCCGTATCGCCGCAGGCTCCATATTATCAAACAGAAGAATATCAGCCCCGGCTCGGGCTGCCGCCACCGCGTCCGTGACCGTCTCCACCTCGCACTCCACTTTGTGATACACCGAATACGCCTTCGCCCGCCGGACCGCCTCGTCCACGGACATCAGCGTCCGGTGAGTATCCTTAATCAGAAACGCATCCGACAGACTGTCGCGGTGCGGCTCTCCGCCGCCGAGACGAACGGCCTTTTTATCAAAGTACCGCAGACCGGGCGCAGTCTTTCGTGTTCCGGCAACTTTTACGTGATCGTTCACCGCGACCGCCGCCTGCTGCGCCGCGTTCGTCATCGTTGCAATTCCGCTCATTCGTCCGAGAAGGTTCAGGGCTGTCCGTTCCACCGCCAGAACCGCCGTCACCGGTCCCTCCAGAGCAATCATTTTTCTGCCTGACAAAACCCGCTGTCCGTCGGAAACCTCCGGGACCGCCGCAACACCGCAGTGGGAAAACAGCCACACACACTCCTCAACGCCCGCCGCAACCAGATCCTGCCGGGCCTCAATCCTTGCCCGGACTGTCTTCCCTGCGGGAAGTACCGCCGCCGTCGTAATGTCGCCGGCCGGCATATCCTCCGCCAAAAAAGAAAGAAGTTTTTCCGTCGGCAGCATTTACCGGGATGCCTCAATCATCCGTTCGATTGCCGTCCGGGCGCGAACCGCAACTGCATCCGGCACCTGTACCGGATACACGCCGTCACGGAGTGTCACATACAGACCCTCCGGCGTGATCATCTTCATGTTCGGGCAGACTGCCGTATCCATCACATGGAATCGGGTATCCGGATACTTTTTTTGAAGCGGATGCAGAATTCCCTTCTCCGTCAGAATCACCCACTCCTTTTTCTCTCCGCAGTTCCGGATCATATATCCGGTAGACCCGGTCATATCACTGGCCAGCTGAACCTCCGGGCTGCACTCCGGATGGCAGATAACCGCCGCGTCCGGGTATGCACGGCGGGCCGCCTCCACGTCCCGTACCGAAAAACGGTGATGGGTCGGGCATCCTCCGGCTGCCGGAACCGGGATAATCCTCTTCTCTGGGAGCTGCCGCTGGACAAATGCCGCAAGATTTGCATCCGGACCGAACAGAATTGTCTCCTCTGGAAGGGATGCTGCGACCGCCGCCGCGTTCGCCGACGTACAGGTAATATCACATTCGGCCTTCGTTGCCGCACTGGAGTTCACGTACACCACAAACGGCGAACCAGGGTTTGCCGCCTTTGCCGCCCGGACCGCTTCCGGCATCAGCTGGTCGGCCAGCGGACATCCTGCCTCAGGCCGGGGAATGAGAACCGTCTTCTCCGGCGAAAGGATTTTTGCCGTCTCCGCCATGAAGTATACGCCACAGAGAACCAGTGTTGACTCTCCGGTCTCTTTTGCGAGCCGGGCCAGTTCCAGAGAGTCCCCGGTAATATCCGCCAGATCCTGAATCTCCGGCGGCTGATAGTTGTGCGCCAGAATCACCGCATTCTTCGCACGGCTGAGTTTTCTGATCTCTGATTCGTAGTTCATGCACCAATCACCAGAGGGTTATCCAGATTTTTCAGCAGTGACAGAATCGACAGTGCTGCAAGATAACTCGTTGCCGGGTTGTCGGGCGAGGGAAGATTTCTGATTCTGATATATGCCTCGCCGAACTCTCCTTCAAAGAATATCTCATGCATATTGCGGTCCTCGCTTGGGTCCATCCACAGTTCAACGTCCACATCCCGTCCGCAGGCAATCGACAGAGACTCGGCAACATTGGTGTTTTTCGGATACTGCCGCACGCAGTCATGGGCTTTTCCGGAGAACAGCTGCGTCCGTTCGTCTGCTTCCCGGGACAGGGACTTCGGATTCTTCGTTGTCCGCAGCATGAACTTGTCCACACGGGTGATCTGTCCGACGCGGATATTATCCAGACCCATCACTGCTCCGGACGGAATGTGGATTTTGCGTTTCAGGTCCCGGGCCGTTTCAATCAGATGTGCCCGGAACTCCTTGTCGGCCAGTGCCCCCACACTCATAATAACAATATCTTTTCCGGACTCCAGCACTTCCTGTGCGTGTTCCGTCGCAGCGGCTACTGAGGCTGCTTCCACGACAATATCGGTGGGTTCTGAGAGAAAATCCCTGAAGTCGGTGAACGGTTTCGCGCCGAATTCCTGTGCAAACGCCGTCACCCGCGCCGGGACAACATCATATACTGCGGTGATCCGGAAGTTTTCCTGACCCGCGGCAATGACACGTCCGATATTTCCGCACCCAAGCAGACCGACGGTGATCATATACAATAGTATCGGAGTTTAGGGAGTTAAGGATTATGTCCTGAACGGTTCCCGATGAATTGATCACACTCTTTTTCAGGACGCGGCAGTAATACTACTCCATGAGCAGTGACGGTCCGGCAGCTTTGATATCTCGGAATCGCCGGACACTGCTGGTTCTCCTGCTGATTCTCATCTCCGCCGGTATCTGCGGGATGACGGCTCCCGGAGAGGCTGTGCCGGACGTCACAGAGGACCGGACCTACGGCCTCTCATGGCCGGAGATATGGGAACTCTATGAGTATTACCCGGCACAGGAATGGTTTTCCGCTCAGAGTTATCAGCTGTTTTCTGAAACTGCCGCCGCATATCCGGGACAGATATTCGGGGTCCAGTATGACGGCACCGTCATTCTCTGGGTGAATGTATCGCATCCGCTTTCTGAAGAAGAGACGGACACCATCTATCATCAGTGGTCGTCCTCGGCAGAGTCGGCAGGTGTTACCGGTCTTCCGATGAAGTTTGTTCTCCGGGCAGCTCCGCTGACTTCCTCCTCCACTGAGCTGACTCTGACAGCTGACCGGAACGGTGTAGTCAGATTGCATCCAATGTACCGTGCCCAGGGAGATTTTCTTCCGTCCCCGGATGCCGCCAGATCCCTTCTGCTGATACTCTGTGGTGCCTGTGCCATATCTCTCGGATTTTTCCGGATCACCACACTTTCCCGTGATCCTGCTTCCCGGCCGATGCAGATTTCAGCGTTCATCTCCATGCATCCCGGTTGTTCCCAGCGGGAAATCATTGCCGGTACCGGATTTTCCCGCGGTTCGCTTCTCTATCAGCTCCGTAGGCTTGTCCGGGAGAAGCTGGTCCGTGAAGAACCATACTACGGCATTGTCCGGTACTTCCCGTACCATGCACAGGAATCTGCGGTAAACCGGGCGGTCCGGGTAATTCTCCTGCAGGAAAAACCGGCCCGGGTATTCCGGCTGCTTGCGGAGTCGGACGGTCTGCAAAAAGAGGAACTTGAAAACCGTCTCGGGCTGTCCCTCTCGACGGTTGAGTGGCATCTGGGGAGGTTTGTCCGGTGCGGTGTGGTAGAAAAAACAGAGGAGTCCGGGTACAAATTATCTCCGGAGGCGGAGAGTGTCTGGGACACTCTTTCATCCGCCGACCGGGATCTTCACTCGTCGGACTCTTTCTGATACTCGAGAATGTCTCCCGGCTGGCAGTCCAGTACCCGGCAGATTGCCTCCAACGTGGAGAACCGGATAGCACTGATTTTTCCTGTCTTGATTTTGGAAAGATTGACGTTGGTAATACCGACTTTTTCCGAGAGTTCATTTAACGACATCTTCCGGTCGGCCATTACGCGGTCAAGTCTGAGTATAATAGGCATGGCTAAAACCGTCAGAGTGTTTCGTCGGCCTGCTGCTGCAGGAGTGTTCCATACTCGAATATGTATGCCAGACAGTATAAGACTGCGGCTGTTATCAGCAGTTCGATACTGAGATAGGAGATTGTCAGCTGGATATTAATAACGAAACTGCCGATAATTCCGATGACCCAGGGGAGAACGGCGAGAAGTCCCATACAGACCGCGGTGTTTTTGAGCCGTCGGGCATTTGCCGTGGTAAACGGAAGAGCAGTTTTGCGGATGTCCGCAAAAACCTCTCCGGCGAACCTGAGCATGGCAGCGAGAAGTGCGAGGTAGGTGATCGCCGAAATGACAAGCACGCCCAGAATCCCGGTGAACGCGGCAATCGGATCTGTGTTTTCGGGAATGATGATTTCCCCGGCGAAGTCATGCGGAATAGATTCAGCAGTGACCCACTGGGAAAGATCATCCGGCCCCATCATGCCGTAGGCCAGGCAGGTGAGGAGGACGCCGACGAGGAGAATGATGATGATCCACAGCAGTATCTGGGCAATTTTCAGAGCGATGTCAACATATCCTGCACTCGTCTGAATTTTTCGCTGAATGTCATCCATAGAAAGGTTCCCAATATATATTCGGTGTAATTCATTAATATATTATCATAAATCGATAATATGGGGCCGGCTACTTCAGCTCGGCCCGTCTGAATATACCCCACGTTGCGGCTAATACCACTGCAATGCAGAGAATGCCGGACACAATCGCTTTGAGATATGCCCCGGCTCCGGCCGCCGTATCAGATATGAGTATGCCTGGTGAGAAAGGTGTCCAGGAGAGTAGCTCCGTGAGTGCGGGCACGGCCTGCCCGAGCCCGAAACTGAGTATAACCGGTATGCCGATCAGCAGAATGACCAGTCCGAGGATGATGGTTGTGGAGGATTTTCTGAATACAAAGGAAAACAGGACACACAGACTCATCATCGCTGCGGTTATCAGTATCGCGATAAGGAGAGCTCCGATCATTCCGAGAATAATCTCCGGCGTGAATGGTATCCCGAACTCCGGTCTGACGACCATCAGAACTCCGATGATAATCGGATACGGCAGCATCAGGGCTGCAAGTCCTGCAAAGTACACGAGTGTTGTACTGATGAGAACTTCCGCTCTGTTCCAGCCCCGCGAGACTGCTTCCTGAATCGTCCGGTTCTGAAAATCACTACAGATGAACTTTCCCGCGAAAACCGTACCGACAATCACCATCAGTAGAGAGTTTTCCAGACCCAGATAGTACAGGGTGAGTCCTGATATGCCGGTCAGTCCAAGGTTTCCCAGATACACTGCTCCAAGGCAGGTCCCCACTGCATAGAGAACCATAATTCCTAGGAGAATGTAAAACATCCTCAGTTTTTTCAGCTTAAACAGCTCGCATGCAATCAGGTCACGCAATCTGGCATCCCTCCACCACAGAGACAAAGTAGTCTTCTAAACTGTCGCCGCAGACCGTAAACCCGGTAACAATGACTCCGTTTTCATGGAGAACGTGTGCCACCTTCTCTTTTTCGTCTGCGTAATCATAGAGTTTGATGGATTTGTCCGGCTGAATTCGATAGTCGAAGGCGTTCAGGTGTGTCTCCAGAGTCTGCATCAGCTCCTCCGGACAGGTTGCGCTGATATGCAGGTAATGTTTACAGGAAGTCTCCAGTTCCGCAAGGCTCAGCGTTTTCCGGATGATGCCGTTGTGGATGATGATGTAGTCGGTTGCGGTCTGATACAGCTCCGGGAGGTTGTGACTGGAGATGAAAATGGTGACCTTCTGTTCACTGCATAATCTGATCAGCAGGTTCCGTATCTCCACAACTCCCAGTGGATCAAGGCCGTTGATCGGCTCGTCAAGGATCAGCACATCCGGGTTTCCGATCAGAGCTGCGGCAATGCCGAGACGCTGCCGCATTCCGAGAGAGAAATCTTTTACCTGTTTCTTTCCGGTGTTTTCGAGTCCGACCTGCTTTAGCAGGGTATCCTCAATGGTTTCATCGGGATTCCCGCACATCAGGCGATACAGTCTGAGATTTTCTTTTGCGGTCATATGCGGTACGAGGCTTGGCGATTCAATGATACAGCCGAACCGCCGCCGCTGATTCACGATCTCTTTCTCTCCGGAACATCCGAACAGTTCGAGAGTACCGCTGTCCGGGTAGGAGAGACCTGCGATAATTCGCATGAGTGTTGTTTTTCCGGCGCCGTTCTGGCCGATCAGTCCGTAAATCCTGCCGGGCTCAAGGGTGAGTGAGACGTCATTCAGCACTGCTGTGTCCCGGTAAGTCTTGGTGAGGTTTTGTATGTGTACAACGGGCGTTGTCATGGTGTTCTTTTTCCGATATCTGTTTCGTTGCGGTACGCAGACTGCTGACGAGTACTTCGTTCGTCTCTGTCTGTTTCCAGGTTGTTCAGATACGTTACCAGGGATCGGTATGTGAGATATGTCCAGATCAGACCGTAGATCAGAATTGCGGCGATGATGAGTCCTGCACCTGCGGTGAGATACTGTTCCGCCGGAATTGCGATGTCACCGAAGATCATCAGAAGCCCTGTGGCAATGGCAATGGATATCGTCAGGAGAATACTGATCGTTGCCGCCAGGCAGACTGCGTATGCCTGGTCCGGGCCGGTGTGTGTCCAAAATGGTGTCATACCTCTCTCCCCGTGTCCGAGTTTACTCCAGTTCCAGTTTTATTCCGCCGAACAGTCCTGCTGCGAGGTTGTAGATGATGGCGGATACCGCTCCCATGACGAATCCGATGATCATACCGATGACGGCGATGAAACAGATGCTGATAATCAGGGTAACGATACCTGCAGATATGTTGATCGGATATATCGCACTGATGAGATCAGTTGTGGTTATACCGATGTAGGTACACCCTACCGTTATCAGTCCGGTGATCAGTGTCAGTACGAGGCTAACTGCTGCACCCATTTTGGCGAGGGAAAATATGCCAATGTGTCTTACTTCTTTGAGTTCCATGTTGTCTCATACATTCATTGTGGCTTATACATTAATAAATTATCGTTAAACGATAATTAATTTACGAGTAACATTTTGGGTCCGGGAAAAAAGGAAGGCTTCTTCTGCCAGCCGCGCTTAATCTACATAGAAAATATATGGAGGGGACTACACATGTCGCCGCCGTGGATCTCGGGGCGACGAATGTACGTGCCGGTCTGATCCGGCAGGACGGAACAGTCATTGCGTTCACGGCAGATGCCGTACCTGCCAATGCCTGTGATGATGGCGGTGCGGTTACCGAAAAAATTGCCGCAATGATCTCTTCGATGATCCGGGAGTCCGGCGTTTCTCCCGAAGCGATCGGTATCAGCACAGCCGGGCCCGTGGACCAGAACTCCGGCTCGGTCGTGGGTTCCCCGAATATGCAGTGTTCCCGGATTCTTCTCCGCGACCCTCTTGCGGATCTTTTTCATGTCCCGACCGTCATGCTTTCGGACTGCAAAGCCGGTGTCCTCGGCGAATATTTTTACGGCGGTGCATCTTCTGCCCATACCGCCGCCTACGTCACCATCTCCACCGGCATCGGCTGCGGCGTGATTGCAAACGGATCTCTCCTGACGGGATCTGACGGCAATGCCGGTGAGGCCGGACATTTTCTGGTTGATACCGTCTACTCTCTTCCCTGCGGCTGCGGGGGTCGCGGACATTGGGAAGCATATGCCAGCGGGTCCGGTATTCCCAAATTCTTCTCGGCCTGGCACGCCGCAAAAACTGCCGGACGCTGTCTGATGAAAAGCGGGATTACCGCCGGCCAGATTCTTCAGGCTGCCGAGATCGGCAGCCTGCTCTGCCGTGAGTTTGCCGGAGAACTTGCAAAAATCAACGCCCGGGGCATTTCGTCGGTCATCGCCGCCTATAATCCGGACCTGATTATCCTTGACGGCCCGATCGTCCGGAACTATCCCTCTCTCATCGCCGGAAACATGATGACATACATTGAGCATTATCTCAAAATGCCGGAGATCCGCATCACCACTCTTGAAGGCAGGTCTCCACTGATCGGTGCTGCTGCTGCGGCTTTCCGGATCGGCGGTATTCTCTGACCCTCTCTCAAACATTATATATTTTGAGCCAACGAAGAATAATAGGACAGTCGGGGGATTGCCGTTTGTGACTACTACCATCTCATTTCTACAGAAACTGCGGGTCTGGTTCCGGGACCATTTTGTCTTCTTTGGCCCAGGTCTTCTTTTAGCCATTACCGCAGCCGGTGAAGCCGGGGTTACCGAAGCAATTGAGATCGGCGCTCATTACGGCCTTGCCCTTGTCTGGGTGGTTCTGTTCACCTTAATCTTCAAATATGCATTCACCAACGGAATCGCCCGATATACTCTTGCAACCGGCAAAACAATATTCGATGCCTTAAACCGGATTCCCGGTCCGAAATACTGGGGATCTGTTCTGATTGTCATCGTCTACCTCGTGGAAATCCTCGCAATCGGCGCCATGCTCATGTTTGCCGCCATGTTCCTCGATTACCTTTTGCCGGGCGTCTACTCTGTGGTTCTGATAGCCCTCTTTCTTCTTTTTGTGGGTCTTGCCCTCCTCAGGACCAGCTCCTATGAATCTCTGGAACTGATCATCGCCATCCTTGTCGGCGTTCTCTCTCTTGCGATCATCTACAGCCTCTTTGAATTTCCCATACCTCTCCATCTTCTCCTGGAGGGCCTGCGGCCGGAAATTCCTGCCGGAGCGGAAATGGCAGTTCTCGCCATCATCGGCGTTGTCGGTTCAGGTCTGAACCTGATGCTGTATTCCGTGTGGCTGCATGCAAAGTCACAGCACCATGTGAAAACTGACGATACCTGTGATCTGCTGAACGAATCCCATTTCCGCCGCTATATCCGCAGTGTCAACGTCGACGTACTGATCGGATTTTTCTTCGTCGCCCTTATTACGATTGGATTTATGTTCCTCGGATTTTGCGGATACTCCATCTCGTTTATGGGTCACGGAGCAACCCTGAGTCTGGACACCCTGATCACTCAGGTTCTCTACGTTGTCGGAACCATTCCGTACGGCGCGTATGCGTTCCTTGCGATTGTTACCTTCATCTTCTTCGGTGCAGTCGTCGTGGGAATAGACGGCCGGGCCCGTGCGATTGCCAAAGTAGTCCGGCAGATCAGCGAAGATACCGGTAAACCCGTTCCGTCCGAACACACCCTCTATCAGATTCTGCTTCTCGTTTTTGCAGGAATTGTTATCCTGTCGTTTGTTATCGCCGATCCCATGGTCATCATCCGGAGAATTGCCGCATTTTCCGCAATCGTCTTTGGCATATTCGGATTCATCGTCATCTATTTGGATCTGCAGCTCCCGAAGTATGCCCGCGGGAACCGCCTGTGGCTGATGGTGATGGGTATTGGCAGTGCCATATCCATTTACGTCGCGTTACTTCTGGAATCTGCGTTCCTCAACTATGGATTCCCGCTTCTTGAACGGATGCTGGTAGTTGCTTTCATCCTCTACATCTTCTCGAAAACCGAGATGTTCCGAAAACTTGTTACCGGACGGGCCGATGTTCTGGATAAGTTCTGGACGGTTATTCTGTTTGCAATTATCTCGATCTACGGGACCGTCCGGGGTATTCCGGTGGAAGGCCTTATCATTAACTTCCGTGATGTCGGTGCAATGATTGCAGGTCTCCTCGGCGGACCGTTTATCGGCGGGGCGGCTGGTTTTATCAGCGGTGCCCAGCGGTATATGGTGGGCGGATCAACCGCTCTCCCCTGTTTCGTGGCAACCATTTGTGCAGGAATTATTGCAGGGTATGCCATCCGGTACTGGAAAGGGAGAGTAACCATGCTGCGGGTCACGCTGCTTGCAATCGGCGTTGAATGTCTGCATATCCTGGTTATCCTGCCGACGCTGACCATTCCGTTTGGTGTCCTGACTGCCGCTGACGTCATTGGCATGATTATCATCATTCTGTTGCCGATGTGTGTGGTGAACATCATAGGCCTGCTGATCTTTGCCTATATTGTCCGCAGATGTGAACATCTCGGCTATGGATTTTTCCGCAGGAAGTTTTCCGTGAAGGAGTTCATTGCCGAGTGCCGGAATCTGCTGCATCCTGTTGTCACGGAACAAGATGCTGAAGAGGAGGAGGAACATGTCAGGTAATCACGAACGTCCGCCGCGGACAAAGTACACGCTGATTCTGGATCTGGCGATCCTGAGTATCGTCATCATTTTATTTGTCATAACATTCCATCCGTTCGGGCCGGATTCATCAGAACCGTTTCCGAAGGATGAAGTTGTCATTGCTGCTGCCCTTTCGATGGAAGGCCCGCTTCAGGAGTTTGGTCTCCATTATAAAGAGGGGATTGAGATGGCCGTTGCCGATGTCAATGCTGCCGGCGGTATCCGGGGCGTTCCGCTCAGAATCGAGTATCTGGATGATAAAGGCGATCCGAACGTCTCTATCTCGCTGATGTACCAGATTCATGATCTCGGGATTCCGGTCGCGATTGGTGCGATCGGCAGCAGTAACTCTCTTGCAATGGCTCCGTATGCGGATATGCTGGATATTGTGATGCTGTCTCCCGGGTCTACCACAGCAGCCCTGACGGCGTATAAGGATGTGTTCCGTACTGTGTCTTCCGATATTTATCAGGGAGGAGGAATGGTCAAAGTTCTGGAAAATCTGGAGGATGCCGATACGGTTATGGTCATCTATCTGGACGATCTGTACGGCAAAAGCCTGGAGTACTCGTTTATGCATGAAATAGAGGAGTACTCAAACAAAACAGTTATCTCGGCCATCGCTATTAATGAGAATACCTCATTTGCTCTGGACAGGGTTATGGACAGTATGATTTCCGGGAATCCTGACGTTGTTGTGCTGATGGTGTATCCCGAACAGGGGGTTCGCATTATGCAGGCTGCAGAGGCGGCTGGTCTGGATCCGGTCTGGTTCGGTTCGGATACGATGACATCCAGTGATGTCCCGGCCCAGATCGGTTCCTATGCGGAGGGGCTTGTCGGGTTTACCCAGGCACATAAACTGACCGTTCCCTCGTTTGCCCAGCGGTATGCCGATGAGTACAACGGATCTTCTCTTTCTTTCCCGGTTTCGTACGGATACGATGCTGTTGTCCTTTTGGCAACCTGTATTCAGGAAGGGGGATACAGTTATGATGGAATTTCCCATGCCTTACGGAATATTCGCCATGTGGGTATCTGTGGTCCCCGGGTGTTTGATGAGAACGGAGACGTTCAGCCGGCATATGATATGGTGGTTCTGCAGAACGGAACGTGGGAAACCCTCAAATGGAATCAGATTCTGAGTTATGATTATATACGTGACTGAGGTCAGCATTAATCCGGATACTACTGGCGAAAGAGAAACAGTCCCCATCCCATATATTCTCTGCCGTATGCGAGGTACTCATCCTGAATCTGTTCCAGATATCCGGCGACTTCTTCGGCTCCCGGGTCTGCTGCGTGGGAGTCGATGTACTCGCGGCAGTTCTGCCAGATGGAGGATTCATAGGTGTCCCAGTCATCGTCGGATGCGGCGATGAGTCCGATGAGATCAAATCCCAGTTCTCTTCCGGTGGAGATCAGTTCGAATGCGGTCGGAACTTCCGGCCATTCACGGGCGAACTCCGGCGGTATCCGGTCGCGTTTCCAGAATCTGTCACCGATGATGATCACGCTGCCGTTTTCATCGGCGTACTCTGCCAGATGGGCAAGGGCTTTTTCTGCGCCGCCGAAGATGAATGAACTGCCGAGTGCGGTAACAACGTTGTAGGGTTCGGCGGGAACGAGGGCTGCGGCATCCACGCATCTGATTTCGATGCTGGTTCCGGCGAGGGTGTTCCTGGCCCGTGCTGCGGACGTCGCCCGCTGTTCTACGCCGCAGCCTGAGATGCCGAACGCGTTGTGCCAGAGGGCAAGACAGGTTCCGTTTCCGCATCCGATGTCCAGGACTTTTTTTCCGGGTCCGAGTGCTGCTGTCCGCCCCGCCTGGAGCAGTTTTTCTGCGGATACGGGGTTCATTATCTCCAGGTTTCCCTGGCTGATGGTTTCAATCTCCGTGAGGTCCATACACAGTAGATGTTTTGCCAAATTAAGTAGTTTTTTCCATATTTCTTGTTTTCCGAACAAAGAAATCTGTGTTATGGAAATTAAATCCATAGGTATTATATCTCTGTCACCCTAGTATACCTTCAGATATTTGTATGGATCTGAAAAATCTCTCGCGTTCAGTACTGTTCTGTTCTGTTATTGTGCTGCTTGCGGCATGTTGTTATGGTATTTTATCGACGATTGTGAAGATTGCTGTCGGGAACGGGGTGGGTATCCCGGTAATTCTGGTCGGCAAATTCTTCTACGGGTGGCTGATTCTCCTGGTTCTGGTTGTGCTGGTGCATTTCCTCTTTCCAAGAAAGGATACACCGGCCAAAAGTACGCTTCCCCCCTGGAAGCGCGGTCTGATTCTGTTTGGTACCGGCGTGGTTATGTGCCTCGTTACGGTCTGTTACTTCTATTCGCTCAGTTATCTGCCGGTGTCGGTTGCCGTGATTCTTCTGTTCCAGTTTGCCTGGATGGGTGTTCTGATTGAGGCTGTTGTGAACCGGAAGCTGCCGTCGCGCAATCAGTGTATTGCGGTGATTATTCTCTTTATCGGAACGGTTCTCGCCGGAGGTACGACCGGGTTTGGTATGACGATCGAGCCGCTCGGTGTTGTCCTCGGGTTGCTTGCGGCATTCTTCTATGCTCTGTTTGTCCATCTCAGCGGCCGTGTGGAGCCGTCGCTGACCCCGATGAACCGGAGTTTCCTGATTGCGACCGCCGGTGTCATTTTTGTGTGTGCCCTGATGGCATGCCTTGAAAGCCCTGCGGCAATTCCTGCAGGTATTTTTGCCGGTGAGTCTCTGATCTACGGTGTTGTTCTCGGTCTGTTTGGTGTTGCCCTGCCGGTTTTGTTCCTGGCGATCGGTGCTCCGCGGATTAGTACGGGTATGGCCACGATTCTGAACTCGGCGGAGCTGCCGGTCGAGGTGCTTGCGGCTGCCGTGATTCTGGTTGAGGCGGTTTCTGTTCTGCAGTGGCTGGGTGTGGTGATTATTCTTGCGGGTATTGCGTATCCGCATCTGGTTGAGAGGAAAATTTCCAGCGGGCTTGCTGAGGAATCTGCATAATTTTTTCGGTGACATTGTTCTGATTTTTTGAGGAATCCTTTTCTCACATTTTTACTGGTTTTCCACGTCTCTCTCAATTATACAGTTAGGTCATTTTCTTTCTCTCTGTCTGGTCTCTCACGAATCTGTTCTTTTGGTCTACGGTTTTGTTCTTCCGCGCGCTGTTGTGATCCTGGTCTTTCCTGAGTTCCCGGTTGATCTTTGCCAGTTTTCAGGATCTCTGTTTTCTCTCTTTCTTCCTGATTTTTTTGCACAGTCACTGCATGACTGTGAGAATACGCGGGCACCAGCTACCGTTCCTGCGGCTTCGCCGCAGGATTAAACCGGAAGGTATATACCCCCCCCAAATGCTTCTTACAAATAGGTTGATACAATGGAACCTGTTTCTTAAGAAGTACTCCTTCAGAGAGACTATTGAGAAATCCCATGGGTATTCTCCCCTGCCTTTTTCGATTTTCCGGCAGGTCCTTTTTCTCTTCCTCTTTGTATCATAAGCTGCAGGAACACGCAGCAGTCTGAGTTGTATGATCCGAGGAAGTTCATTATGATAATTGGTATTATTGGTAACGGAGACGTGGCTGAGTCGTATGTCCGTGCATATTCCACTCTGAAGGACGTGGATGGTGTGGTGTTTTTTGGCGGCAGTGACGATTGCGGTCGGACTGATCATCAGGATTTTTCTGTTGAGTCCGTCACTTCCCGGGATGCATTTCTGAGTCGCGTGGATGCAGTCAGTGTGTGTACTCCGGTTGGTAACTGCCTTGATACCGTTTTGCCGGGTCTTGACTGTGGCGTTCCCCTGTTGATTGATCTGCCGATGTTTTCCTCTTCCGTTGAGGCCGGGAATCTGCTGGATCATGTTTCATCCGGGTCTGTTGCAGGTGTCGGAAGTGTCCTACGGTTTAATCCGGTTGTGCCAGAGATTGCAGCCCTCCTTGATACTCCCCGATACGTTTCTCTCCAGCATCAGGTTCCGGTCGGCTCTGCCGGAGGCTCAGTGGTTCGGTCGCTTATGATACAAGATCTTGACATTATCCGTTCGTATTGCCTTCGGGGTGAGTATACGATTTCTGCGGTCGGGTCTGCTGATGCGATGTATGTTTTGATCAAAAACGGAACTGTGCCGATATATCTGTCTGCAAACCGGCGGTCTTTGCAGCGTGTCAGTACGATTTACCTTGAACAGGACACATTTACGGTTGAGGGGGATTTCCTGAAGCAGGAGGTTTGTGTTGGTCGTGCTCCTGCTGTATGTTCTGAGGAGAACGGGTGTTCTGTTGAAGGAGTGGCAGTTGAACGGATTGTCCCTGAGAAGGCTGATCCACTGAGTACTCAGCTGAAGGTGTTTGCCGAATGTGTCCGTACCCGGACGCAGTTCCCGATTTCACTCGGGGATGCGGTGAAGACGCTTGAGCTGTGTGAACAGATAGAGCGTGCTGCTTTGGCTGGCGTGAAACAGGGGAATGAATCGGGGTAGTGCTATGACGGAGAGTGCCCAGTCATCCGGTTTTCCAACGGTCATGGTTGGTATGCCTGCGTATAACGAGGAGCTCCGTGTAGGGACAACCGTTTCCGAGGTGAAACCGTATGCCGATGTCGTTGTTGTTGTTGATGACGGATCGAAAGATAAGACTGTGGAGGTTGCCGAGAATGCCGGTGCGATGGTAATCCGCCACAAGGTTAACAGGGGATACGGTGGGGCACTCCGGACAATTTTTCGGACGGCAAAGAAGTATAAGCCGGATATCTTAGTCATTATCGATTCAGATGGTCAGCATAATCCGGCTGATGTTCCGCGTTTTATTGAGAAAATTGAGGATGGGTATGATGTTGTTATCGGTTCACGTTTCCTTTCCAAAGAAAGTCAGGAGAAGATTCCTGCGTATCGTCGCTTTGGGATGAAAGTTCTTGACCGGGCAACTGATATGGCTTTGGGGAATGCACATGTGACGGATTCTCAGTCAGGTTTTCGTGCGTATACCCGTGATGCGTACACTGTTGTGAACATTTCCGGAGACGGGATGTCAGCGGGCTCGGAGATTCTTGTGCAGCTTTGTGACCGGAAGATGAGTATCGGGGAGATTCCAATTTCTGTGAGATATGATATCGGGGATACGAGCTCCCAGAGTCCGGTGAAGCATGGGGTTTCTGTTCTTATGAATGTCGTGCGGTTTGTGACAATCAGGAGGCCGATGACGGTGTTTGGGATTCCGGGAGTCGTCATTCTGGTTGTTGGAATTGTTCTTGCGATAAAGGCATTCGAGATTGTGGCCCAGACGGGTATTTGGGCAACGAATATGACACTCGGTGCGGCGATGATGCTGGTCATGGGGATGCTGCTGGTAAGCGTGGCTCTGATTTTGTACACGATAAGCCAGATGATTGGGATGACGGTGAGGGGATGATGATGGGTAAGCCGCTTGTGAGTGTGGTCATTCCATTGTACAACAAGGAGTCGACAATAGCGAAGTCTATTGATTCTGTATTATCGCAGACTGTATGTGACTTTGAACTGATTGTCATTGATGGACATTCTACTGATAACAGTAAGTCCATTGTTTCATCGTACATGGATGAGAGAATTCACCTTGCTTCGCAGATTGGAATGGGTGTTTCAGGCGCAAGGAATCAGGGAATTAAATTAGCTCACTCAGATTTCATTGCATTTTTAGATGCTGATGATGAGTGGATGCCTGATTTTCTTGAAACGGTGTTACGGCTGCGTACGATGTATCCAGATGCTGGAATGTATGGAACTGCCTTTTCTGTTTTTCAGGAGGGATCGTTTGTTCATGATATCGTCTTGCACGCTGCATTAGGCGAGCGTATTCTAACGTCATATTTTGGAGATTTTATTGCATTGGGGTGCCCTTTGATTATTACTTCTTCTTTTGCAACACCAAAAAATATTTTAGAAGAAGTGTCTGGATATCCTGAAAATTTGCGTGTTGGTGAGGATCATGAGTTGTTTGGAAAGATTGCTCTTCAGCATCCTGTAGCATATTCTCCAAAGGTTTGCAGTCGTTATAATCTCAATTCTGAGAACAGTACAGATGTTGTACATTTTCTCCTTGAGGTACCCTTGGAACAGTATCTGAAAAACGCCATCAGTGATGAAAAAATGAGGACTATCTCTAATCTCAAGGACTATATGGATTACTGGAGACTGAGAACTGGTGCCAGAAATATCTACTCCGGTTTCAGAAGAGAGGGGAGAGAACAGCTGTCTTCTGTTAGCTCTCCAAACTCATATCTGCTGAAAAAATTGTTCTTACTCATTTCATATGTACCATTTGATTTATCTAGAATATCTTCAAAGACTGTTCGCAGAGTACTGAGAGGGGTGAGTTTGTCAATATGAGGATCTTTACAGCCATCGGTTCTTTAAAAAATTTTAGTCACATCGGTGAAAAGTATTTGGAAATCTGGGTTCTATTATGAAGATATATTTATTAAATCCCCCGTTTCTTCCTCATTTTGGGCGAAGTGCACGATGGCAGGATACTGGCAGGGCTGGAACATTGTATTATCCGATCTGGTTGTCATATGCTGCAGCTCTTTTAGAGGCGGAACATGAAATCCGACTTGTTGATGCTCCTGCATGGAACTGGACTAAAGTAGATGTACTGAAGGATGTTGGTGAGTTCAACCCTGATCTTTTCGTCTTTGACTCCAGTTTTCCAAGTCTGAAGAATGATATTAGCTTTGCGACAGATATTAAGTGTCAGTACCCTTCAGCTATAGTAGTTCTTGTAGGTCCTCCTGCCTCACTATATGCGGATAAGATATTGGCAAATGAAGGAATTGATGTGGTTGCAAGGTGGGAGTATGATTTTACTCTGAAAGAACTTGTTAAGGTTTTTCAAAATCACGAGAGTATTTCGTCGGTATCTGGAATTAGTTATCGCCAGAATGGAATTATCCATCATAATGCCGATCGTGAGTTTACCACATCCGAGATGCTGGATACGGTGCCGTTTGTTTCGCCAATTTATAAGAAATATCTGAACATTACTGATTATTTCCTTGGCCAGTCTTTGTATCCTGAAGTTCAGATCTTTACTGGAAGGGGTTGTCCAAATCAATGTACGTTTTGTTCATGGCCGCAGACTTTGACAGGACGTTGCTATCGTATGAGAAATATTTCAAATGTGCTTGATGAAGTGGAATGGATCGAAAATAATCTGGGTGCAAAAGAGATATTTTTTGAGGATGATACATTTACTCTCAGCAAAAAGCGAGTAATGGAGTTCTGTAATGGGTATATAGAACGAGGACTGTCTATCGCGTGGTCATGCAATGCAAGAGCCAATACTCTTGATTTAGAGACGATGCAGATGATGAAGGCTGCTCATTGCCGTCTTCTTATTGCAGGCTTTGAGTCCGGTTCTGAGAAAATTCTTAAATCTATTAAAAAAGGTATTACACTTGAGCAGATTCGAACGTTTTCGAAAAATGCAAAACGTGCAGGTCTTTTGGTTCACGGTGATTTCATTGTTGGTTTGCCTGGTGAGACAAAAGAAACAATCAGAGAAACACGGCGTCTTATTGATGAGATCAGACCGGATATTATCCAGGTTGCAGTTGCATCTCCATTTCCCGGAACAGAGTTCTATGACTGGTGTCATGAACAGGGATATCTGCTGACGACTGATCCAAATGAGTATTTAGATGCTGATGGGCACCAAAAGGCGATTATCTCGTATCCCGATCTGAGTAATGAAGAGATGGTTTCTGAGGTTAACTCTCTGTTGAGAGACTATTATGTGTCAATAAGATACGTTCCGTTGGCCTTGGGTCAGATTTTTAGGCGAAATGGAATGGATGAGCTAAAGAGGTTATGGTTTTCTGCAAAAATGTTTTTAGGATATTCTAATGCGTGATATATAATGTTTAGATTATGTTTTAGAGAAAGAAATTGTGGGATTTTATGGTGTTATCATGGGCTGTGATCTGATTCTTTACAACGGAACCTATTTAAATAAAGGTGGCGCGGCAATTGCTTACGGGACGCTTAAAATCTTACGTGAGCTAGGACTCAAATTTAAGTACATCGTGGATCCAGATCCCAATTTTCCGTTTAAGGCTATGGGTTTAATTCCCATCTATAGATATTCAGATACTTTTTCTGTAAATCCCATCCCCTCAGTAAATCCAATATATACAGCAAAACCCTTTGTTCGCTGTTTGGCTAATTCATTCAGTAAAGATCTACTCTCATTTAAAGGAGTCCCTATCTGGCACATTGGTGATAGTCCATTTGGAGATACGCGGTCGGGATTGTCTATAGTCGGCCAAATTTTTTCTTTATCTAGTTTGAAACACTCTCTAGGAAGCCGAGCTGTTGTGGGTGGTGTATCTTTAGCACAACCTGTAACAAAAATTGGAAAATTAACTCTTCCTAGGTTTTTCAAATATGATGTGGACTATGTCTATACTAGGGGGAGTTACACAAATGATAATTTGGCTTCGTGGGGAGTTGCTAAAAATAAATATTCTCCCATTTGTGATTTTGCATTTCACTTGGATGCGGATGATACCTACTCTCTTTCTCCAGGCATTAGGAAAACTTTTGAGTGCTTTTCCAATGGGGGACCAAAAATAGCACTTGTATTGCGTGAGTTTAAGATTAATGGCTCTAGTGATGAATATATTAGTAAAATTACATCGTTCGTAAAGGACCTTGAAAACGCAGGATATGATGTGTATTACGTCCCAACTACATATGCTTTTCTAATTCCAGAAAATGATTATCGATATCTTGTGGATGTTTTGCACGTTTCTCAGGATAAGATTATCTATATCCGTGATAACACTCCTGGTGAAATTATCTCTATTTTGAGTAATTTCGATTGCGTCATTTCTACTAGACTTCATGGAGCTATATTGGGGACTTTGGCGCATGTGCCTACCATTCATCTTTATGAAGGGGGAAAAAGTTTGGAGGTTTTACGAGAGGTCTATGGAGATCTTGTTCCAATGATTAATCTCTATGATTTTACAATGCAATATCCTAATTTGGATATATTATCTCTTGTGGGTGGATTGTTGCATAATTCAACATGTCTTTCTAAAAATTTTGAGGACTGCATTTGCCAAGCCAGGGTATCAAGTTTGAGGCATATTGAAAGTACTATTCATGATGTTCTCGATCTTTCCTGTGATTTTGATATGTAATATTCAATTGGTGATCTCCTTGTGAAAATTGCAATAATTTCAACATCCTGCTATAGAAAGAATGGAGGGGTTGCCCAAGAGACGTGGCAGTCTGCACTTGAATTTTCCCGGAGGGGCCATGAGGTACACCTTATTACCCTTTTGGACTATCTCGAGGCATATCAGTTTCCTCCATCCTCTCTGCAAATTCATAGAATCAAGATTAATCGACTTTCAATGTACGAGTATAAGGGAATTGATGTTAATGTTAGTGTTTACCGCAGGGTCGTGACTGCAATCAAATTAATTGCTTATGCTATTAAGGTTATTTCTGCCATACATTCTATCAGTCCTGATATTGTACAAACGAAAGGGGTCATGGATGCGATTCCTGCCTATATTACAAAAAAACTTTACAAAATACCCTACACACTGACATTACATGGGAATCCCGCCGATACTGGTTCTAATATGGTGGGAATTCCAGCCTTGTCTAAGATTACCAAAAAATATTGGCGCTATCTCCCTCAATTTAGAGCAGCGGATGAAGTAGTTTCATTAACCTCACAATCATCCAGTTCAATTTTAAAAATATTTGGCCGCAGTGCAGTAATAATTCCTGATGGTGTTGATATAAATATATTCACTCCTGATTTTTTGAAACGATGTGATACAAAAATCTCGCTAGAACTCATTTCAATTGGAATGCTTAATGTGATGAAGGGATTTGAATATGTCATTCGAGCAATGAGTAGTATTGTCAAGATAATCCCCCATGCACATTTAACTATAATTGGGGATGGTCCTCTCTGCGATCATCATATCCAATTAATTAAGGAGCTTATGTTGGAAAATTCTGTCACGTTGTCCGGGAGGCTTCCTCATCGGCAAATTGTGGAATCTCTTCAGTCATCCCATATTCTTTTGTTACCTAGTGTTGAAGAAGGTTTTTCACTTGTACTTCTTGAAGCAATGGCATGTGGGCTCCCAATTGTAGGGACTCCAGTTAGTGTCGTTCCTGATATTATAGCAGAATGGCATAATGGATATCTTGTTCCTTATCGTGATCCTGAAGCTATTGCGGAAGCTGTGGTCAGGATGTATTCTGCTGGAGAGTTGGACAATTTTTCCACGAGGAGTCTTGATGCTGCAAAGAATTATTCGTGGGGAGTTGTTGCAGAAAAATATCTCAATGTGTTTCGTTCCGTGATCCAACATTATGAAAAATAAATTTCAAAAATATGACTGCTAAATGTGCTGGCCTCAAATCGTTGCTGATATTGTCATATGTATTATATGTGGTGGGAGTAATGAGTGCCTGGGCTAGTCCAGTACAAGGTAACGAGCCATCAATATATCTGTCAACACCTATTCTGTTCTGGATCGCAGTTGTGGTTTCATTTCTGGTTGGGATATATTCTGTATTAGGTGGGCACTTTCAGAAAGAAAGTAGATCGTGCCATCCTAAAGCAGGTTGGATATTATTAATATTCGCTTCAATGGCCACACCCTCAGTGTTTATAATACGAGGATATTCTGTGATGAATTTGGGTGGGGACACTGGAACTCACTATGGTAATCTACAAAATTTGTTAGAGGTTGGTATCACAACTTCTTCTTATCCTTACACCTATCTTGAAACTTCAATATTGAAATTACTGACAAATATTGATTTGTCTCATATTGTCAACCTGAACACACTCCTGTTTGTCGGTATATTTTTACTTGGATTCTATTTACTGTCTGGAATCCTCTGTACTTCAAAGTATGAAAGAATTTTCGTCATGATCATCGGTTTTTTCCTCCCCTTTGGATCGACCTATTATGCAACAGGTGGGCTCTCATTTTCAATGTATTTCCCTTATTTGTCTGCGTTTGTATTGTGTCCAACATTTATGTATCTGACATACTCTCTGATTAATGCTAAGACAACAAATCACAGAAAGATTATGGTATGTCTTCTCATTATTGGGTTTTGTATATTAACATGTCATATCTTCATATTTTTTTTATCTTCTCTATTCCTTTTTGCGGTATTGTTGTCTTCATGGATGTGTGTGGGGAAATTCCATAATCTCAAATGGACATCTGCATGTTTGTTCAAATTATTGTGTGTGTTTGGCATTATGTTCCTTTGTTGGTCTTATTACTTGAATCTAATTCAAACTCGTGTGACTACCCTCTCTGAATTTCTCATAAATAGTGTGGTAAGTGATGTGTATGGCGATACATTAACACAAACAGTTATTGGGAATTATTTTGGTAGCTTGGATTTGTGGGAAATTGGAGATTTAATAATCCGTCAGGGAGGTCTATTACTCATAATGGTGTCTTTTTTAATAATCTTACTTCCCTCAGTAGGCATGTCCCTTAAAATCAAAAAATATAATTATTTATTTTCATTATATCTTTTTATATTCTTAACTGTAGGGGTTGTTCTGCTCTCTCTAGTTCTCTATCTCGGAATAGATCCCGGACGACTTATCATGTTTGTTAGTTTATGTAGCATCTTTCCTTGTGGAATTCTTCTCTCTTCACTTTTTCAAAAAGTTACAACTCAATCTTTCAAAAATAAGAGGATTTTATTCGGTACTGTGCTGGTCATTACATTGATATTGTTATTGACCTTTAGTATTGGTTCATATTACCCCTCGATGCACACGGCAGTTACTACCCCAAAGCAGGTAACAGAATCATCATTGAATGGGATTGACTTCTATTTCCAGAATAGTAATTATGATCATCAGGAACTTGGAATATCGGGTGCATTATGGAGATATTCCCAGTCTCTCTCCTCCTCGACATACATGCGTCAGAATGGTTTAGACAAAAGAGTCGGTGTCATATCCTCCCCGCCAGATCATTTTGGATACTCGGAAAATGTGCAACTGGCTGGTGAAAATGTCACATCACCAACCTATCTCCTCCTCATGAACTCCTATCTTACCAATTACAACGAAAATCCTCTTTGGAAATATAAGGTCCCTCCATTTACGTATGGGGATGTGTCTCGACTAAATTATGACGGGACAGTTTCAAAAATCTATGATAATCCGGAATTTACGATATCATTGATCAGTCCATATAGGGAGCAGTAGGGATTTTTATGCCAGCAGATGCAAAAAACCCAGAAATTGGATCAAAAGAGAAGTCATCAAAACAATTTGGCATAGACTTCTCTCAAATTGCTTTCGGGACCCTGATATCTCAGATAATATTAGTTTTCCTTACCCCCATTATCACACGTATCTATGATCCTGCGATGTATGGTATTGCATCTACGTTCATTGCAGTAACCAATATTTTTCTGGTGATCTGTTGTTTCCGTTATGAGCAGGCAATCATGCTACCTGAAGATAATCGTGATGCGGTGTCTCTGTTTTTTGCCTGTGTGCTGATTCTCTCAATATTTAGTATTGTTCTCATTCCTATCTGTCTTATTTTTGGAGATCTGATTACCTCACTACTCCATCTCTCTGAACTTCAGTCATATCTCTTCCTTTTGCCAATTGTACTATTTGTTGGCGGTCTCTCTCTTTTATTAAAATTCTGGAATCTACGCAAAAAACGATTTGGAATACAGGCAACCACTCAGGTTGTTCAGTATGTTGTTTATCCCGGGTGTCAGATTGGTCTTGGAGTATCTGGATTTACCACTGCCGGATCATTGATCCTTTCAGATCTGTTTGCAAAAATTTCGTGCGTCGGGGTCTATTTATATCGACTCGTAAGGGATGATGCTAAGATGTTCTCTTGCGGCATCTCCTTAAACCATATTTGGTCTCAACTGTTGAAATATAAAAAGTTCCCTCTCATCAACACATGGGCAGAGCTGCTGTACTGTTTGTCATGGCAGTTACCTGTGTTACTTTTATCCGCATTCTTCTCCAGTGACATCGCAGGACAATATTCTCTCGCATATCGAACATTATTATTGCCATTAAGTCTTGTTGGCAGTTCAATAGGTATGGTACTTTTCCAAAGGGCATCAGTTGCTGTGCATAATGGCACTCTTGGCCCTCTTGTTGAGGATATTGTGGTCCTGATCTTCACGATCTCAGCTCTTCCATTACTGGTTATAGGTATTTTGGGACCTGATATCTTTTCTATTATTTTTAGTTCACAATGGGAACTTGCCGGAACGTTTGTTCAGATACTGTCTATTTGGATGATTATTTGGTTTGTTGCATCCCCTTTGATGAATCTTATTAATGTACTGGGCATTCAGGGATTTGGACTAAAATATAATTTAGTGAGTGTTATTGTCCGGAGCCTGGCACTTGTACTTGGGATTTTATTGGGTGATGTGTATATCGCTCTTCTATTATT
This sequence comes from Methanobacteriota archaeon, assembly GCA_023396065.1. Taxonomy (GTDB): domain Archaea; phylum Halobacteriota; class Methanomicrobia; order Methanomicrobiales; family Methanocorpusculaceae; genus Methanocorpusculum. The sequence continues at coordinate 71,613 of JAEWXF010000008.1, forward strand.
CATGTTATTCGGGCTTGTTTTGGACGGTTATGTGTCCTACGTGTTAGTCTCAAAATCCGGTTGCCCCATCCGAAATATTTTCCGGAGGGTATTGAGTCCTTGCTTAGTTAGCTTGGCAATATCTTTGATGATCATCGTAGTCCATTTAATTTCTGGTGTGATGTCTGGTTACGGGGCTGTCACGGCATACATCAGTGTAGGGTTGGCAATTGTTTTCTGTGCGGGGTATGTTGTCTACCTATTTAGGAAAAATAAGGTGGTGAGAGATTACTTGCGGATATGGAAAAAATAATCCCGATAACATTCTCTAATTTTAAATATTTCCCTTTGTACTGATGATGCCCGAATTTGACACTTTGCCTTATCTCCCTCTTTTTCGAAATGAGAAATTGAAATAAAACCACCCAATTTTTGGACAGAAAACAATATTTGGGGTACAAATCGGATTGGTTTTCTTGTGCATCTTTAGACGTATGTGGGTAACCACGGAACAGCACGGAACACACTGAATTCCACGGAAGAAAAAACACGGAATACCGCTTCGCTTACGGAAAAAACGGAAAAACTAAGAAGATTTGGTGCTTCGGACCTCCTATCAATACGTTTTCTGGGATTCGCGTACAAGCCATGCAGGATAGCGTGTCATCCAATTCGAAGACTTAGACTTTTTGGACAAGGCCTGCTGGAAAAAATATCGATCGGATGTTCGAAGCATCCAATCTCCTTAGTTTTTCCGTTTTTTCCGTAAGCGAAGCGGTATTCCGTGTTTTTTCTTCCGTGGAATTCAGTGTGTTCCGTGCTGTTCCGTGGTTACCCACATACGCCTAAAGATGAACAAGAAAAGTATCGACCTGCATCGAAAAAAGTATTATCAGACACCTTTGTGTTTCCCGGAGTGGTAGGTTGATTTTGAGATATCTGTCAAATTCTCATACTCCAAAAAATTGGTGTGATGCTCGTGGATGCACCACGGGGAAAAATTAGCCTAGTGTCAAACTCAGGACGATGGTCAAAATTAGAAATTCTATCCCAATATGGGTTACTTTCGTGAAATGTCTCAGAAACACTTCCATATTGAGACACTATCAATTTGTGCAACAGGTTGTTGCACAAACTCCTTGGGGTTACACCGTGTCCTTTCCCAAAGATCAGGAAGAGATGCTGCCTTCCGTCGTTCCGAATCCCTCAGACCACCGCCAAACCTGAGTTATCCTTTCGCTTCGGTACACTACTTGTACTCAACCTACTCTTTATTGCCTCTCCCCTGCCATTACTACATTATAGCATGTTGGAAACACTACTGGACCCTGCGGTTTTCCCCTGGATCCTCATCGTCTGCGGAGCAGCCTTCCTCCTCATCGAAGCAACGACTCCGGGATTTTTTATGGCGGTTCCCGGAACTGCCATGATCGTTCTCGGTCTCATGGTGTTTGCCGGAGTTGACATCTTCAGCTCTCCTCTTGGAGTCGGCATTGCCGTTGTCGCGGCACTCGCCGCCGCCGCCGTCAGCGTTCTGCTGTACAAGCGGCTCTCTCCGGATCAGAAACCGATAACCACCGGCAAAGACACGATTCTCGGAAAAACCGGATATGTCACGGTCACCGTGGTACCGGACAGCATCTCCGGAAAAGTCGAAATTTCCGGCGTTGCATGGAGTGCAAAAAGCACAGGGGCAAACATTGCCCCGGGAACAAAAATACAGGTGACGGCCGCCGACGGCGTCCACCTCACCGTTGAAGAGGTATAACTATGGATCTGTTTACCATCGTCTCAATTATTCTCATCATCATCATTCTCTACATATTCGCCAAAGGCGTTGTCATCGTCCAGCCGTATCAGAAAGGACTTGCCATCCGGCTTGGAACCTACGTCGGCCAGATGAACCCCGGATTCAAATGGGTGGTCCCGTTCATCACAACGGTCATCAAACTGGATCTTCGAACCCAGGTCATCGACGTTCCCTCCCAGGAGGTCATCACCAAAGACAACTCGCCGACCGACGTTGATGCCATCATCTACGTCCGGGTCATGGACCCCGAACGCGCCTACTTCGAAGTCTCCAACTATCGTCAGGCAACCGTCGCCCTCGCCCAGACCAGTCTGCGTGGCATCATCGGTGATATGGAACTTGACGAAGTTCTCTACAACCGTGACATGATCAACCGCCGCCTCCGTGACATCCTTGACAAAGAAACCGATCAGTGGGGCGTCAAAATAGAACGCGTCGAGATCAAAGAAGTCAACCCGATCGGTGCAGTCAAACAGGCCATGACCGAGCAGACCGCCGCAGAACGGGAACGGCGTGCCGCAATTCTCCGGGCTGACGGAGAAAAACGTGCCGCCATTCTCAAAGCAGAAGGTCTGCGGCAGAGTATGATCCTCGAATCCGAAGGTGAGCGGCAGAGCAAAATTCTCCGCGCCGAAGGAGAACGGCAGAGCAAAATCCTGCAGGCACAGGGAGAAGCACAGGGGCTGCGAATCGTCGCCCTCGGCTCCCGTCCGCTGGACAAACGTGCCATCACCGTCCTCTCACTCAACGCCCTGGAAAAAATGGCCGACGGCCAGGCAACCAAGATCATCTTCCCCTTCGAAATCTCCACCCTCATCAAACAGGGAGCAAAATATCTCGGAGCTGAGGACCTCGTCGAGTCCGACACCGTCCCCGACATCCCTCTTGATGAAAGCATCCTCGGAGATCTCCCGGACCCGGCAGAGATTGCCAAAGCCGTTGAATCGGTAAAACCCGTTGAAGAAGCAGCAAATACTGCGGTATCCGCAGTGGACACGCCGAACGACGTAATCCCGGCACCCAAATTATAACTTTTTTTCTGAAATCTGTACCTCATCCCTGTTCCATCGGCACTGTACGCGGTCCCGCTCCCTTTGTCCAATACGAAACTGCATTATAGTTGCACTCACAAAATATCAGACACGGAGGGAACCACAATACCGCTCAGACGCATAACACGTTCATCAGGACTGAAAAAAGACCGTCCCGAACGCAAACAAACAGAAGTACAGCCGCTCCTCAACGAATCCGGTGAAGAAATCCCCGCATTCCACTACGGAAAATTCACCTTCGACTACGCGGTCAACTTCGCCGGCGTCTCCATATCCCTTGAACAGACCCGCGGCCTCTGGCACTACCGGCGCACTTTAGGCAAAAGTGTCCGCGAAGCAAACATCTCCGCCAAAGACGGCCGCATGCTCATCCATCCGGTCGAACCTCTTTACACCCCCGAAGCGGTCACGGACTTTCTGGAGATCAGCTTCGAAGAAATCATGATCGAACCGAATGGAAAAACGGTCGTCTTCCTCACATTCCCGATCGAAATCGGCGTCTTCATCGAATCCAAGGGAAAAGCCGACCTCATCGACATATTCACCTACAAATCTCCCAAATACTCCCTCTACGGCGCGACAAACAGAGGCGTCATCACCCGGTGGCACAAATCCAAAACCCATTACTATCCGCCGCCGGTCAAAAATTACGAAGAAGGCCTCCTCCGCCTCTCCATAGAAAACCGGGTCAGTGACTGGGTCTCCGTCTCCCGGGTAGTCATCTACGAAAAAGGCATGCATCTCTACTTCGACGACCGGGTAGTCTCCATGGCAGCCGAGATGATCATTCTTCAGGAGGAAAGTGCCGAAGTTCTCGGTGTTGACCGTCCCCTCAACGATGAAATGACCCGATCACTAAAGATGTACAAACCCCGGCGTTCCTCCGCATTCTCCAACATGCCCGGAGCACTCGTCGACAGCGTCTTCACCATGGACTCGGGGCTGATCTGAAATGGCGGAAATCAATATTGAGGGAATCCTCAACAGCATCTTCAACGCATCCGGCTCAGTTGCCGGAACGGTCGAAAGCCCCGGATTTCTCGCAACCCAGCCGTTCATCAGCCTCGGCATTACAATAACCTACGGCGGCATACTCACCGTAATTATCATCGTAATCGCCACATTTCTCATCGCCAAACTGCTCAGCAACCTCGTCCGGAGAATGTTCGTCGGAAAACTCGACAAAAGCAACCTCTCCTTCATGGAAAAACTGACCCGCTGGGTCATCTACTTCTTCGGATTTCTCGCCGTCAGCGGTCCCCTTGGCATCGACTTCAGCGGCCTGATGGTTGCCGGAGGAATCGTCGCGGTCGCAATCGGTTTCGCCAGTCAGAATACACTTTCCAACTTCATCGCCGGTCTCCTCCTGATGTTTGAACGGCCGGTCAACCTCGGCGACAACATCAGCGTCAAAGGAACGCAAGGCTATGTAGAGGACATCGGCCTCATGTCAACCACGCTCCGGACCTATCAGGGAATCTACGTCCGTGTCCCGAACGAATCAATGTTCTCCTCCGACATCATCAACTATGTAGCACACATCGCCCGGAGATTCGAGTACACCATCACCATCCGGTACAAAGATGACGCGGACAAAGCAACAAAAATTATCAAAGAAACCATCGACAAACATCCCTACGCATTGAAAAGCCCGTCTCCCTCCGTGTTCGTCGATGATCTCGGCCCGAACGGCTCCAACCTCAACATCCGAATCTGGTCACCGTCCGGATACTGGTGGGACGCAAAAACCGAACTGCTCTGGAAGATCGTACAGGCCCTGCGTGCCGGAGGAATCGTAATCCCGTTCGATCAGAACGTTCTCTGGTTCGGCAACCCAACCGCTCTGGCAGGTTCCCCGCAGGCAAAGGCTCTCGACAAAGCGATGTACGGCAAAGCATCCGCCCCTGCCGGAGATGATGTGTACCGGCAGGGTTCCGTTTCCGGAAAAGAACAGGCAGCCCCGGAAAATGTACCACAGGTGAAGTAACCATGGATGATATATCAGTATATTTCAGTGAACTGGAAAATGAATCTCTTGACGCCCGTCATGCAGCAGTAGAAAAAATCGCCGCGTCCGGCAAACAGCAGCCGGAACGCATCGTCCCGATCGTCATTGCCGAACTCCGGAACGCGGGAGTTGATACCCGCTGGTATCTGGGCAGATCCCTGATTCACATGGGTCCGGGAATCATTCCTACTCTCCTTGAGTACTCGGAGATGGAGCAGGACATGGACATTCAGAAGTACTTCGGTGCGGTCCTCGCCGCATTCGGTGAGACTGCTGTTGCGTCCCTTGTCAGTGTTTTCGGGTCACAGAATCCGACCACCCGGGGTATGGCCTCTGCGGCTCTGGAACGTATCGGCCAGCCTGCCGTCCCGGCACTGATCGAAGCTGCTTCGGGGGACGATACCCAGATAAAAACCTGTGCGGAACTCACCCTTACCCGGCTCAACGTCTTTGAGTATTAATTTTCCACCATGGCAGAACTCGTTACCTCTCCAAAATACCGCGCCTATCTGGATCACTTAATCAGTGAACTTGACCGGGCCATGGAGATAGCGACCGCTGCAAAACGTCAGGGATATGATCCCAGGCCCGAGATTGAGATTCCGATTGCCAGTGATCTTGCCGGACGTGTTGAAGCACTGCTGAACTATACCGGTGTTGCCGACCGTATTCGTGAACTTGAAGAACAGATGAGCCGTGAAGAGGCGTCGCTGAAGATCGGTGACGCCTTTGTGGCCCGGCAGTTCGGGGAGACAACCCGTGAGGAGATTCTGGACCACGCAATCCGTGCGTCGATGGCTCTGCTGACCGAAGGTGTGGTGGCCGCACCAACAGAGGGTATCGGAAAGGTCGGGATTAAGAAAAATGATGACGGTACTGAGTATCTGGTGATTTACTATGCAGGTCCGATCCGTTCGGCCGGCGGAACAGCACAGGCACTGTCCGTTCTTGTCGGGGATTACGTTCGCCGCCTTCTCAATCTCGACCGGTACAAGCCCCGTGAGGAAGAAATTGAACGCTACGTTGAGGAGCTGAAGCAGTACAACGCGATTCAGAGTATGCAGTATCTCCCCAAAGATGACGATATCCGGCTGATTATCCGCAACTGTCCGGTGTGTATCGACGGGGAACCGACGGAGAAAGAGGAGATATCGGGACACCGGAATCTGGAACGGGTTGAGACGAACGTTGTCCGGGGCGGTATGTGTCTGGTGATTGCGGAGGGTATCGGTCTGAAAGCACCGAAGATTCAGAAAAATGTGGCCAAGATGCATCTCGACGGCTGGGAATGGCTGGAGACGCTGATCTCGGGCGCGGCCCCGTCCTCGGATGAGGAGGAGGAGCCGGGTATTCATCCGAAAGACAAGTACATGCGGGATATGCTTGCCGGCCGGCCGCCGTTTTCGTATCCGATGCGAAAAGGCGGGTTCCGGCTCCGTCTTGGCCGGGGCCGCAATACCGGACTTGCCACCTGCGGATTTAACCCGGCAACACTGCATGTTCTGGATGATTATCTTGCGGTCGGTACGCAGATGAAGGTGGAACGGCCGGGCAAGGCCTGCGGTGTTGTTCCCTGCGATTCGATTGAGGGACCGACGGTCCGCCTGACGTCGGGTGAGATACGGCGTATCGATACGCTTGCGGAGGCGAACCGGTATGTGGACGCGGGGGAGATTGAGTACATTCTGGATGTCGGCGAGATTCTGATTTCGTACGGCGAGTTTCTGGAAAATAACCATGTGCTTGCACCGCCGAGTTACTGTGAAGAGTGGTGGCGGCTGGAAGGCGGCCCCCGTCATCCGGAGAGCGAGGCGGAGGCGCTGGAGTTTGTGGCGGCGGGAGCATACCTGCACCCGGAGTATACCTGGTTCTGGGATGACTGTACCGGTGAGCAGATCCGGTTCCTTTCTGATGCGGTGTCGAAAACTGGGTCGGTCCGGGACGGTTCCCTCTATGTTCCGGCAGATCCTGAGGTGAAGGCGGTGCTTGAGGAGCTGCTGGTTCCGCATACGGTGGAGAACGGGATGTATGTTGTCCGGACGCCGCTGGTTCTGATCTCCGGACTCGGTCTGACGTATGATCTTTCCCGGAATGCGAACTGGGCGACGCTGCCTGAATGTTCGAACGGGCTGGTGATGGCCCAGCATCTTTCCGGTATCCGGATGCGGTCAAAGGCAGGGACACGTATCGGCGGGAGAATGGGGAGGCCGGGCAAGTCTGCTCCCCGGAAAATGAAGCCGCCGGTTCATGTTCTGTTTCCGATCGGCGAGTCCGGGGGGATGAAGCGTTCGATTGATAACGCGGCGAAGTTCTGTAAGGCGGATCTGTCCGGGACGGTGTTTTCGGGAACTGCGGTGACGAGCGGTCAGGTGGAGGGAATGATTCATGTGGAGACGGGTGAACGGCGGTGTCCGTCCTGCGGGACGGTGACGTTCAAGTGTAAGTGTCCGTCCTGCGGCGCCCACACGAATGCGGTTTTCCGGTGTCCGCGATGCGGGACGGTTGCTTCTCCGGACGCGGAGGTGTGTCCGAAATGCGGCGCGCCGGTGGTCTGCCAGAAAGATACGGTGATGAGTCTGCGTCAGGAGTATGATGCGGCGCTGGAGAAGACCGGGGTGTCGGGTACGGAGATTCCCGAGCTGAAAGGGGTTCGCGGGTTAATTTCCCGGGAACGGTGTGTGGAGCCGCTGGAGAAGGGGATTCTCCGGGCAAAGTATGAGGTGTATGTGTTCCGCGACGGGACGGTCCGGTATGATATGATTGATCTGCCGCTGACACATTTCCGTCCGGCGGAGATTGCGGTAACGGTTGAGAAGCTCCGGGCGATCGGGTATACGAAAGATATGCACGGCGAGGAGCTGGTCTCGCCGGATCAGCTGGTGGAGCTTCTGCCGCAGGATATTCTGGTGTCCGAGGACTGCGGGGAGTATCTTGTCCGTGTTGCGAAGTATATTGATGAGATGCTGGTGAGGCTCTATGGTCTTGAGCCGTTTTACCGGGCGGAAGTTCCGGAGGATCTCGTCGGCCAGCTGATTCTGGGTCTTGCCCCGCACACGAGTGCTGGTGTTCTCTGCCGGCTGATCGGGTTTACGAAGGCGAAGGCCGGGTATGCTCATCCGTTTTATCATGCGGCGAAGCGGCGGAACTGTGACGGTGATGAGGACTGTGTGATGCTGCTGATGGACGGGCTGGTGAACTTTTCCCGGTCGTTTTTGCCGAGTACGCGGGGAGGGACGATGGATGCCCCGCTGGTTCTTACAACGACGCTGAATCCGAAGGAGGTGGATAAGGAGACGCTGAACGTTGATGTGATGGATCATTATCCGCTTGAGGTGTATGAGGCGTGCCTGACCTATACGCCGCCGAAGAATCTGGAGAAGATTGTGGATCATGTGGAGAGCCGTCTTGAGACGCCAGGGCAGTTTGAGGGTTTTTCGTTTACGCATGATACCCGGGATATTTCGGAGGGGCCGCTGGATACGATGTATACGAATCCTATTCTGAAGGGGACGACGGATAAGATTAAGGCGGAGCTTGCTCTGGCGGATCGTATCCGGGCGGTGGAGACGGATGATCTGGCGGAACGGATTATTAACAGTCATCTGATGCCGGATATGATTGGTAATCTGCGTTCGTTTTCGAAGCAGTCGTTCCGCTGTCCGAAGTGTAAGGCGAGCTACCGCAGGATTCCGGTTTCCGGGAAGTGTCCGAGGTGCGGTTCGGTGGTGAAGGCGACGATGCATAAGGGGAATGTGACGAAGTATCTGGAGATTGCGAAGTATATGGCCGAGCATTACTCGCTGTCCGAGTATACGAACCAGAGGATTCAGGTGACGGAGATGAATATCTGGTCTACGTTTGGTCAGGAGGAAAAGACGCAGATGGATCTGTCGGACTTTTTCTAAGGGGTGTCTCCTCCTCAGAATGGTCTGTAAGTCACACTATCATGATATCATTGTTGTTGTACGGGAAAAATGAGTGAAACTTCATCCGACGATTCGCGGTGCTGGCGGTCTTCTATTGAGGTCAATGGACGCGATATGAGGCCGTATTCTTGGGAATCCGACCCCGTGTATCTCCGAAATATCCGCAATTTCTTGGAAATCTGGGCGGGATTTTCAATTTGGGGCTGGAATGAGGTTATTTTTCGGGGGTGTCCTCCCTTCCGGGACCTGGAATTTTTCCGTTTGTTGCAAAGCTTGATGTTTTCCCACATCTAATATACTATCCTCGTTTAGCGCGGGGGTATCCAAGTGGCCAACGGAGGCCGACTCAAGATCGGCTCTCAAGGAGTTCGCGGGTTCGAATCCCTCCCCCCGCATCTGTTTTTATCCTGAACCGTTGTTTTATCTGGGTTCCCGTTGAGTATACTGTAGTATGACTGCCCGGGTGCTTGCAATTTCTACCTCTCCCCGTCGTCACGGGAACTCTGAGGATGCCCTTGATCTGGTTCTCGGATATTTTGGTCCGGACCGGTTTTCGGTGGAGAAGGTGCTGCTGAATGATCTTTCTGTTGCTCCGTGTAAGGGATGCGGTGCCTGCGAGAAGCTGGGCCGCTGTATTCAGGAGGATGATTTTCAGGATCTCGCGGCGAAGATTCGTGCGGCGGATGTTTTGATTCTTGCATCACCCGTGTACTCGCTGTCGGTCTGTGCGCAGGCGAAGGCGCTGATCGACCGCTGTCAGGTGTTCTGGTCGCAGAAGTATGTTCTGAAGACCTTTACGACTCCTCCCGGGAGACGGTTCGGGATGTTTCTTGCGACGGCGGGGCAGTCACGCGGGAATGTGTTTGATCATGCGGTGCCTGTTGCCCGATTCCTTTTTGATGTTTCAGGCATAACATCGAAGGATACGCATCTTCTCCTGCTCAGCGGTGTGGATCATAAGGGAGATTTTCTCAGGATTCCTGAGGCGGTCGCGAAGGCGGAGGATGCTGCGGCATCGTTTGTGGAGAGTCTGGAGTTTGTATGACGCGAATTGTTGCAATAAACGGAAGTCCGCGAAAGCGGGGGAATACGGATACTGTTCTGGATGCGTTTCTTCGCGGTGCGGAGGAGGCAGGGGCCTTTGTGTCGAAGCAGTATCTGGTGGATATTGATCATAAAAACTGCAAAGGATGTAATGCCTGCCACCGGAACGGAAAATGTGTGATTACCGATGATCTGACGCCGGTGTTTGCGGAGGTGCTTGCGGCGGATGTTCTGGTTCTGGCCTCTCCGATTTATTCGATGACGGTGACGGCGGAGATGAAGTCGTTTATTGACCGGGGTCAGTTTCTCTGGGCACAGAAGTTCGTGACGAAGACGCTTGCGTTTTCTCAGGAGCATCTGGCATCGCATACGGGTGTGTTTCTCGGGACGTCGGGACAGGCGATTCCGCATATTTTTGATGCGGCATTCCCGGTAGTCCGCGCGTTTTTCAATGATGCCGGCTTTTCGTATACGGAGAATGTTCTGTTTCCCGGCATGGACAGCCGGGGCGGGGTAAAGGGCTGGCCCGAGTCGGTTGCGGAGGCACAATCCGAAGGAAAACGGATCGCGAAGCTGATCTGATTTCTTTAACCGTTCTCCTGTATCCAGCTGTGCAGAACCTCCAGCTGCTGCGGTGTATGGAACCAGTGTTCCCCGTCTTTCATAATCGTCAGATGACAGCAGAACCGTCTGGAAAACTCATCGACAACGCGGAATCCGGTCAGAGCGTCATTTCCTGCATATAATATCCAGGTCGGGTTTTTCCACGCGGTAACCGGATGATTTCGTACATACGTCAGATATTCCCATGACAGCATCTGTCCGGATGCGGTCGGGATTGTTTGTTCCCTCTCCAGCTGTGCTTCAGTTACCCCCGCCTGCCTCATCATATCCTGTATCATCCGGTTCATATCCAGAATTGGCGAAACAAACAGACAGCGCTCCAGTGACTCCTCCGCAAAGGCCAGCAGAGAAAACCATGCACCAATACTGTTGGCGAACACTGCGGTCGTATGCCATCCGGATTTTGCATACCCGAGAACTGATCTCAGCTCCGGGACCACATCCCACGGTGTAAACGCCTCTGCTTCATCCCGCCGTTCGCCGTGTCCCGGCAGATCCGGACTCAGCACCTGCCACCCCCTGCGGCAGACAATTTTGCTGAACGCCTCCGCCTCTTCTTTGCAGCCGTGCAGGCCGTGAACAAAGATATAGAGTTTTTCCGCAGGCTCACCCCAAAGGACAGCCGGAATTTTTCCAATTTTTATCTGTTTTATCTCTCTCATTCCCTTCTCTTCCGGATGTCCGGATACTCCCGGACCAGTCTCTGTCTCCACATCTTTTCCGGCTCCTCCTCCATCAGTGCCTCAACAACATGCATCTGTGCCCGGGCGGCGGCGGATTCCCGTCCCAGAAACCGCATCGTCTCCCGTGCCTGCCGCATCGGGGTAAACACAACATCACACTCCGCATCCCAGAAAATCAGTGCCTCTGCCGGTGCCGGATGTACCCGGTTTCCCGGTTTGTTCAGCAGCTCGTCCACGATTTCCGGCTCTGCAACACCGCATCCCACCGAAGCGAGAACACCCGCCATCCCCCGCACCATATTCCAGAGAAAACTTTTCGCCGTAACCTCAAAGACCGGGCACCCGTCCGCCCCGGCAAACACCACTGCACGGCTGACTGTTCGTACCGGATCACGTCCCGGCTCCATCTTCGCCATCCGTGTGAAATCATGAACCCCGACAAACCTCTCTGCCGCAGCATTCATCTGCTGCATATCCAGGGAATAGGGAAAGTAATACCGGTACGTCCGTGCTGTCACCGCATACCGCGGATAAAAGTCCGGCGAAACCTCAGCCGCCCCGAGGCACCAGATATCATCCGGCAGCCAGAAGTTCAGCGCATCAACCGCCTTCTCCGGGTACTCGGTTGTAATGGAGACAACCTGCCTTCGTGCCGACACCCCCTTGTCCGTCCGGCCTGATATGCGGAAATGTGCCTCGGCAGAGGTAGAGAAAAGTCCGAGACCGATTCCCGCTCCGACAAACTCCCCTTCAACGGTTCGCTTCTCCGGCTGTGCCTGGGACCCGGCAAAGCCGTCCCCCTTATACCCCACAAGAAATGCCAGCTTCATTTTTTCCGGTGGAAAATTCTCCGCCGGGGACGGTGACGGAACGCAGGAACCCGCCTGCGTACCTTCCGCACCGTATTATTCCAGGACTGACGGGTGTAGGTACGAAGCGGCGTTTTCCGGCACATACTTTTGATATGTCCCTCCCTGATTGCCGCAAGAACCGCATCCACAGACCGTTCACTGCATTCAATCTCCGTAACCCCGAACCCGACAAACCTGCAGTTATGCGCATCCGACCCGGCGGTCAGCGGCTTATGGTATTTCTTCGCCTCTTTTACCGCCCGCTGATTCGCCGTCCCGATAATATACCGGCTGTTAAACGCCTCAATCGCATCAGCCGCCTTCAGTGCCTCCTTACAGCGGAGTCCTACCCCGTGCCGCCACCGGTGAAACGGATGCGGCACAATCGTTACGGCCCCTTCCGCCTTTGCTGCGGCAATCGTCTTCAGTACATCCTCTTTGGGAGGGAACACCTTCGTCGTTCCCAGAACCAGCAGATGCCCCTGTTTCGTGGAGACCTCAATTCCCGGAATAATCAGAATACCCGGATTGTCCTGCCTGAGTGCGTGGAGAGCCCCATCTGTTGTATCGTGATCGGTGATCGCAACAGCATCAAGGCCGGCAGCCTTTGCTGCGGCAATCACCTCTTCAACCGGGCTTTCCCCGTCCCGTGACGCATTGGTATGGACGTGCAGATCACATTTGAGCAGAACCATTGTAGTACTAAAATACTTACGATTTCATCCCTAATAAGGATACTATGCAGGTTCTCTTTCCTACCGGTCACCAGAGTGAATCAATGCTCCGCGCGGCACTGTCCCGGGTAACGGAGTTTACCTACGAAATCGTTTCCGTCGGAGAAATCGCCTCATTTCTTTCCCCGCAGATGCTGGAAAAGCTGATTCATGCCCATCCGTGTGACCTCGCCGTCGTCTCCGGCATGTGTACCGCAGACTTTTCCTCTGTGGAGAAAACAACCGGGACCCTCATCCGGCGAGGTACCCGCCATGCGGCCGACATGGGACTTGCCGTCCCGCTGATTCTCTCCTCGGGCCTTTCCCGGGACACACCTGCGGATGACCTCCTTGCCGAGGAGCGGCGGGAACTGGCAAGAATCAAACTTCTGAATCTGGAAACCGCAGCCGATGCGGCATTTACTATCCGGGGGGTAAAGTTTGGCGGCGGGTCACGGATCAAAGTTGTTCATGAAATCATGGATGCCCACCGGCATCCCGATCTCCGGGACGCTGTTCTCCGGGCAATCGGGAACGGGGCGGATGTTGTGGATCTCGGATTCGGTTTTGACGCTACTGTCCGGGACGTTCAGCGCTGTTTTGCCGACGTTGCCGATCTGCCGGTGCCGCTTTCGATAGATACCATAGACCTGGATCTCATTCGTGCATCTCTCTTCCGTGCGGATCTCGTCATCTCCCTCACCTCAGAAACAATTCCTCTTCTCGCTTCTGATGTCCTGGCAGCGGGAGCCGCCGCAGTTCTGATTCCCGGAGCTGCCACTCTCGCCGATACTATCTCCCTCGCCCGGGAACATGGTCTTACCCGTATCCTGGCTGACCCGCTTCTTCAGCCTCCGCTCTCCGGCTTTGTCTCCTCACTAGCAGGGTATCTCCCCGATATCGGCTGCCCGAAGATTCTCGGCTGTGTCAATGTCGTGGAGATGACGGATGCGGACAGCCCCGGCATGTGTGCCCTTCTCGCCGCCGCCGCCGCCGAATCCGGTTCTGCCTGTGTCCTGATCTCAGAACATTCGGATAAAACCCGGGGATCAACGCGGGAGATGCGGCGAGCCTGTGAAATGATGCTGCTCTCGCGGGGTCGTCCGTATCCGAAGGATGTGGGGGTGGACGTTCTGCTTCTCAAAGAAAAACGCAGGCGGCAGGAGCCGGAACTCTCGTATACGAATCTTGTCCATGCTCCGCATGCCCCGGACGATCTTTCGGCATATGATCCTGCGGGAAACTTCCGTATCGGCATTGAAGACGGATGCATTGTAGCAGTACGGCATAATCACGCAATTTCCGGAACCTCCTGGTATGATGTCTTTTCCGCTATCCTTGCCGAAGAGGGTGTTTCCCTTCTGGATCACGCCGCATATCTGGGAAAAGAGTTGTACAAAGCAGAACTTGCTCTCCGGTACGGCAGAAGTTTTGAACAGGACGGCGAGTTCTAGACTACTATTTATACCATCATCATCCCAATATCTGTTGATAGCATGAACGTCATCATCCGACCCTATGAACCGGCCGATCTCTATAGTGTTATGGCGGTCTGGAACTCTGTCATCACTGAAGGTGATGCATTTCTGGAAGAAACCCCTCTCGGTCCTGAAGATATGTCGGCATTTCTGGATCAGTTCCGCGGTGTCTACTGTGCGGTAATCGGGTCCGAGATTGCCGGCGTGTATCTTCTTCGCAAACTCTATCCGGGAAAAGGGTCGCATGTGGCCGAGGTGATCTATGCGGTGAAGTTTTCGTTCCGCGGGCTTGGTATCGGGAAGCAGATGTCCCAGCATTCCTTCCGGACGGCACACGATCTCGGCTTTGCCTCCGTTGCGGCAACCCGTGTTCCCGGGTCCAACTCTGCTGCGATGAGTTTTCTGACCAAATGCGGTTTTGCTCCGGCCGGTGAGATTCCCCGCGGTTATCGCCGTGAACGTGTTGTGGTGGAGGAGCCTGTGCCGCAGCCTGTTGAGGAGCCGAAGAAGGGACTGTTCGGGAAGATTTTTGAGAAAAATAAACCGGTCGAACCTGCGGCTCCGGTGGAAAAATTGGTTGTTGATTACTTCTCCCTGTACTCCTACGTAAAAGAGGTCTGAATCGGATTTGTATGCGGTATTATCTGAGAGATTCTGTTTTGCTCGTCCGGGGACAGTTCCGGGCGGCAAGTAACGGGGCTGACGGGGGTGTTGCGGATATCCGTACCATTCTCAATGTCACGGTGCCCCGGAACTTCTCCGAGGATGCTGCTGCGTATCTGGACCGAATCTCAACCCGGCATGGATTTTTGCAGCCGCATTTTGGTCTGCTGACTGCAGTCCCCATGACAAATCTCTGTATTGCGCGATATGATGATGTGACGGTGTTTGTCACCGCGGCGGTATCGGACCGCAACCGGACGGTCAATATTATTGTGGTTGTGGCCCGGCCGCTAACGGACGCGGCGCTTCTCGGGGCGATGATGACTGCGTCGGAAGCGAAGATGCAGGTTCTGGCGGAACGAAATCTCCCGGCATCTGCCGGTCCTACGGACGCGATTGTGGTGGCGTCGGAACGTTTAGGGGGTGATATGGAAATGTTTGCCGGTCCGTTGACGGAGACGGGCGAGCGAATTTCCAAGGCTGTTGGTCATGCTCTCACCGAAGCGCTTGTCCGGTTTGATAATTATCTGCTTTCCACGTGGGGTGTTTCCCGCGGCTGGTCGCGTTCACCTTCGGGAGTTGTGAAGCGGGACCGGCCGTCATTTTTTATCTACAGCAGATATGGTGGTGATCACTGGAATGAGTGGATTCCGGAAGGGTGTCCGTATTATCCCTGTCATAATTTTACCGGTCAGCAGTGCAGTTTCTGTTACTGTCCCCTTTATCCTTGTATGGATTCTCAGTTTGGTCATCTGATTGAGACTCCCACAGGGGAGGTCTGGAGTTGTATGGACTGCAGGTTTATTCATGAACCTGCCGTTACGGCACATCTTCTGCAGAATCCTGAGGCAGATATTGCTGAACTGAAAGCGGTGTGGAAAAAAGCTGGAGAGTAGTTGGAAACTCTCTATTTTAGATGCCGAGCTTTTTGGTGAGCTCGTCGAGTGGGATTCCGTGAACCATTGCTGCTTCGCGGATGGTTTCGTTGTTTGCAATAGCGCAGCCAAGGCAGCCCATGCCAAAGCTCTGCAGGATTGCGGCGCTCTCCGGTTTTTCGCGGAGGAGGTCAGCGATGCTTGAATCGACTGTAATTGCCATGTCTACTATGTTTGATGCAGGACTACTTGATGTTTGCGAACCGGGCATCCTGGGCTTAAGTTCATTTTCGGGCACTTTCAGTACGCGCGGTGTGGGTTTGATATAGTTTCAGGACGATGTTGTAGTTGGAGATCAATATGGATGCACAACAGATCCAGCAGATTACCGACAGAATCTCCCAAAAATTAGAGTCTAAAGGAGTTTCGCCGGACAGGCAGAGTATTGCGGACAAACTTGGAAGCTACATTAATGAGTTTGGTGTGGTTCCGTATGAGGCTGAACGGAAGGTTTTGTCTGATCAGTACAGACTTTTCGATATTCCCGAGGAGACTGCGCCCGCGGGGACGCGTACGACCAGTGATGTTACTGAGCTTGCAGATATCCAGCCGAATGACTGGGTTACGATTGAGGCGAAGGTTGTCTCTCTGCAGGTGCCGAATTCTCCGGCAATTTCCCAGTCAGGGGTTCTTGCGGATAGTTCGGGTGCGGTACGGTTTGTGGTTTTTTCCAAGGCTGCAGAAATTCCTCCTCTTGAGATGGAGCAGTGGTATCGGATTGAGTCGGCGGTTGTTGATTCGTTCCGCGGCGTGGTGAATCTGAAGATGCATTCCGGTTCCCGGGTGACGATGATTGAGGATGACCGCAGTCTTATGCCGGCGGCGCCGACACCTCTGCGGGATCTGAAGCCCGGTGTTGTTTCCTGTATCCGGGTGAAGTTTGTCGATGCATGGGAGTCCCGGAGCGAACGTATGATGCAGACCGGTCTGGTTGCGGATGATTCGGGCCGGATGAAGTTTGTTTTGTGGCAGGATCCGGATAAGGAGAAACTCGTTCTGGGAGCCGTCTATAATATTTTTTATGCGACGGTTGATATGTTCAACGAACGTCTGTCTCTGACGCTGAATACGGGTGTGTGGATGCAGGATGAGGATTCCGATATTTCTGTTCCGGTGAAGCAGGCGGTGTCCATGCCGACGGAACCTCTGCCGGTGACGATGGTTCGTGATCTTGCGGTCGGGTATGCGTCACTCCGGGTGAAGTTTGTGGAGGAGTGGGAGTCCCGAAGTGAGCGTATGATGCAGACGGGTCTTGTCGGCGATGAGTCAGGGAGGATTAAGTTTGTTCTCTGGAAGGATGATGCGAAGGAGAAACTTGAGCCGGGCCGGGTTTATCTGGTTACGAATGCAAAGGTGGATGAGTATAACGGCCGGCTTTCGATCAGTCTGAACTCGGCTACGTATACTGCAGAGAGTCCGGAGGAGGATATTGCAGTGGGGACGCGTCTTGATGAGGTGACGGGAGCGGTTGTGCAGATTTCGAATGGTTCGGGTCTGGTGAAGCGTTGTCCGGTTGAGGGATGCGGCCGCGTGCTGTCCCGGCAGAATTTATGTCCGATGCACGAGATTCAGCAGGAGTTCCGGTATGATCTGCGGATTAAGGGTGTGGTGGATGATGGTCATAAGGCGTATAATGTGCTGATGGGTAAGGAGGTTGTTGAGGAGCTTTCCGGGATTTCTATGGATCAGGCTGTTGAGATTGCTCTGGATAGTCCTCTCGGCCCTGAGGAGGTTCAGGCCCGGCTGATTGAGCGTGTCTGCGGAAGATATGTGTGCTGTAAGGGGAATGATTTTGACGGGAGAATTCTGGTGAAGTCTGCGGAGTTTGTTCATCTGGATCCGGGAGTTACGGCGGAGCTGATGAATCGCGCAGGTGCTGTTGTCCAGGAGGGTGAGATCAATGAGTGAGATGAGTCAGAGTTTCCAGTCGTATGAGCGTGAGCCGGCGAAGCGGGTGTTTGCAGCCGAGCTTCGCGAGGCAACACAGACGTTTAAGGATAGCGAGGATGAAAAGAGTCCTATGTATGTTCTGCTGCCGACCGGTGAGCGCTGTAATCGTGTTCTGATTGCGGGGACGATTACGCAGAAGGATAAGGTGGGGGACCAGAATGTGCTGTATCGTGCCCGTGTGTCAGATCCTACGGGTCTGTTTTTTGTAACTGCGGGGTCGTATCAGCCGGAGGCGATGCATCAGCTTGCGAAAATAGATACTGAAGCGGGTCCGGCATTTGTGACTGTTGTCGGGAAGCCGAGTGTGTATAATACGCCGGAGGGGAAGATTTTCACGTCCGTGCGCGCTGAGTCTATTCTTGTTGTGGATCAGGAGACCCGCGATCTTTGGGTTCAGGATGTCGCGCGTTCTACGCTTGACCGGGTTGATACTATGTCCGGAGAAAATCCCGGTCCTGATGGTGTTCAGGCGCGCGAAATCTATCGGTTTGGTCCGGAACACTGGCGCCGTATGGTGTATGATGCCCTTTCACGTATGATGAGTTTGTGAGGGATTGTCTTCATACTCGCCCCTTTTTTAGATTTCTGGATTTTTCTCCGGATTCATTTTGTTGAATATCATTCCGTCATCTCTAAATAGTTCCTTGTCCTACATTGTTACCTCGCAAGGTGAGCAGGTTTAATCCATAGTTCCGGTCGGAAATTACTCCGTTCCGGAGTGAATGGATCGGTGGGTATAAATACCCACGAAGCCTACTTTGTTACCTCGCAAACAGCGCGGAAAGACAAACTAGGCACAAATCTTTGTGT
>JAEWXF010000024.1 GCA_023396065.1 Methanobacteriota archaeon
CCACTTCCTTAGTCTTTCCGTTTTTTCCGTAAGCGAAGCGGTATTCCGTGCTTTTTTCCGTGGAATTCGGTGTGTTCCGTGCTGTTCCGTGGTTACCCACATACATCCAAAGAATCTCATCTCCGGAAACCATCTTCGGCTTTCAAGCCGTGGTTACCCATATACGTCCAAAGACCCGCAAGAAAACCAATCCTAATTGCACCCCAAATATTGTTTTCTGTCCAAAAATTGGGTGGTTTTATTTCAATTTCTAATTTCGAAAAAGAGGGAGATAAGGCAAAGTGTCAAATTCGGGGAATATCTCCGTTGTCTCGACAAATTCTGGTTTGTCGAGCAAATCCCCGTGGAATTTTTCGTGTACCTGATGTGAACGAAACACAACAAAGAATCACATAAAACAGACTCAAAATTGCCCGAAAAATAGTTGTGATTGGTTACTCTTGGGAATGGCATTGTGTATTCGCCCCACACTGGCCAGTACCAAAAGGAAACAATCCTTCTCTATTTTCCTCATCACTTTCACCTGGGGAGACATGTCTGCGATGAAACGGTATGTCTTCTGACAGTTTAGAGAACTGTCAGATCTCACCTGCTACCCGCCTACGTCAACAGAACTCCCCAGCTCTGACATATAGGTGGTGATTGGACAGGATACGTCCTTACGGACCGACTACCTGGGGTTGTGGACCCTTACGTTCTATATTATACTTCGTCATATATAAAAATGGTTGTCGTGACAGAGAATCAAAGCATGAAATCCGAAGTCTTTTCACCTGCATTTCCGTCAATCACTTTTTTTTGCGAGGAGACCATTTTTCGCAACCCATAATTCCGCGGAATCAATCGCTGCCTGAATCAAATCCTGCATGGGGAGCTTCGATTCCTCTGCGATTATGATCTCTTCCGCTGAGCGTGTAGCGGGTTTTTTTGGCACCGCGCGACACCCGGTGTCTCCGGGACTTTCATGATAGGTCCCGATTTTTCGGGCAAGTGCAATCGTCTCTTCTTTATCGTAGGTGAGAATCGGGCGAAGAATGGGGGTTGATACCGATGCGGTGATGATTGCCATGTTCTGCAGTGTCTGCGATGCAACCTGTCCGAGATTTTCTCCGCTGACCAGTGCGTCCCGCTTTTCCCGGGCGGCAATCCCGTCGGCAACCCGCATCATAAACCGTTTGCAGTACAGGCAGGTGTAATGCCGTTCGCACAGCTGTGTCATTGCATCAAAGAACGGTTCCATGTTCACGACCCAGACGGAGAATGACCGGCCCGGACACCAGGTGGACAGGATGCGTGCGTTGTCGAGTGCCAGATCCTTTGTGGCGGGACCGGCCCATCTGCCGCCGTCCATGAATACGCCGGACATGACCACACCGCGCCGCATCATCAGCCATGCGGCAACCGGCGAGTCAATCCCCGCAGAGAGCAGGGCCATTGCCCGCCCGGCGGTTCCGAGCGGCAGTCCGCCCTGGCCTTTTATCCGGTCGTCATACACAAGTCCGCCGTACTCGCGTGCTTCGACAAATATTTCATACTCGGGATTGTCCAGATCCACCAGAAAATCCGGTATCTTTTCCCAGATGGCATCGGCTACCAGTCCGGCCAGCTGCTGGCTGGTAAACCCGCTGACATGCTGGCGGCGTGCCCGGACGGCGAACCGCATGCCGGGTTTGAGTTTTTTTTCTGCCAGCAGGACTGCGGCTTTTCCGAGGGCTTCCGGTGTGTTTTCCGTGGTTGTACAGATACTCACATCGACGATTCCGAAGATGCGGGAGACCACAGGAGCGATCCGTTCGGCGTCTCCGTATATCAGGACCCGGCCGCGGTACTCTTCGATGGTGTGATCAATCTCCTCTGCGTTGAGTGCCGCACGGATGTTTTTGATCAGGGCGATCATGAACTGTTTTTTGACCGGTTCACTTTTGAGCCAGAGCTCGCCGATCCGTACCATTACTGCTGTGTTTGTTTCCATCGTTGTACACCCCCGATTACGTATTCTGCAACACGCACACGGGTAAATCCGATTGTTTCCATATTGCCCGCTAACTTTCGGGCGGTTGCCACTTCCGCGGTTTCCGTTTCGATGACCGCTTCATCCCCGACGATTCTGACCCGGAGAACACCGGAGATTCCGTTGTCCCGGAGATACTGTTCAGCCCGGGATATTTTTTCCAGTTTTTCCCCGGTAATTTCTTCTCCGAATGGTATCCGGGTGGCGAGGCATGAGGAGGACGGTATTTTTGGTATCCCGAGTTCCTTTCCAAGGGCATAGATACCTTCTTTGCCGATACCTGACTCGGCAAAGGGACTGCGAATCCCAAGTTCCCGCAATGCCCGCATGCCGGGCCGGCCGTCTACCGGGTCGTCGGCATGTGTTCCGTCACAAACCGCTGCGTATTTTTTGGTTTTTGCAAGCGCACAGAGTGTTTCCATCAGGAATTTTTTACAGAGATAACAGCGGTTTTCCGGGTTTTTCCGGAGTTCCGATATGGTGAGCAGGGAGAGGTATACCGGATACCAGGGAATTTCATGCGTCCGGCAGAACGTTTCCACCCGCTCCGCTTCTCCCGGGACCGAAAACTCGGAGACGATTGTGGCGGCGGCGACGGGGATACCTGCCGCATGTGCTGCGGCAAGTAGTGTTACACTGTCCTGCCCGCCGGACACGGCGATGAGCAGGGGAGTTTTTTCTCCCAGCGCCTGAATGAGTTTTGAGGGAATTCTTTGGTTCATGGGATGTTCACTTTGTGAATTCTCAACTAACTATATTAGTATGTCCTGTTTCGATAAATAGACCTCTTGTTTTTCCGATTCAGGTATGAGGAGTAATATCACAAGTTCTTTATAAATCCCGGCAGAATTATTGTACACTGAGCATGGCTGGAAAAAAAAG
This sequence comes from Methanobacteriota archaeon, assembly GCA_023396065.1. Classification (GTDB taxonomy): domain Archaea; phylum Halobacteriota; class Methanomicrobia; order Methanomicrobiales; family Methanocorpusculaceae; genus Methanocorpusculum. The sequence continues at coordinate 2,894 of JAEWXF010000024.1, forward strand.
TGCCAAAAAAGCAGCTGAACCGGAAGCTCCGGCAAAGCTGTTTTACATATTTTATAATCAGGAGCGCTGGGATAACTGGCTGAAGACCCTGTCTGAAGCTGACTTTTCCGGAGACGAGGACAGTGAGGAGATGCCGGAGGGTTACCGTATTCTTGACGGATTCTCTGATGACATTACGCTTGCAACGCTGAAGATTATCCGTCTGTACCAGAACGGCAGACTGAGTCTTGAGGATGCCCGTACGAAGCTCCGGGGTGTGGAAGAGATTGTCATGACCGAACTCCCGGACTTGGAGATTGCGGAGATTGTCGGATCGATGCAGGTATCAATGCTTGTGCTGTTCGCCGCAGGTCAGAAGTATCTTGAAGGTGACTGTCCGGCCAATGAAGATGTGAAGAATCTGGTAAAGGACGGCAGGAAAATCTTCGATAAGGATCCGGAAAAAGCGCTGGATATGGCGTCGTCCATCGGTGCCGCGGTGATCAACGGGGCAACCTGCTGCGGAAAATATGTGAAAGATACGGATGAGCCGACGCTGTTTGACGAGTGGCTGGTCGAGGTCGAACGTATCAGTGAAGCGATGAAGTCCCTCAAAAACTTTGATGAGGAAGCCGGAGAAGCCCAGTGATCGCAGGCCGCGCACGGTTTCGCTATATTAAAAAACTCCAGAGAGCGGCGGGATATCGTCTGCCGGACGGAGCATTTCACCCGGCAAATCTTGAGGCGATCACCGGGTCGATGAATATCGATAGTTTGGATCCCGGAACCCGAGACCAGATTATGCATTTTTTCAAGGATTTTCTGGAGTGCAACTGCCGCGATTCACCGCTCTGCGGATGTCCCGAACGCAAGTTTGTCATTGCGATTCTGGAGCTTCGGGAGATGGGACTGAATCATAAGGAGATTCATCAGCAGCTTCTGGAGGAGTACGGCATTGATCTGTTCCCGGCGGACATTCTGAGTTTTCTGGAGGATTCCGTGCATCTGCTGGAGGCGGTGCGGAGTGTTGCGGATCTTTCCGGTCAGGCGGATCTGGTGAAGCTTTCCGATGAGCATATCCGGCAGATCGCACGCTGATTTTCCGGTGCTGTTCGTAGGGAGATGAACTCCTGTATAAATCCTATTTTTATCATAAAGCCTAAGGAAATGGGAAGCTTCGGTCTTCGGTGGGTAATCACGGCATGAAAGCCGAAGACTTTCTATGGAAAGCCTAAGGAAATGGGAGGCTTCGGCCCTAGGTGGGTAACCACGGAACACACCGAACACACGGAATCTCACGGAAAAAAAAGTCAAAACACGGAACACCGCCGCATACGCGGCTTACGGAAAAAACGGAAAACCTAAGGAAGTGAGAAGCTTCGGATGTGTGTCGAGGGAAGTTTTCCGGAATTCCTTGGGCGTATGAGAAAAAAACCGCTAATAGCACTAATAGCGCGAATTTACACGAATGCACATGACCAGAAACAGTATATTCGCGAATATTAGCGCTATTTGTGCTATTAGCGGTTTTTTTCTTCATCCGTCCAAAGAATTTCTAAAAAAGTATCTACACACGAACAAAGATTCCCACTTCCTTAGGTTTTCCGTTTTTTCCGTAAGCCGCGTATGCGGCGGTATTTCGTGTTTTTTCCGTGAGATTCCGTGTGTTCGGTGTGTTCCGTGGTTACCCACATAGGGCCGAAGACACACACAAAAAGTATCGACACACATCCGAAGCTTCTCACTTCCTTAGGTTTTCCTTAGGTTTTCCTTAGTCTTTCCATAGTTACCCACTGAAGCCCGAAGCAGGGGGAAAGCCCCCGGCTTTCAACGGCAAAGAGTACTTCTTTATGAATAGAGTTCAAAATAGATATTCATGATTCTGGTAGACTGGGAAATTGCGGATCATATTAAACGCGGGTTTATTGGTGTGGACCCGTATGATCCTGCACTAGTACAGCCGAACTCGCTGGATATCCGGCTGGGCAACCATTTTGTCTGGTATGAACCGTGCGACGATGTCATCGATCCGTACAAAAAGGAAACGATTCTCTCCCACGCCAGTGAGCGAAAGAGTTCCTACTTTGATATTCTGCCGGGCCAGTTCGTGCTTGCGGAAACACTGGAGACAATTACCCTCCCGGATAATATTGTCTCGTCCATTGAAGGGAAAAGCAGCGTCGCCCGTCTGGGTATTGAGCTGCATCAGACCGGCGGCTGGATTGACGCCGGGTTTTCCGGAACCATCACGCTTGAGATGTGCAACGTGAACTGCCGGCCTGTCCGGGTATATGCGGGAATGCCCGTCGGGCAGCTTGTCTTCTATGTAACCAAACGGTGCGCCTGCCCGTACGATAAAAAACCGGATGCAAAATACCAGAACCAGAAAAACGCAACCATCTCCCGCTACGATAAAAATACCCTGAAAAATGTGGAGTGAGATCACTCCTCCTCTTTTTTGATTAAACCCGCACATTACATATCTGCGGATTTGGATGCCATTGCTTTCTGTTCTTCGCGCGTCACCCGGTGTTTGTCCAACGGAATCAGTGTAATAAGTATCACAACCGAAAGAATCGTTCCGACGACCAGAGGGTCCAGATAATTCCAGGGACTCGGTACCAGTGAACTGACGCCGAACAGGGCATGACAGACGCCAAGTGCCTGCGACTCCGCGGTGTGGGCAAACAGTGTCCACAGCAGCCACCCGCCCGCACCGGCAAGCATACTCCACTTCGCCGCGAGTCGGGAGGGCTGTTTTGCAGTGATTCCATGAACAAAGGCAGGCAGCAGAGCCGCCGTACACAAACCCATAAACATCGCCGTCGCCCGGGCAATGATACTGCCCGGCATCACCAGTGCAATTGCGAGACTAGCAAGCATCATCAGAACAATCCCGATCTGATTTGCACGTACCGAGTAGCGTTTCCCTTTCAGCCGGGCGAAGATATCGCCGCCGAGGGTGGTACCCATCGTGTGCAGCAGAGAAGACAGTGTTGACATTGCCGCGGAAAGCAGCGTGAGCATGAAGATAATCACGAACAGTTCCGGCATGCTTGCGTTGATGTAGAGCGGAATCACCGAATCTGCATTTCCTCCTGCGGCGGTCAGTGCAAGCTGACCGGTTGTCTCCATGAAATAGACGTTCGTCAACGGTCCGACCGTAAAGGCAACACCGGTCATCATCACGATAAACAGGGCACCCATCGGAACCGCCCGGTTCAGGGACTTTCCGTCCTTTGCGGTCATAAACCGAACCGCAAGCTGCGGCTGGGCCAGGACACCGATACCGACACCGAGTACCAGTGTGGTAATCACCGTCATCCAGACCGGAGAACCAAGTTCAGGCATGGAAGTCCAACCGGTCATACCGATCGCTGCAAGATTGTCCGGAACAAGAGGAGTCATTGCTTCCAGAGCACTGTTCGCCGCAGTCACACCGCCAAGGTACACATAGGTCAGTACCAGAAGAATCCCCATACCTGCAAGCATAATGACTCCCTGTACCGCATCCGTATACATGACCGCGATCAGACCGCCGATCACCACATACAACGCAACAACTCCGGCAAATCCAAGCAGAGCCGTCATATAGGGAATCCCTAAGGTTGTTTCAATAAATCTTGCACCGCCGATCAGAACCGCCGCAGTATACAGCGGCATTGCGGCAACAAAGATCAGACCTGTCGCATAGATCAGCATGCGGGAACCGAAGATTTTCCCCAGCAGTTCCGGATAGGTCAAAGCACCAAGGTCTTTTCCGATCCGCCGGATACGTTTTCCCATAAACAGAAACGCAATGATCACGCCGACGAGAATACACAGCACCGTCAGCCACATCAGACTCATACCGTACTGAGCAGCAGTCCCGCCGAACCCGACGATCGCCGACGTACTGATGAAGGTTGCTCCGTAGGAGAGAGCAATGATCATCGGATGGGTGTTCCGTCCAGCAACCATATAATCCTCGACCTGCCGGGTCCGCCGGTACCCGTACCAGCCGAGACCGAGGATCAGTACCAGATAGAACAGCACAATCAGAATCGTCAGTTCAGTACTCACTGCCATCGTCGTCACTATCCTTATTCCAGGCGAAATACCCGTACATTATACAGCCAATGAGTGCCAGAGCACAAATTACATACGTAATCCATACACCCGGATCGCTTATCCCAAACATAGTTTTTTCATCACCTTTCATGAGATTCTGTGCGTTTCCAGCACGTTACGTCGACAAAACAGTTCCGGGAACCAGATGCACGACGGCAACGGCTCCCTTCAGATAAAGCTAAAGATAAAAAAAACGCTGAACGTAGCAGGTTCGCAAGTCCTCTGGACTTGCTCGCCGCTTCGGGCTAACGCCCCCGCTTGAATGCCGCAGTATTTTTGGGCAGAGCGTTCGTTCATCAGAATCTGGTACTGAGGTTATCCCTGTATCTATATAAATTGCTATGATATGCCATATCATGGCATGGTATCGAGTGTCACACAATTACGTCATGTTTAATCTCCCGCAGGTTGAATACTACTGAAACATAACGGAAGTGAACCGAATGGATCATGGCGCAATTCTCTCAGCCTCTCTGACGTATGTGAGAGAGACATGCAGACCCGAACGATGGTTTTACCTGTTCCTGTATCTGCTCATTAATGTGGTTACCTGCGCGATTGTGCCGCTGTATGCCGGATATCTCTATCGGGTGATGGAGTCAAAACCCGGTATCCCGGAGGTTTCCAACATCCGTGAACTGTTTGTAAACGGATGGAAGATGAACATTGCCGGTATCATCTATGCAATCCCGATACTGCTTCTCAGTCTGGTCTTTCTATTCCTGTCATGGGGGACGGGCTCCGGTATATTCAGCGGAGCAGTCCTCACGCCGGAGGCTGCCGTCGGGTTCCTGCTGAACTTCCTTGTCTTTATCCTTGTCCTGATAGTCGTAAGCTTTGGTATCGGACTGTTCTCGACTCTCGGAGTCGTCAGAATGGCAAGATCCGGAACAATCCGGGAAGCGTTCAACTTCACCGAAATTCTTGCCGCAATCCGGAGAATCGGATGGATGGACTACATTGCAGCGATTCTGATTCTGATCGTCTGCAGTTTCATCTTCAGTATTGTTCTTGAATTCCTGGGCTTTGCCTTTTCGTTCCTCGTTGGCGTTATCGGGTCGATGATGATGATGTTCCTGTTCATATGGATGCTGGTCTACATCCTGCTGGCAGCGGCATTTGCAGTTTTCATCGCCCGGTATACATCAAAGGTGTACGACGAAGGAAACCCCTGATCCTCACTTTTTTGTATGAAGCTGATTCACACCGCGGACCTGCATCTGGGAAAACAGTTCTATGGATTCTCCATCCTCGCCGATCAGGAGCATATTCTCTCGCAGATAATCCATATTGCCGAGACTGAACACGCAGACGGTGTTCTGATCGCAGGCGACATATTTGATACGCCCGTTGCGTCCCGTGCAGCGGTTGATCTGCTGAATACGTTCCTGACCAGTCTTGCCAACCGGCAGATTGCGGTGTTTCTGGTGAGCGGGAACCATGACTCGCCCGAACGTATCCACTACGGCAGCAGTCTGATGGATACACGCGGCATTTACATCAGCGGTATCTATGATGAACACCGGACCGTCCGGGTGGTGACACGTTCGGATACCTACGGGCTGGTGCATATCTGTCTGCTGCCGTATCTGGATCCGGCGACGGTTCGCAGCTGCGAGCGGTTTGCGGACTGCGCCGTTGCCACGTTTGATGATGCAGTTCGTGCGGTTCTCAGAACCGTTCCGTTTGATCCTGCTGAGCGCTGTGTTCTCGTTGCGCACCAGTTTTTTGCAGGTGTTGGCATACTGCCGGTCTCGTCTGAATCGGAACGGGTGATCATCGGGGGCATTGAGCAGGTGGATACGGATGTTCTCGTACCGTTTGACTACGCAGCGCTCGGGCATCTGCATATGCCGCAGAAAGTGGGGTCTCCCACGATCCGGTATGCAGGTTCTCCTCTGAAGTATTCTCCGTCCGAGTATCGCGGGACGAAGTCCGTGACGGTTGTGGAACTTTTTGAGAAGGGGAATGTGACCGTTCGTCAGGTTCCGCTTACACCGCTGCATGATCTGCGGATTCTGACCGGTACCCTTGCAGATCTCACCCGGCCCGGCGCAGATGCCGGGGACCCGGAGGACTATATGGTCATCCGGCTGACCGATACGGTACCACCGCCGGATGCGATGTCCCGCCTGCGCAGTGTGTATCCGCGGATTATCCGGCTTGAAATTCTGGCCGAAGGGCCGGTGTCTGCTGGGGTTACCGGTGCACGAATGGAGGATCTGCAAAGGAAATCTGATCTGGAACTGTTTGAGGGATTCTTTGCGGAGGTCTGCGGCAGGCCAATGACGGAGTTTCAGCAAAACACCGTCGCGGAGATTCTCCAGGACATTGCCGGAGGAACATCATGAAGCCGCTGCGACTGGTGATGTCTGCGTTCGGTCCCTATGCGCAGGAGACCGAGATTGCATTTTCCCGGTTCGGGGGTTCCGGTATTTTTCTGATCACCGGAGATACGGGTGCCGGGAAAACGACGATATTTGATGCGATTGCATACGCACTCTACGGGGTTGCCAGCGGGAGTGCCCGGGAAGCAAAGACACTGTCCAGTGATTTTGCTGCGGCGGATACGGTGCCGTTCGTGGAGCTTTCGTTTGCCCACCGGGGGAGTACGTATGTCATCCGGCGGACTCCGGCATACGAGACTGCATCCGGGGAGCGGAAAGCGACCGCAACACTGCTTCTGCCGTCCGGTACCGAGATATCAGGGGCAAAACGGGTGGGTGAGGAGATTACCGCGCTCCTTGGTATGGAGAGTCAGCAGTTCCGGCAGGTGGCGATGCTTGCCCAGAATGATTTCCAGCGGTTTTTACTCTCACCGTCCAAGGATCGTGCCGATATTCTCAGGAAGCTGTTCGATACCGGGCGGTTTGAACTGCTGCAGGACCGGCTTTCGGCTGCGGCGAAGTCCTGCCGTGAAGAGGCGGAACAGAAAAAAGCAACCTGTCTTGACCGGGCAAGCCGGATTTCCTGTGAGCCGGAGAGCGAGCTTGCGCAGCTTCTGGCCCGGTGTTCGGGTCTGGACGGTTTTTTCCGGATGGAAGACATTCTGTCCGGACTATTCGTTCAGAATCAGGATGATGCGGCAAAAATTTCCTATATGCAGAGTGAGCTTGCGTCTCTGCAGACGCAAGTTCGGAGCATGCAGACCCGCCGCGAATCGGCACGGGTGATCAACGGAGAGTTTGACAAGCTGCATGAAGCGGAACGGGAGCTGGAACAGCTTACCAACCGGCGCGGCGAGATCAGGGATCTGGAGACACGGGTTGCCGCGGCGGACCGGGCGCGGGAGATTCTGCCGTTTGCATCCCGGTGTAAAAAAACCGCAGGAGAGCTGCATGAAGCAGAACAAAAAGCAGCTATTGCGGCTGCCACGCTTGCCGCGGCGCAGACCTCCGCCGCAGCTGCCGATGCAGCGTATGAGAACTGTTTGCGGGAGTCTGTCCGTTTTTCCACCTGGCAGGAGGAGATTACCCGGCTGAAACAGTTTGTTCCACTGTTTACGAAGTATGAGGAGCAGGCAGAACAGAAAGAGAAAGCGTTCCGGCTTCTGGAAGAGATGAAAGCCCGGCTCCGGCAAAAGACCAGTGCGATGAACCAGCAGCAGGTGCTCCGGGATCGTCTGATCCTCCGCCGCGAGGAACTCGCTGATGTTTCCCGCCGGTTTGCGGAGGCGACCCGGGAGCAGGAACGCAGTCAGGAGCGGCAGATTGGGCTTGCCGGGGTAGCGGAGATACTTACTGCCCGGAAAGGTCTTGTCGCGGAGCGTGCCGCAGCGGAGCATGCATACCGGATCGCAGCCGACAAATATGACCGGCTGTTCTGCGAGTTTCAGCAAAAGGAACGGCTGTTCTTCGACGGGCAGGCAGGAATTCTTGCAAAAAGTCTGCAGGATGATCATCCCTGTCCGGTCTGCGGTTCTCTCCGGCATCCGCATCCGGCACGTCTTCTGCCGGAGGTTCCTGAGGAGGCTGAGCTTGCGGTTCTGCGCAAACAGCTGCATGAGGCTGAGGCTGCGCGGAGTAGCGCTGCACAGAGAAGTGCTGAGGCGGTTTCCGTGCTCAGGTCAGAAGAGGGCCATCTCCGAAAAACAGCCGGTGCATATCTGACGGTTCCGGAGGGTCCTGACTGGATTGTGCGGCTTGCAGACCAGATCCAGGAACAGGCGGCAGCCTGTCGGACTGCAGGTTCCGCGATTGAGATGCAGCTAAAAACTCTTCGTGATCAGGCGGGTGAGCTGGAACAGATTGAACGCAGTCTGAAGCAGATCGATGTGATGATTCCGCAGCTCCGTGCGGAGGCTGATGAGCTGCGGGATGCGGTGTCTCAGATCCAGAGCCGCGCAGACTCAGCAGCCGCGAGTGCCGAGACCCTTGCCGGACAACTGCCGGCCGGGTACACTGCGGCTGCAGAGATAGAGACTGCAATTTCCCACCGGGAGTCGGACATCGCTGCCGGAAAAGAACGGGAAACAGTGTGTGCTGCTGCACGCGACACCGCGGCTGCGGCTCTGCATCAGGCTGTGTCCGTTGCGGCGTCTGCCGAAAGTATCCGGCAGGAGACGTCACGGCGTGCGGCTGAGGATCTCCGGCAGTTCCATGAGGCGATGGAGGCACGCGGATTTTCCGACGAATCCGCATACCGTGCAGCTCTCATGGATGACGAGAAAAAGGGTGAGGCTGCCCGGACAATTCGCTCGTATCAGGAGACCCGGAGTGTACTCGCCGGCCGGATATCGCTCCTGCGGAAAAATACGGAGGGTGAGGTGTTCACGGACCTCGCCGGTCTGGACGCGGAGCTTGGCAGACTGGAGCAGAACCGGACCGAGCTTTCATCCCGGGAACGGCAGCTTTCGTTCCGGCTCACGCAGAACACCGGTCTTTCTGAGGAAATCCGCAGGATTCTGAGTGAATATGCCGACACTGCGGCACGGTACGCCGAGATACTGGATCTGGTCCGGGCAGCGCAGGGAGATGCTGCAGGTTCTGCGATTCGTGTCCGATTTGAAGAGTATGTGCAGTCCGCATACCTCGGGCAGATTCTCGAAAAAGCGAACATCCGTCTGCATGCCATGACCGACGGCCGGTTCTGTCTTGTGCAGCGGAGCGCTGCAACAAACTTCCGCAGGAAAGAGGGGCTGGAGATGGATGTAATTGACCAGTATACCGGAAAGCAGCGCCCTGCATCCACCCTGTCCGGCGGAGAGTCCTTTAAGGCGGCACTCTCCCTTGCCCTTGGTCTTTCGGATGTGATTATGGAGCGGTCCGGAGGCATTGAGCTGGATGCCCTGTTCATCGATGAGGGGTTCGGAACTCTGGATACGCTGTCTCTGGATCAGGCGATCGAAACTCTGGCAACCCTTGCGGCTCCCCGGTCCGGAAACCGGCTGATCGGGATCATTTCCCATGTTGAGGATCTGCGGCAGAGGATTGAAAAGAAGATTATCGTTACGAAAAAACCTGAGGGCAGTACGATAACTCTTATTGGGGAGTATGTCGTATGAAATACGTACGACGATGGATCGGCGCCTGATACAGATACTGGTAATCATTTGCTTTGTGGTTGCGGCTGTTACGGTATCGTATGGAGTTATGAATACTCCGGAACCGGTAGAAAAACCCCTCTTTACCAGTTCCGAGACTGCTGATATTACCGTTGAGTATGACGGTTCCACCGTCTCCTTTTCTGTTCCCGTTCATCTGACACAGCAGGCTGTTTCCGAACTCGGTAAGACCACAACCCTCCTCACCTCCGGATCCGAAACAGAGTCGCAGGTTTCTGAGTATTACCGGAGAATGGTTGCGGATCCGGAGCAGACCAGAATGCTGCATCTGCTGTATCTTGGTTTTGCCGCGGCAAAGGAGCGGCTGAAGATCAGTGATGATGAGTTTGTGGATCTGGTTGTCAGGTATGTGCAGTCGCTTGAGTATGTCACCGTGCACAGTATGGTGAAGTATCCGGTGGAAACGGTTCTGGATCAGGCCGGGGATTGTGATGACCGGGCGCTTCTCCTGACCGGTATTCTCTCTGAGGCCGGGTATGATGTGTGTCTGTTCTCCTTTGATGCGGAGGCGCATGCAGCTGCGGGTATCAGGGTTGCGCCGGGGTATGATTTCCGGAACACAGGCTATGCTTATATTGAGACAACCGGGCCGGCATATATCGGGGATGTTCCGCTTCTGGAAGGGAACATCAGTGTACGCGAGTCGACGCCTGAGGTCGTCCCAATTGGAAACGGGAGGAAGTGGTACGGCGCAATTCGGGAGACTCAGGCAATTTTTGATATGCGCACGGATGCGAGGTCTGAACTGTCCCGTCTTGCCGAGCTGATCCGGGTCCAGACCGACCGGGTTGAGATGCTGAAAGCCAGGATCCCATACTACCGGGGTATGAATAAAGTCGATTATGAGATGAAGTATGATGAGTATGTCCGTGCGGTCGGTCTGCTGAACAAGTATGTGTCCCAGTACAACCGGAACGCTGACATCTCGAATTATATTGCCGAACATGCCGGGGACCGGAAAACTGTGTACAGAGCACTTTTCCCGGCCTCTGCATGATCAGGCAAGAGTTTCTTTCTTTTCCGGAATTTTTTTCGGGCAGCAGGAACCGTCGCAGTCTCCACCGACAAAGGGACAGATGGACATGGAGAAGTCTGCCATCGGATGACCTTTACTTTTGATCTCGAACTCTTTGTACCAGCCGAAGGCTGCACGTTTGGTTTCTACGCCGTTTTCCGTGAGCCGGGCCTGAATTGTTTTCAGGATCCACTGGGAGATACCCGGACAGCCGAGGTCTGCGGCAAGATGCGCGTATGGAAACACCATTACCCGGCGGGCTTTGAGTCTGCCAAGCCGGACCATGATGCTTTCAACGGTGGATCTGACGGTTTCGTCCGGGTTGAGTTCGTCGGACTTTTCCACACAGCAGAATAACAGTACACAGTCCTGCATTTCGTCTTCAGGAATCGGTTCCGGCTCTGCAATTTTTGTTTTTTTGGTGATTTTATACCAGACGCGGTCTGCATGAATTCCCAGTATTTTCATGTTAGTTTCTCTCCACCATCTTTGAGAGCCGTTCGCTTGTCAGCATGCCGACGAGGTGATTTTGGTCGTCCACAACCGGCAGTGCCGAGATGTGGTGTTTGTCCATGAGGAGTGCAGCGTCCCGGAGGGAGTCCGCAGGCCGGACGGTCTGTACCTGTTTTGTCATGATTTCCGTGAGGGTGGTATGACCTTTGGCAACGGCTTTGGCGATGTCCCATGAGGTGACGATTCCGCACAGTTCTCCGCCGACGCTGAGGACCGGCAGGTGGTTTACTTCATGTTCGATGAGGGCTGCGGCGGTTGCGGTGAGGGCAGCACAGGTGCAGATGAACGGGGGGTTTGCGGCCATGAGGTCGGCGACAGTCAGCGGTGTCAGGAATCTGCCGATGAGGTAGTTCATCTGGTCATCTTCAAGCAGGAATCCGTCGTGTCCGAACTCGGAGAGGACTTCTGCGTACTGGACGTCTTTTCCAAGGCTGTTGAGCGCCATGACCAGTTCCTGCGAGAGGTATGGAGGATACAGCCAGTCGGTGGAGACGGAGAGGATAAGGAATTGTGCGTTGACGTTTTCGAGACCTGCGGCAAGTGAGCCGTCTTTGGTGAGGTCGTAGTAGTCGATTGCTTTGGTGATGTAGAGGTAGGAGTTCGGGTCGAACCGTTTGACGAAGGAGTCTCCCTGGTATTTGAGGTAGCTTTCGACTTCGAAGTCGGTGTCGAAGCCGTAGCCGTAGCTGGTTTTTTCCCGGAGGCGTCTGCCGAATTTCCGATGCATTGACTGATCTGAAAGGTAGGTGATGTGGGCGACCATGCGGGCGAGGGATAGGCCGTGGTCGGGGCGTGTGCCGGTGCCCGGATAGGTTCCGTTCTGCCATGCGGGGTCTGTCATGATGGCTGCCCGGCCGACTGCGCCGAATGCGATGTGCATGGGGGTGGAGTAGCCGGCTGCGGCAATGGTGACGATACGTTTTGCAAATCCCGGATAGTCGACGCTCCACTGCAGGGCCTGCATGCCGCCCATGGACCCGCCGACGACGGCGTAGAGGTCATGGATGCCGCGTTCGGTGAGGTACTGGTGCTGTGCTCTGACCATGTCCCGGATGGTGAGTACGGGAAAGTCAATGCCGTAGGGTTTTCCGGTTTTGGGGTTTACGGAGGCGGGGCCGGTAGAACCCCGGCATCCGCCGATTACGTTGGTTGCGATGATGCAGTACCGGTTGGTGTCGAGGGCTTTTCCCGGACCGATGATGCCGTCCCACCAGCCGGGGTGTTTGTCGCCTTTGTGGAGTCCTGCGGCGTGGGCGTCGCCGGAGAGGGCGTGACAGACGAGGATGACGTTGCCTGATGCGGGTTCCTCGCCGTACTGTTCGTATGCGATGGTGCCGCATTCGAGGACAGCACCGCTTTCCAGCAGGAGGGGAGATGTGAGTGTATGGTATTTGGTTGGTACATCTCCGACTGAACCGCCGGGTGTCATGGTTCTCCCTGTTTTTGGGTGGTCATAGGTATCCTCACGAAAATTCACACTGTGATTACTATGTGGGGTGTGTATCGGTTTAAAGTATGTGCTCCGGGTACCGATAGCAATCAAAGGTCTGATTATGCGGCGGGGTCAATAGTATGTTTAGAAGATGCCATCCCAGTGTGCTGTCTGTAAGGGGAAAGGGTTGTGCGGTCTTGCGACCTGTCCGATTACCCGGCGGTTTCATGCGCTGCAGGATGCACGGCCGGTGAGTGAGTATATGGGTGCTTCGCCGTCGGTGTTTGTGGGGAGCTACGGCTATCCCCGCGTGATCGGGGGGCCGCTGATGGTGAATGATTCGGATAATCCGCTTGCGTGGCTGCGGCAGGGGTTTTCGATTGATGATGTTGTGCGGGTTCGTTCGCAGACGATTCGCGGCGGGAAAGAGCTGGATGTGAAGGTGCCAGATGTGGGGAAAGTGCAGGAGATTGCGTTGTCGGAGAGGCCTCTGGATGTTGAGGTTGCGTTTGTGAAGCCGGTGCGGTTTGATCTGAATTTTGACGGGACGGTGGCGCCGGTGGGGATGTCGGGGGCGATGAAGAAGATGGATGTGATTGATAATGCGAGTGTGTCCCGGGTGGTGGACCGGTGTACGTCGGATACGGATCTGAAGGCGGCTGAGGCGGCACGGATTTTGTTTGAGAACGGGACGGATGTGTATAAGATTACGAATCTGCTGAGTTCGGGTCTTCTTGGTGTGCAGCGGCGTGTGGTGCCGACGCGGTGGGCGATTACGGCGACGGATACGATGATTGCGGGGTCGATGAAGCGTGAGGTGGCGAAGATGCCTGCTCTGCCTGAGTATCAGGTGTTTTGTGCGACGCTGTATGGGAATACGCTGTGTTTTCTGTTGATTCCGTCGACTGAGTGGCAGTTTGAGATGATTGAGCGGTGGCAGAAGCATTCTTTGTGGGCGGGGGATGAGGAGACGATTATTGAGGATGGGGAGAGGGGGATGACGAAGAAGGGGTATTCGCCGATCGGCGGGGCGTATTATTCGGCGATTCTTGCGATGCTGGAGTATCTTTTGTCGGTGGGGCGGTGTGCCCGGGTTTTGTGTGTGCGGGATATTTCAGGTGAGTACTGGGCACCGCTGGGGACGTGGGTGATCCGGGAGGCGTCGCATGCGTCGCTTGCGACGGCGCCGGTACGGGTCGGGTCTCTTGGGGAGGCGGTGGCTGCGATGCAGGAGAAGCTGGGGACAGGGTTCTGGCTGCCGTATGCCAGGATGCTTCGTGATATGAAACAACAAAAAACCTTATCGGAGTTTTTCTCATGACACAGGAATCAGTACACTGGAAACCTATGATCCGGCTCTGTCTGGGCATTGTGATTCTGGCAGTGATCGGCGGAGTCGTTCTCTTTCTTTCGGCGGATGTGCCGGAGACGGTTTCGTTGAATTATGCGGATCCGTACAACTGGTATGCAACCGGGATGGAGCCGGAGGCTGCAGCGGATGTTTTTTATCTGTATGGTGATGTGGATGTGCTGGGGCTGAAGCCTACGGCGGTGAATGTGGATGTGTCGCGGTATGAGATACGGCAGCTGGTGCATGATACGATTCAGCAGACGGAGTCCGAGTATCCGTCAGGGCTGAATGTGTATGTACCGTATTACCGGCAGACGACGGCGTATGATTCGACGACGACGACGGAGATTGCGGCGGATTTTACGGCGTATGCGGATGCGAAGGCGGCGTTCCATCAGTATTTTCTGGTGTGGAATAATGACAGGCCGTATTACCTTGCGGGATCCGGGCAGGGTGCGGAGTATATTTCCCGGATGGTTACTGAGTGGTTCGAGAGGAATCCCCGGTATCTGGAGAATCTGAAGGGGATTTATCTGGACGGGGTGTTACAGGATGAGGGGGATGTGATTGTTCTGATCCGCGGGTCCAATATGACCTGGGTTGCCGATGCGGGGACGGGGCTGCAGTAGTTCTGCCGAGGAGGTCGAAGAGGTTTTTCGGGGGCTGGGGGGATTTTTGGGAGTTCTTTTGAGAAACCCGGGCATCCCAGTTCTGACTATGATGAGTTCTTATGATTTTCGGCCCGGGCCTTCGTGGACATTGATCACAGTATCTCAGAAATAGGGAAAATCGTCATAGGAGATACATTTAAGTGAGATTGAGTCACACTTATCCGTATAAAAATTCCCAGTTGAGGTTACAAATGGGGTGCACGAGATGCTAATTCAGTTCAAGTTTACCAACTTTAAGTCCTTTCGGGATACTGCGATCCTTGATTTATCTGCAACGAAAGTTACCGAGTATCCACACCATGTAGTAGAAATCGGAAGCGAGAAAATTCTGAGAGCTGCTGCCATTTATGGTGCGAATGCCAGCGGAAAAACAAACATCTGTGATGCATTCAACTACATGGTGCTTTTTGTTCGCGATTCCTTTGGTTTTGGAGGGACGAACACCGCACCAAATACACCTGCATTTCTGCCCCCGATCCCATTTGTGCTTGATTCCACGTCATCTACGCAGGAGTCATCGTTTGAAGTGTATTTTACTCTGGATGAAGATGACAGGACCTATAATTATGGATTTTCTGTAATTCGCGGAAAAGTAACTGAAGAATGGCTTAACTCAAAATCTAAAACCGGACGCAAATATAAGCAGATTTACTCCAGGGAAGGGGGAAAACCGAACATGCCCGGGCTTCCCAAAAAATATCAGGGGAACATCCAGATATCATTACAGGATGAAACCCTCATTCTGTCACTTGGTGCAAAACTCAGACTGGAAAAACTGGAAAAAATTTACAACTGGTTTGGAAAGCTGATGATCCTAAACTATGGTGACCCGATGGAAAACATGAGGTTGTCAAGACTGATGCCTGCTGAGCTTGCCAGAGATCCCCGGCTGAAAAAAGAACTTATCGACTATCTCTCAACATTTGACGGCCATATTACTGATTTATCTATAATAGAAAAGAAAGAGGATCCAAATCTCCCGGGTAGGTTTGATATATGGGCAGTGCATACCAAGAACGATTCCAATGAGCATGTTTCTATCCCGCTTATGCATGAAGCAGCGGGGACCCAGAAGATGTTTTCTCTGTTCGATCCGCTACAGCACGTTCTTAAATCCGGCGGAGTATTATTTATCGATGAGCTGAACGACAGGCTTCATCCACTGCTTTTACGAAGCATTATTCAGACCTTTCTTGATCCTGAAAGAAATCCGCAGAATGCACAGCTTATATTTACCACTCATGATACATGGCTTCTTTCTGCTTCACTTCTGAGGCGTGATGAGATCTGGTTTACACAGAAAGATACCTCTCAGGTGTCACACCTTTATTCTCTTGTGGACTTTAAAGGTGAAAATGAAGCGAAGGTACGCAAAGATGCTGATTACGAGAAAAACTATCTTCTTGGAAAGTATGGGGGAATACCGGACCTTACGAAAATGATTTTCCATGGTGAGGCATAGTTATGCCGCATGATGCACACAATGCGTTTCGGACGCTGCGTCAAACGCGAACTGGAAAATTACATCCCTATCCAACTGTGTATTTCCTTATCGTGACCGATGCCAGAGAAACAGAAAAAAATTACCTGAACGGCATAAAGAAGGCTCTTCCCGAGAATCTTCAAAACAGAGTTTCCTTGAAAATTGTTCACGAGAAGAAGCCTGCAAATCTGGTAGAAGCCTGTCTGAGATTCAAAAACACTGAGCCTCAGTACAATAGTCAGATGTGGATTGTTCTCGACTGTGATGAGGTTCTGGAGTTCGATGTGATTATTGAGATGGCAGGAAACAATGATATCCATGTTGCATGGTCAAATCCCTGCATCGAGACGTGGTTTTCTGCATATTTTGAAAGTATTCATTCGTCCATTGGTTCAAAACAGTGTATTGATGAGTTTAAAGATATTTTCAAAAAGAAGACCGGAAAGCAGTATCTGAAGAATGATCAGGATATCTACAGGCATCTGATGGAATATGGAAATGAGGTAAAGGCAGTCAAGCGTGCTGAACAAAAACGAAAGGAGTTTGGGGAGATGGGTGTTGTTCAGCCATCTAAAATGTGTCCGGCAACGAGTGTTGACCGGTTGGTACAAGCCATCAGACGATGTCTGGAGCCGCGGGATCATTAGGTAAAGGGGTTTGGATGTTTTTCCGGGAAAAAAGAAATATGGGGGAATCACGGCAGCTTCAGCCGTTCGCGTATCTCATCTCCGACGGTAAGCAGGGGCCTTTGGATGCCGTGATGCCGCATGGCGACCCGGACGGTTTTTTCGGTACAACCGAGCCTCCGGGCGATTGCGGCGACTTTGAGCGGTGTTCGCAGGAGTGCGGTGAGCTGTGCCGGGTCGCGGAGTTCGGGGTAGTCAGTCCACATGCGTGTTCCTCCGGGAAACAATGCACGGCTGTCCGGGACGGGTGGTTGTGGTGATGAACTGCGGGATTTCGGCGGGCAGCAGGGTTTTTCTGAGGTCGCCGAGGTTGACGCGGGCGAGGCGTCCGGTACGATACGGGTCGGCGGCGTTCGCGAGCTGATACAGCCGGGGTCGTCCCAGTATTTTTTCTGCATCAACTGCCCGCAGGTGTATGAGCTGTTCACAGATGTGAGGCAGCCGGTCGCGGAGTGTGCCGACATCGACAGCGTCGATGTACTGTACCGGGGCGAGGAGGGTGTACTCGTCGCTTTGAATCCGGTTGTCCAGTATGGACTGGATCTCTTTCTGCGAAAGCCCGGCGAAGTGGGGACCGAGCTGTTCACAGATGCCGGCAATATTGCGGTACCAGAGGGCACGTTCATAGGGATCAAGCGGTATCGGGTGGAGAGGGAGGAGTGCTTCGAGGACGAAGCGGTCGGTATCCAGAGGTTCGTAGGTCATGATAATTACCGTATTCGGGATGTGCGGGAGTCATGTGGTATTTTCATGTTTCCGCTGTGCGGTGAGATACTGGATTTCGTCCCGGAGCCGGGTGTAGGTGTTGAGCATCTCCCGTTCGGTCCCTTCGACCCTGAGTGCTGCGGCACCGCAGAGCGGGCAGGTAAGGAGGCCGTTGATCTGGTCTCCGGCTTTGTATTCAAGGTGGTAGACTGCGGCGCATACCGGGCAGCAGTAGGTTGTGTGGGGGTGTTCGGGTGTCATAATTCTGATTCCTTATGCGAGTTTCCGGCAAGAATTCTCCGGATGGTCGAGAGTGATACCTGATATTGTTCAGCGAGTTCTTTTCTGCTGAGGGTGCCGGAGGCATGGGCGATACGAATGTTCCATGCGGTTTCCCGGCTGATGCTGCCGGGACGATTGCGGCAGTTTTCGATGCGGGTGATGAGCCGCAGGTTGTTGAGCCGGCAGTCAAGTTTGTCGTGGTTGATGTGATCGACTTCAAGTGCGTACTCGATGGGTATTCCAAAAATGCCGTGGGCGATGGTCCAGACTGCGCGGTGTTTGAGGACGTCGACCGCTTTTCCCCGGACGCGGGCGGTGGTGTGGAGGTATCCTTCGTTGTTGAGCCGGAACGAGACCGGTTTTCCGGTACGACGATGGATGATCTCTCCGGTTTTCGCGTTGCATATCCAGTCACCGGTTGCGTGTTTGTACCATGCGGCATAGTCGCCGGTGTGCAGACCGGATGGTCCGTCTGCTGCGGGGGTCATGGCTGACCTCCGGACAGTTCGGCGAGGACGCTGTTTTTGTGCCGGGTGAGTTCGGTTTTGTGCCGGAGTTCGTAGGTTCTGACAATGGTACGGATTTCGGTGTCGGTGTACCAGATGCCGGTTTTTTCACAGAGCCGTTCTTTGAGGAGCGGTCCTGCTTTTTCTGCGGCAACGTCTGAGCCTTTGACGGCGATGAGGGCATGCAGGGTTGTTCTGAGAATTTCGTCGATGGCTGCGTCACGTTCGGCAATGCTCTCGAGGCTGCCGGCGTGTGCGAGGATCCATGCGTGGGCTTCGGGACCGGAGCCGGAATTATTGTCCGGGTAGCCGGTGCCGCGGATGGTGAGTTCCATGCAGGCACGACAGTAGTCGGCTCTGCTGGAAAACCCCATCTGGCGGATTCTGGCGTCAAGCTCTGTGAGGTTGATGCCGTCCGCGGTGAAGTGTATGTGCTGTGCGGTCATGGGTATCGGGAGGGGAGAGGTATGTACCGGGTACAAAGTACATCCACATTTTTTGGATTTTCGGAAGACAGGGGGGTCTCCGAAATTTTTTGTTCTTTTTTTATGGGGTAGATTGTGGAGGTATTTAATATATGAGAGAGATATCTCTACCACAAGGTTCTGTATCCCGGCATCGGATGTTCGTCGGATGGTTCGCCGGGCTTCATCGGTTGTGTACGTTTGGGGTGATGTACCTGGTACATTGTACCGATGCGGTCCGGTGTTGGGATCTGTTGTGTTGTTGTCTGTGATGTTTGCTCCTGTCATCCGGCTTACGCGCGTCTGACATATTCAAGGTCATTCTGCAGAGTATTTAATATTTATTCGAAATATTTTGAGATAGTTTTATAGTGCATCAAGGTAAAATTACAGAATACGGGTCCCCCGGTTTTACTACGTAAAACCCAATAACAGGTAATTTTGGGGATTTTCTGACTGTTCTGTTTTCCAAGGGTACGCGCATCGTATTAAGTATCCCCTATGCTTTTTCAGTACTGAATCCTTTGATATGAGTATATAGTGTATTCCCACATGATAAATGTACTGTAAATTCCCAGAATAATTGTACGATCTCAAATCCATGATGAAATGATGCTCGCCTGAAAATACCTAGTTTGTTGTACAGTACCATCCCCAACCCATTTTTACCCGCAATCTAGTACTGGTATTTAGATTATTTTTTGCTTATTTCAGGCAATATTGCTGAAATATTGCAAATTTTTACCAACACTCCTAATTCCTTATATCATAGGAATCAGGTTGATTTTCCGGGCATATCCATCCCGTAAATCTCATAATTCTTGTGTGTATCCCGCAATTCCTGTTTCAGGCTTGCTGGTTGGTGTAATTATGATGAAACGTATAGATCCGGGCACGAAGCCCGACAGAACATGTTGTGCCGGAAAATACGGCACGATACTGGCAGTACTTGCCATATTGGTTTGTTTTGCGCTGATTTCTCCGGTAACGGCAGTGAGCGCAGAGGGTGGTACGGTACTGCCGGTTGATGAGGCGGGTGTCATCCCTGTGTTAATCGGTAAGATGTCGGTGCAGTGTGACACTTCACAGATATCAAACAGTATTTCATATATGAGGTAATTGAATGAACCTAAGCAAATTAACACTACTCCTTGTACTGGCGATCCTGTGCATGGGTAGTATCGGCATTGTCAGTGCCGGGAGCGTCACAGTTGACACAACCGGATATGAAGCAAAGATAAACGAGATGGTAACCATTCCGGTAATCATGGAGGATGCGAATCGCATCCAGTCATTTACTATGAAAGTTCCAAACACCGTTCCTGGTGTAACCATAGTTCTGAATGCGACAACGCCATTAGATAGTTATGGTATCTGGAGTAAATCTGAGGTATATTCAGATACTGGCAAATTCATCTGGGGTACCTCTGATCCTGCCCATGGACTTTCCGGCACTGCCGTAACACTGTTCTACATTGACGTAACCCCGAGCGGTGATGCAGAATCCCCTATTGAGGTGACGATAAGTGTGGATGATATCTATGATCTCGATGATAATGAAGTCATGGCAAACTACCCGGTGATTCCCGGCTCACTTGAAATTCCAAAAGTACCTACAGTAAACACCCCAGCCTATTCAGATGTTACCACAACATCCGCGACGATCACATTCACCACCTCCGGCACGGTAACGGAAGCAAAGGTCCACATTATCAGTCCGACGGACGAGTACGTCACCGCAACCCTAACCGGAACAGCCGGTGAGTATACAGCAACGCTGACCGGATTAGCTCCGTCAACAACGTACACCGTCAAAGGATGGGCAAAGAACAGTGTCGGCGTGGCAGAAAGTACTGCAGTCACCTTCACTACAGAAACCCCGCTGACCCCGACCACAATTGAGATCAGCAATGCTCCGTCCTCTCCGATCGGTATCGGAAAGACCGGTACACTGAGTGCGGTGGTAAAAGACCAGAACGGAGATCCGATGCCGACAGAGCAGTTCACCTGGTCCACCAGCAACCCTGCAGTGATCACAATTACGAATGCACAGACCGGTGCATACCAGGCGTTGGCAGCCGGTACCGCAAAACTGACCGCAACCTCAAAGACTGTGCCATCGGTGAAAGCAGATACCGCATCCATCACAGTAGTTGACGGCCCGTCTGTTTCCATTACCGCGCCTGCATCCGGCAGCAGCGTCCTTGAAGGAACTGAAGTTACCTTCACTGCATCCGCCTCCGAATTCACCGGTACTGTTACCTACAGCTGGACCTTCGGTGACGGTGAGACCGCAACCGGCGCATCGGTCCCGCACACCTACACCACAACCGGCTCCAAAACGATCAAAGTTGAAGCAGCCGGCAAAGACAAGACCGGAGCTGATGCAACCGCTGAGGACACCATCACCCTGACCGTCACCGGGAAACCCGCAGCAGCTGAGATCACCGTTCCGGCAACGCTCTATCTCGGCGAAACCGGTACTGCCAAAGCAGTGATCAAAGATTCCGATGGAAACATCATCACTGACTATGCAGGCATGACCTTTGCATGGACCAGCAGTGATGACTCCATCGTCAAGGTTTCCTCCGCAAACGCTGCCTCCGTCACGCTGACCGCAGCCCAGACCAAAGGAAAGGCAACCGTAAGCGTACTGGTTACCGGAACCGGCTTTGCTGACATTTCTGCTGACAGCAGCGCGATCACCGTTGACGAACGTCCGGTTCAGATCATCGACAATGGTGGCGCAGATGACGGGTTAACGCTTCTTGCACAGGCAGGCATCAAACCGACCGCAACGGCAACCGCAAAGCCCACCACGGCTACAAGCAGTCAGCCGACCGTGTCAGTGACTGTATCTCCAACCAACGTTGCAGTCTCCACTGCAGCAACAACAGCCCCGACAACCGCCGCAACCACTGAGGCACAGCAGCCGACTGCAACACAGGGGCCTGTACCGGTACTCGGCATTCTTGCAGGACTTGGGGCAGCAGTCATTCTCGGACGAAAGTTCGTTTAAAATACAAAGCTACCCATGACTGCATTACTGACGTGGTGCAGCCCCGTGGTTCCCTGACGGAAATTCGTCTCACAGAAATCCAGACCTGCGGCTGCATTACGGGCATGATGCAGCCCCGTGGTTCCCTGACGGAAATTCGTCTCACAGAAACCAGAATCCATGGCTGCATTCTTGGCATGGTGCAGCCGTGGTCCCCATTCTTTCAGTGGGAACGTCAGGGAATGGATTTCACCATTCATTCATCCGGATTCCGGAAAACAGATAACTCGTAAGTGATTCCCATGACACAAAAGAAATCTATCATACTTCTATTGATCCTCTGCTGTTTTTTCGTATATTCAGTAACAGCAGTCACTCTGTTGCAGACGAATGAGAATTATTCCGAAATCGGGGGAGTCGTTTCAGAATCCCTCGTGGAGAATGCATCTGCAGACATCGTCAATAATCAGTCATCGGTATCAGGCTCCAAAAATACCACAGTTTCTGATGTCGTGATACCTGAACCTCCCAATGTTGCGGACACCTCTCCTCAGATGACTGATGCTGTATCGGACATAGGCAATATTGAACCAACTGAGGTATCAAATGTTCCTGAAACAAACGAATTTTCTTTCCCCTCATCAGCAGTTCCGGAATATGCACCGGATCGCGTTTTTGTGATGTATGATCCGGATTTTGCCAGAGCAGAATCAACAGCTGCGGATATTCTTAAGGACTATTCTGATTTCATTCCCGGTTTACAGCTGATTCAACTGCCGGAAACAGTAACAGTTGAAGAGGCAATCGAATATTACTCAAATCTTCCCGGGGTAATATATGCAGAACCAGACTACTACATCTCTCTCCCGGAACCTGAGATCAGTAGTGAACCCTTCACCATCGCAACCTCGGTGCTGCCCGAACCCGCTGCCGAAACTCTCAGTACATCACCAAATGATCCATTCTTCAGCTATCAGTGGGGATTGGAGAATAGTGGTTCTGTACCGGTGGCTGGTAAGCCGGGATATTCTTTCACGGGAGTTACGAAAGACTCTGACATCGATGCAATGGACGCATGGCGCATCACGACCGGGTCGTCGAAGGTGGTGGTTGCTGTCCTTGATTCGGGAATCAATTACAATCATGAGGACTTAAAGGCCAACATGTGGCGTTCATCCTCCGGCTATTATGGATATGATTTCGTGAACAGTGATAACTACCCTATGGATGACAACGGCCACGGTACGCACTGTGCCGGAATCGTCGGTGCTGTGGGAAACAATGGTCTGGGGATATCCGGGGTGGCCTGGGATGTTTCGCTCATGGCTGTGAAAGTTATGGATGCTGCAGGAAAGGGATCTACTTCAACGATAATTAGTGGTATGGACTATGCTGCCAAGAATGGTGCAGATATCATAAGCATGTCTCTGGGTGGATATAGCTCAAGGGACTCAAGGGACTCACGGTCGTTTCAGTCGGCAGTAGATGAAATAACCTCATCAGTAATTGTATGTTCTGCCGGGAATGATGGGACGAATAATGATGTTTCCCCACATTACCCATCGTCATGTGTGTCTGATAACCTAATTGCGGTGGCAGCATCGGCAATGGATGATACCTTATCCAGCTATTCGAACTACGGTCGGACATCCGTTGATGTGGCTGCTCCGGGTGATAATATTGTGTCGGCATCGCACTCCTATGACAATATGTACCTCTACTCAAGCGGAACCTCCATGGCAGCACCGATGGTTTCCGGAATTGCAGCGCTTATGTTGTCCGAAAATCCAGATCTGAGCGCTCAGGAAGTTGTATCGATTCTCAAAAAAACCGTTGATACCAAATCCGCACTCTCCGGAAAGATATCAACCGGCGGGAGAGTCAAAGCAGCGCAGAATGTTCCAACCCCAACGGTGACACCCACCCCCACGCCAACATCAGCGCCCTCAAGCTGGTCAGGCAGTGGAACCCGGACAGATCCCTATCTGATCGAAAGTCCCGAGGATCTGGAGATGCTCGTAATGCAGGTCAACTATGGAGGAAATCTCTATCGTGGAACATATTTCCAGCTCACACAGGATCTGGATTTGTCCAAGATATGCTGGGATCCTATTGGTACGCCGACCAACCCGTTCAGAGGTACGTTTGACGGTGACGGACACACCATACACAATTTGTATGCGGATCAGAAGGGAGTTCTCCGGAATGGGTTGTTTGGTTATGTCAGGGGAGCGACATTAACGAACATCAAGATTCAAGGAGGTTCGGTTGAGGGGGGCAAGTATGTCGGCGGCCTCGTCGGGTATGTTCTTACATCTGCCGGAGATACAACAGATATCAATAATTGTTCTGTAGATGTCTCTGTCACCTCGGAGTATTCCGAAGATCTGGCCTTCATTGGCGGCTTAATCGGGTACATTGATTCAAAGGGTACCTGTAGGATAGCTGACTGCTGTGTAACCCAGAATGTTGTTTACACGAATTGGGGCGTTGACGCGTGGTCTGATAATTCAGAAATATCGTCAGTGGGTGGTCTGGTTGGCTACATCACCTCTGCCGGGCCACTCACGATCGCCAGATGTTCGACTACAGGTGATGTTCTGGTGACCTTTGATTCCACCTCCCCTCCAATCAATTACAGTGGCGTCGAATATGAAAAGACAAATGCTGGAGGATTAATTGGAATGCTGGTTACTTCGCTGAAACCTGTTGAAATCACTGATTGTTCTGTAACAGGCACAGTCTCTCTTTCAACGTCATATAGGTATCTCAGTGGAGGCGGAGACTATGGAGGGATAATCGGACGGATGAATGCAGCCGTTCCGGTTACTGTCAGGAACTGCTACGTATCAGGAAACATACATTATACATATATATATATTACTCGTGGGCTTGTAGCGGCGGGGGTATTATTGGAGGCATACCGGGAACCGATGGGGGCCCTATCCAGATTCAGAACTGTATTGTCCTATCTCAATCTCTCCTCAACTGGCGTGGGTATGATAATCTCGGCGCTCCGAATCGGATAATTTGTATTTCAAAAAATATTGATGGCCAAGATATAACAGTCAGTGACTGTTACGCACGGGGAGATATGCTTGTGAATAAGAAGCTCATAACCTCTTCGGACCCCTCATCCGGGGAGGGTGCGAGTGTCCAACCAAGTCAGTATCAGTCCAAGGTATTCTATATATCTATCCTCAAATGGGATTTTAACACCATCTGGGATTGGGATTCCACGCAAAAGATTCCAATCCTACGTGGTTATAACGAAGTTGTTCCCACACCGACGGTAACTCCTACGCCAACGATGACTCCTACGCCAACGGTGACTCCTACGCCAACGGTGACGCCGATACCCGGCGACCCCTGCATTGTAGTTGACACCTCCGCATATGCAAAAGGTGTCCGGGTGGGAGAGAAAGTTACGGTGCCGGTAATGGTGTATGGTGCGGATCGGATTCAGTCATTTTCCATGAAAGTTCCAAACACCGTTTCCGGTGTTGATATACTTCTGAACACAACAACACCCTTGGACACTCTTGGAACATGGAGTAAATCCGAGGTATACCCCGCCACAGGAAAATTCATCTGGAACACAAATGATCCAGCCATGGGGCTTTCCGGGAACGCCGTACCACTGTTCTTCATCGACATTGCCCCGGATCATGATACAGAATCGCCCATCACCGTGACAGTACGTGTAGATGACATCTATGATCTGGATGATAACGACATCACAGATGACTATCCGGTAACCCCCGGCTCACTGAGTATTCACCTCATCTCGGAACTCCGAAACACAGTCTCAAATGGAGAATGGGGTGCGACCGTTCCCGCAGAAATCATAAACGTCCTTGCACCGTCCAACCTGCATAAACTCACAGCTCCGGTCATCACCAACAAGGACAACTCCCTGCAGCTCACAAACGTTGTCGTGAAAAAGACGGTTGGGGGAGTCCAATCCGAAGTTCCGGCAAAAGTTCTGGCCAACGGACAGATTGAAATCATGGGTGATATCAGTGATGCTTCTGAATTGGAGGTCACCTTTACCGGAAAAAAACTTGGTGATGTCGCTGGTACTAATAAAGTCGACAGTCTGGATAAAGCCAAAGTAGCCCAGCATGTTGCTGATAAGAAACCCCTTGAGGGCGATAATATGTTCTACGGTGATATCACCGGTGATAACAAAGTAAACAGCCTTGATAATGCGAAATTAGGACAATATCTGGCTGAAAAACTCAACGAACACTATCAAACAACATAAATCGGTAAGATATCGGTGCAGTGCGACACGGCGCCGACATCAAATTTTCTACCATCATATTGAGGTAATTGAATGAACATAAGCAAATTAACACTATTCCTTGTACTGGCGATTCTGTGCATGGGTAGTATTGGGATTGTCAGTGCCGGGGATGTCACTGTTGACACAACTGGTTCTCAGGCACTGGTTGGCAAGACGATAACCGTTCCTGTTATCATGCATGATGCGGACCGTATTCAGTCATTTTCCATGACAGTTCCAACCACTGTTTCCGGTGGTACCATTGTCCTGAACACAACAACACCCTTAGACACTTTTGGAACATGGAGTAAGTCCGAGATGTATGCAGACACTGGAAAATTTATCTGGGTCACAAATGATCCCGCCTATGGAATTTCCGGCAAAGCCGTGACACTGTTCTACATTGATATTACCCCAGCAAGTAATGCAGAATCTCCGATTCTGATAACAGTGAGCGTAGATGACATCTATGATCTTGACGATACCGAAGTCACGGCACATTATCCTGTGACTCCCGGCTCACTTGAAATTTCAAACGTACCGACAGTAAACACTCCCCCCGCCCCATCCGTTACACCAACCTCTCCAGAAGTCACCATCACAACCTCCGGAACAGTCACCAGCTCAACAACAGCTCCGGCAGTCGATGCAACCACTGAGGCACAGCAGCCGACTGCAACACAGGGGCCTGTACCTGTCTTCGGCATTCTTGCAGGACTTGGGGCAGCAGTCATTCTTGGACGAAAGTTCATCTAACCACGTGACGGCATTCCTGGCATGGTGCCGCACGCTTGCACGCGGACCTTTGGATCCGCATGCGTCCATTTTTTCAGCAGAATTCTACTTTTTTCCACCTCCTCACAACATCCCCCACCCCGCAGGGCAGAAACTATACACTGTTCCTCTCTCCCGTCCTACAGTATAGTCAGAGAAAGGGGAACACCCGAACAATAGAATACCATACAATACCCGATACCATACGTTCCCCTTTCTCGAAGGAGAAATACAATATGACAACCGACTTTATCCCGACCAGCACCGTAAAGGCCGCAAACCGCACCTTTACCGCCCCGATCGTATCCGCAGACACCTACGACGCTGTCATCACCGCCCTCACCGGTGACGCAAATCCCCTTGGCGCCTCCGCCTACCAGACATCCGGAGAAACCAGACCCGGCGTCGAAGTCGCCACTCAGAGCTACCGGGCAGTCATCCAGCTCATCGAACCAGACGAAGGAAAAACCATCGGCAGCATCACCCTCACCGCCCCGACCCGGGCAGTCATCAACGCCGCCGTCGCCCGGATCGTCGCCGATGCCGACCTTGCCGACCTCTATGGCGAAGGAACCGACGCCGTCCAGAACACCACCAAAGACGCATGGGTCGTCCGCATCAAGGTCCACGACCCCACCGGCGAACTCTACTACCTCAACCTCACCAGAAAGGGTCTCAGAATCAGCTCCTACGAAAACGACGCCATCCTCGCCACCGTCGAAACCTGGGCAGACAGCGTCGCAGCACTCAACTAAGGTGAAAGGCGATGGATTTCGTTACCCTCATCCTCCTTGCCGGAGTTGTACTCAACGTACTTGTCAGCGCAGCGCTCATTCTCGCAGGTCCCATCTATGCATGGAATGATCGGTGGCTTGACCGTACCCACAAAACAA
>JAEWXF010000023.1 GCA_023396065.1 Methanobacteriota archaeon
CTGCGCCGTTTTCGTCTTTGACGGTTGCTGTGAGTTTTCCTGCCTTGATGCCATTGAGGTCAAGTGTGTTGTTTCCGGGCATTCCTGCAAGGGTAACGCTGGTTACAACCGGCTCTGCCGGTCCCGGCGTTGTGTCGATGACGGTGATGGTCACAGTCGCGGTTGCCGAGCTGTTGTTCTTCGCGGTTGCGGTAACGGTAGCAGTACCGACTGCCAGAGCGGTGTAGTTTCCGTCTGCGTTGATGGTAAGTACCGTCGGCGCTGCTGATACCCAGTTGACGCCTTCCGCGGACATCACTGCGCCGGTCTCATCTTTGACGGTTGCTGTGAGTTTTCCGGCCTTGATGCCGTTGAGGTCAAGTGTGTTGTTTCCTGGCATTCCTGCAAGGGTAACGCTGGTTACAACCGGCTCTGACGGTGTCGGTCCGGAGGATGAAAGGTAGCTTGCATCAGTGTTCATCGCCGGGTGGCCGGTGATGACCGGGAGCTTGAAGGTGCCGGTGCCGGGGGACCAGATTGCCGAGTCAAAGCCGATGTTTTCGTAGAACTCGAAGTTGTTCCAGACCTCAGCGGAGGTTGCGCCAGTACCACCGGTACCGCCGGTACCGAAGGAGCCGAGACTGTTGATGATACCATCCCATGCATAGTTGTCCGTAACCGTATGTCTGTCTCCGCCGGAGATCGTTCCCGACCTGGCATTGCTGCTGTTAATGTACTGGTTTAAGGCAACTGAGTTGTTAACGATCACGTTGGGCAGATCTCCGGATCCCTGCGGTCCTCCGATAATACCTCCGGTATTCTGGCCGCCGTCAAGGTTGCTCAGGGCAATACAGTTGATCACGGCACCGTTGGACTGACCGACGATACCACCAATGGACATACTTCCCGGAACTCTGCCTGCTGCGATACAGTTTTCAATGATGCTGCCGCCGGACGTGGTACCTACGATACCGCCGTGCTGGCTGCCCATCACACCGTATCCATTACTTGCGCCGCGGACATCTGCTTCAACGGAGCAGTTGGTGATCTTTGTACTGCCGCCGTTGCCGACGAGTCCTCCGGCATAGGTCATACCGGCAACGACCGCATTTCTGACGGAAACGTTGTCGATCGTGCCGCTGGACATTTCACCGGCAAGGGTTCCCATGGATGGATAGAAGTTACCTACTCCCGCAGACACATTCGTGTTGGAGAGGGCCAGATTTTTGATCGTAGCACCCTCAACCTTACCAAACAGACCGGCTGCCCGCACAGTATTTACTGTGACGAGAACCGTCATATTGCTGACCGAATGGCCCGCGCCGTCGAAGGTTCCGGTGAACTTTGTCGGGTCACTGTAGCTCTCCGGCATGCAGATCGGCACCCAGTTTTCGTAGCCGGACAGGTCAATGTCGGCTCCAAGTTTGTAGGATGCTGCAGGAGAGCCGCGGACATTGTTCAGATCCGCTGCGGTTTTGATGAGGTACGGGTCCGCAGCCGTTCCGCTGCCTTCCGAGAATACGGGTGCAAGAACCGTGACATTCACGGTTGCGGAGACGGAGGTGTTTGCCTTTGCGGTTGCGGTGATCATGGCGCTGCCTGCCGTTACCGTGGTAATGGCGCCGGTTGCGTTGATGGTGAGGACAGCGGTGTTGCTGGATGTCCAGGTAAATTCGGCTCCGTCAAGGGACGAACCGTCCGGATATTTGGCAACCGCTGCTGCCGCTGCCGTGCCGCCATAGGCAAGTTCAGCTCCCTCGGCAGGGGTGGTGATCTCAACTACGGTCGGGCCGGTGACGAGAACGTTCACTGAAGAGGTCAGGCCCGGATCGTCCTTCGCAGTTGCGGTGATTGTGGCGCTTCCTGCGGAAACTGCCGTATACTCACCGGTTGTTGCGTTTATCGTCAGAACCGAGGTTGTTGAGGATTTCCAGACAACCTTCGGCGTTATTGTCTCGCCCGTGTTGTCGGTTCCGGTGACTGCTGCCGTGCCGGATGCCCCGACCCCGAGAGAAGCGTTATCTGCCGGAGAGGTGATACTGACCGATGCGGTCCAGCGGATGTCCTCTGCAAGGTAGCCTGCATCAGTCGTCATCGCCGGGTGGCCGGTGATCATCGGGAGCTTGAAGTCGCCGGTGCCGAGAGACCAGATTGTCGTGTCGAATCCAAGATTTTCATAGAAGTCGAAGTTGTTCCAGACATCGTTGCCGATCATTGTACCGGCAGTACCGCTGGTGCCGGAAACTCCAAGGCCGTTTTCAATACCTGCCCATGCGTAGGAGTCCGTGACCGTGATCTTTGACGTAGTACCGGCAATGGTTCCTGAGTTGACATTGCTGCTGTTGATGTACCGGTTAAGAGCAATCGAGTTTTCCACAGAAACAGCCTGCATCTGGGTGGATCCAAGAATACCTCCGGTATTCTGGGTGCCGTCAAGGGTGTTCAGGGCGATACAGTTGCTGACGTTTCCGTTGGACTGACCGATGATACCACCGGTTGCCATACCCGGAGCGACGCTGCCTGCTGCGATACAGTTCTCAATGAGACCGCCCGCAGAGTTCGTACCGACAATACCGCCGTGCTGGGAACCTCCGCCGCCACTAAGCGGCCCGCGTACAACTGCTTCAACGGAACAGTTGGTGATCTTTGCGTTGCCGGCGTTTCCGACAAGTCCTCCGGCATAGGTGGAGCCGGCGATGACCGCTCCGCGGACGGAGACGTTGTTGATGCTGCCGCCGGTCATCTGACCGACGAGGGAGCCGAGTGACGGATAAATTCTGTCTGCCGCCTGGGATACATTCACATCCGTGAGGCACAGGTTTTTGATTGCCGCGCCGTTCGCTATGCCGAACAGACCGCTGTGGATACTGCCGGTGACTGCTACGGTTACGTTGCTGATCGTGTAGCCGGCACCGTCGAAGGTTCCGGTAAACGTGGAGATCGGCACCCAGTTTTCATAGCCGGACAGGTCAATGCTGTCTGCCAGTACGAAACTCTTGTCCAGATACTCCCGGACTTTGTTCAGCTGGGCTGCTGTTTCGATCACATACGGGTCGTCCGCGGTTCCGGATCCTCCGGCAAAGTCGGACGATGCTGCCGCAACGGTGACTGACACGGTCTTGGCCAGGGTATCGTAGGATGCGGTCAGATCAACGGAGCCGTCACTGACTGCGGTGTAGTTTCCGCCTGCATCAATCGTCATGATCTCACCGTTTGATGAGGTCCAGGTAACAGCTGCTCCATCGATGACTGCACTTTCTGCATCCAGAACCTTTGCCTCGGCAGTTCCTGTGTCGCCGACGGTAAACTCTGCGCCTGCTGCCGGTGAGATAATCTCAATCTCGGCGGCCACAGGGCCGTCTGCAGCCGTGGTAACCGTTCCGTTGACGATGGTGTAGTGCTGCTTCATCTCCTTTCCTTCGTGGGTTCCGAATGCCTCAATGACCAGGCCGACAGGGAAGCTGTCACCCTCAACCTTTGGGGTTACGTCAATGCGGATGAAGACAATATTCTCGCCGGTAGCGGCAACCTCTTCATCAACTGTGTACCAGTTTGCTGCGGGTAAATGCGCATATTGTCCAGTTTGTTGTCCTGGTCCTACGAAGATGGATGGGAACGATCCGGATAGCCCGGTTTTATTCATCACAATGTCGGCTTTCTCAGAGATGGATCTGTTATTCACATACACCTCATATGCGCCGAGATTCGTAACATTACTGACCGTGACGTTCAGCGTCACAGTTTCGCCAGCCTTCACATTCGATGCTGAGTCAACGGTGATGGTTCCCCAGATGTCCTCATCGGCAGCTGCCGCTCCCGGAAACACCAGAACCATCATCGCGATTGCGATGAGAAGGATCATTATTTTTTGCTGTTTCATACTACACTTCACTAGCTGAGTCGTTCTTTTTTCAATCTCAATTCATTTGACATGTTTTTCTGCCCGGTATCTCTCCGGAATCCCCGGAGAACAGATTCACTATATCATCATACCGGGACCCTCCGATCGTCTCATGCCGTTACCTCATACCTTTCATTTACCGTACCCGCCAGATACCGGGAAATTCCCTGGGCATCATAGATATTGATCATCGTATCATTGGTTACATCCGCGTAGAACAGCTGTTCCTCCTCAAACACAACCGTACCTGCCCGATATCGCGAAATTCCCTGGGCATCATAGATATTGATCATATCATCCCCGGTTACATCGCCGAGCAGCCGCCCGGTAAACTCCGCGGTCAGGAGTTCTGCATCGCTCACCTCGTCATGGATGACCAGTTCCCCGTCGGAGCTGACCTCTGCAGACACCTCAACCGCCTCCCCGTCCCACTGGCCGGCAACGGATACGTTCGTCAGCATCAGTGACCGGGAGCCGTGTTCAATCACCGGCGCTGATACCGCCGCCGCCGGGACGAACTCATAGACCACCCGGGCCGGCACCGCAGCGCCCCATGTTCCGTCGGTAACGGTGTTCTCCGTCTCCACCGCCTCCGGCAGCGGGCTGACTGTCATGGTCACCGCCGCGGTCACGTCTCCTGCCGCTGCGGTAATCTCCGCTGTTCCCGGTCCATCCGCCGACCAGCGTCCGTCATCCGCGACCGCTACGCAGGACGTATCATTTGAGGACCAGGAAATCGTTCCGGCAAACGGCTTGCGGTACTGATCCAGTATAGTTGCGGTCAGCGTTCCGGACTCTCCGACGAAAACAGCATCAGCCGGAACTCCGGTGATGTTCACCGATGTGGCTTCGGGGGCTGCGTCGGAGACCACATACGCATACACGTACGGGCTGTCATTCACCGTACTTGACATATTCTCGACATAATACCAGACGACTTTGTCCCCCACTTTCACCTTACACTGCTCGGACATCATCATCGGCGGAACCCCGTTCAGCTGATACATCCAGCCGGCGCCGCCGCCCGCGGCAGAGTTCTCCGTAATGCCGTTGATGCCGAACACATACAGGCCGTACGGGTACCAGGTCGTTGTCATCAGCTCCTCGCCGCCGTGATACAGGACGCTGAATGCGGTCATATTCTCAACCGTATAGGGCATGTTGTTCATCGTTGTGGTGTACTCAAAGGTTCCTGTTCCGGGATTCACCGGCAGATACTCAAACACCCGTCCCTCTTCCGAGAGGAGGACGGGAGTATCCGCATCCTCCGGAAGGTCCAGCGGCAGAATTCCGGAGTCATCGGAATTGTTCGGAAGTATATCCTCAGTCGCAGCCGCAGAGCTTACGAGGGAGGCTAGAACTGCCAGAAGCAGTATACAGACGAGACATCGTTTCATCATAGATATCACCACTCTCCCTCTGCAGCAAGGGGAATAACATATGATTTGAATCTAATGAAATATAGATTGATGTTAGACAAAATTGATTTGCATATCTGCATTGCATATCTGAAATGCCTGAGTTTTGGGAATTTTCCGAAAAAAAATCCTCGAAAAAGTATGGATACTGTTCGTTTCCTGCGATGACGGATTCCCGGGGAAATTTTCAGGAATTCCTGCCGGTATTCCGGCAGTATCTCCGTGTACATGCACGAAAAACGGTATCCCGGCTGCTTTCCCTGGGTGTGATACAAGGAGGGAGCTCTTCGAAAAAATCAGATAATTATAAATATTATTTGCGCTATATTGTATCTGTAAGGGTTCGAAATCGTCGGGCCTCTGTGCATATGTTTTATCTCCGAATTTTTCATGTTCGATGAGATTTTTGGATAACCGGATGCCGTCAGCATCCGGAACTTTTTGTGATATCTTCCCGGTGTTTTCTCTTCCCCCGACGGAACGCGCCGCAGCCCCGTGGTCATCGGTGCTGTATCGCGGTCGCGGCTCCGGGTCACGAAGAAATGCCGGCGCCTTTCGGACGTTGGTGTCCCTGTATTTTTAAAATGATACGAACCAACCATGCCGCTTTATCTGAGTATCAAAGAGGATGTCCTCACAACGTTCGAGGCAAGCCTTCCGGAGATACGGGAACGTTTCGGCATAGAAACAATTGGCATATTCGGATCTGTCAGCCGCGGCGAAGACACACCTGAATCTGACATAGACATCATGATCTCATTTCTGCCGTTTCAGGCAAGTTATCACAATCTTCTCGGCCTGAACCATTTCCTGACAGAATTATTTCATAAGAAACGCGGATGAGGGGGACCCACGCACAATTTGGCCCTAAGTGGGTAACCACGGAACAGCACGGAACACACCGAATTCCACGGAAGAAAAAACACAGAAAACCGCCGCTACGCGGCTTACGGAAAAAACGGAAAGACTAAGGAAGTGGGATGCTTCGTTCGTATGTTGCGACTTTTTTTTCGTGTGCCTTGGATGTATTTGGGTAACCACGGCTTGAAAGCCGTGGTTACCCATATACGTCCAAAGACCCGCAAGAAAAGTATCGACCTGCATCGAAAAAAGTATTATCAGACACCTTTGTATTTCCCGGAGTGACAGGTGGTTTTTGAGGTATCTGTCAAATTCTCATACTCCAAAAAATTGGTGTGATGCTAATGGATGTACCACGGGGAAAAATTAGCCTAGTGTCAAACTCAGGTGGTTACCCACATGAGACCAAAGCTTCCCATGTACTTAGTCTTTTCATAAGAAATAAAGAGGAAATTTTTCTCATTTCCCGTTCTGAGAATAGATAGATACGTCCGGGACACCCGGCGGGAACTCAACTGTAGTGTTCGTTTACCGTTCCTGCCGCATACCGTGAAATCCTCTGTGCGTCATAGACATTGATCTTCCCGTCCCCGGTCACATCCGCAAAGAACATCTCAGCCTCATCAAACACCGCAGTACCCGCCGCATACCGTGAAATCCTCTGGGCATCATAGACATTGATCTTTTCATCATTCGTCACATCGCCGAGCCGCCGCCCGGTAAACGTCGCCCGCAGCTTCTCAGCTCCCGTCACATCCCCGGAGACTGCCAGCTTTCCGTCCGTAACCGATGCAGACACCGGAGACCAGACCCCGCCTGCATACATCTCAACCGCCACATTCTCCGAAAGCGCCAGCGTCTGTGACCCCCGGGTGATCACCGGAACCGACACGTTCGCTGCCGCCGCCGGCACAAACTCATACACAACCCGCGCCGGCACCGCAGCACTCCATGTACCGTCGGTAACGGTGTTCTCCGTAACCTGCGGTTCAGGAATCTCAGGCTCCTCGGGGGACAGACCCACAAGGTACCCGGCATCCGAGATCATCGCAGGGTGACCCGCAAGAACCGGCAGCAGGAACAGCTCCTCGGTTCCCATCGTCCACACATTCTCCATATCAAACCCGGCTGTCCGGTACACCGCCGCAGAGTCCCACAGAACAGACCCTGCCACAACCGTATTTGCCTTCTTCCCGCCGAGATCACCCAGACGATTCGTCGTCCCCTCCCAGTTCCGGTTATCGGTGAATGTTTTCACCGCCGTCTTCCCGGCGAACGCACCCGTGGTCGTCGCATCCTTCCCGTCCACATACCGGGACGCACCGACCGACGAGTATGCATACACCTTCTCGCCAAACCCGTACACACTGCCGGCATTCGACGTAACCGCATTCCCTGACTTCACCTCCACGGTAGAAATCACATGCCGCAGCAGCGACCCTTCCGTCAGATATCCGGCAATACCTCCCGCATACCCGCTTGTTGCCGAAACTGACCCTGCCGCAACACAATCCTCAATTGTCACCACACCCCCCGTCAGCGGAGACCCGAGAATACCCCCGGCCCGGTCCATTGAAACATTCACCGACCCTGCAAACGAACACCGGGTAATCGACGACGTCCCGGAAACAATACCCACAACCCCGCCGGACCAGCCCTTCGCCGTAACCGACGCATTCCGGACCGAACAGTTCACCAGACTCGACGACGTCAGCTCCCCGGCAAGAGACGCAGCATTATACCCGGATCCATGGCTGATCGAAACATTTTCCAGATTCAGATTCGCAATCGCTGCACCGGAAACCGTACCAAACAGACCAAACCCGGTCGTCGTCAGATCCGAAATCGTATACCCGCGGCCGTCGAACGTCCCGGTAAACGCCGTCCCGGCGTTCCCGATCGGCTCCCAGTCTGAAACATTTACAAGCGAAATATCAGCCGCCAGCACAAAATGCGACGCCAGCTCATCGCCCCGGACCGCATTCAGCTGGTCCGCCGTATAAATCACATACGGATTATCCACAGACCCCTCACCGCCGGCAAACTCATTCGGCGCAAGATGCTTCGCATACCCGCCCGTCACCGGATGACCGCGGAGAACCGGAAGCTGATAATACTTCTCTGTTCCGATCTCCCAGACATTCGTCATATCAAACCCGAGAACATTCTGATAGAACACCGAACTGTTCCACAACTGCACCTTCGTCGCATTCAGACCGTTGGACCCGCCGAAACTCCCACCGGACGGATTTTTCATCCCGTCCCAGGCATATACCGCCTGAACCGTACCGCCGTCCCGGACCGCCCCGGCAACCCTGCCGACAGACTCAGTATAGTTCCCGTCCACCGTTTTACCGACCGCAGCCGAATGGGATATTTCCGCGGTCGTCGCCGTCGACCCGAGAGATCCGGCAATGCCGCCGGACTGCGACCCGAGACCGAAGTTCTCAGTTGCATCCGGCGTTGTAACCAGACAGTTCACGAAACAGTACTCCACACTCCCGCCGGTCAGCTGACCCACAATACCACCGGCAAGGCCTCCGGTACCGGTCACCGACCCTGCCGCCGTACAGTTGGCAATGACGGCTGCGGTACTGCCTGCAATGCCTCCGGCATTCTGCAGAGCAGTTACCGATCCCGAAACGGAACAGTTGGTAATCATACTGCCTTTCGCCGCCTCCCCGACCAGCATTCCCGCAGGATTCCCGGTGGTGACGACCGCCGCAGCCCGTACCGAACAGTTGGCAATCGTCGTTGCCGCAGCCTTCGCCACAAGCGAACCGGCAGCAGACGTCGCAGAGATCGTGACCGTATTCAGATGCAGATTCGAAAATACCGCACCGTTCGTATACCCAAACAGACCCGCAATTCCGGAACCCGAGAAGGAAACATCGCGGATCGTATACCCGCTGCCGTTGAACGTTCCCCGGAACGCAGACGAGGAGGAGCTGCCGATCGGCTCCCAGGCAGAGAAGTTTACAAGAGAGATGTCATTCGTCAGCACAAAATGCGAGGACGGATAGTTCCTGACATTATTCAGCTGCAGATCCGTTGTGACATGATAGGGATCCGCGACAGTTCCGCTGCCTTCGGTAAACTTCCCGACCGTCGGCCCGAGGAAGAGAGCATTGACTCCCATCGCCGGCTGACCAGAAAGAACCGGCAGCAGGAACTCCTCTTCAGTGCCAAGGGTCCACAAAGACTCCCCGGACCCGGCAGCAAAATCCCATCCGAGACCTGTGTAAAATGCAAAATTGTTCCACAGAGTCTCCGAATCAACCGCTGTTCCTCCGGGTCCCCCGAAACTTCCGGCGGCCGGATTCGTGATACTGTCCCAGGCAAACGTTCCGGAAACCGATCCTGACCCGGCGACCGTTCCGGTCGACGCCTTCGCGCCGGAAACCGCCTGATTGAAGGCCAGTGAGTCGGCAGCCGTCCCGGTCCCGGTAATACCTCCCGCATTCCGGGACGCGGTCACGGATGCTGTGGACACCGCCCGGTCTGCGGAACCCGAACCGGCAATCCCTCCGGCATACTCTCCGGAGGCGGTAACGGAACCGCCGGACACCGCATCAGAGATCGTAACCTCAGTGTATCCGGCGATACCTCCGGCATACTGCGTCGCGGCAACCGATCCGCCGGCGGAGACCCGGGTGAGTTCACCTGTTCCTTCGAGAGATCCGACGACTCCTCCCGCATACTTTCCGGACGCGGTGATGTCCGCCGCCCGGACGCCGCTGCCGCGAATGACCGAGTCAACAGCCCTGCCGGCAATCCCTCCGGCATACTCCCCGGATGCGGAGACCGTGACGTTGGAGACAAACAGACCGGTGATCTCCGCATTCTGGATCTGGCCGAACAGACCGGCAGTTCCGGTCCCGGTAATCCGAACGTTGCTGACCGTGTGGCCGTTCCCGGAAAATGTGCCGGTAAACGGCTTTTCGGTGCTGCCGACCGGCTGCCAGTCGTATGCTGCAAGGGAAACGTCACGCATCAGGACAAAATGGGCGGAGAGGTATTTCTCCCTGAGATGCATGTTGTTCAGCTGTTTTGCGGAAACAATGTTGTACGGGTCCTCGGCTGTACCCGATCCGCTGTCAAAGGAGATGTCGGTCTCGGGATTCAGATAGGAGACGTCCGCCTGCATCATCGGCTGACCGCGAAGCTGCGGGATTTTATAGATGTCCCGGGTTCCGATCTCCCATATATTTTCCATGTCATACCCGACGCTGGTATAGAATGCCGCGTTGTCCCACACCTGTGCGGACGAGACGAAGTTTCCGGAGTTTCCGTTAAAGTTGTCGCTGCGGGCATTGTCAATTCCGTCCCAGGTATAGTCCGTGTCCAGACTGAACGTCGGGTTGTTGGACTCCAGTGCTCCGACGATGCCGCCGTTGTTTCTGTCGTCCCCGCTGATGTACCGCGGGAGGGCAATGGAGTTGACGATCGCATCGGTTGCCGCTCCTGTGGCAAACTCCCAGCCGACGATGCCGCCAACCGTTGCATAGTTGACAATATTCCGGGTGGTCTCCATTCTGCAGGCCGAGATACAGTTGGTAATGACACCGTTGCCGCGACCGACGATACCGCCGCTGTAGGCAACACTGCCGATTGTGCCGGTATCTTTGCTTGCGGCTTTTACCGTTCCGGTAGTAATGCAGTTGGTAAAATCACCGCCGATTGCCCAGCCGGCAAGGCCGCCGACATAGACGCCTCCGCTGATATTGAGTTCTGCGGAACAGTTCTCAATCAAACCTCTGCTGCCGCCGT
The DNA here is from genome assembly GCA_023396065.1 of Methanobacteriota archaeon. Lineage (GTDB taxonomy): Archaea > Halobacteriota > Methanomicrobia > Methanomicrobiales > Methanocorpusculaceae > Methanocorpusculum. The sequence continues at coordinate 10,930 of JAEWXF010000023.1, forward strand.
AGTAGTACCCGACCAGACCCCCGGCGGTTCCAAGATTGGAATATTCGCCGTTTCGGACGGAGACGTTGCTGATCACGGTATTTCTGGCGTTTGCGGCAATCAGTCCTCCGTGGGCTCCTTCCTTCGGGGCAACGGTGACGTTGTCAAAGTTGATGTTTTTGAACGTGGCGTCGCTGGTCTCGATGAACAGACCGATATCCGGACTGTACATATTTGTCTCATCGCTGATTCTGTTTTCGAGCGTGACGTTGTGTATCGTGTATCCGGCGCCGTCCAGTGTTCCGGTGAACGGCACTGCACCACTGCCGACCGGCTGCCAGTCGACTCCTTCCAGGGATATGTCGTTTATCAGAATGAACGAGGAGGAGAGGTGGTACCGGATTGCATCGAACTGGTTGGCGCTGCTGATTTTGTACGGGTCGTCTGCCGTTCCGGATCCGCCGGCGAACTCCATAGGGACAAGGTAGGAGACGTCACTCATGACCGGGTGACCGCGGATCTGGGGAAGCATGTTGGCGTTTCCGAAGTCGCGGATGGTGCCGGTGGTCCAGAGGGTGTCTGCGTCCGGATCGGTGCTGATCGCAAATCCGAGGTCACCGGCGAAGAGGGAGGTGTTGTCCCAGACATACACAGAAGGAACTGCGGTTCCGTTGGTGCCGCCGAAGGTGGTTCCGGCAGGGTTTTTCATGCCTTCCCATGCGGCACAGTTCTCAACCGGTCCGGAACCTGCCACGGTTCCGGCCTGGTCCGGGTCACTGCTGCCGGTTTCGCGAAGCAGGGCGGCGGAGTCGGTAACGGTTCCGGAAACGATGGTTCCGGCGAGACCTCCCGCAGAGCCTGCGGTTCCGCTGACTGTTCCGAGAGCAATGCCGCGGAGGATGTCGCCGGAACTCTGGCCGGTAAGGCCGCCGGTCCCCGTGGTGCCGCGGACTGTTCCCAGGAAGACTGCGTCGGTGAGCTGGCCGCCGGAGGAACCGACCAGACCGCCGGCAGAGCCGGAGGAGGAGATGTGTGCTTCCACACTGATTTGGTCCGCACTGCCGCCGGTGGTGCTTCCGATGAGGCCGCCGGCACTGCTGCTGCCGGTAACTGTGGCATTCCGGACGGAAATGTTTTGGATCACCGTGGTGTCTGCGGTACCGGCAAGGGTTCCGGCGATGTCACCGGTGACGGTCACGTCACGCAGACGGAGGCCGGTGATCTCTGCATTGCTGAGTGCCCCGAACAGCCCTCCTTCCAAAGAGGAGGGGACGGAGATGCCGGTTACGGTCAGACCGTTTCCGGCAAATGTTCCGGTGAACGGTTCTGCGGCGCTGCCGATCGGTTCCCATGCGGTGTCTTTGAGGGAGATGGTATCACTGACTTTGCCGGTTGCGGTGTAGTGGGCCGCAAGGTCCTCTCTGATGAGATGCATCTGGTGAACGGACTCCACCCGGTAGGGGTTGTCTGCAGAGCCGTCACCGCCGCCAAAACCGTTGGCGGGAAAGTATCCTGCGTCTTCGGACATTGCAGGATGACCGCGGAGAACCGGCAGCAGGAACGCCTCTTCCGTGCCGGCTGTCCAGAGGCTGTCTCCTTCCGCATCAGTACTCAGATCAAAACCGAGGCCGGTGTAGAATGCCGCAGAGTTCCAGAGTTCCTCTGTTGTGGCGGGAAGGCCGTTCACTCCTCCGGAGAAGCCACTCTCACTGTAGGCATTTTCCATGCCTTCCCAGGCATAGCAGTTTTTCACGCTGACCCGGTCATAACCGGATATCTGGCCGCTATGCCGGCCCTGATTGCCGCCGTTCAGATATTTATTGAGGGCAACCGAGTTGGTAACCAGCGCGGTGGTGTCCGCGTTATAGGTGCTTCCGCCGACGATCCCGCCGCCGCCGAGACCTGTTTGGTCGTGATTGATAACCGGGAGTGTTACCATTGTGGTGGAGAGGGTCCGGTTGATGAGTGCGCCGTCCGAAACCTGTCCGGCAATCCCGCCGACGTAGCCCCAGCCGTTGCCGGTTCTGACCGTCGCGGTTCCGGCGGCGATACAGTCGGTAACGGTGCTGTCTTTGAGGGAGCCGGCGATACTTCCGGTCCTCCATCCGGCGACGTCCGCTGTAACGGAACAGTTGGTGATACTGATGCTGTTCCCCATGCCGATCAGGCCGCCGGTGGATCCGCTGCCGGTAACCGTGGCATTCCGGACGGAAACTCCGCTGATCGTCGATTCAGTTCCTGATTCGGCGATTGCAGCTATGGTTCCGCCATAGTAGCCGGAGAGGGATACGTTCGCAAAATGCAGATTGCGTATCTCAGCTCCGGAGATTGTGTCGAACAGACCGCAGTAGTCTACGGTGGAGGACAGGTCATGAATGGTGTGACCGCTGCCGTCAAGGGTTCCGGTAAACGATGTGGCCTCCGACCCGACCGGCTGCCAGTTTCTGTCTTTCAGAGAGATGTCGCTTTTCAGAATGAAGGATGCAGACAGGTACTGGCGCATCTGGTCCAGCTGGTCTGCGGTCTCGATCTGATACGGGTTCCCGGGTGTGCCGTCGCCGCCGGTGAAGGTTCCGGCAGGTGCTGGTGTAAGGATGGTGGTCCCGGGGTCGCGCGCGGGGGTCGGGGTGGCTGTAGCTGTGGGTGTAGGTGTACTTTCCTGACCGGTGTCGGTTACCCATATGGTGATGTCATCGAACGTTCCCGCTTCGCCAAATGACGGGGCTGTGCCGGCTTCTCCATCGTCTGCGGCGGCTGCGCTGCAGAGCAGGAGGATACACAGGATCGTAAGGCAGGATTTTATCGTGAGTTTCGGGAGTTTCAGCATACTCTTGTCTCCATCAGTACCTGCAGGAGGTACTCTGGCGTATTATATGGAGGTAATGAAATATAAATTGACATATTCTGTGGTATTAATACAATATTGCTTTTCAAATATGCATTGCAGTTATGCCTATCAGATCTAAACATCTGATCTGCCCTCCCTCAGATTTTTTTCAGGAATCCGATTTTTTCAGGGTCGTTTGCGATTTTTCCCGGAGATATTCGTGGAATCGGCAGGGATCGTCTCTCTGCAATGCAGTATTGCATAAGTGAAATATTTATTTCTATAAGTCATATCAATTATAGTAAGTTGCTGTGATCTTTGATGATGCCAAACGAACGTGATGCCGGGATGGATCTGGTGCTGAGTACACTGAACAGTACCCGCCACGGAATTTCCATTGCCGACATATCCCGGAAATGCGGTATGAACCGGAATTCTGTGGCAAAATATCTGAATATCCTGGTTACTCTGGGGCAGGCCGAGATGCAGGTTGTGGGACCGGCACGGGTGTATCATCTGTCATCCAGAGTTCCGTTTTCGGATGAATTTCTCCGTTGTTATCCAGATCCTGCGATTATGCTGGACGAGGAAGCGGTTGTGAAGATGGTGAATATGCTGTTTCTGGAGCAGTACGATGTTTGTGAGGAGGATATTCTGGGAAAATCTATCGGTGAAGTGCCGGTCCCTGTGGTGAAGGCGCTTGCGTCGGTTCCCGAACTGCGTACTGCACTGAACGGGGAGCCGCCGGTGATGAGCCGGTGGATGAAGTTCAGCTGCGCGGATGCTGTATGGAAGTACTGGATCGTGTCGGCGGTCTCCGGGGACGGCAGTTTCGGTGTGTTTGTCTCGATTCGTCTGATGCAGGACTGATATGCAGTTCTGCACGGCATAAGACAAATTATATGTTATAAACGCAAATAATGTATGGGCAGCGGGTCATACCACTCGAAATCCTGCAATATCAGAATGGAGTCACGTGGACAGTTGGCATGTCTGATTTTGTTCCGGAAATCCCGGGTGATAAACTGCCGTTCAATTCATTTCCCAATCACACACAACCACACATCTGGTAATCGATGCATTCATAGAAATACTGCCTGTCCGCATATTGGCGGACAGGGGTGTCTTTTTTGGTTCCGTCTTGACGAATTTGGGATACCACATCCACATTTTCCTGCCGAATCACCCGACCGGCCGGACGCTGATCTCTCCAGAGGAAAGCGTCCGGCGTCCGGCGGCAGTCTCCACCACCAGACCACCGGTCTCGTTCAGATCAACGGCCACCGCATCCTGCCAGACACCGTTTTCCAAAAACCGGATGGACTTTCCGAGGACCAGTGAGCGGGTCCGGTACTCCTGCAGAAACGAACGGTCCGGGAGTGACTCCACAAGCATCAGAAGATTACTGATGACCGCTCCGGCAAGCATGTTCCGGGTAACTGCGGGAGACTCATCATACAATGCCCCGACAACTGCCCGGAGATCTTCGGGAAGCTCGGGATTCTCCCGGAAATTGATCCCGATTCCCACAACAACAGACTCAATGGTACCGGACTCAAAATCACTTACCGCTTCGGTCAGAATACCGCATATCTTCTTTCCGTTCAGATACAGATCATTAACCCATTTAATCTGCGGAGACAGACCCGTCACCGACTCAATCGCCCGGGCGGTTGCCACAGCCGCGGCTGTCGTGATCAGCACCGCATCGGAAAACGAAAACGCCGGCCTCAGCACAACACTCAGGTACAGACCGGTTCCTGCCGGCGAATAAAATGATCGGCCCAGTCTGCCGCGACCTGTGGTCTGCGCCTCGGCAAGGACAACCGTTCCGGCAGCCGCCCCGGCAACCGCCAGAGCCTTTGCATCCTGATTCGTAGACCCCGTGAGCTTTCGGATATCCAGGGAAATATCACGGTACTGCGGCGCCAGAGAAAAACGGATACCTGCATCCGAAAGAATATCGGACTCCGGAAGCAGCCGGTATCCTTTGTTCGACACAGCCGAGATGAGATAGCCGTCGGTTTGCAGGGACTTGACCGCTTTCCAGACAGCCGCCCGGGAAACCGAAAGCTGTGACGCAATATCTTCTCCGGAAAGATAGACATCCCGGTTTTGTTCCAGAAGCGTACGGACGGACTGTTTTACCGACATACAAAAAAAAGAAGATCAGGCTGCCTGCGCAATAACATTCTTCGGCAGCAGGAACTTCACCAAGAACTCAGGAATTGATTTGTCCGTCTCAATCAGCATCTTAAAGTATGCCTGATTCTCTGCGGTGTTGCCCTGATATTCGAGGGTCACTTTGTAGTTAATCGTCGTAACCGGTACTTTGCCGAACAGCGTGGTCACCGTTGCGCTCTGTTCCCCGATGGCAATCGGAACGCCGGCAACAAGTTTACTGGTCTGCCCGTTTATGGAGATAAGCATCTCATTGTCCATGGACAGCGCAATCAGTTCATTATTATTGAAGGAGACCGGCTGGCCGAGCGGGAACCAGACACTGTAGGTGGTTGTATACGGATAGCTTACAGCGCCGGACGACGGCCCCACGGACACCGAGTGGGTGGCGATCAGGACGATGAACGCCAGCAGGATCACGACAATGATACCGCCTATGATCTTTCGTCTCCGGCTTTTACTCACCAGCTTCTTCTCTTTGTCCCGTGCCTCCTTTTCAGCCGCAGCAATCTTCTGGGCTTCCAGTTCGGCTTTTATTTTCGCTTCTGCTTCCCGCTTGGCAGTCTCGGCGGACTCAGCTTCAGCGGCTGCCTTTGCTTCGGCGGCGATCTTCTGGGCTTCGGCCTCGGCCTTTTCCCGACGCAGGCGCTCCACTTCGCGGCGGAGCTCCTCGTCCTCGACGGAATTTGGTTGGTCAGCCATACTATAGTTTCATTCGCGTGCCTGGATGAAATACTTTTGCGAAACCCTACCCTGTCGGGAGAGAAGGACCCCCCCGCCATGCCCACCAAGAAAAAGCCTCATTATTAATCATGACAAATATGTACCCATTTCATGACGGAAATTCCAAAAGAGGAAATGCTGTTAAAGTGTCCCTCCACCTGTGCCGGGTGCGGATCTTTACTGGCACTCCGCTATATTCTGAAAGCAGCCGGCAAGGACACCGTTCTCGTAATCCCTGCCTGCTGCAACAGTGTCATTCAGGGAGTGTACCCGTATATGCTGCATACAATCCCCGTGTACAACATCGCATTTGCCGCCGCCGCAGCATGCGCTTCAGGAATGAGTGAAGCATTCCGGGCAGCCGGCAAAAAGACGAACGTCATCGTCTATGCCGGTGACGGCGGAACCGCCGACATCGGCATTCAGGCGCTGTCCGGCGCCCTGGAACGGGGAGAAGACTTCCTCTACATCTGCTACGACAACGAAGCATACGGAAACACGGGAATGCAGAGATCCGGAGCAACACCGCTTGGGGCAATCACCACCACAACCCCGAACGGAAAAACCGTCAACAAAAAAGATCTCGACAGAATCATCGAGGCCCACAACCTTCCCTATCAGGCAACCGCCTGCGCATCGTATCCTGCCGACATTTACCAGAAAGTCAAAAAAGCCCTCGCAATCCCGGGCCCGAAGTTCATACATATCCTTGCTCCCTGCCCGCCGGGATGGAGAACACTCTCGGAAAAAACCGTGGAGATCGGCAAAATGGCCGTAAAGTCCGGCATCTGGGTACTCTGGGAAAAAGAGTATGACAAATTCACCATCAGTGCACCCTCGCGGGCCGCGATGCGAAAACCCGTGCCGGTCATTGACTACCTGAAAGCCCAGGGAAGATTCCGCAAAGTGGACGACGCAACCGCAGCGAAAATCCAGGCCTCGGTCGACAAAAACCTCAAAAAGGTTGCTGCCGAAGCCGCATACTCGGAGGAGTGCGCATGAGCGAAAAACTGGTAATGTCAACCGGCAACAAAGCCGTAGCAGCAGCCGTTAAAATGGCAAAGCCTGTCGTGGTTGCGGCATACCCGATCACCCCGCAGACCGAGGTCATCGAAACAATTGCCGACTACGTCGAAGGCGGGGCAATGGATGCCCGCTACATCCCGGTCGAATCGGAACACTCGGCAATGACCGCCTGTATCGGTGCATCGATTACCGGCGTGCGGGTGTTCACCGCAACAAGTTCCCACGGCCTTCTCTACATGCATGAGATGCTTCACTGGGCAGCCGGTGCCCGCCTGCCGATTGTCATGGCACAGGTAAACCGGACGCTTGCCCCCGGATGGAACATCTGGGCCGAACACTCGGATGCCCTGTCCCAGCGGGATACCGGGTGGCTACAGGTCTACGTCTCAACGGTTCAGGAAGCATATGATGCAACCCTGATGGCATTCAGAATCGCCGAAGACAACCGCGTTCTGCTGCCGGTCATGATCAACATGGACGGATTCCTGCTCTCCCACATCATGCAGCCGTTCGAGATGACCGAGCCGGGAGATTTCATCCCGCCGCTCAGCCTGCCGCACAAAATTGACGTAAACGATCCGAAAGGATACGGGGCGATGTCGCCTTCGGACGTCCACTTTACCTTCCGGTTCGATATGGAAAAATCCATGCGTGCTTCCCGCGAGGTCATCGCAGAAACGGAAGCCGGGTTTGCGAAACGGTTCGGCAGAAGCTATGCCCCGGTTGAGGAGTACCTCTGCGATGATGCAGATGTTGTCATCGTTGCCATGGGAACACTCGGCAAAGAGGCCGAGGTTGCCGCCGACCTGCTCCGGAACGAGGGCATAAAAGCAGGCGTAATGCGTATCCGCTGGCTGAGACCGTTCCCGCTGGATATGAAGGTCGGGAACAAGGAACTGGTTGTAATCGACCGTGACTACTCGTTCGGATTCGGCGGGGTAATCGCCGGAGAAATTCAGGCGCGGTATCCGCAGGCAAAGATTGCACGAGTCATTGCCGGTCTCGGCGGTCAGGAAGTAACGTATGAGGATATGGCCGAACTCGTCCGCACCCGCAAAATGGGAACCGAGTTCTGGTTCGGCATTCCTGCGGAGGAACAGTAAATGTACGAAATTCGGATTCACTCACGCGGTGGTCAGGGCGGCGTTACAGCCGCACGGATGATGGCATCAGCCGCCGTCAAGGATGGAAAGTTTGCAACCGCCTGCCCGTTCTATGGTGCGGAACGCCGTGGTGCGCCGATTGTTTCCTTCGTTCGGATCGATGATTCTCCGGTACGGATCTACTCGCAGATCAAAAAACCGGATATGATCATCGTCCTCGACCCTACTGTCATGGATACAGTAAACGTACTGGACGGCCTGAAGGAAGGTGGAGAAATCTTCATCAACACCCATGAGGATGTGGCGTTCCCCAAAGGTTTCAGAGTCTATAAAGCGGACCTGACCGGCATTGCGCTTGCAGAGAATCTGGTTGTTGCCGGCAGTCCGATTCTGAACACGCCGGTAATCGGCGCTCTGGCAAAACTCGGCCTCTTTACGCCGGAGTCCGGAACAAAGGCGATTACGGAAACATTTGCCGATCCCCGGAACGTGGAAGCTGCAAAGAAAGCATACAGTGAGGTGAAATAAATGACAGTGCCGAAGATGACGATCAGCGTCCCGAAATCGGGAGCCGCCGGTCTGACCGGATCATGGCGGACGTTCCGCCCGGTCGTGAACCGCGAAATCTGTAACCACTGCGGAATTTGTGCGATGTACTGCCCGGACGCAGTGATCGATCCCGATACCGAGGAGATCGATCTGGTGTTCTGTAAGGGCTGCGGGATTTGTGCCAACGAGTGCCCGAAAAAGTGTATTGTGATGGTGAGAGAGGAGCATTAAGGCTCTCTCCGGTATCTTTTTTTCGTTACCTTTCGGGGGATGACCCGGATTCGGACTCCTGCCTCAAAGGGGAAACAGGGGATATATCTAAATACGAATCAGACAAAGGATACAGAATATTCAATGGAGTTCCGTTATAAGGTCGATGATCAGATTCCCACAAAAGAACTGATATCATCAGGAATCATGTGGGCAGTCTGTACCTCGGTCTTCACCATAATCGTGGCCAGTGTAGTTGGCGGACTCTACGGACTCTCCTTACCCGAAACCATCTGGTATACCCAGAAACTCCTCCTGATTGGCGGATGCGCCGTAATCATTCAGGTGCTGTTCGGGCACAAACTGCCGATCATTTTTGGTCCCTCGGTGATTTTCCTCACCGCAATCATTGCATCCATTGATTACTCGGTTGACGTTCTGGCAACCTCTATTATTCTCTGCAGTATTCTTGGCGTCATCATTGCCCGGACAAAAATTCTTGTCTGGGTATCCCGCCTCTTTACCGTCCGCGTTATTGCAACCATTCTGATGCTCCTGTCAATTACGCTGGTTCCCACCTTCGTTCGTCTGCTGGCCAACGATGCACAGCCGGGAGGAAATGCCGTCAAACTCCTGTTCGCATTTGTCCTGCTTCTGGGTATCATCGCCCTGAATCACAAACTCCGGGGATTCTGGCGGGCAACCCTGATGCTGTGGACACTGGTAATCGGCACAATCGCAGCATATTTTGTTTTCCCGGGCACGGCATTCCAGCTCACGGTGCCGTCTCTGGAATCCGGAGGTTTTTCTGCGGGATTCCTGATCACCCCTGAGTTTGTGCCGGGTGTGTTCCTTTCGGTGTTCATCTGTTATCTTGCTGTCATGGTCAATGATATCGGCAGCAACCGCAGTGTCATTGAAGTAACCCAGTCGGATCCGGCACAGACCACCGGCCGCCTTCGCCGTGCGTTAACGATTACCGGTCTTGCGAATATTGTTTCCGGAATGTTCGGCGTGATCGGGAGCGTCAATTACTCCATCTCCTCGGGAATCATCCTTGACACCAGAAATGCCAGCCGGTTTCCGCTGATCATCTGCGGGATTCTCGTACTCATCTGTGCCGTTTCCCCGATACTGATCATTCTGATGAACGCGATTCCGACGGTGGTGACCGGCTGTCTGCTGATTTTTATTATGACTACCCAGCTTGCGGCGGCATTCGGGGTCCTCGCGAAGCGGACTGAGGAAAATCCGCTGACGTTTAACGGAGGGATGATCATTGGTTTTTCCCTGCTGATTGCGGCAACGATTGCCGTACTGCCGGATTCCGTCGTGGATACCATCCCTATGGCGCTGCGGCCGATCATTGCAAACGGATTTGTGTCCGGGACGATTGCAGTCATGATCCTCGAACATGTAATCTTTCGGGAGAAAACGCCCAGACCGGCAGAATCAGAGAGCTGAGACAGCCTCACCCGGACGCGGGGAGGTTATTTACGTTCCGGCCCGCATTTTCACAATACGTTCACCAAGCGCTTTTCCTTTCGCATAGGCTTCTGCAAGGATCTCGGGTTTTTTCTCCAGATTCAGAATTGAGTCCATATCATTCTGCAGCAGCTCGTCCGCATACGGGGCATCGATAATTGAACAAAACGCCTTCGCCGTTAGGATCGGGCCGGTAAACACGTCCGGGGCGTTCATTCCTGCAATGCAGAGAAACAGCGTTCTGCGGATCTTCGCATGTTCCGGCGTGATGAACGACTGTTTGCGGTAATACTTTGCCATATAAAACGGCTGGCAGCGATCCATGAAACATTTGAGGGCCCCCGGAACTCCGTAGGTCATCACCGGCGTTGCGATGATGATGCCGTCCGCCTGCTTGATTTTGCGGTAGGCATCTTTCATATCGTCCTCGATTGCGCAGGTCGGCTCGACCATGCAGGAGTAGGTCTGATTACAGGGACCTGCATTCATGTGGGCTACGTTCAGCCGCTCAACCGTACACCCGGCATCCTCCACACCGCGAATAGCCTGCATCAGAAGTTTATCGGTGTTGCCGCCGAGAAGATTACTTCCGAAGATTGCCAGCACCTTTTTTGTCATAATCAGCTTGTATGGGTTGTGGGAATATAAAAAAGCGGGGGTGGTCACACACTCTGACAGACGGATATTTCTGTTTTCATCAAATTTGTGGAGATGTGTGCAGGGCTTCCTGTATTTTGGACTCAAGTTCATCCAGACCAAAATCTGGGTACTGTTTCTCCTCCCCGGAGTGATGGCGTTCCCACTGATCTCGCTGATATCTTGTCAGGAGATGTATCTCTTCGAGAAGTTGCCTGAGGATTTTTCCCAATACTTCATCCTGATCCGCATCATATACGGGTTGTATCGTTCTTTGCTCGAGACCCTCCAGACGCATTTCCTCCTCTATCAGAATTTTTACTGCATCCCATGCTGCGATGAGTTTTTTGGCCAGTGCCAGTTCTCTTTCAGTGAGGGCGATCTCTTTCTCCAGACCCAGATAGTACTTCGGATCTGTGTCATTTTCGTGGAGCTCGGGTTCCGGGAGAGGTAATTTTAATGCTTTCCGGATTGGTGTCAGGAACTTTGTCATAGACGCATGGAATGGGAGAAATTTTACAACATTCCCGAGTCGAAGGTTAATATACGCAAAGTACGTTCTGTCATCTATCATGGAATAATTTATTGTGTCGAACTCGGTCTGTACATCCCCGAGTTCCAGCAGATACTCTCCGGTAAACCTGTTCAGGTACATCAGTGTTTGCAGATATCTGCTTCCGCCGGACGTCTGTATCTGAGAGGTGAGTTTCGTGAGCCTGCTACAGTCAATCGTAAAGAGTTCCATGGATGGAACATATTTATTTCAGGTGAGAAATATCTTTATTCCCGATTTCCCGAATGAGTCCCTACACCGATTGGACCGGCTCAGCTATGGTACTATCTCAAAGACTAATACGATTCCCCGCCGATATACAGAGTAAACCCTAGGTGAAACCATGACAGAACCACAGAAAACCCCCTGCGGCTGCGGCGGACATGCCGGCGGTATGAAAGAACTGGAGAAAAACATCGGCCACGTTCCGGTATTTTTCCGCGGTCTTGCCGAATCCGACCCCGCAATGCACGAAGCCGTGCTGAAACTTGACAACTACATCTGGGCGGACGGTGCTCTTTCCCGAAAACACAAAAAACTCATCGCCATAGCAATCGCCGCTGCAATGCGGGATGAACATGCCCTGCATGCACAACTGCAGGGAGCAAAACAGCTCGGCGTCACCATGCCCGAGGTCGAAGAGGCGCTCCGCGTCGCGTTCATGCTTTCCGGCATGCCTTCTTATGTCTATGGAAAAAGCAAAGCCGCGGAAATCTTCAAATAACCTCTTTTTTCAAAAGCAAAGTGCCGTGGATAGATGGTATACTCTCGCTCTCCCGTGAAACCGGCCACCCGGGAATAATTTTCAAGTACTCCCGCAACCAACCACATACCCAATGACCATCCTCCTGCCGCTCGTCGTCTCAGCCCTCGCAGTCTGCATCACCTTTCTGTACGCCTCGTGGCAGGACCTCAAAACCCGGACCGTTCTCACCGTCACCTGGTATCCGGCAGCCGTCATTGGCGGAGCCGCCGCCCTGGTCTTCTGGTATCAGGCACTGCAGCAGCCCTCACCGATGATAATTCTCATGCTCATCCTCTCCCTCCTCATCGCCGCAATGATGGGAATCTTCGGAAAACTCGGCATCTTCGGCATGGCCGACGCAAAAGCCCTCATCCTTCTCGCCCTCACCGTCCCCGTAACCCCGTTTGCCGCATGGACATTCCCCTCCCTCGCCGTATCCTCAATCGTCAACGCAAGCATCCTCGCCCTCCTCATTCCCGCAGCACTCCTGCTCTCCAACACCCTCAAAAACAACCACGCCCCCTTCTGGCTCAAATGCTCCGGTCTCCCTGTCCCGGGCAGTGAAATCACCCGCCACTTCGGCTTCATCGCCGAAAAACTCACCGGCGGCGACCCTATCACCCGCGAATTCCTCCCGGCACGCTCATCTGTCCGGACCCTCAGCAAAAACCCGGAACTCATCATCCGCAACCTCCGGGATCACCCTGACACCTTCGCCGAACAGCTCGAACTCTGTCGGAACGCAGGAACCGTCTGGATAACCTACGGCATCCCGTTCCTCATCCCGCTCACCGCCGGCTACCTCCTCGCCCTCTGCGGCTTCAGCATCACGGATGCGGTTCTCAGCCTCATCTGAAAAACCAAACCTCGGATACACCCGCCCCTACCGCTCCAAGACACTCTTCCAGTCCGCCTTCGGATGAATATACCTCCCGTGATGAATCGTCGTCCTCCCAAACTCAATAGCACTCTTCGGACAACGATGAAGACATGCCAGACAGAGATTACAGGACTCCTTCACCCACACCGGTCGCCGCTCCCGCATCTCAATCGCCTCAGAATTACAAAACCTCACACACGTACCGCATTCCACACAGGCATCAGACACCCGGAACCCCGACGTCCTTCGAACCCGCTGATACTTCGGATACACCAGCATCGTCCGAAGCTTCGCAAAAGAACCCGTCCACTCATCAAAACATCCCCTCTCCCGCCGGCCAATCCTCCCCAGAAGAGCCGCGATATCCTCATCAGCAATCGCCAGAACCTCCGCAACCCCGGCCTTGGACGGCAGCGACAAAGCAGGCACATAATTATCCACCATCCGGATCGCATACGACGCATCCACATGCAGCCCCCGCTTCTCCATCGCCTCCGCAAACATCGCACCCGTAGCCCCGGTCGTCCCCCCGCAGGTAACAACCGAATACAGATAACTCTCTTCACACTCCGGAATCTCCAGCCGCTCCAAAAACTCAGCCACCGTCGAAGGCAGACCATAATAATAGGTCGGAAACACAAACCCGATCGTCTCCTCCGCAAAAAACCGAAACTCACCCCGCTGTACCGCATGCACAATCGAAACCAGTCGGTCACGCTCCTGCGCAGCAATTCTCTGGGCAACATACAGAGAATTTCCGGTCCCCGTAAAATAAAACAGCATTGTGCATACGTACGCAGATAGAATAGATAATATTTGTGTATCCCGACTACAGAAGGGACGTCAGACTATACCCCAGAATAATCAGAATACATATCGGCACAAAATACCGGATCATACCCAAAAAGAGTCGGTCTCGTTTGAACCGGGAAAACAACTTAATCTCATCCAGAATAACCTCAGGCTTCAGGAAATATCCCACCAGCAGACAGGTGCACAGCGCCACAATCGGCAGAATAACCGTCCCGCTGACAAAATCAAACAGCTCCAGCAGTTTCATACCCCCGACATCAATCCAGCTCAGCACCCCGTATCCCAGAGCAATCGGGATTGCAAGCACCAGCGTATAGATCGTCATCAGCACAACACCCTTCGACCGGGACACCCCGAGTTTATCCTTCAGTGCAGACACCATAACCTCCAGAGCACAGATGTTCGACGTCAGCGCCGCAAACGTCAGCAGAACAAAAAATGCCATCCCCATATACAGACCAAACGGCATCTGCGTAAACACCATCGGCAGCGACTCAAACATACTCCCCGAACTCAGCATCATCGGATTTCCGTCGGTAACAATATAACTTGCCGGAATAATCAGCGAACCCGCAATAAACGCCACAAACAACGTAAAAAATCCGGCAACCCATGACGAGTTCACCAGATCCACCCGCTTACTCAGATACGACCCGAACGTCAGCATAATCCCGAACCCCAGGGACAGCGAGTAAAAAACCTGCCCGAGAGCCGCAAGAATACCCTCCCCGCTCACATGAGAAATGTCAGGATACAGATAATAATACAGACCATCCAGAGCATTCGGCAGAGTCAGACAGTACAGAGCAAGAATAATCAGGAGAACAACTTCAATCGGCATCAGAACTTTACAGGCACGCTCCACTCCGTTCCGCACGCCAAACAGAACAACGACCCCGGTCAGCAGCACAAAAAGAACCATCCAGAAAACCGGATCCAAGCCCGCGATAAAGGAGGAGTAATATCCGGGAACTGCGGTTTCTGCGCCGTTTCCGGTGGAGAACGTCACCGCATACCTGAGAATCCATCCCCCCAGAACTGAGTAATACGGCTGAATCAGCAAAGGCACCAGAAGACACAGATACCCAAGAAACGTAAACTTCCGGTTCAATTGCGCGAAAGCGCCAAGAACACCTGTCTGGGTTTTTCGTCCGATGGCAATCTCCGTGATCAGCAGTGTCACTCCCAGCGTTGCCAAAAGAATCAGATAAATGACAATAAAGATACCGCCGCCGTGCTGGGCAGTCAGATACGGAAACCGCCAGATACAGCCAAGTCCGATCGCTGCCCCCGCAGCAGTGAGAATAAATCCTATTTTTCCGGAAAAACTTCCTCGTTCACTCCCCATGTAATCTTAACATACGGTTTTTCACAGCAATAAATACATTTACCTGGTGTTTCTTCGAAAAAATAGGCTCCCTAGCTCAGCAGTCCGGAAACAGCCGCGTCTGCGTATCACGAAGCGACCCGGATCTCCGGACCACAGCAGACTCATCCGGCCTGACAGTTCCAAGAAGCAGCGGCGAGTCCGGATCATGGAAAACCGGCGACGGGTGTGCCCCGCCCGCATAACAGTAGAGACATCCGTTCCGGCAGCTCCCGTACGCCCCGATATCCACACTCTCCACGCAGCAGCAGCCGTCCCGCTGCCCGGCATCCCGGACCGTCCGCAGCGGATATCCGGCAAGCCGTTCACAAAGCGCCGCATCCACACAGGACCCGGGGAGAATCCCGAACCTCCGGAGATCAATCTCCTCCGCACACGTATACAGGGAAATCCCCGCATCCTTCGCAGCTGCGGATGCAAATTCCGCAAACTCCTCCATCTCGGCAGTCGTGCACTCCCGGACCGGCAGACCCGGATACCGGTCAGCAAAACTCATCGTACACCGCTCTGTCCGCCCGGCAAACAGCTCGCACAAACGGGAAAACGCCTCTGCATGGAACGCCGGCGAATACCGGTCCGAAATCAGTACCGGATCATACCGCCACAGCACCCGTTCCGGACCAAGCCGGTCGGAAAGCTCCAGAAACGCAGAGATAGACCGCTCCTTCGCAAAACCGGGTTCCAGATCACGGCCGTACGGGGTCACCGTATACTGAAAATAGTACGGAATTCCGCATGCATCAACCGCAGAAAGACGCGAACAGAGCGGCCCCGCATCCTTCGTCCAGAACACAATCACATCCACATCTTCCGGCAAAAGCGACACCTCCGTAAGCAGGCCCGAATACGGATTTCGCACAAAACAGAACCCGGCAGCAATCCTGCGGCAGAACCACGCAGGAAAACATGCAGGGATGTCGGTTCGTCTGCTTGCCGAAACAATCATCATGAACCATTCCGCCCGAACACAGAAATAGATTCGGATCATAACCCCCGGGATCCTCAGAACAACAGCAGTCGAGACCAAAAAAAGTGTGCCGGGGTCTGTCTGCCGGAAGCTGTGCAGATCAGGATCCGCCGGCACAGGTCTTTTTCGTCAGAAACAGCCGAAACTTCGACGGACCTGCCAGAGGTTCAACCCGGGATTCAAACCGGTCACCGGCAAGCTCGCCTTCCAGCCACGGAGGGACATGGCAGCAGTCAATCCGCAGCTCATAAAAAGCCCCGGAAGAAAGAATCGGCATCAGAATCTGCTTCGAAGTAATCATACCGTTCTGCCGCTGAACATCCGTTAACGACACCTGAAACACACCGTTTCCAAGATCCGCAACAACACTCTCCTGCGGTTTTGAAACGTCGGCAAACTCCAGTTCGGTTTCATCTTTCGCAAGAATATCATCAAGACTGAACGGATCCGCATCCGCAGATTCCCACAGGCGGACACCGTTTCGCTCCAGATGATACGCAGCAGCTCCGACAAAGGAAGATGCAGCCAGAATCCGGCAGCCGTCAAGCAGCATCATAATCTGATCAACCGCACTCCTGAGATCCGCAATACCGCTGATATCGCCGAGCGGTATCGGCAGAACACCGACAACCTCCCAGACACCCTGCTCCCGGCGATACTTTTTGATCTGCGTAGTCTCGGAAAGACCCGCGACCACTCCCAGGTCAGTTTCACAGACTGCAATCTCTTTTGCCAATCTCCTCTCCTCCTTTATGAAATCACAAGCCGTTCTACCGCAGTGCCGTCGAGAACGGCGGACACAATCTCCTCCGCATCCTCAGGCGAAACACCGCCGTACCAGACATTCTCCGGATACACGATCACAACCGGTCCCTGATCGCACAGATTCAGGCAGCCGGTCGTCGAAACCATAATCTCCGCGGAGACGCCGCGTTCATCAATCTCTTCGGTGAGCATCTGCACAATCTCCGAGGCATCTTTACCCTGGCAGAATCCCTTCTGCTGGCCGGTCAGCCGGAAACTTGCACAGACAAACAGGTGGTGTTTGGGTTTTTCCATTTTTTTACCTCCGAATAGGCAGGAAGTACTCATCATACATCCTCTTCCGGTACGTACGGTACTTTCGTTCAAGCAGCGTGTTCACACAGGTATCCAGCAGCCGGTTCGTTCCCGAATACAGGACCGAACAGATCCGCTGCCCGCCGATACGGTCATGAATCGGAAAACCCAGCCGGACAAGGGGAATGCCCGAATGCTCTTCCAGATACTTCCCGTCAGAATGACCTAGGGCGATGTTCGACCCCGCGGCCTCACTTTCCCGGCGAACAGTGGCAAAGTCAGTGTCGCCGAAGATTACAACCGGCTCGGCATTCTCTTTCGTAACAGCTGCAACCGCCTCCTTCCAGCGCCTGCTGCGGCTGTCGGATGCAATAACCCTCGGATACATCCCCATCTCGGTCGTAAATCCGGCAAGGGCATACGTCAGATCCGCATCCCCGAACAGCGTACTTCGTCCGGCAAACGCATGTTTATGACCATCAACCATCGCATCCATCAGCCTCCCGCGTTCAGCGAACGTTTCGGCAGCCATGGATTTCCCGGTGACCCTCTTCAGCAGCGCAAAGAACTCGTCCGTCTGCGCAAGCCCGATCGGAGATGCAATGCGGTAATACGGAACGCCGAACGTATCCTCCAGATATTTTCCGGGGAACTTCCTCTCCTCTCCCGGCGCACCGAACTCAATCGTTGCCCTCGCACCCCCCATCCTGCGGATTTCCGCAATAGGCGTCCCGCCGTTCGGCATCTTCGTATACGTCGCCGTATAGGGTCGGTCCATCGTCTCGCTGATATCAGGGAAGATCGTGTAGGAGACACCCATAGCAGTCAGAGCCTGTTTCATCGCCCGGATATCCGCAGGGGAAAACGTAATCGGAACGATAATGTTCAGGCCGTCATGCGGTTTCGTCTCTTCAGCGGGCAAAACCAGCTGTTCCACAACACAACGCAGCGTATACCAGTATCCGTCCCCGTGGCTGCCGCCGTATCCCGGAGTCGGAGCTGTAATGAACATCTCCCATACCGCGTCACGTTCGCAGCAGTACTCCTCCACAATCCTATGGACATCCTCCCCGGTTGTCTCGGCAAGACAGGTGGTCAGAACACCGATCACCGCAGGGTTGTAGACCTTTCTGATGTTCTCGATTGCCGTCTTCAGCTGCGCCGACCCGCCGTAGATCGTCCCCTTCTCATTCAGGGACGAAGAACCGACATCCACAGGCTCATCAAAGTGTTCTGCGATATGGCGGCGCATATACGTACTGCATCCCTGCGACCCGTGAAGAATAACCATCGTCCCTGCAATTCCTTTCAGGGCAATGATACCTCCCATCGGCATGCACATAGTACAGGGATTTTCTGCGATGGACCGGGCCTGCATCGTCCCGGCCTGTTGGTTTGAGGATTCAGAGATCTCCACGGACACCACCTTCCCGAACTGCATTCCAGACAGGCGAACACACGGTCGTGTACACCTCGCGGGCAAAGTTTACCGCCCCGGCAAACCCTGCAAGCGGATGCTTGCGGTCATGATTATGATCCACAAAAGCAATACCGAGTTTGTAGGCAAGCGGGCGTTCCTTCACACCGCCGACCAGCAGATCAGCGCCCTGCGTCAGCATAAATTTCTCCAGCTCCGCAGGATTCGCATCGTCAAGAATAATCGTTCCGTCACAGGCAATATCATTGATGACCGCATAATCCTCGCGACGGCCGGTCTGCGTCCCGACCATCACCACCTCCATTCCGATCTCCCGGAACTGGCGGATCAGAGAAATTGCCTTAAACCCGCCGCCCACATACACCGCCGCTTTCTTCCCGGACAGTGCAGACCGGTACTGCGTAATCTCCGGCATCACCCGGGCCAACTCCTCTGCAATCACCTCTTCGGTCCGCTTCGTAATCTCCGGCTCCGCAAAGAACCGGGCAATCTTCCGAAGCGACTCAGCCGTATCCTCCACGCCCAGAAACGACACCTGCAGAAAGGGGATCTGATAGGCATCCTCCAGTTTCTGGGCGAGATAGAACATCGACCCCGCACACTGAATGATATTGAGATCGGCGTTTGCTGCCCGCCGTATCTCCGCATACCGGGAATCACCGGTGAAAACCACATTCACCTCAACACCCATCTTCTTCAGATAGCTGCGCAGAATCCAGGCCTCACCGGCAAGATTGAAATCACCGAGATAGTTGATCACAGGCCGTCTGCGGAGCAGCAGCTTCGTGGTCGGCGGCTCGATCAGTTTGAACAGCACGTCGCACGCCGTCTGATACCCGATAGACTTACTGCCCACAAACCCGCTGGACTGAACCGGCAGAACCGGAATATCATACGTTTCTGCGGCAGCCTTACAGACCGCATCCAGATCATCCCCGATGATACCTACCACACAGGTCGAGTAGACGAACACCACCGGTGGCCGATACTTCACAATCAACTCGTCAAGTGCTGCGGCAAGCTTCTTCTCCCCGCCGAATATGATATCCTTCTCCCGGAGATCCGTCGAAAATCCTTCACGATACAGAGCATCTCCACTGTTCAGACTTCCCCGGATATCCCAGGTATAGCTTGCACAGCCGATCGGACCGTGCACGAGGTGGAGAGCATCCGCTACCGGGTTCAGCACCACACGGGCCCCGCAGTATACGCAGGCCCGCTGGCTGACACAGCCGGCAACACTTTCCGCCCCGCAGCTGATGGGAAGCGTCTGATGACGCTCCCCTTTCTGGCGGACAAACTGTTCCCGTCCATTGAGTAATAGTACATCCTCCATTCCCGCACCTCCTGTCGGCTGAATTGTTGTTCTCTTACAGTACCAGTTCAACGTCCTCGTCGGCCGCATCGCGGTCCCGCCGATCCAGCAGAGCATCGCTGATCTGCTCAATCAGCCGCAGAGCACCGCGATAGCCGACGACCGGCATATACGGGTGAACCGCCCGGTCCAGAATCGGGAACCCGAACCTGACAAACGGAACATCCTCTGCACGGGCAATGTACTTGCCGTACGAGGTGCCGATCAGAAGATCTACAGGTTCATTCTTCATCCACTGATGCAGGGTGAACAGATCTCCTGCGGCTTTCACGTTTCCGGTAACACCGGCAGCACTGAGCATCTCCCGGATCTCCTGTTCAAACCCGCCAAGACCGCTGCCGAGCGCACCGCCCGGGGTCCCGGTCAGGACATGAACCGGCTGCATTCCAAGACTTAAACAGAACTCGGTCATCGCCGTCACAACATCCGGATCTCCGAAGACGGCCACCTTCTTTCCATGGAAATGGAAGTGGGTGTCCGTCATCACATCAACCAGCTGCCCGCGTTCATACTCCAGTGATTCCGGAATCTCCGCCACGAAGGCTCCCCGCAGTGCCATCAGGAACGCATCCGTCGCCTTGATGCCGACCGGCGTCTTCAGGCTCAGGAACGGCACATGACACTTCTTTTCCAGATTTTCCGCTGCCGCCTGAGACGCGAACCGCCCGAGCGACACCGTGATCTGTGCATCCCCGGTCTTCTTCAGCTGCGGAATCGTCGTTCCTCCGGCAGGAAACATCTCGAACTTACCGGTCATCGGCGAGTCCACAACACCTGAGGTATTGGGAAACATGACTGTGGGAATACCCATCGCTTCGGTCAGACGTTTGATCTCCCGCATATCCGCGGGATTCACAAACCCGGGAATGATATTTGCGAAACGCTCCTTTTCCGGTACTGACGATTCCGCAAAGTACGTCACCATCGCATTCGTCATGTTGGAAAATCCCGTGATATGGGATCCCTGATAACTCGGCGTATTTGCGTGGAACACCACTTTCCCTTCGGGAATCTCGGACTGACGAATTGCGGTTGGAATGTCGTCACCGATTGTCTCGGAAAGACAGGTGGTGTGAACGGCGATCACGTCCGGGTTATAGATGGCAAACACATTCTTGATGGAGGTCTTGAGGTTCGCACCACCGCCGAAGACCGACGCTCCTTCCGTGAAGGAGCTGGTTGAGGCCATGATCGGGTCCCGGAAATGCCGCGTTAAGTGCATTCGGTGAAACGAACAGCAGCCCTGCGACCCGTGACTGTGCGGCAGACACCCGTGAATACCGAGAGCCGCATACATTGCGCCGACCGGCTGACAGGTTTTTGCCGGGTTGATCATCCCGCCGCTGTGGCGCTCGATCATCTCTTTTGGTGTATCGTCAAGCATTCTGGTCTCCTCCGTTCACTGTTGCGTTGAGCAGCGGCTGATTTTTCCACGGCGGCACGATGTAGTTCCAGGTCGGCGTCGCAAAGGACATGCTGATGTCCCGGGCGAAGTTCACCGCACCGGTAAATCCTGCGTACGGGCCGCTGTAATCATAGGAATGCAGCTGTTTGGACGGAATTCCCATCTTCTGAATCACGTATTTATCCTTGATGCCGGACGACACGATGTCAGGATGCAGGAGTCTGATGAACTCCTCGGTCTCGAAGTGGTTGAGATCATCCACAATGATGGTTCCCTCTTTCATATCCAGAATCATTCCCTTGTACTCGTCGAACGGGAACTGTTCCTTGAGTTTTGCAAGGCGTTCGGGTTCGATCTTGATCCGGAACCGTTTGACATCAGCCTCGACATGCAGATCGGGAATGTTTTTGGAGTCTGCATCCTTCTTGATCGTGGGGATGATCTCCCGGCCTTCGTAGTCGTCACGGTGGGCAAATTCGTATCCGGCGAGAATGGTTTCAACACCGATCTCGGCGAACAGGCCCTGATAGTGGTGACCCCGGGAACCGCCGACGAAGCAGAACGCGGTCTTGCCTTCGCAGACTTTGCGGTACTGGTCGATGACCGGCTGGATTCTTGCTGTTTCCCGTGCGATGACCTCTTCGGTCTTCTGCATCAGGTTCTTGTCGCCGAAGTAGGCTGCCATGGCCCGCAGGGAGGCGCAGGTGGACGCGATACCGACGAAGTTGACCTTCAGCCAGGGTGTGCCGTATTTGATCTCCAGCATTTCTGCGATGTAGTTGATCGAACGGTGGCACTGGACGAGGTTGAGGTCTGCGGTGTGGGCAAGACGCAGGTCTTCGTAGGACCCGTCCCCGGTCATGACACAGACCACATGGTAGCCGATGTCCCGTAAAATGCGTTCGACTTCCCAGCCGTCACCGCCGATGTTGTACTCACCGAGCAGGTTGACTGCATAGGGTTCGTCACATTTTTCCACATCAGAGTTGCCGATAACTTTGTCCATCAGCAGGTTGTTGGCGATGTGGTGACCGGCAGACTGACTGACGCCTTTGTATCCTTCGCACTGGAAGGCGAGGACCTGGATGCCGTGACGTTCTTCGGCGGCACGGGCGACTGCGCCGATATCATCACCGATCAGGCCGACCGGACAGGTGGCTGCAATGGAGACGGCGTTCGGGTGGAAGATTTCCACGGCTTCGTCGATGAGTTTTGCGAGTTTTTTCTCCCCGCCGAATACGATGTCGGACTCCTGCATGTCGGTACTGAAGCAGTAGTTGACGTAGTTTTTTCCGTCGTCGCCTGCCTTTGCTTTGTTTCTCCGGCCGCCCCAGGTGTAGAACGCACAGCCTACAGGTCCGTGGACGATGTGGACCATGTCTTTGATGGGTCCGACAACGACTCCTTTGCAGCCGGCAAAGGCACATCCACGGCTGGTGATAATCCCGGGGAGTGTCCGGGTGTTTGCTTCGATCTGCTGTGCAGTTTCGGTATCAGGCTCTTTGAGCACAATATGGCGTCTGCGGTTTACCCGTACTTTTTCCGGGTATACTTCAAATACTTCTCCTAAGGTTTCTTCCGTAATCGCCATTGTTTTTCCCCTCCCGGTCTCAGAGTGCTGCTGATCCGGTTTCTCCCGTCCGCACACGGACTGCGTCCTCCAGCGGCAGGACGAAGATTTTTCCGTCGCCCATTTTGTAACTGGTCTTGTTTACGTCAATGACTGCTTTGACGATTTTGCCGACATCGTCGTCTTCGCAGACGATCTGAAACATTCTGCGTGCGAACAGGCGGGAGTCGTCGAGGAATCCCTCAACGAGTGTTTCCACTTCCTGCAGGTTGTCGGTGTCGTCGAACTGTCCTTTTGCCATGAGATCGTTTTTCAGGCCGGCAAGACTTTCCCGGTCCGTGACCAGTTTGCCGCGGCCTTCCACTTTCATGGCGATGAAACCTGCCGCCCCTGCGTTGAGGAGGGCACGTTTGGTCGCATTGGTTTTGTTCATGCGGACAAAGGCTAAGATCTCTTTCATGTGCTTCACCTCACAGTCCCGGTTTTCCCGAGGAGACGGTGTAGGCTTCGTCGATTGTGCTGACAAAGATCTTGCCGTCGCCGTAGGCTCCGGAGGTTCCGGTCTTTGCGTGACGGAGGATGACGTCGATGACGTCATGTTTGTCTTCGTCGCGGATGGCGATGAGGATCATGACCTTGGGGATTTCGTCGTAGACGATGCCCCCGAGGTTGATGCCTTTCTGCTTTCCCCGGCCGACGACCTCAACGACGGTTGCTGCATGGAATCCTGCGCCGGCGAGTTCGTAGAGAAGTTCGTCCTTCTTTTCCGGACGGACTATTGCTTTGACGAGATACATGGTTTTGCCCCTCCGGTTATCCGAGAATGCCGAACTCCATCATGAGTTCTTCGAGTCTGTCCTGGCACATTGGTTTTGGTACGACGAACTTTTCGTTTTTGTTGATGGCCATGGAGAGCTGACGGTAGTGGTCGGCCTGGTCACAGGTGGGGTCGTAGTCGATGACGGTTTTCTTGTTGATCTCGGCACGCTGGACGATGTTGTTTCGCGGGACGAAGTGGATCAGCTGGGATCCGAGTTCGTCGGCGAAGGCGGTCATGAGTTCGAGTTCGTTGTCGACCATACGGCTGTTGCAGATGATGCCGCCGAGACGGACGTCGCCGGTTGTTGCGTACTTCTGAATGCCTTTGGAGATGTTGTTGGCTGCATAGAGTGCCATGAGTTCGCCGGAGGCGACGATGTAGATCTCTTTTGCTTTTCCTTCCCGGATGGGCATGGCAAATCCTCCGCAAACCACATCACCGAGGACGTCGTAGAATACATAGTCGAGTTCGTCAGTGTATGCTCCAAGGGATTCGAGCAGATTGATTGAGGTGATAATTCCCCGGCCGGCACATCCTACGCCCGGTTCGGGTCCTCCGGACTCGACGCACAGTGTTCCTTTGAATCCTGGTTTGAGGATGTCGTCTAAGACGATGTCGTCGCCTTCGTCACGCAGGGTGTCAAGGACGGTCTTCTGACACAGACCGTTGAGAAGCAGACGTGTTGAGTCTGCTTTGGGGTCGCATCCGACGACCATGACTTTTCTTCCCGCTTCTGCGAGTGCTGCGACTGTGTTTTGTGTGGTTGTCGATTTCCCGATACCGCCTTTTCCGTAAATTGCGACCTGACGCATTGTTTCACGTTCCTTTCTGGATTTTTGGAGAGCTTACGCTCTTTGTTGTTGTTTTCCCCTGTCATTGTTCCGGGAGAGCGGTCGCTCTCCGGAGTGTGACAACCATACAATTGGATACAGGATGCCGATTGGATCACTGACAGCATCCAAACAATGCTCTCAGCGACGCTTCAGTCCTGTTGCCGGTGTGCTGCCGGCTTTGGAGTTTGTCATCTGTGAGATCACCTGAAATTCACAAAATGCTCTCTGAAATATCCCACGCCCTGAGTAGAAAAAGATGTCCCCTGAATCCTATGATCCAGTTGAGATACCCCCCAGGTTACTGGAATCACAGCGATTTTGTGTATATTTAACTATGTTATTTCTGGTATATGAAGTACCATGCCACGTGACAACGTGTATCACGGAAACTTTATATATTTGTTATGGCGGGGGGCTGAACGCGCCTGATTGCGCCCGAATGGTGAACAGTTCCCGTGCCATCTCCCGCATTTTCCACACGAGCATCAGCGGCAGATCCAGAAGAATACCCTGTGCGTCCTCCCGTATTCGCATATCTGCCAGACTCATCTTCACTGAAACAGCAGGGGTATACAGCTCCCGGTACCTCGCCAGGCTTTTCGACCGCGTATTCTCTGCTGCCTTTACCTCTACCGGTATGATTTCTGCTGCTTCCTGCACCACAAAATCCACCTCGGCACGGTTGCCGGACTTCCAGAATCCGACCCGTTCAATACCCTGTGCAACAAGTTCGGTGAGTACATAATTCTCTGTCAGCGCCCCCCGCATGTCCGAGGTCAGTGGAGATGTTGCAACTAAAGCCTCTGCCGGAAACCCGGCGAGCCTCCGGAGCAGTCCGACATCCACGAGGTACAGTTTGAAAAAGGTGGCATCCGGATCCAGGTCAAAACCGCCTCGGGCATTCCGCCTGTTATCAGATAATCGCGATATAGTGTCCGCAGTTCCGGAAGGACACTGCCCAGAACCGCATCTGCGGCATGAAGTATCTGCCGGTTCATGGGGGTGTCACCACGGTTATTCATATGTATTTTGCAGTGTGTGCCTGCAAAAATGATATGTATTCTGTGAGTGATCATTCGTCATGAAGATAGCGGTCTTCCCCGGGACTTCCGAAGATGCAGATGACGGGTTTGAATCTGGCGACGTTCAGTCCCAGAAGATCTGATACTCCGGTTCTGAGATACGGAAGGTTTGCTTACAGTGTTCACAGAGGACGGCGGGGGTTATACCCTCGGGAACGGGAAAATGTTCCTCTCCCTCACTCCCTTCCCTGATATATGGAATCAGCCCGGTATGACAGGTACCGCAGCGGAATCGCGGCTCCCAGACCGCTCCGCCTTTCCGGAGGAGAAATGAAAAGCGACTCTGCACCCGGCCGCAGGAGGGACAGAGATAGATCTGATACCCGTACTGTCTGTCATCAGGGATTGTCCAGCCCTGATTCCGGAGCGACTCCGCCTGCTTCCAGGTCGAGGGGGAGATCAGGGATTTGAGGAGCGGTGATTCGCCGCCGACTCCCTGGAGGAGATTTTCCCGGTAGAACTGCGTACCGTATCCGAGGGAGTAGATGTTTCTCTGATGACAGTGCGGGCAGATGAGAGAGAAGCCGGATCCCATACTGAGTACTGTGCAGTGAGGGATGATGAGGTTTGCCCTGAAATCTGAGGATCTTTCAGATCCTCAGTTTCTTTTTGACCTCCTCCGGGACCCGGACACGCCTGCGGGAGAGTCCGTGATGCCGGAGGGCGGACTCTACGGCATATTTGGAGCAGGCAACCCGTACGGCGATGTCCCGGATGGACATGCCGTTATCCACAAATCCTGCAAGGGTTTCCCGGTCGGTGAGTTCGGGATATTCGTCCCGGATCATGCCTCCTCCGCGATGCGGATGATTTGTGCCGGGAGGGGTTTTTGGGTGACGAGCACAAACCGGCTGAACTCTTCTTTAGGAAGAATTTTTGCGAGGTCGCCGAGGTTGATCTGTTCGAGCGGGCGGACGCGGTCGATGCCCGCTGCTTCGCAGGAGAGGTCATAGAGTCTGCGGCGGCTGAGGAGCCGTTCGGCGTCGGTTGCTTTGAGGTAGACGATTGCGCCGAAGACGGCGGGGAGTTCCTGCCGGAGGAGGGAGATGTCTACCCGCCGGACGGGGGCGAAGGGTGTTTCAATCCGGAACTCCGGAGACCGGAGGTCTTCGGAGCGGATGACGGCGAGAAGTTCGCTGTGCCGTCCGGCAAGGAGGGCGGAGGCTTCGGTGAGGAGATACTGCATCTCCTGGTTCCAGTATGCTTCGCCGTATTCGTCCGCGGGGCAGGGACGAACCCGGCGGAGTTCTGTGAGGAGGTCGACTGCGGTGTTCATGGTGTTTCCTCCTGTTCTGCGGTGCGGCTGGCGATGATGGCCCGGGCGTCCTCGCGGTACCGGCAGTAGTTCCGGAGGGTGTACTGTTCGTCGGGGTTTGTCCGGTAGGTGGTAAGGCCGCAGCGGGGACAGATGAGGAGCGGCGGGGTTTCCGGGAGAGGGTCGCCGAACTCGGCGAGACGGATGGTGCTTCCGCAGGAGGGACAGGTGTAGGCGGTTTCGCGGTAGTCACTCATCGGGAACGCTCCGGTAGGTTCTGCGGCTGATGATCCGGGAGATGGTGTCGCGGCAGACGCCGAATTCGCGGGCGAGGCCGGCCATGCTGATGGTCTCTGCGGCGTAGCGTGTGCGGATTTCTTTGATGGTGTCGTCGCTGAGATGGTTCGGGCGGTTGGTCCGGTTCACTTCGGGCCGGACGAGCCGGAGGTTTTCAAGACGGCAGTCGGTACGGTTTCGGTTGATGTGGTCTACTTCGAGGTCGTGGTCGATGGGGAGTGCAAGGATGCCGTGGGCGGCGATCCAGACTGCCCGGTGTTTGCGGACATGGATGCGGACGCCTTTGATGATGACGCTTGCTTCGAGGTAGCCGTCCGGGGTTACGCGGAAGGGGACGAGTCGTCCGGTTCGGCGGCTGGTGATCTGGCCGTAGGCGAAGTCGTAGATCCAGTCGCCGGTGGCGTGTTTGTACCATGCGGCGTAGTCGCCTGCATGGAGATATGGTACGGGGCACGGGGGCCGGGGCGGCGGGAAGGATGCGGATGCCGCTTCTTTTGCGGTGAGGGCTGCGGTCATGTGGTTCCTCCGTCTTCGGCAAGGCTGGAGCGATACTGGTCGGTACGGTAGCTGATGAGTTCGGGCCGGAAGATGTTTTCGAAGATTCTGCTCCACTCTTCCATGTCGGCTTTGGTGGGTACGGCGCCGCAGCGTTCGAGCATGGCGGATCTGATGTCGTCGGCAAGGATCGGGAGGACGACTGCGGGGCCTTTCATGGCGATGACCGGGAAGGCGATTTCATGGAGGATGTCGAAGAAGGTTTCCTGCATGCGGGCTGTTTCTGTGCGGCGGGTCTGAAGTGCGGTGATCCATGTGGTTGTGAGGGGATCGGGGTTGCGTTTTTCTTCCGCGAATCTGCCGTAGACGGCGACGTGGGCACAGGCGGTGAAGTATTCGGTACGGGATCGGAAGCCGAGGTCCTCGATGAGGGCATCGAGGTGTTTCATCTCGGTTTCCGTGATGAGGAGATACGTTGTAATTCTCATGATGGTGTTGTCCGGGTGATGTCTTGCTGATATCAGATATCAGATATCAGGTATCACCAGGTTTCGAAGGAAGGAAAGGGACCTTTCTGTTTTTAGTATTTCTTTCTTTCGATATGTTTATATATTATTAGTTCCATAACAAGTACACAAGAGATGTAAGAAGACATCTCACTCACACCTTTGAGAGATGCGGGGTGATACTTTTTTTCTCGATTCGTGATTGACATCTGATATCTGATATCAGGAAGATGTCACGATCTGAGGAAACTTATGCCAACAACAACAGCTGAGGGGTGAAAAGAGTAAAGTAGTGTGCGAAAGAGAGACTGGCATCGGGGGAAAGTGTTCCGCATACGCTTCCGGGAAGCATGAGCGGCTTTTTTGTGATGCAGAGCGTAGTTTTCATGGTTTGTTCCTCGTTTCTGTCATGAATTTCTGATGTTTGGTGAGGTCATGACGTTCCTCGCCATATAGTTTCTTTTTCTGATATTTATTCATATGTTTTGTCTGAAATTGGGATGTTTGTTTGTTATTTGGTGACATGTTGCATGAGAATATGTACCATAATTCTGTCTCTGAACGGGGAGGGAATGTTTTGTGCAGATCAATACAAAAACAATAATACTACTCAATGATTATACAAAGACAATATGGATACGATGGCTGGAGAACAATCATGGGAATGGGCCGGTGCCCGCTGGTGGAAGTTTGATTTTCATACGCATACGCCTGCATCCAGAGATTTCGTACAGGATGATTCTTTGACCCCTCTGTCCCACCAGGACTGGCTGCTTGCGTTTATGCGGGAGAAGGTGGACTGTGTTGCGGTTACGGATCATGATTCGGCGGAGTGGATCGGTAAACTGCAAGAAGAGCTCGCGGCAATGGAAAAGAACCCTCCGGAAGGATACCGAAGGCTTGTTCTGTTTCCCGGAATTGAGATAACTACGATTGCGACCGGTCATATTCTGGCAATTTTTCCTCCGGGAACGTCGCAGAACAGTTTGTCCGAGTTGTGCGGGTTACTGAAATATGCGGTGGATGAGGACGGAACAAAACGTTCTACGCTGAGCGGGATTGAAGTTGTGGAGACGATTCTTAAGCGGGACGGGCTGGTTATTCCGGCTCATCTGGATGATTATCTGGTGTCCGGAGGAAAGGATCAGGGTGCAAGTATTGCAAAACGGCATGAGGTTCAGGAGGTGAAGAGGATTTTGAATCATGCGAATGTTCTGGCGGTTGAGCTGAAGGGAACCGGGTGGAGTTATCATACACCTTTTGAGAATGAGGTGAAAAAGAGCTGTTTTGTGTGGGGTAGCGATACGCATCATCTGACGAGATACGGGGATTCTCCCCGACAGCCGGGGAGCAGGTATACCTGGGTGAAGATGGAGAGTCCGACGTTTGAGGGGTTGAAGCTTGCGTTGATTGATGCACGGGGTTCGGTTTTGTCCTATAATATTCGGGATCCGAACCGGGTTACGCATCCGGTTATTGAAGGGGTTGAGGTTCGCGGGGCGAAGTTTCTGGGTGTTACGGATTCGTTTGTATGTTCATTTAATCCGTGGATGAATGCGGTTATTGGCGGGAGAGGGACGGGAAAGTCGACGCTTCTTGAGTTTTTGCGACTGCCACTTGGGAGATGTGATGATCTGCCGTTTGCTCTGCGGGCTGAGTTTGGGAAGTATCATTCTCTCCGGGATAGGGGATGTTTGTTTGGTGCGGAGACGCTGATGCGGGTGTATTACCGGAAGGATGAGCGGCGGTTCCGGATTTCTCTGAAGGGAGGGGTAAATCCGGTTGTGGAGGCGGAGATGGAGGGCGGGGAATGGGCTGTGGAGCAGGCAAATGTTTCGAAGCGGTTTCCGGTTCGGATTTACAGTCAGAAGGAGATTTTTGTGTTGTCTCATGATCCGGGAGGTCTTCTGCGAACGGTTGATTCAGATCCGGAAATTGGGGCTGAGGAGTGGGAGGCTGATCAACATGCTTTGGTTCGTGCATATTGTACGGCTTGTGATGCTGTCCGGGATGCGGAGCGGGTGATTTCTGAGGAAGAGGGAATTTCCGGGGATCTTTCGGATGTGATGCAGAAGATTTCGTTGTATGAGTCGGTGATGCGGAGTCCGGAGTTTTCGCTCTATAAGGCGTGTGTGGGTGAGAGGACGGCGCTTTCCGGCTGGCTTTCTGCGGTAGCTGGTGTGCAGGAGTCGGTTGGGAAGTTTGGTGTTCCTTTGATGCCGGTTCTTGAGGGGGAGGCGTTTTGTTTGGATAATCCGGTTCATCAGGATCTGCTGGGGAAGGCGGCAGCGGTATGTGAGGAGTATGCTGCGTCAGCTGCGGTGATTGCCGGGGAGATTGCGAAGATTTCTCATTTGCTGGATTCTCTTTCGGGATGTGCGGAGGTTTGTGCGGAGGAGGTGCGGATCAGTTCTGCCGTGAAGGCGTTTCAGGCGCTGAGGGGGAAGCCGGGACTGCCTGATGAGAGGACGTACGCAGATCTTGTTGCAGAGGAGACAAGGCTTCGGGCGAAGGCGGCGAAGATTGCGCAGCTGAAGGGTGAACTTGCGGGGCTGCGGCAGGTGCGGAAGGAGGCGTTTTCGGCGGTTTTTTTGCATCGTGAGGAGATTACGGAGCGACGGAGGATTTTCCTGGGTTTGGTTTTCCGGAAAGCTGAGGATATTTCTGTTCAGGTTGTGCCGTTCGGGAATCGGGGTTCGATGGAGGAGGGGCTGCGCAGGTGTTTGAAGATGACGGACGGGGCGTTTCGGGAGGCGTTCGGGGATGTGGATCAGCCTGGGACTGATACGCTTCTTGGGGGTCTGTATGGAGAGGAGGTTTTGTCGTTGGATGCTTTGCAGGCGTTGAAGGAGAGGATTGCCGGGTGGTATGCGGGGGTTTCGGACGGTGTGACCGAGCTGCCGGATGGTCAGCGGTTTGTGAAGCGGTTGCGGGAGAGTTTGTCGCCGCAGGATCTGGATGGGTTGTTCTGCTGGTTTCCGGAGGATTATCTGCAGATTTTGTACCGGAGTTCGGATGCCGGGTCACCGGAGTTTCAGATGCTGGAGGACGGGTCTCCGGGTCAGCGGTCTGCTGCTCTTCTGACGTTTATTTTGTCGTACGGGACGGAGCCGTTACTTTTGGATCAGCCGGAGGATGATCTGGATAATAAGCTGATTTATCAGATGGTGGTGAGGCGGCTGCGGGAGATGAAGAAACGGCGGCAGGTGATTGTGGTGACGCATAATGCGAATGTGGTGATTAACGGGTGTGCGGAGCTGGTACTTCCGCTTGAGGCGGTGGATGGGGAGACGCAGTGTTTGTGTTCGGGGTGTCTGCATGAGGCGAATGTGCGGGATGTGGTGTGTTCAATTCTGGAAGGGGGGAGGGAGGCGTTTGAGAAGCGGTATCGGAGGGTGGTTGGGTGAGATGGTGAAAGAATACGTTTGCCGTCCTCGAAATTATTATCTGTTTTGTCACAAAATAGAGTATAACAGGCAGAGGCAATTTCTGAGGTTATGATGTATTCCGATTCCCAGTTGCTAGATATTTTGCGTCATTTTCTTTCGATGAAGGTGGAAAATGAGGTTTTTGATTTCAAAGAGGCAAAGACCGATTTTCATTTTTCTAATCTGGGAAAATATTTTTCTGCGTTAAGTAATGAAGCAAATCTGAGCAATGTAAACTCGGCTTGGCTGATCTTTGGTATTGCTGATGATCGCCGTGTAGTTGGCACGAAGTATCGTACGGAAGAAAAGAAACTTCAGTCACTCAAAAAAGAGATTGCAGATAAAACCAATGAAAGAATCACGTTTCGGGAAATTTATGTTCTGACGTGTGAAGGGAAGAGAGTTATTTTGTTTGAGATTCCTCCGGCGATTCGTGGAGTTCCGACATCTTTTGACGGGTTTTGCTACGGAAGGGAGGGCGAATCACTTCTGCCGCTGAGTGGGGAGGAACGGGAGAGGATACTTTCCCAGTCGAGGATTGTTGACTGGAGTAAAGAAATTATTTCTGAGGCAACCCTGAATGATCTGGATACTGAGGCAATTTCAGCAGCACGGGCAAACTACCTCAAGAAGTATCCTCATCTGACTGAAGAGATCCAGTCGTGGAGTGATGAGGTATTTCTGAATAAGGCGAAGGTAACGATTCGGGGGAAAATTACGAATACGGCGATTCTTCTTTTGGGTAAGGCTGAGTCGAAACATATGGTAAGTCCTGCCGACGCGGTAATCCGCTGGATTTTGAAGGATAGGGATGGGGTTGAGCTGGATTATTATATCGGAGATGGGCCGTTTATTCTCGAAGTTGAGAATGTAGGAAAACGTATTCGGAATCTGAAGTTCCGATATCTCCAACAGGGAACGTTGTTTCCTGAGGAGGTGGACATGTATGATCCATATACGATTCGGGAAGCGTTGCACAATGCGGTTGCCCATCAGGATTATAGACTTGGGGTGCGGATTACGGTTGTTGAGACACCTGATTCTTTGATCTTTCATAATGCCGGTTCGTTTCTGCCGGGGTCTGTTGAGGAGGTTATTAGTCGTGATGTTCCCTGTGAGCGGTACCGGAATGAATTTTTGGTTGGTGCTATGCAGAATCTGAGTATGGTGGATACTATTGGAAGTGGAATTCGCCGGATGTTTGAGAGTCAGAGAAAGAAATTTTTCCCTATGCCTGATTACAGGATTTCGGATGAGAGTGTGACGGTTACGATTTTTGGGAAGGTGCTGAATCAGGAGTATGCGAGAATTCTGGCACAAAATTCCAATTTGAGTCTGTCTGAGATTATGCTTTTGGATAAGGTGCAAAAGCATGAGGAGATTTCTGTTGAGGCGGCGGCATATCTGCGAAAGAAACAACTGATTGAAGGAAGAAGACCGAATTATTATCTGTCGCGTGAGGTTGCGGGGAGGGTCGGACTGCGTGTTCATTATACGGTAAGTAAGGGAATGGATAAGCAGTATTATCACGATTTTATTTTACAGGGTATTTCGCAGCATGGCAGGCTGAGCCGGCAGGAGGTTGAGGATTTGCTGTGGCAGAAGCTTCCGGATCATTATGATACGGACGAGAAGAAAAAGAAGAAGGTGGAGCATCTGTTGGGTGAGTTGCGGACGAAGGGTCTCGCTTATGCTGTTCGTGAAGGAAAGCATTCTTACTGGTATCTGGTGGGGTGATGTTCCTTTATTGTTGTGCGGGAAAAATTTGGGTGGATGTTGGGTGGATAATTTGGGTGAGTCAAAGTGTCTCAATATGAGTATGTGGTGTTAATTTTGCACAAAATGCACATTTTAGACAAAATATGCGGTGTGGGTTAGATCAGATCTAATATTTTTGTTGGGTGGATAAGGGTGGATGTTGGGTGGATACTCAGTTGGTCTGCCAGATGGTGGTGCGGCGGCAGGTGATTTTGGTGACGCTGAATCCGAATGTGGTGATTAACGGGTGTGCGGAGCTGGTACTTCCGCTTGAGGCGGTGGATGGGGAGACGCAGTGTTTGTGTTCGGGGTGTCTGCATGAGGGGGAGGTGCGGGATGTGGTGTGTTCGATTCTGGAAGGAGGGCGGGAGGCGTTTGAGAAGCGGTATCGGAGGGTGGTGGGGTGATGTTCCTTTATTGTTGTGCCGGAGGAATCTGGGTGGATGTTGGGTGGATAATTTGGGTGAGTCAAAGTGTCTCAATATGAGTATATGGGGTTAATTTTGAACAAAATGCACTTTTGGATGAAATATGTGGTGTGGGTTAGATAAGATCTAATATTTTTGTTGGGAGATGAGGGCGGAGGTTGGGTGGATACTCAGTTGATCTGTTATATGGTGGTGCGGCTGGGGGAAGTAAAATAGGAGTTATACTGTTCTTATTTCGTTCGTTTTTATGAATTTGATGAGGTTTATGTTTCCTGCTGATTGGTGGGTGTGTTTCACATTTTTGTTTCCGAATGTATTTTTCAGTTCGCGGAGTATTTTCTCTATTTCGTTTTCTGGCAGAGAGGATTTGCTGACGATAAGTGCTTTCCAGTTAATATTTACCCCTTGTATCTCTGATCTATCAATTCCTGCCTGTATTCCATCACGTGTCCTGAGAATCTGTTCCACCGCTTCTTTTGTCATATCCTGTTTTCCGCCTTTCAGTTCGATAAGGCAGATGGTTATTTCCCGTTTCCATTTTTTATCTGTCACAAGTATGCCTTTTTGGGCAAAACATACGCCATCACAACAACTGGGTGTTGATTTATCTGGTTGTGTTCGTTGGAGATAGACCGTATGAAAGTGCTTACTGTCTGATTTGAAGAGGAGGAAGGTCTCCCCCTCCTCTTCTTCGGATGGGATGAGAACTACACCCACGTGATTTTCTTCGAGTTTTTTATCGGGCTGAAGCGCTGTAAGCAGCAGTGAGGTGAATGGCATCTATCTCACCTATATTCCGGTTTGTCTTCAGCCACACTCATCTTTGCTGCGTGTGTCTGCAACTCCCGTTCTTCGTGCTGTTTGTCGTAGACGAGAGAGGTGATGTTTCCAATGGTGTTGGCGGTGTCGCAGAAGGTCTGCCAGTTGATTTCGCCATCCTCCATGAGGATATTTTCTGCGGTACCGTTCTGGAAGAGATAGACGCCGACATTTTCTTTGCTGATGAATGCATCCTCGCGTTTAAGGTAGAGGCTGTTGATGATCTCTTTTTTGTCTTTGAGGTCGTGTGCTAGGATGAGGTTCTGGAGGTGTTCGATGATGTAGGGGCTGTGTGTGGTGATAGCTACCCGGATACCGTTGTTGACGAGTATAGCAAGGAACTCAGCAAACGCTGCCTGCTGATTGGGGTGAAGGTTTTGTTCGGGTTCGTCGATGACGATGAGGTCTCTTGGTTGAGCTTTGTACTGGAGGTAGAGCGAGAGGCCGATTAGACTTTTCACACCGGAGGAAGCAGCTTGGACATCCATTACTCTCTCATTTACGGTGATCTGAATTTTTCTGGGGAGAGATGGTTCTGATTTTGAGAGTGTGATTTTGTCTTGAGTTATGATATTCAGGAGCTCAGTGAGTTCTAAGAGTTTTGCAACGTTTGGTCTCTGGGAGGCATGTTCTTTTCTCTGCTGGAGGCTGCCGAAAAGTAACGAACTGTGGATCAGCCCCATATATTGGGCTAGAGAGTAGGGGAGAAGATTTTGTTCATTCTCCTGCTTTATTGGAGGTACTGATTGTGGTCCTGCAGAGATGTTCGGTGGTTGCTGAATCTGGGTGAGAAGAAGGGCAAATCCCGCACGTTCGCTGGGAAAGAGATAGAGGTTGGGACAATAGATTTTATGTAATGTCCCTATTACTAACTGGAGAAGGATGTGGATGACGGCTGATTTTGGCAGGGTGAGTTTTTTTCCGGGTTCGATATAGATGTACAACCGCGGATCGCCGAGTTCTTTGGTAACCTGAAGTACTGATCCGGATTGGGATTTTTCTATGTTTGAGTTGAGTATTCCCGCGGATATCTCGGTAATGTTCTGTGATGAGAGCGTATATGAAAGCTGTATTTTTCTTGTAGAAATTGTATAGCCAAGAATATTTGAGAGGTATTGGGGAGTGAGTCTCCCTAAATCATTATAATAGGTTCTGATGTTTTTTTCAGAGAACTCGATCAGATTTATCCCCGCTTGTCCACTTGTGGTCAGGTCTGCGTAGAGTTTTTCTATCTCCTCGAATTTCCCTAACTCCGGGTGATTCAGATACCGGTTCATAAACGCATTTAATCCATAGTCACTCAGCATTGTTGTCGTCGTAACAATTGCCTGCGTTTTTCCCTGTCGGTTGTCGCCGATAAATACCGTGAGCGGCTTGAGATCGAACTCGGCATGGGTGAGGGGGCCGAGGTTCTCTATGGAGATTTTCATGGTTTGAGTACTCTTTTTGTTTCGGGAGTGATTAATGGTTTTGGCGAAATCATTTTTTCTCTGAGTTCTACGATAGTATAATTACTAATTGGAGCGGTATTGATAGTTTATAGCAATGCCAGTCCAGAGACACAGCCATACTTTCGATGAATATTTCTCTCTTCGTTTTGGTTCCAACGAAGATCGGAGGAGGATAGATACTGCAGAGAGACTGAAAAAAAAGTGTTTAGAGGAGATTGGATACTTGTATATCTATAAAGATGAAAGGTATGTGAAAGAAACTTTGATCCCCGAACTCCAACCTGGAACTCTCATGAAACTTCGGTTATCTGATCCAAAGCGTTTCAATGATCCTTCTGACTCCGTATTTCCCGATGAATATTTTTTGAGCTATCTCCGAAATGACGACCAATTACGTCCCCTCATAGATGATCCTGATCCGATAATCAGAACGCGGATTGCTGATCTGTGCGCTGAAAGAAGAAACGCACTTATGGCGACTCTAGGAATCCGATGTTTTTCCGAAGATCCTTTCCTTCCAAGATTGTGGCATTGTTATGCTGACAGGAATAAGGGTGTTTGCCTCGAATATTCAATAGATATGTTTTCAGGAATGGTGAGAAATGGCTATGCATTTGCATATATTTTCCCTGTTCGATACAGTGACAATCCAGAGGATCGTCTAATTGAAGAACTGCGTCTCCCAGGGACAGAATGCCTCACAGAGCATCAAAAAAATCGACAGATGGCTTGTTCTGTTCTTACGAAAGCACAATGCTGGAGTCATGAGAGAGAATGGAGATGGGTAATGTGTCTTCCTCATGATTCGGAAGAGGAGATTTTCAGAAATCAGGAGATATGTGATGGCTACAGGAATAAAATCTTTCCACTGAGTCCATCACGGATTTATATCGGGAAGGAAATGAACATAGATTTGGAAAATCAGTTGCGAAGTGCAGCGTATCACAGAAATATTCCGGTGCAGAAAGTGCAGCAATCCGATCTTAGAATTGGCTGAATCCTCATGATGATGATTTTATATTTTTCTGAAAAGATAATGGGCGGTATAGTTCATCTTACAATCTTTAACCACCTCCCTAAATACTCTCTATACAAAGGAGTGCACCACAATGCCCAACATCCCCCCAAAAATCCCATCCTCCCTTCCTTCGCCCGCATCCGAGAACCTCCACCGTCTTGCAGCCCTCTTCCCCTCAATCGTCAAAGACGATCAGGTGGACTTCACCACTCTCAAAGAGGAACTCGGCATCTTCGAAGGGGTCGATGAGGAACACTACGAACTGACGTGGGCCGGAAAACAGCAGGTAAAACACATCGCCGCAGAACAGGTTGCCGGACGGACGCTGAAGTACATCTCCGAAGACAGTAAAAATGCGGAGACAACGGAGGGAGAAATATGTATCTCTGCGGGACGTTTTACGCGGGCGTATGGAGAACTGGGGTGATGTGGAGGTGCTGCTGGATGCATAATGATGCGGGTTTGGAGGTTGCGGGAAATGGTGTTTGTGACTGATGATGGTACGGATATTGTGGGGAAACGGGAGATCATCTGCAGGTACCTTGCAGGGGTGGCGGAGGTGAGGGGATTCTAAAGTGGTCGAATTCGACCACTTTAGATATTTTCCATAAAATCTTCGAAGCTGCTTATCGGTTCGAAGGTAATTCCTGTGTTCAGTGCTTCGAAATGCTTCCTGCCACAGGTGATTTTTCCGGATTCCGATGGCCTGAGTTGTGATGTCTCAAGGCTTGCTTTCGTTTCCAGTACGAAGTACAGTTTCTCAACACCGTTCTTTTCGATGAGTACTGCCCAGTCAGGGTTGTAGGATCCTAGCGGTGTGGGGATTCTGAACTCACCCGGAAGTTTTGCGTAGAGCTTTATGTCAGCGTTTTGTTCAAACTTTTCTGCAAATCCGCATTCATTTTGGCTGTCGCAGAGGACATAGTCGTAGGGTGATTTTTTACTTTCCACAATGTTGTCTTTGAGGTAACCAGTAAGTACCTGATCCGGAAAGATCAGTTCCATGGTGTAGTAATCTTCGCTGCCAAGGTGCGTGTATTTGATTCCGTCTATTAGGAGCTGCCGCATTTCAGATTGGATGATTTTACCGACTTCTTCCATGTATTTTTGCGGATTTCTCAGGAATTTATCCAGTGTACCACTCTGGATAAGAAGGGTTGTGAGTGTTTTGCGGGTCAGGCCGGTTCTGTTCTGGAGGTACATGATGAGATCCGGGAGAGGGCCTGCAGCAGTTTCGAGGGAGTCGGTTTGACGGACGTTTTCTCTTGCGTCAACGCCCCCTTCGGTAATGTTGAGTTCTGCTTTGGTGTAGACGAGTTTTGGTCTGTTGATAATGAGAGCCTGCATGTGGGTTGTGCAGTTTTGTATGAGTTTGTCACTGTCAAACTCAACGGCATAGGTGGTTTTGTATTTGATTTTATCCCAGAGTGTTGTGAAGTCCTCACTGAGAAGTACCTGTTTGTTGCGTTTGATGAGTTTTTTGGCGTCGGCAGAGCGGATATTGAGACTGCCTGCGGCTTTTTTGCAGATTGCAGTAATGGAATCCTTGAGAGGAGTGAACTCTTCCGGTACCTGAAGGGAGTCCTCTTTCAGTGCCTGTTTGAGTGCGTCCTGAATGTTCCCCTTTTGATCAATGTAGCCGGTTTCAAGGAATTTTTGGTAGAGTTCTGCAGATTTTTCTGCGCCCAGGGGAACAGTTTCAGTTCCGGTCTGTGTCTGGATGTTGGCGAAGCTGTGTGTTTCGAGTATGCCAAAACGAATGCCGCCATCCTTTTCGTATTCTGTCTGAAGTTTTGCGGCAAACTCTTCGTAGCTTTCATTTGCCATGACGGTCAGCGTGTTGATTCCGCGATCATGCTGGCGTTCTCCGGTCTGGTCGACACAGAGACGGAGGCCACGCCCGATTTCCTGACGTTTTTTAATTTCACTGGCGGTTTCATTCAGAGTGCATATCTGAAAGACGTTGGGGTTGTCCCATCCTTCTTTGAGAGCGGAGTGGGAGAAGATGAAGCGTATGGGACAGTCAAAGGAGAGGAGTTTTTCTTTGTCTTTCATGATGAGGTTGTATGCATCGTTGTCCGCGTCGGATTCTCCTTTGGTGTCTTTGGCTTTTTTCTGTTTGTCACGGGAGAAGTAGCCGTCGTGGACTGCATCGGCGGGAGTTTCTGCGTGTTGGAGATGTTTGTATTTTTCCTGTGAGATGAGTTTTTGGTATTCCCGTTCGAAGATTTGGGCATACAGGCCGGTTCCTTTTTTGTCGTCATCTCCGTAGTAGTTTGCAACTTTGTCGAGGAAGAAGAGGCTGAGT
Organism: Methanobacteriota archaeon; assembly: GCA_023396065.1. Lineage (GTDB taxonomy): Archaea > Halobacteriota > Methanomicrobia > Methanomicrobiales > Methanocorpusculaceae > Methanocorpusculum. Next base: position 50,339 of record JAEWXF010000023.1, read on the forward strand.
ACTTTGATTCCTTTGGGGTTGAGGCGGAGTTCTTTGTCGAGGTGTTCCTGAATTGTTCTGCTGATCTGATGTTCTTTGATGATGAGCGGGTCGATTCCTCCAGAGATTTCTCCTTTGCGAAGAGTTCCGGGGTCACGGGAGAGGGTGATGTATTCATTTCCCGGTTCGCAGGAGATGTTGTTGATAAGGTAGTTGTCGTAGATGTTCCGGCCTTTGGATTTTTCGTAGAGATCGTCACCGGCTTTGACGGATACTATTTTTCGTTTGATGCTGCCGTTTTCGAGGATGTCCATTTCGAGTTTTGCGATGATGCTGCCGTTTTTGTTTTGGGCTGATTGGAGGCAGAGGTAGGGAGTGTTGTGGTTGTCTTTGGTCGCGAAGCCTGCAACTTCTATCTGTTTTACGAGGCCCAGGTCGTAGCTGTCGACGGCGTCAAGTTTGTAGAGGAGGTTGTGTTTTTCGACGTGGGTTGCGGAGTAACGGAGGATACAGAGGGGATTGAGGGAGCGAATTGCCTCTTTTGCTTTGGGGGTGGTGTCTACGCTCTGGGGTTCGTCGATGATGAGGATGGGGTTGGTTTCTGCGATGAGGTCGATAGGCCGCATGCCGTTGAGTTTGTCGTTTGGGCGGTGGATGATGTTGGTTTTGGTTTCTTTTGCGGGGTCGATGAAGCTTTTGCGGAATGCGTCGATGTTGATGATCATGATCTTGACGGTATCAGCGGTTGCGAAGTCCCGGACCTGTTCAAGTTTCTGGCTGTCGTAGATGAAGTAGTCGTAGGTGAGGTTGCGGTATTGTGCGCTGAAGTGGTCTTTTGTTATTTCAAGTGATTTTGCGACTCCTTCTTTGATGGCGATGTTGGGGACGACGATGATGAATTTGGCAAAGCCGTAGGTTTTGTTGAGTTCGAGGATGGTTTTGGTGTAGACGTAGGTTTTGCCAGTTCCGGTTTCCATTTCTATGTCGAAGTCATAGTTTCCGTCAAGCTGCTGGATTCGCTGGGGAAGTCCGTTTTCGAGCTGGATCTGCCGGAGGTTCTGGGTTATTTCGTCGTCTGTGATGCTGAGTCTGTTTCCGATACCGATGCCGTTCGGGCTTTCACCGAGTCCTATCTGGCCGTTGTAGGCGGAGATGGTAAAATAGGAGTAGGCTGTTGGCTGACCGTTGAAGAGTCTGACGCTTGAGGATACTGCGGCGTCCTGGTAGGGGAGGTTTGCGTCGAATCTGAGTTTCATGTGGGGTTCACCGCTTTTTTGAGGGCTGTGATTTTTGCCTGTTGTTCTTCGCTGCTGTAGTCATGGAGAAGTACGGCGGTGAGGTAGGTCCGATAGGTGATGTCATACCATTCCAACAGGGTGGTCTTAGGCATGTTCTGGATTGCGGGGATGGCTTTGATACCTTCGGTGTTGTTGTGGCGGATGTCGAGGGTGTTGAAGAGGAAACCAAGGTCGGATGCGAGAGTTTTCCCTTCTTTTGTTTGCCCAAGTTCAAGCCGTCTGGGTTCGAAGTCTTTGGCAAGGACATGAAGGATTTTCTGTTTTTCAGCGAGGTTTTCGCGGTTGGTGATGTGATTATATTCAAGGATGGCGAGTTTGACGTCAGATTTTTCTACGATATCAACAGCTTCGGTGACTTCGGGGTTTTCAGGAACAAGGATAAAGACTCCCTGTTCTTTTTGTACAGGTTTTAGGTTGAGTTGGGATAAGAGGAGCGAGAGGTTGTCTTTCAATGCCTGATAAAGGGAAGTTCCAATTGAAATTGACTGATGTTTCTGTGACTGATATTTATATGGCTGATATTTATGTAACTGGTGTTTATATGATGGTTCCTTATCTTCAAATAGTTCTATCATGTTAAGCAGATATTCCAGATAGAGGGTGGTTTGTAATTCATTTGGAATTTTATTTTTAATATCTGCGACTCCCATGTCTTGTTTTAGTTCCTCTGGGGTGAGATAGGACCCTCTTCCGTTCCATTTAAGAAAGAATCTAGAAACATATCTTTCTAATGGAATTTTCTTGTTAGTTGTATGGGTGTTGTGAACCTGAATTAATGCATATATTTCAAACAGGTCCGCGAGTTTGTGTACCTCTTTTGTGACGTCCATCTCCCCTGATACATAATCATAGATGGATTTTTTTTCAGTAACTCCTGTTTTCCCTTTCTGACCCGGCAGCATTTTCTTTTCTCCTTCAGATCGTCCTGAATGCGTCTTCTGCAAGACCCGCCGCTTTGAGAATCTCCCTTGCATTGAGTTTGTCACTGTCAGAAGCAAAGCCGTTGTCTTTGAAGATGACACGCCAAGAGTCGATGTTTTCCTCAGGTTTGTGGTTTACCATCTCCCGAACAACGTCGGCAGTTATCTGATCGTCGAGGCATATCTGGAGAAGACCGTAGCCGATGGAGTAAATGTTCTTTCCGGCAATGGTTCTATTTTCTATCTTTTCGGTCAGGGAGAGGCCTTCTTTGATCATGAGTTCATAGACGAGGTCGAGTTCTGAGCGGTTCGGGTCGAGGTTGTCCACGTAGTCGGTGAGGGTTTTGTTGAGGTTGTTCGTGTCGGGCTGCCATGCGAGAATATTGGAGGTGTCGAGTTTGAAGACTTTGAAGCCAATGTCCAGACTGTCGGGGTTCGGAGATGTGCCGGAGCCGTCAAGGGTGGTCTGGCCTCCGGATTTCTCGTGGAGTTCAGCTTTGATCTTTTCTCCGGCACGGCGGATACGTTCTTTGCCGATTTCGCAGATGGTTTTGTATCCTGCTTTGTATGCTTCGGAGTCTTCTTTGCAGGGTTCCGGAAGCTGAACCATGATGAATCTGCGGTGTCCTCCGTCTTCTGCATTGAGCTGCATGACGGCGTGGGCGGTAGTGGATGAACCGGAGAAGAAGTCGAGGATGATTGCATCTTTACCCGTTCCAATTGATATGAGCATTTTAATTAACTCAGGGGACTTCGGGAAACTCATAACATTACTCCCAAATAGTTCTTTTATCGACTTTTTCCCATAGTCATTGTTGATGGTGTTATCTGTCCAAAGAGATTTGACTAGTGTTGTTGCAATGCCCCCGTCTTCACCAAGAAGGTAGTCCTTCCTGAAAATACGCCATTCATCACCAGAACGTTCTGCAATAATCAACTCATTTTCAGACTCAACCTTGGATTTCATCCATGTCCAACAGGTTTTTGTTCCATCTGGGGCATCAGGCCACACCTCTTCACAATAAGTTACATCCTGAATGGTTGAAACCCGCTGTGTAGTTGGATTGACATATAACGGGAAATACAAGTTAGGACGAGTCTGTGGATTGAATGCCTGATTTCGATTACGCAAACCAATTGGACGATATCTGCCACGAGAATCTTCTTTGTTATACTCATCCAACATTTTGTTTTTCTTTTCTACGCCAAACAAAGCATTTGGATGCATACCGTCTTTGGCGTATACCAACACTGATTCATGAGTTTTGGCCACAAATAAGTCAAGATTTCGTCCACGAGGATTTAATTGTACTGCAAACTGTACTACAAAACTCATTTCCCCAAAAATCTCATCACAGATTTTTCGCAGATTTTCTGATTCATGATCATCAATACTGATGAAAATAACCCCATCATCCCGTAAAAGATTCCTCGCCAACCGCAGACGTGGATACATCATATTCAGCCAGTCGGTATGATAGCGACCATTACTTTCCGCATTCGCTGAATATGCCTTTCCTTCCTCATCAATCTGCCCGGTCATCCTCAGATAGTTCCGCAGATTGTCCGAGTAATCATCCGGATACACAAAATCATTCCCCGTATTATACGGAGGATCGATGTAGATCATCTTCACTTTGCCGTGATAGCTCTTCTGCAGAAGCTTCAATACCTCCAGATTGTCACCTTCGATGTAGAGGTTTTCCGTCGTGTCCCAGTCTTTGCTCTCCTCCGGACAGGGCCGCAGTGTTCCCCTTGTTGGCTGCTGAGAAAGGCGGAGTGCTCTTCCTTTCCCGTTCCAGGTAAAGTTGTAGCGTTCCTTTTCGTCCTCCACATACTCGCCGAGAAGCTGGCGGAGTTTCTCGAAGTCGATGTGATCCTCGCAGCAGATCTCCGGGAAGAGCTGGCGGAGAGCGACGATGTTTTCTTCGGCGATGTCAGGAGTATATCCGGTAAGTTTTGTATCGGTCATGAGTTTTTTCCTCGGAGGTAACAGTAAGATGGATGATGTTTTTTCTGTTCGCAGAGGTTATATGGGTTGTTATTTTTTTGGGTTCAGTTGGGCATCAGTCGGGAAGAGGCACCCGTATTCGACGTTGTTCCGTATTGCCCGGGAAAGAGTAAGAGTATTCAGGAAATCTCCACTACCACATCCCTTAAAATCTCCATCCCAGAGTATGAACAATTCTCTCGCATGCTGAACGTTATTTCCCGTCCCTGCCTCATCAGACAATGCAGATAGGGGAAGTGCTGCAATCTCTGCGGTATAACAACTCTGATACTCATCCACTGGTGATCCCTGCCACCCAAACAGATCGACCCACAGCCTATCATTCTGATCCAGAATACCCGTTCCCTTCTGGAGAAAATCAAGATAGAAAAAGGGATCCGCATACTTCATGCAAAACAGAGCGAGATATGCCTGCTTGTATTTCTGTGGAATTTTATGAAGAGGTATGCCTGTAACATTCTTTTTTCTCTCCAGAAAATGTGCATATTCTTTACAAATAACTTCCAGGACACGGAGGGAAAGAGAAAATCTTTCCGCAAGACATAGAAATAGGGGTGCATGTACTTCAAGCGAATTTCCTTCACTATCCACAAACCGCTCCTCTAAAAATCTCTGAAGGTTTGGCTTTGGAAGTGATGTCTGATAATCAAAGAACCTCTGAAGGTACCCCATCGAATCAATATCCCCATACACCGTTTTGATTGACCTATGCAGCTGTTCCATATCCAGAGAAAACACGAAGATTACGTTCGGCAGATCAAAGAAGTGCTTTACCACCTCCAGTGTCTCAATGGCAAAGGTCGGACGGCAGCGATCCAGCTCATCGATGCAGATAAGGAGATAGCCATGTTCTCCCCGAATATTCTCGGTTAGTTTCCGGAATAACTCCTTATGTTCCTGCCGTGCGGTAAACTCCTCGAAGATCATATCCGGCAACTTTTTTCCCGATACTCTTTCATCGCCTCGGCGAATCCTTCCGGATTTATCCCGCAGGTAACTTGTGTAATCAGTCCAAGAAACTTTGGGCCAAATATCGACATAATATTAGCAAGAGATTCTTTCAGATCCTTTCCTCCTTCAGTATTCTCAGTGATTAACTGCTGAAAACTGCAGATAATCGGCATCAATGCATCCGGAGAATCATCATTCTCCCAGGCATTATACTTCATACAGGTAAAGGAAGATGTGGTAGAATCCTTCAGTTTCTTCAGCCACATGTCCACAAAGGACGTCTTTCCGGTTCCCCATCCGGAATCAAGCGCAATAACCCGTGAATGTTCGTTCGTGGTTGGCTGTGATGTCGTGATGAAATGAGTTAGATAGTCTGCAAGCGGCTCGCGGGATAATTGATCGTTGGAAAAAATTGTGAGTGGCGCAGGAGACACAATGGTATGTATTATTTTCACAAAGATACATTAAATTAATTGATGTGGTGCGAGTATTTTGAATAACTGCTATCGTGAAACGTATGTTGAACTATATGCAAACATTTGTTAAAGCGTCCTTACAGAATTAGCTAACCGTTTTTCCAGACCAATTGGAGTCGTATAATACCTCTGCTCAATACCATACAGAAGAGATTTCAACTGAATTTCAGATCCAATGGCAAAGGAGGTACTCCCCACCACATCCAGATCACTACAATATTGATGGATGTACATAAACAGTTCATCCTTCTCCTCATTACCGAAGTTGTGTAACGTGCTTATTGCAAGAGCAATTCTCTTCCGATTTGGGGTCTTTACACTGTTCGCGTTAAATCCATTTGCAAGAGAAATCATGGGATTACTCAGGAAGGCCCGTGTTTCTTCATATGTTGCTTCACGAAACAACTCAGAAATACCTTTAAAGATTGAAGAAATCGCCGCTAGCTTCTTGAAATATAAGCGGTCAATACTCTTCAAATAAATGGCATCTGGCTCAGAATGGATCGTAATTGATTTGTTGTCAGAAGAATACGAACACTCCTCATTAAAGAAAACTGTTTTCTTTCGAACTAACTGGGATTTTGTAATATTTTGAAAACAAAAGGCATTCTCACCCTGATAAGAAAATAGATAGTCGAGTTTACTAAAATCCTGTGATCGAAATTGTGGATAGCTGGTGGTATTCATCCTGTTTAGAAGAATTGGAAGACAGTATGTCTGTTTCGAGAAAGAGTCAATACTAAACCATTCATCCTCATCCAGTTTTGTATCAGGGGTATAAGGAACATGAGACATTTCTGTGTCGATCCTGTAGATATCCTCATCTCTACCAAGGAGTTTCCAGTATTTTTCCCCTTGACCCCTTACTCTAATTTTTGCAATAAGATAACTCATGTGTGCTCATCCACTTCTATAAAGGTAAAATCTGTGATTCTCCGCAAATCTAGAAAGGATAATCCTTCTATATTCTTTACATTGCGCTTTGATATAATAAATATTCTTGTTGCTTCTTTTGTTGAGAGATAGTAAAATTGATATCCAAATAGCAGGAAGAGAGGATTAAAGTAAAGCGTTTGGGATACAAATGTGAATAGAGACAATATCCCAAACACAAAAACAAATACGTCACAGTTAGGAATACTCAGTCCCACAAAAAAATATCCAAGATAACTGGGAAGAAAGGCATTGTTTGCGGGTTCAATTGCAGTAATTCCTCCCTCGATAGTATCTGTTCCGAGATACTGAGATATCCACAGCAGACCATAAGTTACAACAATATACACCACCAGTAGGACAAAATCCCACACAATATCAGGGAGTGAATATCCGAATATTTTACAGAGCATAGCGTTTGGTCCCTCTTTTGCAAGAAAGATAATCCCCACTAACCCAACTGCATCCAGCGTTAAAAAAACTCTGTAAATAAGGTTAAAAACCATCTTCTTCAGCTATGTTATTGTTTATCTAGTCATTCACTATGTTTCTTGTATCTGATATTTTTTACTCATGAGAAACACGTTTTTTCCTCAGTATCCTTTGAACAAAGAATACTCGCACGTTTCCTCTTCAGCTCCATCATCTGCACATGCAGCTCCATCTGTCGGTTAAACTGATCCTCACGCTTCATCTCCGCCCGCAGCCGGGAAATCTCCGCATCAATCTCCCCCGCCTCCCGCAACATCTCCCGGGCAGCCTCGCCCGAAGAACAAACTCCCCCCTCACACCCCACACAATATACCGACAACGCATCCACCACATCAGCATACAGCGTAAAATAATTTGCAAACCGCATCCTTCGCAGATCCATCACCGCAAACAACGAATCCCCCGCTGCAACCCATCCCGAATGCACAAACTCCTCCAGCGTATTCCGTGACCGGTCCTGCAGATTCACCCGCTGATGCGCAACCCAGAACTGCCAGCGCTCCCCCATCCGGAACACCAGAATCATAGGATACGGAATCGCCCGCATCACCATCTCCGCAATCCGGGAGATACCTTTCTCCACTCCAACCCGGATCTCCAGAACCTCAACCTCCGGATACTCATACACCTCACTCACAAACCCCGCCACCCGGATCGTATCAGGCCGCAGACAAAACCGCCACACAACCTTCTCCACAACCTCGGAAAACAACCGCTTATCCGCCGCAGTCGCAGACCCGAAATTATCCAGAATATCCTTCTTAAACACCGTCTTATCAATCACACAACTCTCCGGAAGCTGCAAAAACCCATACTCCCCGCTCATTTCATCACCAGAAAACTCACCAGCTCAAAATCCTCCACACCATCATAGAACGTCTTCTGCAGCGTCGTCCCCCCTTTACTGAAAAGACTTGCAACACCCACCTCCTGCTTCGTCCCGATAAGATGGAAGATAGCCTTCTCCAGAAGATCCGAATACCGCCGCATCTCATACCCGTCCCGTGTCTCCGCATTAAACACCCCAACTACATCCCCCTGAACCGCATCAGAATCCGCACACAACCGCGAATAATAATCCAGAATACGCTTCGCATGCAGATACGACAACTCCACACATCCCTCCTCCGAAACATACATCACATAATACGGGAACAAAGGATTCTGCTCCTTACTCTGCCGGATGCCCTGAATCTGCCGCAACACAAAAATCACTCCCGGCTTCACCACATCCCGCATATCCTCAGGAATCCGCACAACCGCATACATCCCGGTCGGCGCCTCCTCCAACTCCCGGCGATGCTCCTTCATAAAATCCATCAGCTCAATCTTCGCATCATTAAACGTCAGATCCGTAATCGAAATACCGCCCGAAATATCCTCAAGATCCACCACCTTACTCTGCAGCTGATGCAGCTGCTTGCGGCGATACTCCAGATCCCGCATCTCCCCGTCTCCCGGCTCAATCAGATTCTCCTCACCCGTCGCTGAGACATCCAGCAGTACCATCCTCCCCTTCACCCGTTTCTGCAGATTAATATACTCATCCAAATCCTTCATCGGCCAGAAATTCACCAGCTGCACCACCTCATTCACCGAACCGATACGATCAATCCTCCCAAACCTCTGCACAATCCGTAAAGGATTCCAGTGAATATCATAATTCACCAGAAAATCACAATCCTGCAGATTCTGACCCTCCGAAACACAATCTGTTGCGAACAAAACATCAATCCTCTCAGAAATATGCGGATACACCTTCTCACACTCCTTTGACCGTGGAGAAAACAGCGTCAGCACCGCATTCAGATCAGAAGAAAAACCCCGCACTGTTTTCGGAAGATTCGACGCATTCCCTCCGGCACCTGTAACAAGTCCAGAATATACCCCGCATTCCCCGAACACATCCCTCAGATTCTCGTACAAATACCGTGCCGTATCCGCAAACGCCGTAAACACCACCACCTTCCGATTACCCTCATTCAGAGGATGTGAAAGCTTCTGTACAATAACCTCCCGCAACTCCGCAAGCTTCGCATCCCGACCTGGCGTAACCCTCTTCGCCCCCTCCAGAATACTCGCAAGCATTTCCCTATCCGCAACCAGATCCTGCCGCCACCTCACCAAATCCATATCCTGCAGCAGAACCTTCACCTTCCGGCCAAACACCATCCCCGAATACTCCTCCTCATCCGGATCAATATCCAGAATATTCAGATCAGCATCATAGGACTCACCCGATAACGAATCCACTCGGGAAATAGTCGCAGACACATCTGCAAGCATCTTCTCAACCGTCATCGTAAACGAATACACCGAACTCTCCAAACGTTTCAGAAGAATCATCCGCATCAGCCCCGTCAGACTACTCTCACGATCACTCTGCTTAAACACCGTATGGCTCTCCCCCACCTCAAAATCATACTTCTCTGCATACTCTGCCTTCTTCGACGGAAGAACATAATGTGTCGGCAGATACAAACACAACGTCATACGATGAATCTGCCTGCTCACCTCAGAAATTGAAGGAAACTCCCCCAACAGATCAATCTCAGGGTAACGATTCTCCGGCAGTAACCTCCGGGGAAACCTCCCGATTTCACCTTTGGGATAATACTTCTCAATATGCTTCCGGGAACGGGCAATCGTAATCGTATCAAGAAGCTTAAAATAATCAATATCCATCATCCGGACAAACATCTCCGTAGTCCGTTCATCATCCGGAAGATTCGTCCACTTTGAAAAAACAGCCTGGGCACGCTGCAAAACCATCTCAACATCTGCAACCCCGCCGGAAGCCAAAGCCTTCGGATTCTCCTCCGTAATAATTGCTATCTGATTTTTCAAATCTGCCATACGGTTATTTACCGGAGTTGCCGAAAGCATCAGAACCTTTGTTTTTACTCCCGATTTAATAACATTCTGCATCAGCTTATGATATCTGCTCATCCGATCCTTATGAGGAGGCGCATTCCGGAAATTATGACTCTCATCAATCACAAGCAGATCATAATTTGCCCAATTTACCGTCGCGAGATTAATATCTCCTGACTTCCCCCTCGCCCGATCCAAATCAGTATGGTTCAGAACATCATAATTAAACCGATCCGCCGCAAAAATATTTCGAGAATCATTCTGCGTATAAATCGTCCAGTTCTCCCGCAGACGTTTTGGCACAAGAACCAACACCCGATCATTGCGTAACTCATAGTACTTGATAACCGCAAGAGCAGTAAACGTTTTTCCCAGACCAACACTATCTGCAAGAATACACCCATTATACTTCTCAATCTTATCAATCGCTCCTTTAACTCCGTCCTTTTGAAATTTATAAAGCTTGTTCCATATCAGCGTATCCTCAAACCCAGTCCTTGCCTTCACAATATTCGTATCGGTCAACTCATCCAGATAACTGCTGAAAACATGATACAAAGAAACAAAATAGATAAACTGCGGTGTATTTTCCTTATACATCACCAGCATCTGTTCCAAAACACGGTTTTTTACATCCTCAACCTGCTCATTGTCCTCCCACAACTCATTAAACTGCTGCAAAAACATCTGAGTGAACTCTGCTCCATACATACATGTGTTGGAATCATTTCGTGTCGAAGGAGTAATCCCCAGTCCATCCGTGGTAAAATCCACCGTTCCATTAATTGAAACAGACTCCCCGTCCGGATTTTCCAGATGAATTAACCGGAACTGGGCCGGATTCGGGTGTCTCAGTGATTTGATTTCAACTTTTTTCCGAATCCATTCAGCACATTCCTTTGCAATAGCTGCCTGCTTCATTTCGTTACGGAGTTTAATCTCAAACTCATTTCCTTGGAGCTTCCTCTCAGGAGAATGATCAATATAATACTCCCGGATAAGTTCGTTCTCATTTGTGACAAAAGTAGGTTCAGTAAAAATAAATCGCATATTGTCTATTTTTGACAACTCTTTTTTCAGCTCTGCAAAGGCATATATCGTAAAATATGCAGAAATAATGGAGAGGCGGGACCCTAATTTAAGATTTCTCATAAGTTCCTTAGATACAGTCCCATTTCTCTTATTATCAATAATTTTTGGAAATTTTGTATGTATCATATCATTGTTCTCCCTGGGTGATTCAACCCAATCACCATTAAGACTATGAATATATATCCACGCTGCACCATAATTTTCTTTTCTCTCCTCAACGAAAACGGCATTGACAACCTCAAAACCTCTCTCATCACCCTCCTCTATGGACCAGACCCTATCGAAACACGCTGGAAAAACGCTCTCACCAAAACCAAAGGCTTAGGTCCCGCCACCATCAGCGAACTCCTTGCCTACAGCAACCCTGAACAATATGCCCTGTTCAATAAACGAACCTGTGATTGCCTCGAATATCTTGACATCACCGACATGCCCATCTACACCTATCAATATACCGGCAAGAAATACCTCGAAGTCTGCCGGATAGCCCGGCGGATTGCGGACATCATGGAACAGGAAGGACTCGGGCCCACCAACCTTCTTGCTGTAGACTACTTCCTCTGGGATGAAATACTCCCGGTCGTAGATGCAGTCATGCCGGAACATCTCCTTCTCCCCGCTAAAATTCCTGAGCCCAAAGACACCAGTCCCATCTCACTTCACAATGAGATACGCGACAAAATCGTTGACATAGGTCACATGCTCGGGTTTGAAAGCAGTAAAGAGATCAAAGTTACCTCCGGAGCAGTTGTTGACGCAGTCTGGGGAGCCTCAATTGGCAACATGGGAAAAGTCATCTACGTCTTTGAAGTCCAGACAAAAGGATCCATCGACAGCCTTCTCCTCAACCTCATAAAAGCAAAACAAAACAAAGCAGTACAGGCAATTGTTGCAGTTTCTGACGACAGACAGCTGGAAAGGATAAAACGGGAAGCTGCGGGATTAGACCTGCGTGACCTCAAACTCTGGAATCAGAATGAAGTACTCGACGTCGATGAATCGCTCACCAAAGCCCACATTATCATCAACAACATAGGACTTGTTCCTGACAGTTTCTCAAAATGAGGATAAGAACGTGCATCCGGAAAAAATATCGAGAGTTTATCTCTCATTCCCGGATAAATAAGACCAAAACAACGTGAGGCACATCTTTTCCTGTAATCCTGGACAGAAAGGCATGTTTTTCACAAAGCCCCGTATTTTTCCGCATAACAAAACCCCTCTGCGCCCCACCCCTTCCCACCGGAACCTCCCCCGCATACTTCCCAAACCCGCCCCCAGTCCCTCCTCCCGTCTTCAGACAAAACATATATTAATAACCTCCCAGACAAATATAAATAATCAGAGGTTGTGAGGCAAAACTCACCGACCGAACATACCCGATACCGACCGACAATCGCGTTGGAACGACCCCGGTCAAAAACCTCCGCCGGACCAATACACCATACAAAATACAATACACCCAATAAAATACACCAGAGAAAATACCCACACATCCGGCAGCCCGTATCACCCGAAAAACAACCCATCCACACCAAAAAAACCTGAATACCATGCCAATCGACTTCATCCCCACCGCAATCGTAAAGGCAGCAGCCCGCACCTTTACCGCCCCGATCGTCTCCGCCGAAACCTTCGACGGCATCATCACCACCCTCACCGGCGACACCAACCCGCTTGGTGCCTCCGGCTACCAGACCGCCGGCCAGACCCTCCCCGGAGCCGCAGTAGCCGACGAAACCTACAAAGCCACCATTGAGTACATCGAAGAAACCGAAGGAAAAACCGTCGGCAGCATCGTCATCACCGCACCCACCCGGGCCATCATCACCGCCGCAGCCGCCCACCTCGTCGCCGACACCACCCTTGCCGGAGCCACCTGCTTCAACGGTGACGCCGTCCAGAACACCACCAAAGACAGCTGGAACGTTCGCGTCAGAATCCATGACCCGACAGGCGAGATCTACTACCTCACCCTCACCAGAAAGACCCTCAAGCTCAGCTCCTACGAGGCCGACGAAATCCTCACCAAGGTTGACACCTGGGCAGACACAGTCGCAGCGCTCAACTGAGGATCTGAAATGGACACCATCACCACCATCCTCATCATCGGCATCGCCGCACAAGGTCTCGCCTTCGCCGCACTCATCCTCGCAGGTCCCGTATATGCGTGGAATGATCGCTGGCTTGACCGCACACATCAGGCGACTGCAAACGAAGACCGGGAGTAAACCACTCCCACACTCTTTTTACCACCGACACCCGCAAAAAACAAAAATCACCGGCTTTCCAGCCAGTGGCTCGCCCGAAGCTGCGCATTCTCCCGGATACTCACATAATAAAACCCATAATCATACCCGTGATAACTCTCCGGCCCAAACACATCCGCAGCAGCAATCGCATACTCCGCAGGATCCACCGACGTACAGATCACACTCCCCCGCGTCAGATTCACCTGAGCATCCGCAATACCCGCACCAACGGAAAATTCGCCGTCAGCAGTCTCAACAAGCGAACCGGGATTCTCCGAAACACTCGCATACGTCTCATCCGTCTTCCAGTTCAGCGGATTAATCGAAACCGCATTCTTGTCCACAACCAGACTCTCCGCATCCAGATTGCCCGGCCCCTCCGTATTCCAGGAAACCACCACTCCCAGATCATCCGCTCCCGTAGCTGCCCGCACATGCGGATTCTCCGCCAGAAAATCCGTCGTCAGAGAACAGCCGATCTGATACGCCGCAATCATCCGCTCATAATACTCAGGATGCAGATCCATATACTCATCCAGAACAATATTGAGCATATTCGACCCCTGCGAATGTCCCGCAAGAATATACGGCCTGCCCGAATTATAATGAGCAAAATAATAATCCAGAGCCGCATACACATCCGTCCGCGGCTCATTCCAGCCGCCCGCAAGAATCTCCGCACTCGTCATATTGGAAAACATCGCACCGTTCAGCTGACGATAATACGGAGCAAACATATTCCCGGTCGTTGCAAACGCCGTAGCCTGCTGAAGATACACCTCCTGGGCAGACTCCCGCATACCCGCATCCGTAATCTTAGAAACAAGCGTACCGTTCGCATCAGAATATGCAGTCGGATACAGATAGATCACATCAACCGGATAGACAACTGCCTCCGGCAGACGCATCCAGTTCTCAGAATTCCCGTAATCCGAAGGAGTACCCACGATATTCGGATACACTTCAGCCGCAGTTCCCGCTGCCCTCCCGCAGAAAGTTCATAAAGAAGAATACCCAAGTATCCACTGGAGGCAAACCGGGAACCGAAAACCCGGATCATACACGGCAATGGCAAAACATCTCATACTCAAACCCGAAAAATGCGTCGGCTGCAGAACCTGCGAACTCATGTGCTCCTTCGCCCACAATCAGGTCTTCAACCCCCGGCTCGCCGCAGTCAGCGTCATCGACTACCCGGAATCCGCAGTCAGCATCCCCCTCATGTGCCTGCAGTGCGAAGACGCCGCCTGTGAAAAAGTCTGTCCTGTCCACGCAATCACCCGCACCAGCGACAACGTTCTCCTCATCAACCCCGCAACATGTATCGTCTGCAAACTCTGCATGAACGCCTGCCCCTTAGGAAACATCCGCTACTCCCCGCTCACGCATACCGTCTTCAAATGCGACCTCTGCGGCGGAAACCCCAACTGCGCACAATACTGCCATGCAGGCGCCATCACCTTCACCGACCCGGGCGAAGACAGCGACCGCAGACAGCTCATCGCCGACAGATTCAAAGACGTATTCGCCGAGGTGACGCAGCCATGAACGGCTATACCGGAACCATCCTCAGAATCAACCTCAAAGACCGCACCATCACAAAAGAACCACTCAACCGCAAAAACGCCCAAGACTATATCGGTGCCCGCGGCCTTGGCACCAAATACTTCTGCGACGAAGTCGACCCGGGCGTCGACCCCCTCAGCCCGGACAACACCCTCATCTTCATGACCGGCCCCCTCACCGGTACCGGCGCCGCCTCCTGCGGCCGCTACGAAGTCGTCGCCAAAGCCCCCCTCACCGGCACAATCGGCGCCGCAAACTCCGGCGGCCACTTCGGCCCCGAACTCAAATTCGCAGGATACGACGGCATCATCTTTGAAGACGCAAGCCCTGACCCCGTCTACCTCGCAATCAGCGACGACGACGTCCAGATCTGCGGCGCCGCAGACCTCTGGGGAAAAAGCGTCCACGAAACAACCGACCTCCTCCAGACCCGGCACGGCAGAAACTGCAAAGTAGCCTGTATCGGCCCGCCCGGAGAAAACCTCTGCCTGTATGCCTGCGTCATGAACGAAAAACATCGTGCCGCAGGACGCGGCGGTCTCGGCGCCGTCATGGGCAGCAAAAACCTCAAAGCAGTAACCGTCCGGGGAACTGGCTCCATAGCGGTCGCCCGCCCGGCCGAATTCATCCAGGCCGCCGCAGACGCCCGGCAGAAAATCGCCGTCCACCCGGTTGCCGGAACCGGCCTCGCCCAGCTTGGCACCGAAGTCCTCGTCAACATCATCAACGAAAGCGGCGCCCTTCCCCTCCATAACTGGCGGGACGGCGCCGTATTTGACAACGCTGACGACACCTCCGGCGAACGGCTCGCCGACAAATTCCTCGTCAAAAACAAAGGATGCTTCGGCTGCTCCATCGCCTGCGGCAGAATCACCCGCGTCAAAGAGGGGCCGTACCAGTCCTTCGGCGAAGGACCCGAGTACGAAGCAGGCTGGTCCTTTGGTGCCGACAGCGGCGTAAACGACCTTGCCGCAATCGTCAAAGCAAACCATCTCTGCAACGAATACGGCATGGACCCGATCACGCTCGGCGCCACAATCGCCTGTGCCATGGAACTCTTCGAACTGGGCGCTCTGCCGGAATCCGACATCGGCTTTCCCCTCCGGTTCGGCGATGCCGCCGCCGTCGTACACCTCACCGAAGCCGTCGGCAGAAACGAAGGATTCGGCAAAACCCTCGCACTCGGTTCCTACCGTCTGGCAGAAAAATACGGACACCCCGAACTGTCCATGAGCGTCAAAAAACAGGAGATGCCCGCCTACGACGGCCGTGCTATTCAGGGAATGGCGCTGGAGTACGCAACCTCCAACCGCGGCGGCTGCCACGTCCGGGGCTACCTCACCTCGCCGGAAATCCTCGGCATCCCCGTCAAAACCGATCCGCTCGTCACCACCGGAAAGGCTGCCCTCCTCAAAACCTTCCAGGACTTAACCGCCCTCGTGGACAGCTCCGGCATGTGCCTGTTTACCACCTTCGCCCTCGGCCTTTCGGAGATCGCCGCACAACTGAGGGAATGTACCGGCAGTGACGAATCAGACGAAGAGATCCTCCTCAAAGGCGAACGATGCTGGAACCTCGAAAAACTCTTCAACATCGCCGCCGGCGTAGAAAAAGACACCCTGCCGCCCCGGCTTCTCCGCGAAGCCCTGCCTTCGGGTCCTGCAGCAGGCAAAGTCGCAGAACTTGACGTCATGCTCACCGAGTACTACGAACTCCGCGGCTGGGACAAAGAAGGAGTTCCCACACCGGAAAAGAAAGAATCACTTCATCTTCCATGAAGATCAAATTCTTTGCAACCTACCGTGCCGCAACAGGATGCCGGGAAACAACCGTTCCGGCCTCCGGCACCATCCTTGCACTGTTACAGGAACTCTCCCGCCGCTACCCGGACCTTCGGGAAAAAATTCTCAACATTGATGGAACCGGACTCGGACAGGATGCAATTGTCCTGATAAACGGCAGAAATATCGTCCATCTAAACGGCGTCGCAACACCTCTGTGTGAAACCGACACCGTCGCCCTGTTCCCGCTCGTTGCGGGAGGATGACCATCCATGAACCTCAACGAATCAGACACCGAGATCAGCGCAATCATCCGTACCTACCCGCCGGAACGCCAGTACGCCCTTGCCGTCCTGCAGGATTTCCAGAAAAAGTTCGGCTACATCCCGCGAAACGGCCTCAAAAAAACCGCTCTCTACCTCAACAGCTCCGAAGCGCATCTCTACTCCATTGCGACCTTCTACAAAGCGCTCTCGCTGATACCGCGGGGAAAACACACCATCCGGCTCTGTGACGGCACCACCTGCCACATCAAAGGCTCGCTCCAGCTGCGGGACGAGATCACCCGTTTGCTTGGAATCCGGGACGGCGAGACGACCGACGACCGCCTCTTCTCCCTCGAACTGGTGAACTGTATCGGAACCTGCGCCATCGCCCCCGCGATGCTGATCGACGAGACCTATTACGGAAAACTCACACCGTCCGACCTTCCCGCAATTCTGGACCGGTACCGGAAAGAGGAGGAGAAGTCATGACCGTTACCCTTCTGGTCTGCTGCGGTACGGGATGCCGGGCGAACGGCAGCGTGAACGTAGCGGCGGCCCTGACGGCAGCAATCGCTGCCGCAAACGCTGATGCAGACGTATGCTGTGTGAAGGAAACAGGCTGCAGCGGTCTGTGTGAACTGGGGCCTCTTGTCCGCGTCATGCCGGGCGACATCATGTACTACCGGGTGAAGCCTGCGGATGCAAAGGAAATTGTGCAGACGACCGTTCTTGCGGGCAAGCCGGTTGAACGGCTGCTGTTTGCGCCTGCATCCCTGCGCCAGAAGGACAACCCGTTCTACGGGTTTCAGACAAAGATCGCCCTGCGCAATGTCGGAATCATCGATCCGACCGACATTGATGATTATATCGCACACGGCGGCTACACGGCGCTTACCCGTGCCCTTTCCATGACGCAGGAGGAGATCATCAGCGAGGTGGAAGCGTCCGGTCTTCGCGGTCGCGGCGGGGCGGGTTTTCCGACCGGCACCAAATGGCGGAGTGCCCAAAGCATCAGTACGTCGCCGAAGTATGTCATCTGTAACGGTGACGAGGGGGATCCGGGAGCGTTTATGGACGGGTCGATCATGGACGGCGATCCGCACAGCGTGCTGGAAGGTATGATGATCGGTGCTCTGGCGATTGGAGCTGAGGAGGGTTTCCTCTATATCCGTGATGAGTACATTCAGGCGGTGAAACGTGTCAGAAAGGCTATCCGTGCGGCGGAGAAGCGGGGGATTCTCGGCGAGAATGTGCTCGGGACCGGAAGAAAGCTGTATCTTTCGGTGGTTCGCGGCGGCGGGGCGTTCGTCTGCGGGGAGTCAACGGCTCTGATGACGTCCATTGAAGGAAATACGGGGGAGCCGCGGGCGAAGTACATTCACAGCGTGGAGAAGGGGCTGTGGGGATGCCCGACGGTGCTGAATAATGTGGAGACCTGGGCCAACATTCCGGTTATCATCAATGAAGGCGGCAGGAAGTTTGCCGAGATCGGCACCCCGGGCAGTACGGGAACGAAGGTGTTTGCGCTGGTCGGCAAAGTGCGGTATACGGGTCTGGTCGAGGTTCCGATGGGAATCACGCTTCGAAAGCTGATCTTCGACATTGGCGGCGGTATTCCCCGGAACCGGACGTTCAAGGCGGTGCAGACGGGCGGGCCGTCCGGCGGCTGTCTTCCTGCTGAACTGCTGGATCTGCCGGTGGACTTTGATACACTGAAACAGTACGGGACGATGATGGGCTCAGGCGGGATGATTGTGATGGATGATCACAGCTGTATGGTGGAGTTCGCCCGGTATTATGTGAACTTTCTCTGCGGGGAAAGCTGCGGGAAATGCACGCCCTGCCGCGAGGGTCTGCGGCAGATGCGAAATATTCTGACGAATATCTGTAACGGCTACGGACGGGAGGGGGACATTGAACTGCTGGAACGAATCGGTCAGACGATGATCGACTGTTCGCTGTGTGCCCTGGGATCGTCAGCCCCGAATCCGGTTCTGTCGACGATCCGGTACTTCCGCGAGGAGTACGAGGCGCATATTCGTGAACACCGGTGTCCGGCGGGTGTTTGTCAGGCGCTGACGTCGTTTGCAGTTATTCGCAGCCGCTGCCGGGGATGTATGGCATGTGTTGCAGTCTGTCCGACCCGGGCAGTTGCCCGGTCGGCGGACGGGATGCCGCTGGTGACGAAGGCCTGTATCGGCTGCGGAAGCTGCCGGGATGTGTGCCGGTTTGATGCGCTTGCCGCGGTGAAAGGAGGACGGATATGATCGAGATTGTAATTGACGGTGTTGTTTGTACCTGTGAGAAGGGAGAGAAGCTGCTTGCGGTTGCCCGGCGGAACGGTATTTTTATTCCGACGCTCTGTCATCATGATGCCCTGCCCGGTCAGGGGACCTGCCGGCTGTGTGTGGTGGAGGTGACGGAGCATGAACGAACGAAGGTGGTGGTTGCCTGTCTGTATCCGGTACGGGGAGAGATTTCCGTTGCAACGAATAGTGAACGAATTCTGGAACACCGGAAGATGATACTTGCTCTGCTGCGGGCACGTGCTCCGGAGAGTGAGGTGATTGCCCAGATGGCGGAGGCGTTTGGTGCGCCTGATCTTCCGCTGGCACGAGCTGCCGGGAACAAATGTATTCTCTGCGGGTTGTGTGTGCGGGCCTGCGATGTGATTGGTGCAGGTTCTGTGGTGACGCGGGCGCTGCTGAAGAAGCTGGCCGGGCAGGGGTGTGCGTATCCGGTTCTGGGAGCGGGGACGATCGCTACGGTTGGCCGGGGCGTTACAAAAGAGGTGGCAACGCCGTATCACGAGCCGTCCGAGGTCTGTATCGGCTGTGCCGCCTGTGCCCATATCTGCCCGACAGGGGCTATTGCGGTTACGGAGACGAAGGAGACCCGCACAATCTGGGGCAAGGAGTTCCGGTTTGCGGTCTGCCGGGACTGCGGGGTGGTTCTCGGAACAGAGAAGGAGGTGCGGTATGCGTCGCAGCGTGCCGGTCTTGAGCCGGATTTCCTGTGTCCGGAGTGCCGGAGGAAACATCTGGCGGATGCGATGGCGGAGACGTTCGGACGGGACGGGTAGATATGTTCTCTTGGCTCAGATTTGGGAGAGGATATCGACTGAACCAGACGAAAAATATGCCGAGGATGCAAATAGTATCCCGACGGAAAACCTAATGAACAGAGATGTCTGCCCTCGTCTGCATGCGGCGGCAAAAACAGTTTGAACACCGGATAATCAGATAAGAGGACACACCTGCATGAAAGAATGGAACGTAGAGATCTGCGATGTTACCCTGCGTGACGGAGAACAGACGCCCGGCGTTACCTTCTCCCCCGAAGAAAAATGCACCATTGCCCGGATGCTTGACGAAACAGGAGTTGACTGCATCGAAGCAGGGTTTCCCGCAGTCTCTCCGGAAGAAGTACTGGCAGTCCGCCGGGTATCCGCAGAAGGCCTCAACGCACGGATATCCTGCCTTGCCCGGGCAACAATTCCCGACATTGACGCCGCACTTGCCGCTGACGTATCGATGGTAAGCATCTTTCTTGCAACCTCGCGTCTGCACATCCAGTGCAAATTCGGTATCCCGCGAAGCGACGTTCTGACTGGAGCAATGACCGTCGTAGAATACGCAAAAGATCACGGACTCAGCGTCAGATTTGCCGCAGAAGATGCATCCCGGACAGATCTTCCCTTCCTCCTCCGCGTATACAAAGAATGTGAAACCCATCACGCCGACATGATCGGATTCTCCGACACCACCGGCTGCCTCGTCCCCTCCGAAACCGCAGACCTCACCAGGGAGATCACCCGAACCTGCATGCTCCCGCTCAGTATCCACTGCCATAACGATCTCGGATGTGCTGTTGCCAACACCATCACCGCCGCAGCAAACGGAGCTGTCCAGCTTCACACCTGCGTAAACGGTATCGGCGAACGGTCCGGCAACGCAGCTCTCGACGAAGTCCTGACCATTCTTCACTACAAGGGCGGTGTGGACCGGTATGACCTCTCCCGCATGCCGGGACTCTCAGCATACGTGGCAAAAGCATCCGGTATTCCGGTCGCCAAAAGTAAACCGCTTACCGGAACCTACGCCTTCTCTCATGAAAGCGGCATCCACGTTGCCGCAATGCTCGAAGACCCGGCCACCTACGAATACATCCCGCCCGAGCTGCTCGGCCGCAGCCGGCGGTTCCTTCTGGGAAAACACAGTGGACGGCGGGCTGTCGAGTACGTCCTCCGCCATCAGGGATACACTCCGACTACCGACCAGATAACCTGGATTCTCCGGCAGATCAAAGAACGCAGCGAACGAAAATGTTCCGTTACCCTTGACACCCTGCGGGAGCTGATCGAAGTTGCTGCAAAACTGGAAAAATAAACTGTCCCCAATCCCTGATTCTGTCCAGCAGGTCCTTTTGCAGAGAACCTGCCTGACGGGTAGATTCTCTTCTTTCCGATCAGAACGGCTTATTCCTGTTTGCCTGAGGAAATCCGCTGCCGTTTCCCGGAATCAGCACTATCCAGAAAATTCTCCGGGGTTGCAACGCTGTGGCCCAGTTCGCGTTCCGTTTCCTTTCGGGCAACCCCCGCAACCCTTCCGCCGCGACGTGCAACCTCACGACTCTTCGGAAAACTTTCCGGCTGCTCCTTTTGCGAAATCTCTGTAGTCACCCGTTCACCGAGCATCGTAAAAATCAGTTCCAGATCCGTCATATGATCCCGGAGATTTTCATTTTTCTGTGCAAGACCCTTAAATGATTTGTACTCCGCGGGCGTCATCCCAAACGTCGCCCGGGAAATCTCTGCGGTAAGAATTGCAAACTCCCGGTCGGATGAAATACCACGTACTTTCCACTCGTCCGTAAGATTCTGGCGGATAGCCATGCCACGCAGACGTTTGTCAATCCAGTCCTTCGGATATCCCTTCTCTACATACAGCTCCTTCATCCGTTCCTGGGCAAGCTCCGGATTTTCAATCTCCCGTAACCGTTCATACCCGATCTGCGCCAGCCAGAGTTTAAACGGTTCAGCTTTCGGAGAGGGTATTGACTGAACCAGACGGAAAATATGCCGGGCATTCCCTGCAAGGATTTTACGCATCTTCCCGCTATCGGTAAGCATCGCTACCTTGGGACAATTTGTCCCAAGGTAGCTTTTCAGTTCAGGATCCCGTTTTTTCAATTTTCGCAGGTAATCGGTAGGATCTGCCGAATCCGTCAGTACTGCGACGATATCCACCAGAGAGAAATACCAGAGTTCCTCCTCGGCATTCCACGCCGACCGGATTGTTCTCTCCTGAAACAGCTTAATGGAAGATCCGGAAGTCATTATGCAGAGTATAGGAAACACAACTACATAAATCAACCCCGGCCATCCGGATTACCCGACTCTGAGCCGACCAGCATCCGCGAACGGCAGACCTGCTCACCCCCTTCAGAACAAGACTAATCTATCGAGACCGCAAATATTATACAGATTTTATGCGCATCCCAATAAAAGACGTCACCCCCGACTGCGAACGTGCAGAAATCGCCGGATGGGTACACGAAGAACGTGACCTCGGCGGTCTCACGTTCCTCCTCATCCGCGACCGAACCGGAATCCTTCAGGTCACCATTCCGAAGAAAAAAGTCAGCCCGGAGGTTCTCGCAGCCGTAAAGGAAGCAAGCCGCGAGTCTGTCATCAGCTGTGAAGGAGTCGTGAAAGCAACCGAAAAGGCTCCGGGAGGACGGGAACTCGTCCCCGAAACCCTCAAAGTCATCTCCCGCGCAGAAACCCCTCTGCCGCTGGATGTCTCCGAAAAGGTCCCGGCCGACCTTGACACCCGGCTTGACAACCGGTACCTTGACCTGCGCAAACCCCGCGTGAATGCAGTTTTCCGGATCCGCAACGCCGCACTGCAGGCAGTGAGCGAATATCTCTGGACCCACCAGTTCACGCAGGTCCAGACGCCGAAGATTGTCGCTGCCGCAACTGAAGGCGGAACGGAACTCTTCCCCCTTGCATACTTCGACAAGGAAGCATTCCTCAACCAGAGTCCGCAGCTCTACAAGCAGATGCTCATGAGTGCGGGATTCGACCGTGTCTTTGAAATCGGTCCGATCTTCCGGGCTGAAGAACACAACACCGTCCGCCACTTAAATGAAGCAACCTCGATTGATGTGGAGATGTCCTTTGTCGATCAGGAGGATGCGATGCATGTCCTTGAGGAGGTTGTCGCCTACGCCTACCGGAAAGTCGCGGACACCTGTTCCGACGAGCTTTCCGTGCTCGGCCTGAACGACTTTGCCATACCGGAGACTCCGTTCCCGCGGATTACCTATCAGGAAGCCATTGAGATCTCAACCGCAAAGGGCGAGGAACTCGTCTTCGGCGACGATCTGTCCACCGCGGCGGAAAAGGTCGTGGGCGATGAGATGGGAACGATGTACTTCATCACCGAGTGGCCGTCCTCGACGAGACCGTTCTACACGATGCCGTTTGAGGACAGACCCGAAGTCTGTCGTGCGTTCGATATGATGCACCCGAGAATGGAACTGTCGTCCGGAGCACAGCGCTGTCACATTTACCCGATGCTCGTAAACCAGATCAAGGCAAAAGGTCTGAACCCCGATGCGTTCGAATTCTACCTCAATCCGTTCCGGTACGGAATGCCGCCGCATGCCGGATGGGGACTGGGAGCCGAGCGCCTCGTTATGACGATGCTCGATCTCCAGAACATCCGTGAGGGCGTGCTGTTCCCGCGTGACCGGCACAGAGTTAGTCCATAACCAAACTTTTTTTACACTTCTTCCCGAATGGATAAGCAATGGAGCTTCCGAAACTTTTGCCGACGACGGTGGTCGGTTCATACCCGTGTGTAAAAGGAACGGGTTTTTCTGCTCTGCTGGATCCGTATAAAAAAGCGGTAGAGTTCGCTGTAGCCGAGCAGATCCGTGCAGGAGTTGATATCATCTCCGACGGTCAGGTCCGGGCGGATATGGTTCAGGCATTTGTCGGAAAACTGCCGGGTATTCAGGAGAATACGGTCGTGGGAAAGATTGGTGCCGCGGAAAAAGCCATTACTGTCGGCGATACCCGGTATGCTCTGACCCGGCACCCTCACGTGAAGGGGATTCTCACCGGTCCCTGTACGCTTGCCTATGCCCTCAGGATTGAGACACCCATGTACCGGGGGCGGGAGGAGCTGATTCTGGATCTGGCAAAGGCTCTCCACGCGGAGGCGCAGTTTCTTGCAGGAACCGGAGCATGTATGATTCAGGTGGATGAACCGATTCTGTCAACCGGGGCCATTGATATCGGTATCGCGAAAGATGCCCTGAAGATTATCTTCAGCGGGATTCAGACTCCGTCCTGTATTCATACCTGCGGACGGCTCAATACGATCTCGTCGGAGTGGACGCGGCTGCCGGTCGATGTGATCGACTTTGAGTACTCGGTCAGTCCGGACAATCTTTCCGACATCTCGCGGCATGATCTCCGCAACAAAAAGATCGGCTGCGGCTGTGTGAAAAGTTCGGATCCGGAGGTTGAGTCAGTGGAGGAGATTGAAAAACGTATCCATGCCTGTGTGGATGTGTTCGGAGCGGAAAATATTCTCATTGATCCGGACTGCGGGCTTCGGATGCATACGCCGGAGGTGGCGTTTGCGAAGCTGAAGAATATGTGCGATGCGGTACGGAACGTGCGGACAGAATTATAACCGCTGGAGAGTATCACAGAGTAGAGCTATTCACATCTGCTGTGGAACGTGAAGAAAAAAACGCTGCGATAGGGTCTACTCGTGATCTTTCCTATGTACACGAATGATGAACTGATTTCCTATCTGGAAAAAAAACCTATTTTGTATCATTCCGGTAAGCTTGCCGCCCTGCTCACGCGACTCGCTGTAATGTTCCAGAGCTTGACTCCCGAAACTCTTTTTCAATCAAAAATAGAGAATATTCAGGTATAGATATTTCTGCGGTGCCCAATATTTACGATGGTAACGATTACGTGCTCTCTATCTATGGAGAGAATCACCCGATAATCACCAATCCTGAGTTTTCGCAGACCATCCATATCAACAAGCGGTTTGGTATTTCTCCAAGATCCGAAAGAATAGTTTTGATTTTATCTCGAATGCGAAGAGCGGTAGAAACCTCAAGGCTGTCAAGATATTTCACTGCCTGTGGTGTGTATATGAGACGATACACAGATATTCACTCGACTTTTACCTGAAGCATGGCGTCAACTTCTTCTGAGGTATAATAGTTTCCAGCTTCAACATCTGCCAGCGCTGCCAGAATTTCCTTTTTTTCCTCTTCAGTAACGTAGTTGTCTGCATCCATGAGGTATGAGAGAACCCGCGAGATGACATCCTCATAGTTGGAATCCTCTTCCAGCCTGAACTCGTCAAGTTTTCGTACGAGCTCCGGGCTGAGGGTAACAGTGACCGATTCAGTCATGATGATTCTATCTTTCGACTGCTGAAAACAAATACATTGTGGCAGTTGCGCCGTAGCTTAGATGAACCCCGCCGTCATCGCCTCCCGTTCCTCTGCAGAGAACCGGTCTGATCCAACGTCCAGCCCGATTATTGGGTTGAATCACGCCGAAAAAATCAGAGGAGGATAAATCCTACCACGCCCGCAAGAACCGCGATCGTCAGAATCATCACTCCTGCATCAGCTGCATGATACGTCAGTTTCCGCCGGTATTCGCTTGCACGGCGGTAGCCCCGCATATCAATCGTCAGCCCGAGAGTATCCGCCTTCGCAAGCGAGTTCAGCATCAGCGGGAGCATGACCGGTCCGAGCTGCTTTACCTTGCCGATCACGCCTCCGCCCGGAGAGTATCCGCGGGAAAGCTGTGCCTCGTTGATTCTCGCACCTTCCCGCTGGAGGGTTGGAATGAACCGGATGGCGATCAGAAACATCAGGGCATAATCTCCGGGAATCCGCAGCGTATACAGAGCGTTCACCAGATCACGCGGCTGGGTTGAGATGACCAGCATCTGGAACGAGAAGATCAGCACCGCAAACCGCAGCGCCATCTGCACGGCAAACACAATCGCCCCGGTCGTTACCGGCAGCATAGCGTTCGGCAGCAGATAGACGATGACCTCGCCCGTAGCGTTCGTGAGAATCGTCAGGACCACCAGAGCCAGACCGAGAATGATCAATAGGGGGACCTGCCGGAGAAGCACCCGGAAGAGACCACCAGCTGCGGCAATGATCAGAACGAGCGCAATAAGGCCGGCAAGAACCGCCAGATTCGTCGTAAAGATTGCGGCAAACATCATCCCGACAGCAAACACAATCTTCGTCATAGGCGACAGCCGGTGAACAAACCGGTGTCCCGGAATGTACTGCATAATATCTTCCATCTTACTCACCTCCGTGAACATCCGGAACACGAACCGCAGTCACACGGCCGGTCTCCATCTCAATAATTCTGTCCGCAAACTGCTCGGCAAGTACCGGGTTGTGGGTCACCATCAGAATGGTCTTCCCGGCATTCCGCATGCCGGTTAAGACCTGCATGATCTCGTATGACTCCTGCATGTCAAGGCCGGTCGTGGGTTCATCCATGATGACGACCTGCTGGTTCATCGCAAGAACACAGGCTAAGGCAAGCCGCTGCCGTTCGCCGCGGCTCAGATGACGCGGGTTCACCTGGGATTTCCTGCCGAGACCTACCGCGGTCAGGGCTTTTTGCGCAGCCGCGGTGTCCGGATTTCCGATATTTTTCAGACCGAACAGGACCTCTTTTTCGCAGGTGTTCTCAAACAGCATCGTATCCGGATTCTGAAACACCAGACCGACCGTCTTTGCAATCTCCGGGACCGTCTTTCCGGCGATATCCTCGCCGTTCAGAACGACCCGGCCGCTGTCGGGACGAAGCAGACCGTTCAGATGCTTGACCAGCGTCGTCTTACCGGATCCGTTCTCCCCGAGAACTGCGGCGATCTCTCCCTTTTCAAACGAAAGGGACACACAATTCAGCGCAAGAACGTCCCCGTACCGGTGGGTCAGGGATTCTGCGGTAAGCACCGTTTGTTTGGGTGAAGCAACCTTCGGAAGTGGCGGGAACGCATACATTTCCGGCTTCGGCTCACCGTCATACACAACCCTGCCGTGATCCATCCGGATCATCCGGGTTGCAAACTCCAGCGTCTCGTTGATCATGTGTTCCACGAGAATTACCGTGTGCCCTTTGTCCGTCAGCCCTTTCAGAAGTGAGTAGACCTGACGGCGTGCATTCTTGTCCAGCTCGGACGTCGCCTCGTCAAGAACGAGGATCGGCGTCTCCCGGGACAGAGCGGCGGCGAGTGCCACACGCTGTTTCTGGCCGCCGGACAGGGCATGGGGAGCACGGTCCTTCAGATATCCCGTACAGGTAACAGCATAGATCTCATCCAGCTTCTTGGCAACCTCAGCCTCCGAAAGACCACGGGTCTCAAGACCGGTAAGAATCTCCTCCTCCACCGTAGTAAAGATCAGCTGGGCGTCGGCATCGTCGAATACCATCCCGACCTGAGCGGAAAGTGCGGTCACGTCCTCATACGCATCCGCATATGTTCCGGCAACAGCAATCGAGCCGGTCAGCTCTCCGCCGTAAGCGTGAACCAGAACACCGGAAACCGCACGGGCGAGGGTAGTCTTTCCGGCGCCCGACGGGCCGCTGATCACGACAAACTCTCCTTTCTGAATCGAAAGGGAGACATCCTCAAGGGATGGCTCCTCCGCTGCCTGATAGGTGAAACCGACATGGTCGAGAGCGATCCGAGTGTTTGCCGGAGCGGGTGCCGCATGGGTTACGCTGCCGGTGACCGTTCTGGTCTTCTGCATAACGGTTGTTGCCGGCATTGCCACAATCTGGGCGATGATGGTGTTGACCAGCGCGGCACTGGCAACGATCGGAATCATGGCAACGGCGAACAGCAGAACCGTTCCGACAGTTGCGTCCGGAGAGGTTGCGAGCATCACACAGCAGGTTATGCCGATAAAGGAAAAACCGCTCGCAGGCGTAGCGATGGCGGTCGCCACTGCCGGGGCAAGCCGGGTGTGATCCTTCACAAGTTTATAGACCGCAAGGCACACCACCGCACCGATCGGTTCGGAGATGAGGTTTCCCAGCGGGAAGATGGAGTGCGAGAACACCGCACAGATGATACCGGCCACAAGACCGATTCCAAGCGCCTCTTTGAACTTGGGGACGACAAGGATGATCGCAAGACAGTAGAATGCAATCGTGAGGTTGGCAACGATTGCTCCCGGTACAAACAGAGAGATGTACCGGGCGATGGCTCCGGCTGCAAGTAATATGCCGACGAGCGCAATATCACGGGATTTCATGGTTATTTGGGGTTATTGAGCAAATTTTTCACGCAGCTCCCGTCTCAGGAGCTTCCATCCGTTTACACGGGGGAGGGCATCCACCGTATAGAGTTCACGCGGAACTTTGTATCCTGCCAGGTGCTCCTTTGCAAAGGAAAGGAGACCGGCATCCCTCTCGGAGCGGTCGGAGCTGTCCCAGCCCGTCCGCCACACAACAGCTGCAACCGGAACTTCTCCCCGGTGGGGATGCGGGATGCCGAAGACCGCGATCTCGGAAACACCGGGATACTTCAGGAGAGCCTCCTCGACCTCGGTCGGATAAATTTTCCAGCCTGACATGACGATCATGTCCTTTTTCCGGTCGGTCAGACAGAGACGGTGGTCGTTGTCCAGATATCCGACGTCGCCGGTAAGGAACCAGCCGTCCGGAAGAAATGCCTGAGCAGTTTCTTCGGGCATGTTCCAGTATCCCTTGGCAACCGCAGGTCCGCGAAGGGCAATTTCTCCCGGAGTATTGAGGGGAAGTTCCTTTGCGGCGTCAGTTTCATCGACGATCTTTACTTCCGAGAAGCAGACCGGGTGTCCCACACTCTGGAATCTGTCCGCCGAGGCATAGTCTTCGGGCCGGATGACGGTCCCGGTCCCGATTACAACCGTCTCGGACAGACCGTAGGCGTTGATGACCGGAATGTTGTAGCGGTGGTGGAAGTTTTTCCAGATTTCATGATGCAGCGGCCCTCCGCCGGAGATGATCTCCCGGACGGTTGCAACCGCCTCTTCGGTTCCGGCCGGAGCGTTCAGGAGTGAGTGAATGACCGGCGGCATGCCGGACAGGACGGTTACACCGTGCGTCCGGCAGAAAGAGAGATAGGTCTCCGGGTCGTAGCGTTCGACCATGATGTAGACCGCTCCGGCACGCATTGCGGCAATTCCCCATGAGAGACCGACGTGGCCCATCGGATAAATACCGAGATAGACGTCGTCCTGTTTGAGGGTGAGGACATCACATTCGTTGTGAATCGCGGCAAGCCAGTTTCCGTGCGTCAGCATTGCACCTTTGGGTTTTCCGGTGGTGCCGGAGGTGTACTGGAGCTGGCAGAGGTCGTCAGAGCCGGTTGGTTCGGGCGGGAGTACGGGAGCTGTCCGCATTGCTTCGATGTTCTCCGGAACATAGATGGTCAGATCCAGACCGGCGGCGGTACCCGCTCCGGCAGGGTCGGTGATAAACACGCGGGCACCGGCATTTTCCACCATGTAGGCAAGTTCGCTTGCGGTGTAGACCCGGTTGGTGGGAACGGCTACGGCACCGATTCTCCAGAGGGCGAGGTAGGAGAAGAGGTATTCAGGACTGCTGTTTAAGTAGAGCATCACCCGGTCGCCTTTGGAGACACCGAAGTTTTTCAGCGTTCTGGCAATTTCGGAGATGATGCCGAGAATATCAGCTGAGGTATAGGAAGTATTTCTCTCGGGGCAGAAGAAAACCGGTTTGGCAAGACGGCAGGCGTTTGCATCGAGGAAGGTGGTTATATTCAGCATCACAGATCACAACATAAAGACGTTGATGTATACATATGTCCATCGATGATATAAAGCTGATTGCAGGCCTGAGGAATCGGAGGCCGTATCGGAACGATCGGGGTGCCGTGTTGGCAGAACCTGCCGAGAGCGCATGATGTTTCGGACGCGGCCAAAAATCCGAAGATGTTTCGGACAGGGTATTTGTCAGCCTAATAACTCACATATTCTGGATAAATTATGATCCCACCAATTCAGGATATCATGAAAAATCAGAACGTCTGGCTGTTCCTTGGAGGAGTGGCCGTAGGTGCCGCCGCAGTAACGATCCTTGGAAGCAAAGCAGCACGTGATCTCGCGGTTGCGGGAATTGCCCAGGGTATGAAGATGCGTGACGAAGCAATGGCAACTCTTTCCGGTATTCAGGAGGATGCTCAGGATGCATACGCAGAAAAAATGCGGGATGCAACCACTGCCGGGGATGATGTGCCCCAGGAGATTGAAGTTACCCAGGTTCAGGTCTGAGCTGCGGTATGCAGTTTCATATTACCCATGACATTCCCGGCCGCATGCGTCTGCGGTCGGGGATGTACTCGTTTACGCTGAAACAAAGTGTCTCTCTGGAGGAGCTTTTCGGAGCTGTTCCGGGTGTCCGGACGGTTCAGGCAAACTACCGTACCGGGAGTCTGCTGATTTTGTATCAGGCCGGTATCCGGGAAAAACTCCTCGCACTTTCCGCAGCGATCCGTATCCGGGACCTGCCCGAACCGAAAGGCGGTACGGAACGGAAAGAAATCGAAGAAGTATTTGTCCGTGACCTCTGCAATCTGTGCATCAGACGGTTTATTTTCCGGCCGCTTCTTCCCCCTCCGGTCCGGGTTGCTCTGACACTGTATGATGCGGCAGGATTTTTCCGGCACGGACTCTCGGAGCTGATACAGGGCAGGGTTACCACACCGGTACTGGATGCGTCTGCAATCGGGGCGTCCCTCATTCAGCGGGAAGTTGAGACCGCAGGGTCGATTATGTTTCTGCTGAAGATCTCCGAACTTCTGGAGGAGTACACGAAGAAACGCACCACCAATGCTCTGGTGCAAAGTCTCGCGATCAATGTTGAACGGGTCTGGAAGCTGAGCGGCGGCGAGGAGGTTTCGGTTCCTTTTGCCGAGGTTGCCGCAGGCGATACGATTGTTGTCCGGACCGGCTGTACGATTCCGGCTGACGGATACGTGACGGACGGGGAGGCGCTGGTCAATGAGTCATCAATGACCGGTGAGCCGCTTCCCGCTGAGAAGTCTGCCGGCAGCAGTGTGTATGCGGGATGCGTGGTGGATGAAGGGTGTATTGCCGTTGAGGTCCGGGCACTGGACAGTGAGACGCGGGTCAGCAGAATTATCGGGATGATTGCAGACTCCGAGAGTCTGAAGGCCGATGTGCAGAGTAAAGCCGAACGGATGGCGGATGCGATCGTTCCGTACAGTTTCCTTGCGGCGGCCGGCGTGTTCGTGCTGACCGGGAATGTGACCCGGGCACTTTCGGTTCTGATGGTGGACTACTCGTGCGCCCTGAAACTCTCTACGCCGATTTCGGTAATTTCCGCAATGGCAGAGGCATCGAATCACCGGATTATGGTGAAAGGCGGAAAGTTCCTGGAAGAGTATGCTCTCGCAGACACGGTGGTATTTGATAAGACCGGGACACTTACGGTGGCAGACCCCCGTGTTACCGGGATTGTTGCCTTTTCCGGATATACACCGGACGAGGTTCTCAAAAATGCCGCCTGTCTTGAGGAACATTTCCCTCACAGCGTTGCCCGGGCAGTTGTCCGGAAAGCCGAGGAAGAGGGACTCAAACACCGCGAGGAACATGCGGAGGTGGAGTATGTGGTTGCCCACGGGATTGCATCGATGCTTCATCAGAAACGGATGTGTATCGGCAGTGCCCATTTCCTCTTTGAGGATGAAGGAATTTCCTGTACTCCGGAGCAGCAGGAGATCATTGACCGGGAGAGTGACGGCTGTTCGGTCATTTATCTGTCGATCGGCGATACTCTTGCAGGGTTCCTGTGTATTGAGGACTCCATTCGTCCGGAGGCGAAGGAGGTCGTGGCAAAACTCAGGGATGCCGGGATCACCCGGATTGTGATGCTGACCGGCGACGGAGAGGCGGCGGCACGGAATGTCTGCCGGGATCTCGGCATTACTGACTGCTGCGCCCAGGTGCTTCCGGAGGAGAAAGCGGTCATCGTTGAGAGACTGAAGGCAGAGGGCCGCCGGGTGATTATGGTGGGAGACGGTATTAATGACTCTCCTGCCCTTGCCGCGGCACATGTTTCCGTTGCAATGAAGGATGCTTCCGACATTGCCCGGGAGGTTGCGGATATCACGCTCCTTGCTTCGGATCTGCATGATCTTGTAACCCTCCGGAGACTCAGTGTCAGAGTTCTGAACAGGATCAACACGAACTACCGGTTCATTCTGGGATTCAATACTTCACTGCTGATCCTCGGTCAGTTTGGGATTCTGACCCCGATGACGACTGCTCTCCTGCACAATGTGTCCACGATGGGGATCAGTGCATATTCTATGCAGCCCCTTCTGGAAACTCCTGTGTAGGATTTTCTTTTTCCACCACAAAAAAGATTTATCCCCGGCAGACCTAATGTCCTATCACGTATGACCGAGAAACGAACCTGGTCGGAACCGGAGAAGGAGGAGTACTGGATTGCTCACGCCGGAAACCTGGGATTTCTGTCGGTCTGGAATGTTTTCGGCTGTATTGAACTTGTGGCGGCGGCAGTAAACTTCTGGCTTGCCGGATACCGGATGGTCAGCGGTGCCGCATTCCCCTTCCATTCCCTCC
Organism: Methanobacteriota archaeon; assembly: GCA_023396065.1. Classification (GTDB taxonomy): domain Archaea; phylum Halobacteriota; class Methanomicrobia; order Methanomicrobiales; family Methanocorpusculaceae; genus Methanocorpusculum. The sequence goes on from JAEWXF010000023.1 coordinate 82,938, forward strand.
TTTCCGGGACGGTTTTTCTGGTACTTGCCGTTCTGTTTTTGTATATCGGCAGAACCGGCCGGACCCGGGAACCATGGTAACTCATCAACCTGATCCGTCTGAACCGATTTTTGGGAGCAGAATCTTTATGTAGGGCTGATACGTTCTTTGTTACATGGGAAGCATGGACCGGCATATGAGTTCCTCTGATCTTGATGATCTCTGTTCGAAGCTGATAGCATGCGGACTGAATGGATATCCTGCACGCATATATCTCACGCTGTCATCAGTAGGAATGGCGAAAGTGACAGAACTGCACACGTTAACAGGAATTCCCCGCAGTAAAATCTACGAGTCGTTAGCCTGGCTTGAAACAATGGGGTTTGTAACCAAGTTCGGCACGAACCCTGTCTACTATCTGGCGCTGGACGGAACGCTGGCTCTGCTTCATTTTCAGGAAGATGCGGTGAAAAAACTGAACGAACTCTCTGAATGTCTTCTGGAAATTCAGGAAATAAACAAGACCCCGGCATTCACCGGCTGGTCATGGTTTCATTCAAAAGAGATTATCGCCTCCCAGATTGAGTTCAGACTGAATCGTGCAAAGCGCGACGTGCTGATCGTCTGCAACGATGCCGAGACCGTGAAACAGTATGCACCGATAATTCAGGAAACCGCAAAACGCATCCCGGTATATCCGGTAACATTACAAGCTGACGTGGCAAAGGCCTGCCCGATAAAATGTTATACTACGTCTGATACTCTGCAAAGAGACCTCATGAACATCTCATTTTTCACCGGCGAAGCGGCACTCACCTTTCACATCTACTTCTACTTTGACCGGATAAGTACATTCGGGATTCTCAATACGGAAGAACGGAACCTTGCCATCTCAAATGAGTCGGACGTGTACACGGATTTTGTCGTAAAAAACTTCCTGCGATCTATTAAATCCTATAATCAGACATAAGTACGCAATTTTTCAGTATCCGGATGGAAAAATCTCTTTTCTGTGGTTCCCTGCGATATCCGGGACCGATGTTTTGACCCCGTGCCCGAGGACACAATTATTATAAATGAGTCTCTCATTATCTTGATACGGGGAGACCATGATTACGATTGTCGCAAAATGCTCAGTACAACCATCAGCTATCGATGAGTTTCTGGAACTTGCCCTGTCTCTGGTACATGCCAGCAGAGCAGAAGCCGGGAACGTGTCCTATGATTTATTCCGGGATCTGAAAAATCCGGCGCAGTTTACGTTTATCGAGTGCTGGAAAGATCAGGAGGCAATCAATGTGCACAACGCCTCAGAACACTTTGTTGAGTTCGGAAACAAAGCAGCCCCGTTCTTTGGCGCCCCGCTGGATATCGGGCTGTACCGGAAACTCACCTGATTTTTTTGAACTTTTCCCTCTTTTTCCTCATTTGACGGAGATGGTGCCGCCAGACAGATTGAATCTGGCGTGTCCCCTGACTGAGGGACACAACCGATATATGTATTCTTATCCAGTATCTCATTGTCGGTCTGGAGAACGTGATCGCTGAGATCTGAGGATTGTGGTCAATGGATACTGGCCGGCGTAGAAACCCTGCATCAATGCAGGAGAGGTTAGGATACATATGACAAAAACAATCAAAGGACTCGCGATGAAACGCATCGGTGAAATCGGATGGATTGAAAAAGAAGCCCCCACATGCGGCCATCTCGATGCACTGGTCAAGCCGCTTGCAGTTGCTCCGTGCAGCTCGGATGTTCACACCGTCTGGGAAGGAGCACTCGGTGACCGTCACGATATGATTCTCGGACACGAGGCGGTCGGAGAAGTTGTCGAAGTCGGTTCTCTGGTAAAAGATTTCAAACCCGGAGACCGTGTAATTGTGCCGGCAATCACCCCAGACTGGATGAGTGTTGAGGCACAGGCAGGATTTTCCCAGCACTCCGGAGGAATGCTTGCCGGATGGAAGTTCTCGAACTTCAAGGACGGCGTATTCGGGGAACTCTTCCACGTCAATGAAGCTGACGGCAACCTTGCAATGCTTCCGGACACCATTCCTGTTGCGGAAGCAAGTATGCTTGCCGACATGGTCCCGACCGGTTTCCATGCCGCAGAAATGGCACAGGTAAAACTTGGCGATACCGTCTGCTGTATTGGTATTGGTCCTGTCGGTCTGATGGCGGTTGCCGGTTCAAACCTTATGGGTGCATCCCACATTCTCGCAGTAGGCAGCAGACCGGACTGTGCAACGGCAGCCCGCGGATACGGTGCAACCGATATCATCAACTACAAGAACGGCGACATCGTTGAGCAGGTTCTTGACAAGACCGACGGCAAAGGTGTTGACAGAGTCTGTATTGCAGGCGGAAACGTTGACACCTTTGATGAAGCCATCAGAATGCTCAAACCCGGAGGAGTTATCGGTTCCGTCAACTATCTCGGTTCCGGCGACTACATCAAGGTTCCGAGAATTGAATGGGGCTGCGGTATGAGTCACAAGTTCATCCACTGCGGTCTGATGCCCGGAGGACGCCTGAGAATGGAGAAGCTCGCAAGCCTCGTCGAGGTCGGAAAACTGAATCTGTCTCCGCTGTTAACCCACAGATTCAAAGGCTTTGAGGCGATGGAACCCGCACTCCTCCTGATGAAAGAAAAACCGCGTGATCTCATCAAACCGGTTGTAACCATCGAAGAGTAAACGGAAAACTCTGCATATTTTTCACAGGTATACAGGAGATCTGGTCGTATGAAAGTAGGAATTATGGGAGGAACCGGTAACATCGGTGAGGGACTTGCACGCCGTATCTGCCTCGGCGGAAAATATGATGTTGTTATTGGTTCACGGGAAGCCGCAAAGGCGGAGGTCGCAGCAGACGGGGTTGTCTGCTGTCTGAGTGAGAGAAAGTGTACGGTAACGACATGTTCCGGAACGACGAATGCAGGAGTCTGTGATGCAGATATCATTATCCTGTCGCTTCCGTTTGATAAACTGGAATCAACCATTGCTGCAATTGGCAGAGATACGTTCGAAAATAAAATTATCGTCTCCTTAATCAACCCGATGATTCGCAACCCGAAGGAAAAATATTTCCTCCCGGATCGTCCGGAGGAGGGATCTGCAGCTCTGGCACTGCAAAAACTTCTGCCTGCATCCGCAAAAATCTGTACTGGTTTTAACAATGTTGCTTCCGGTAAATGGATGGAACTCGATGAAGTCCTTGACTACAGCGTCGTCGTGTGCGGAGACGACAAAGAAGCCAAAAAAGTTGTAATGGATTTAGTGGCAAGCGTATCGAAGCTTCAACCCCTGGACGGAGGACCGCTCGCCATGTCCGGAATTATTGAGAGCATCACACCACTCGTTATAACTCTGGCAATGAATAACGGCATGAAAGACGTGGGTGTCTACTTCAGATAATACGGGGATTGAGAAACCTTCGGAAAAGGTTTCGGGATTCTATTATCCCCTTTTTTCAGAGATGCTGATATTATTGTGGAAGCAGCATCCGCCGGGATTCCGGAAACGCAAGTGATTGTATCCGAATTTATCCGAAAAACAGCAATGTGAGTGTGTCTGTGATTACTCACTCATTTGTAGGTGTCCAGCAGTGCTACCCGTTCCACGACGAGTTCTGCGATCCGGTCCGGACCGACAACCTCCAGTTCCTCTGCGGTAATCCCAAACTCCTTCATCAGCACCGCGTGAGAAGCCGCCGGCACCGAGTCTTCCCGCCGCACGACGGCCAGAAGCTGCCGTTCCGCTTCCGCCCTGTCTCCGCCGGTGATCAGAACATACACAAAATTCCGTCCTGCATGCAGTCCGAACCGGGGGGCAAGGGAACACTGCCGCTGCCCGGAAGCATACACCAGCATCTCCATTGCAAGCGTCCGGGCAACCGGTTTCCCGGATGCAAACGACCGGACCGCATGGGCCGCAGCCGCCTTCACATGAGCAGGACCGGCCATCTTTTCCGCATCAAACAGTACAATGACCGACCCTGTATTCTTTGTAATCCCGTTGACCGCGGTGAGCACCGCAGCAGGATCTGCAACCTCAACAAACGCCGGAAACACGAAAAAATCTTCATCTGTCATAGAATCTATGCTCCAAACTCAAACAACGTCTTCTGTATCTTTGCCTCTCCGGACGTTGTGGGCTCCGCCTCCGGAAGATCAGCCCGCAGGACTGCTGCTTCCCGGCCGGTCTTCTTCGCTGCCGCCGCCAGCACCTGCCGGGTCAGGACTCCCCCGAGGATCGGAGAGATATCCGCAGGGTCTGCCGCAAGCAGTGCCTCGGGAGACACAAACCCGCGGTCAAACAGCCGGCGGGCACGGACACGGCCGATGCCCCGCAGGCTGATCAGCGGCAGAAGTTCCTCCTTCACTCCGTTCTCCACCCGGACCTCAAGCATCGCCACCTCAGCGGAAAGTCCCGGCACAAACTCCTGTGCAATCCGGCCGGCCGCATGAATCAGCCAGCGGAGATTTTCCACGACCGCATGAATATCTCCCGCCCCCACTCCGTAATTTTCACAGATAACCTCTTCCGGCGTCTCATTACACCACTCCTCCGCAACCAGAGCCGTTTTCACCGCCGCGAAAAACTCCTCGGACAGATCCTCCAGCCACAGCTCCTCTCCCCGCTCGGTAAGCACCTGATCCACCAGTCGTTCATCCGACGCCTTCAGGTAAAAGCGGAACATATCCGGCGTCATACACAGAAGATGCAGCATACCAAACGCCGTAAACATCTCCGGCACGTTCCGCTCCGTGAGTGCGCCGCGAATCATGAACGCAGTCTCCGGATCCAGATACAGCCGGGATGCCAGAACCCCGAACAGTGTTCCCAGCATCTCGCCGTCCGCCTCCTCGGTGATCATTCCTGTCTTCACCAGAAAGGTCAGGGCTTTGTCGATGTTCCGGTCAAGCCTCCGGTGAGTCGCCTTCTGACTCGCGTAAAACGACTTTTCCATAAACCCGGCAAGCTCCGCACGGGTCCCCGCCATACCGGTTGCAACTAGTGCCAGCAGGTGATTGCGCAGTTCGCTCTCTTTCTGGCACTGTGAGGTGATATCCTCGGCAGGTGCATCGATAAACTCCTCGAACAGCCGGTCAACCGTCCGGGCATCCTTTGCGATCAGAACCGCCTCACCGTACGGATCCAGTCGCGGCCGGCCGGCACGTCCGGCCATCTGCCGGTACTCCATCACCGGAATCGGCGCCATACCGGTCCCTGCCTCAAACCGCTGGTAATCGCGGATAATCACCCGGCGGGCAGGCAGGTTCAGTCCTGCCGCAAGTGTCGGGGTCGAGGAGATAACCGTAATCTCTCCTTTCCTGAACCCCTCTTCCACCGCCTGACGGGCAGCCCGGGGAAGACCGGCATGATGGAAGGCGGCTCCGTTTCGTACGGACTCGGCGAGTACTTTCCCCGACGGCGTGGGATCAGCTTTTGCAATACTGTCCGCATACCCGTCCAGAGCCGGGGATTTCTTTTTCAGCGTGGCAGCCGCACGTTTTGCGTATGCCTCGGCCGACCGCCGCGACGAAACGAACACCAGACACTGACCCCCTTCCGCCACCGTATCCAGCAGAAGATTGAGGTCATCATCCTTTTTGGGTGTCGGAACGGCCCGTTCCGTTCCGTGAAAATGAATTGCCCCGTTCCAGTAGACGCCCTCGCGGAGATCCACCGGCCGCCACTCACTGGTAATCAGAGAAGCATTGAGCCATTTTGCCAGATCTTCCGGGTTTCCCATCGTGGCGGAAAGACCGATAATCTGCATCTGCGGATTCTGATGCCGCATCTTTGCAATCACCATCTCCAGCGTCGCCCCGCGGGTCGGATCACCGATCAGATGAATCTCGTCGACGACCAAAAGAGACACCCGTTTCAGCCATTCCGCACGGTTTCTCAGCAGAGAATCCGTCTTCTCCGATGTTGCGACAATGATGTCATAACGGCCCAGATACTCGTCGCGCTGGTCGGGATCCCCGGTAGCAACTCCGACTTTCACGCCTTTTTCCGAAAAATCCTCATATTTTTCCGAGGCCAGGGCCTTCAGCGGCACAATGTACAGGCACTTTCCGCCGTCGGCAATCTCCTTCTGCATGGCCATCTCTGCGACCAGCGTTTTGCCGGAAGCCGTCGGAATTGCGACAAGCAGATTTTTCCGGTCGAAGAGACCGGCATCGACACATTCGGCCTGCGGGGGGTACAGCTCTTCGATCCCCAAATCCGTATACGTGTCGCGCAACGTTTTTGGCAGCGGCAATGAGGTTATTTTCATCGGAAAGTCCTGTGTGTATATGAACCCCTTTGTTTCGAGTGGAACATTGGAAAGATCACTGTTTCTACTTAAAGATTGTGTTTTATGGAATCTCAATAGTAGTAGCTTATCATATTCATCTTGGCTTCCTTCTTTTTGCGGTCAAGGAAACTGAAGACGGTGTTATGATCAGCGCCCGTTATCAGCATAAGGACGGCGGTGTGAGCGTCGTTCACCTGATCGGGCATGCCGATAATGGCGATGGTTTTTCCGTAGACGGACATGAAGGTGCCGGTCATGTTTTCAATCTGTTCACGGGCTTTTCCTTCGCGACCGATAATTCTGCCGCGAACCCGGGAAAGTTTCTGGGGAGTGTCGGCATCGTCGGTGATGTCGATGATGTCTAAGACCATGTCATCGTCTTCAAGGAGTCTGCGGGCACGTTCGGGGGAGAAGCCGCGACCGATCGCTTTGATGATGTCCATCGACCGGATTTCGGCGAGGGCATTTTCTTTGTTTTCAATGGTGACGACCCCGTCTTTGCTGTCGACCTCAAGGGTGACATCGAGGATCTGTTCAAGGGACTGGCGGGTTGCACCGTTTTTGCCGATGATGGCTCCGATACGGTCGTTGGGGATTTTTACTTCTTGGGTCATGTTATATCTCGAAAAATTCTTTTCCGACGATACTGCGGAAAAGGTCGTGTTCGTTGATTGTTTCACACTTCGGGCTGAAGAAACGGTTGATATTTTTGATGTCGCGGAAGAGGAAGTTATAGGCTCTCGGGTGTTCCGGAGTGACCGCCTGTGCCATATCGATGAGGATGAGGTTTTCAGGGCCGGTGAGAATGTTGTACTCGGAAAGATCGCCGTGAATCAGCCGGGCTTTCCGGTACAGGTCACGGATGAGACCAATGGTTTCCTCGTAGCTTTCTTCCGGGGTGCCGCAGAGCTTCTGCCGCATCTGGGGATACGGGATGCCGTCTTCGCCGAGGAACTCCATGATGAGGATGTTGCGGTCGAAGGCGTAGGCTTCGGGACAGGGAATCCCGGCTTCCCGGGTACGCGTAAGGTTGCTGTACTCTTTTTTGGTCCAGGCGAAGATGATGTCTTTGTGGGTTCGCCGGATGTTGGAAAAACGCGGATCACCGAGGATGTACTCACTCATTGTGGTGAAGTTTCCGGTACGCAGCCGGTAGATTTTGACGGCGGCGGTACCTGCGGTGCCGGCAGCATTGACGCGGCCTGCGGAAAATACGTTGGCTTCTTTGCCGGTGGAAATTGCACCGCCCATAGAGCTGATTATCTGTTTGTTCACCAGTTTGTAGAGGGCAAGAAGGGTGGTTTCATCGAAGACCTCACCGGTAACTTTCCGGGTATCGGCATCTTTGAGACGGATACCGAGGTCGGCAAGCTTGCGGTCAAGATGCTGGATGCGGTCGATGTTTTCTTGGTGATGATCCCGGGGTGCTGGTGATGATTTCATTTTGGGAGGTGATCTGTTTTCAGACAGTATTCATTTCTTCTCTGGGCTATTAGCTTTTCTCACTCTGACCCATCACCCAAAGAGTGAGCGTGAAGACAGTGATACGGTTCTGCTCACGAAAAAAGGGAATGTATGATATTTTTCACAGTTTTGTTCCGCATTCGCCGCAGAACTTCGTAACCGGAGGATTTTCCGCTCCGCAGGACGGGCACTTCCCGGGTTTCGGTGCGGCTGCTCCGGACAGATTTGCCCCGCAGTTGTTGCAGAACTTTCCGTTTCCGGCGGATGAAAATGCATCCCTCCATAAGGGAGAGAGGAAATTTTCATGTAAAAGAGATTGATACTTATTTTTTCAGAACCGGTACCTGAATCTCGGTAAGCCAGTCCTTTACGTCTGGTTTGTTCCAGATACCGTCGATGTAGCTTTCCCGCGGAGGTTCACCGGTCGTTTCATAGCCGTTTTCTTCGATCCACCTGAACACGAACGCGTAGGCCTGCCCGAGGTTTTCGTATGCCCCTTTGTGCATAACGGAGACGACCGTTACTGCGGGGATTGTTTTGAATATGATGTCATCGACATCAACACCTTTCTCTTCGACAGCCTGACAGTACTCAATGTTGATGTCGTGGTCCCGGTACTCGCGGTCAAGGTCAATCCGGAAACAGTAGTCGGGAGTGACGCATTTCAGGTCCGGGTTGGCGGCGGCCACGGCTTTTCCGATTGCGGGGATAAGTTCCATGCAGGTTTCGTAGGTAGGGATGCAGGCTTTTTTTGAGAAAACCATGTATTCCGGAATTTCTTTGATGATTGCCGAGTATGTCATAGCAGACTCCGTGTCTCGTCCCGAGAGAATGAATTCTATGCAGGAGAGCTGGTGTTGTGTGTGTGCAAGATCTGTTTCGAGTTCGGCTTTTCGCCTCAGCAATATTTCTGCGGCACTGCTGCCGGCCCGTATCGCTTTTATCTCTGTGACAGAAAGCCCTGCCTGCCGGAGTGACTGAATGCCGTGAAGCTGCACGAGCTGTTCTGTTGTGTAGTAGCGATAGTTGGTGATGACGTCGACCCTTTGCGGTTTGAGGAGTCCTTCTTCATCATAGTAGCGAAGCGTCTTGATCGTTGTTTTGCTGAGTCTGGAAAAGTCGCCGATACGAAACATCTGCTTCACCTATACTCTGTTTCCAATTTTCGGATGTAAAGTCTTTCAAGTCTCCATTCGGGGAAGGGTTGAAAGGGTTTTATAGAGGAGTTGAAAAAAGATGCGTGCACCGTTTGGTTCACGCATATCCGGGAGGGTGTTCGTCTTCGTCGCCGGGTTTTTCCGTTTCTTCACATTTTTTTGCGCCGTAGAATTTTTCGTGGAATATTTTGAGGTTCTCCTCACATTTTTTGATGAGACCTGTATCGACATTTTCGACCGGGATATTTTTTCCGAGTTCTGCGGCAAGAATTTCAACGAGCTGGAAGATGGAGTCGGGCGTCATTCGGACGTGGCACTCTTTGCCTGAGTAGAGCATCATCTGGACGTCAACTGTCCAGTAGGGGTTGTCGCCTTCGCGTTTGAAGGTGTTGACATCGACGGTGTGCCAGTCGTCGTCCATGGTTCCGGAGGAGAGGGTGTATGCTTCCTGTACACGGTTTCCGTAGATGGAGGTCAGGTGCTGAATGGTCCAGACGGCACCCCGGATTTTTTCGGCGGTCGGATGCTTCTGTACGGCGTAGAGGAGGTCTTCAAAGAATACTGCAGAGTTGACGTGGCATGCGGTCATGATGACCATGGTAGCGGACGGCCCGAGCAGCATGGACATGGCGTTTACCATTCGCGGGAAGGTTTTCCGGTCAATCGGGTCGACGAGGTGATACTCGAATACTTCACGGACCGGGTCGAGGACCCCGGGGTTTGCCTGAAGGGTGTCGGCAAGGAGGACGAGGTCGGTGATGAACTGTTCCGGAACCGGTTTATGGGGACGGTCCGGTTCGGTCTGCGGGGCGGACCCGGGGGTAGCTGGTGCGGGTTTGGTATTTTTGGCAGTTGTTTTTGGTTTCCGTGTTCGTTTTTTTGGGATGGCGGCTATTGGCTGCGGTTCCTGAACTTCTGTTTCCGCAGTTTCGGCCTCTTTGGGAAGTGTCGCATCCTCAGTCATTTGCTAGAAGTATGGGTTTTCAGCAGGCAAAATAGCATCGGAATCTTTTTTGAGAAAAAACTCCTGATATGCTGGTATCAGGATCGTTTCCGTGATCCCTTCACGGAATAGTGTTTGTTTACCGTTCCTGCTGCATACCGGGAAATCCTCTGGGCATCATAGACCCTGAGTTTGATACTTTGCCTGAGTTCCCTCTATTTCGAAATGAGAAATTGAAATAAAATCGTCCCATTTTTGGACAAAAAACAAGATTCGTGGTGCAATTCGGATTGGTTTGTTTGTGGATCTTTGGACGTATGAGAAAAAAACCACGAATAGCACTAATATCCGCGAATATACTGTTTCTGGTCATGTGCATTTGTGTAAATTCGCGCTACTCGTGGTTTTTTTCTCATACGTCCAAAGACCCACAAGAAAAGTATCAATCTGCATCGAAAAAATATCATCAGATACCTTTGTGTTTTCTGGAGTGACAGGTTGGTTTTGAGGTATCTGTCAAATTCTCATACTCCAAAAATTCTGTGATGTTAGCGGATGCGTTGCGGGGGAGGAGGGGGTCTAGTGGCAAAGCCAGGAGAGACAGACATTGTTCTTCCTGTCATTCGTCACAGTTCCGGAGCGGACAGCGTTCGGTGCCGTCGCTGGTGATGAACCCGTGGGTGAAGATGTCCTCTAGAAAAAAAAAGATGTGCGGTTTTATTCCCGCCGCCGCAGGAGAGCTGCTGCCGCAAGTCCTGCCGCAAGGCCGGCAAGAGGAGCCGCCGCCTTCGTCTGTTCCGGTTTTGCGGCGGTCGTCGTTGCGGTTCCGGTTGTCGGCACGGTGGTGGCGTCGATTGTCAGGATATGATTCTTTTCCGCATATACAACTTCAGGGAAGCCTGAGTAGAAGGTAATTGCGGCATCCGGGGTGACGCCGTCCGGGAGACGGATCTGAACCAGTCCCGGCACCAGACTTGGCGCAGGATCACCGATCCGCATCGCTGATGCGCCACTCTCATTTTTCAGTCCGGCGATCACGGATGCCTGCCGGTCTGCGGAGACATTCTCTGCAAACTGTACGAGAATCGTGGCAGGATCTGCTGCCACGGTCGGGACTGCGGTCGGTTCGGAGGTGGCCGTCACTGTCGGAATCGGTGTCGCTACTGGTTCCACCGCCCCGCCGGGGACAAAGGCGATGGCAAATGGTGAAAGGGACCCGGTCTCTGCGGCATATTCCGCAAGACCCCGGTTCTCTCCGGTATACCGGGTGGGCAGCTGTGTCCACACACCGTTCTCATAATGCAGCAGGGCGACATCCTGAGGAGTCAGGCCCTCCAGTTCCAGAATGCCGAGCGGCACCCCGAACGTAATTGTTGCCGGACCGGTCAGGGGGGCGGAGGATGAGATGTCCATCACCGCGTAATAGTTTCCGGAGGGTGCCGGAGCGCCCGACTCCTTTTTCACGGTAATCGTTCCCGCCATTCCTTCCGGAACAGTGACATCCTGTACTCCGGACGCAGTGCCGAATGAAACGGACCCGCCGACACCGATACTGCCGGACTCAGACGCACCGTCATCACCGCCGTTGTCTGCGGTCGGCTCCGGAATCGGGGTCGGGAGGACCACTTCCCGGATGTGAACCGGGACATCCGCCGATAATGACGATGTTTCCGAGGTAACGGTCAGCGTTGTTTCACCAGATTTCTTGGCCCGGAACGTTCCGTTGACCTTATCCAGAACCTCGATCAGGGAGTAATCCTCTCTCGTCCAGTTCAGAACAATCTCATCGTTCGCAAACCCGGAGGACTCGTTTCCGGCAATCGCCGGAACGGAGAAGACCGAGTACTCATCAACCTCCACAGCCTCTTCGGTCCAGATCACATCCCAGACCGGCTCCGCAACCGTGACATTCACCATCACGCTCAGCTCTCCGAGATACAGCGTCGTGGTGTTCTCACCGGTAGCGGTTGCTACAAACATCACCGGCATCTCCGGATCATCCGAGAGATACCACTCACCGACAGTCGAGCCGGAACTCGCGAGATTTTCATAGTCCGCAGCCGTGAGGAAAATCTCCTCACCGTAGGTCGTGTTGAATCCCGACAGGGCGAACAGCATGTACGTTTCGTTTGGAATCACCGCATCTGCAGGGAAAATCAGCAGTTCGTCCATGGTTTCTTCGCGGGGAGTGACGGTCACCATGACTTTGGCGGTCATTCCTTCGTACTCTGCCGTGACGCTGGTCGTTCCATCCTCAGCAGCGCCGAAGGTACCGTCTGCAAAGACCGAGCCTGTCCGCAGGTCGGAACTGTTCCATCTCACCTCAGTGTTCGGAATGACTGCCGTATAGTTCCCGTTTTCCATCGTCGCGACGGTGAACGTTATCATCGATCCTTCTGCAATCGTCTGATCGCCGTCCACAATAACCAGATCCGCCGCCGCGGGTCCGGCAAACAGCAGGAGAAGCAGCAGAAGACAGGCTCCGATATATCGTCTCATTGCGTGCCACCTCCGAACAGCAGGGACTCTGTATACTCCCCTACCGTGACATTCACATAGTATGGTCCCTCTCCGGACCTCAACAACGTCAGGGTTGCCATCCGTTTGTCCGGAGTCCCGATTCCCACGACCTCTTCCTTATCTGTTTTCCAGTGATAGTCTGCGTTCGGGAACGTTGTGTTTGTGGACGTGTTCACCGCCGTTGCAATGACGTTCCGCGGTGTTCCCACCGTCAGGACAACCGGGTCGGGTGCAAACCGGATATCATCGATGACAAGTTCAGGCTGAGGATCAACGGTGACCGGAACCGAAACACTCAGGCCGTCACCGGCATCCGCGGTGATTCTGGTATCTCCTTTGGCGACTGCGATGTAGTTTCCGGTGAGTTCATCGACTCTCAGAACGTCCGGCTTACTGCTGCTCCAGATCACCGGGTAGTTTGGAATCCGGTTCTTTCTGGCATCATACACATATGCGGTAAATGTTCCTGCGGATCCTACCGTGTACGTCGTTGCGCTGCGAACCGTCAGAGAGTCAGCCTCAGCGTTCGTCACGGTGACGACCGCGTCTGCGGCAAGGTCGTTCCAGGATGCGTTGATCTTCACCGTTCCGGGCGACTTCGCGTACAGTACCCCGGTCGTTGCATTTACTGCCGCCACCTTCGTGTTACTGCTGGCCCACTCCGCACCGGAAAGCGTAAACTCTCTGTTGAACTGATCATAGCCGGTCGGCTCGGCAAACTGGTAGGTGGAGCCGGTTGACAGGGTGATCTTTTTCGGCACAATCTCCATTGCAGAGAGGCGGGGTATGGAGTTGTTTACCGAGGTAAAGGCGTTCACTCTGCCGCCGGAGATGACTTTGCTTCTGAGATTTTCACTTCGATCAACCGAGTTCATGATGACCTCTTTCAGCTGAACCGGGGTGAGGTCAGGGTTCTGGGAGAGAACGAGGGCTGCTGTTCCCGCAACCAGCGGGGTTGCCATTGAGGTTCCCGATATAGAGAGATACGCCGACTCCGGAGTGTCAATTCTTCCGAGGACCTTCAGTGTTTTGTCAAACCGAAGGGAACTGTCCGCATTGTCTGCGGAGAGAGCAAACCCTACGTAGATCGGGTCAGGTACGTTTGCGATCCATTCCTTTGACAGGTAGACGGTGGTCTCTTTCTGGCCGCTGCCGAAGTACGTGTAGGCCAGTGCGGAGTTCGCTTTCATCTCGTCCAGTGAACTGAAGCTGTTGAAGGGTTTGTCGGTGAGGTAGCAGCCTGCGCTTGCGTTTTCGCCGAGGTTGTGCAGAACCCAGAGTGAAATGATGGTGGTGTTGTTTTTGTCCAGGACGAACGGGTCAGTGGTAGAGAATATCTTCTCTATTTTTTCGGTGTCGTTTCGGTACTCATACCATTTCATATCTGTTGCGGTAGTGTACGTTGCAGTTGTTGCATTCGGATAGGTTGAGAGGATCTCTGATCCGGGAGCCGCGACATGCACGGTTCTCACACCATAGTTGGAGTACTCTGTATCGAGTTTGTCGTCGTGGGTCGTTGCAGCAACACCGATGATGTTCGGGAGATTGTAGCCGGACGGGTAGTGGGCTGTTTTTGCATAGTCCACATCAAGGTTCAGGTTTCCGGCTGAACAGACGAACAGGCAGTCTTCTGCGGCTTCCATGACTGCATACTCTGATTTACTGTAGCCCTGGCTTCCGGTGACCCCGTAGGAACAGCTGAAGATACGGACACCCATTTTGGATCCGTACGCAATGGCCTCTAACGTTCCGCTGGAGGAGAGGGAACCCTGATTGTCCGCAACTTTGAGGGGCATGATGGTGACGTTCTGGTTTATACCGGTAACGCCGATTCCGTTGTTTCCGACCGCTCCGATAATCCCGGCACAGTGGGTTCCGTGACCTCCGTAGTCCATAGGGTTGCTGTTGTTCTCGCCGAAGTTCCAGCCGTGAACGTCGTCGATGTAGCCGTTGTTGTCGTCATCAATGCCGTTGTCCGGAATTTCTTTGGTGTTATTCCAGATGTTGGCCGCAAGGTCTTCATGGGTGTACATGACGCCCGTGTCGATGACACCGACGAGGATATCCGCAGATCCGTTCGTGATGGTCCATGCATCAAGCGCCTGAACGTCAGCTCCGGCTACCGCGGTCGTCGACGTATAGGCACCCTCCGGCCCGCTCTCGTAGGGGACGATCTTTTGTATTCCCGCCCCGCGATTCAGGAGATGCCACTGATCTTCGAAGTACTCATCACTGGGTTCTTCGGTGTCGGTGGAGACTCTGAGATAATCCGGTTCGGCAAACACGACGCCCGGTATTCGTTCATAGTAGGCGACGGCGTCTTCCACGCTCATACCGTCCGGGATACGGATTACCTGCAGACCGGGAACCAGTTCGCTGAAGTCGTGCAGGGTTTCCACTGCCGGGAGCGGTTTCGCTCCTGCGGCAGCCGCGTCATACTGTACCAGTATCTGACCGGGGACATAGTTCTCCTGAGGAATTGCCGCCGCAGTTCCTGCGAGGAGGAGTACGGTCAGGAATATCAGAAGTATGCTGAGTTTTTTTTGCATTGGCATCGTTCCGTGATGGACTGTTGTCTCTCACTTGGATGTAATACTATTTAACAGGTGGTGAGGTAAAATTCGGGATATATTCCATTCCATAATCGTCCATCACGAATCCTTCACCGATATCCGTGACGATATCCTCCACCCGGACAAATCCGAGCTGCTCGTAGGCGGCGATTGAAGAAACGTTCCGCTTGTTTACCGTCAGCCGGATACGGGAAAATCCGTCCCGACAGCAGAGTTCGTCCAGAAATGCGACTGCCTGCCGGGCAATTCCTTTCCGGCGGCAGGGGAGATCCACATACAGTTTACTGAGGAACAGCGTCTCACCCTGCGGCTGAACCGCAGTATATCCTGCGGGTCCGGCAGAGGTCATCATCAGATAATATGTATACCCTTCGGCTGATATCTGCCGCGTAACTGCTGCAGCACTCTGAAACCGTTCAATCATATAGACCGTCTGGGCACGACCGATAATCGGCACAAAATGTTCCATCCAGATACGGCGGGCAAGCTCCGCGACTCTCTGGATATCCTCCGGTGTTCTGACCTCGGCAAAGGAAACCTGTTCCATCTCACTGACCTGCGTGGGTGAGAATGTGGCGGATCTCCGGGACGATGATCTCCTCTGCGGCAAGCTTCACTGCCTTTGGCGAACCGGGGATGCAGAAGATTGCCCGGCCCCGGTTGATCCCGGCAGCGGCCCGGGACAACATCACCGCGTTGCCGACCTGCACATAACTTTTCTGGCGGAACAGCTCCCCGAACCCGTCCATCGTCTTCTCAAAGAACGGGGTTACCGCTTCAATCGTACAGTCATCATGGGTCAGTCCCGTACCGCCGTTCAGGACGACACAGTTTGCCGTCTCCAGTGCTTCCATTACCGCATGCCGGATTGCGGCAACGTCATCCTTCACGATCATCAGAGAGACCACCGGGATATCTGCCGCGGCAAACGTTTCCTCAAGAATTTTTCCGGAAAGATCGGTTTTTTCCGTCCGCGTGGTGGACACGGTGATAATCGCTGTCAGGACTGGAACATCTTTTCTGTGTTCTGCGGGCATATGCTACAATATTTGGGTATCCGAGAATATGAGGAAGTCGGGTTACTCCTCCGTTCACCAAGAAAACATCTATGTGCCTATACGCAGATATATTCAACTATTTATGGCAGATATACCAGAGGAGAATCGACCCGTTCCGGCGGTCAGCGGCGTCATCACTTCCCGGGTTGGTGAAGAGGAGGCACGGGAAGCCGTCAGACGGTGGCTCGGCTCCGACCTTATCCCTTTTATTCCTGAGGAAAAGATACGGTTTGGAAAAGCCGTACTGATCTATTACCCGTTCTGGCGCTACATCCGCGAAGACGGCGGCGAGAACAAAATCATCTATCGTCCGGCCTGCGGAACCCTTCTGACCGGCCTGCAAAATCTCAGGCGCGACGACAGTGATGCCGTTATCCAGGACGTCCCGCCGGACGCAAAAATACTCCCGGCAACCGTGGCGTCATCCGTATATCTGCCGGAACTCCACGGCATTGCCCGGAGTGAGGAACTCATCGGCATTCCTTTGTGGCTCATCAGCTACAAAGTAAAGCATGCCATCTACATGGTTGAGGTTGACGCTGCCTCCGGCGTTCTGTATCCGGAGTGGCACCCGATTAAAGAACCCGTAAACTGGAAAAAAACCGCACTCACTGCATTTCTGCCGATGCTTCTCCTCAGTCTGGTTGCCGTCTACTTCAATCCCTGGATATTCCTTCTGGTCATTCTGATCCTGATCGTCTTCCTGTATCAGAGTGAAATGCTGGGGATCATTAATCTGAAAGAAAAGGAGGAAAAAAATGGGCCTTGAACGTTCAGTGGAGGACCGGGTCGGCGAGGTCATGTACCGGCCCCATATTACCAAAGGTGTTGCCGACCGGACAATCCGGGAATGGTTCGGGAAAGGGGTGAAGGCTCCAGATCTCCCCGATAAAGCCGAAATGACGGAACTGTATATGATCTATATTCCGTTCTGGCGGCTCGTTGCACAGGGAAAGGCCGTTGCCTGCGGATATTCGGAGTATACCGAAAAAACAGGAAACGTCATCCGAAACATCTACGAGGAACTGATCGACGAAGAGTTCATCTGGACTGAATGCGCAACCGACACCGGAAAATACGGTATTACCGATCTCTGGCTGGAGCCGGGAGATGAGATTGCCTTTACTCCCGGAACCGTCGTGGCCATGCCCCCCGGAGGCTCCGCAATCGAGGCACGCAAACGGGGCAGGGCTGAAATTCTGCAGATGATCGACACAGCCGCGGCAAAACGGATTGATACCCTGACCCTCGAAAAGTCATTCCTGATTCCCAAAGTCTTTGAACTCGTCTACGCTCCGGTCTGGATTGCCCACTATGAGTATCAGGGAGGAAACTATACCGCCATTCTCGACGCGGTCCGGGGAGAACTTCTGGGCGGTACATCCCCCATAAATCTGACCGCACGGATGCGGATGATGATCCTGAGTCTTGCCGCCGGCGGAATTATGATCGGGTCATCTCTTGCAATGCTGCTGCATCCGGGAGCCCATCAGATATCCGAACTCTTTCAGGTGATTCTCCTGCTGCTCGGTATTGCGATGACGATGGCCGCATATCCGGCGTTCAAAGAGGGACGAACCTTCATCAGTTCCGGTACGATGAAAAATATTGCCCATCTGCGTCCGGCAACCCGGATACCAAAACAGCTTACTGATCATGATATCCTTAAGCATGATGCCAAGATTCTCTGCTGTCCAAGCTGCGGGGAAATGGTGGAACAGCCGTGGGGAGAGGTCATTTCGGTCTGTAAAAAATGCAGCCGGCTTCTGAACATCACCGCTGAGGAGGTTAAGGTTGTACCGTACGATGTGGCAAAACCGAATACTCTGTCTGAAACCGCACTGGAAAGTACGCCAGAGTATGTTCCGTTCTGGAAGTTTGATGTAAACATTGAGATTACCGACCGTCTTGCAGGCGGCGATACCACGACCGGTCTTCCGGATATTACCGGTCGAAGAAGTTACTACATCTGTGCGGCTGATATCCCCCGGTATCTGGCGGAGCCGTGGGAGATTGATCTGACGATCCGGAACCCTGCATTTGCCACCATTCCTGAATTCCATGAAATCCCGCTGAAGCCGATTCTGATCAATCAGAATACGGCACGGGAACTGACGGAGTTCCTGTTCCTGCGGTATGAGGAGGAGAAGCCGGGTGTTCTGCAGGTACTGCGGTATACCTATGAGGTGGAGACGGCAAGAATTCTCTACGTTCCCTACTATAAAGAAGACAAAACCTACATTCCGGGAATCTGAGCCGGAGATAGTTGCAAGGGAGAAATGGGCGATACAAATAGTCTGCAAAGGTTTCCGGTATCTCCGCAGGATGCGTCCCAGTACCGGTTTCGCCGGAACGGCTCGTATATGATCCACTGTGTTGTTACTGCCCAGGGGAGATTTGATCCGATCCGGATGGAGCGGGCCCTGCAAAGGGTTTGCGCCGCAGTTCCTGTTCTCTCGTCCCGGTATGTCTGTGAGGATGGTGTCCCGGTATGGTGGGAGCGGCTGGAGGAGCTTCCGCCGCTGGTGTCGTCGACGTCGCTTTCCGCGGATGCTGCGGCTCTGCTTCCGTATGATATGGGGGGACACCCGCCGGTCCGGGCGGTTGTCTGCCGGGGTACGGACCATGACGGTCTGGTCGTTTCGGTGGATCATGTGGCGACCGACGCCCGTGGTATGTTTGTTTTGATGGAGCTGCTTGCGGAGACATACTCCCGGCTGCGTACGAATCCTTCGTACACGCCGGAAATTATCCCGCAGCCGGAGGACCGGAGTTTTTCGGCACTCTTTTCGCAGGTTCCGGGGAATCGTCTTTCCGGTATTGTCCGGGAGGCGGAGGATCCGGTCCGGCCGTATCTTCCCTGGAATAATCCGTTTGCCGGGTCTATGGGGGAGGAGTTTGGTATTCTGCGGCGATGTGTGGATGCGGGAACGTTCCGGCATCTGCGGAACTGGGGCCGCGATCATGATGCAACGATTCAGGATGTGCTGATCGGTTGCTTTGCCAGGACGTTGTTTGATCTTGGTGCTGCGGGGACGCTGCCGGTTCTTTCGGTGGCTGATATGCGCCGGTACTTCGGGGAGGAGGCAGCCGGATGGATTTTGAATCTGTCGGCAAACTACTGGGTCCCGGTTCCGGAGATGCCGGATGCGGATCTGCCGGAGCTGATCGGTGCAGTTTCTGCGTATACAG
The DNA here is from genome assembly GCA_023396065.1 of Methanobacteriota archaeon. Classification (GTDB taxonomy): domain Archaea; phylum Halobacteriota; class Methanomicrobia; order Methanomicrobiales; family Methanocorpusculaceae; genus Methanocorpusculum. The sequence goes on from JAEWXF010000023.1 coordinate 102,134, forward strand.
CCCGCTGGAAATCCTCATGGCCGGGTGTGGCCGGTGCGGCGTTTTCTCTGGATGCATCGTTTCGGCAACATCACCATATCACACTTCTCACCGATGATCCTTCGCTGAATCTGGGTGTGCCGTTTCTTTCGAATGTCGGGGTGATTCCCCGCAGAGCCGGGAACTTCGGCGAGGGCGTGCGCGTCTCTGACCTCTATGTATTTGCAAATTATATGCGTGATTCCTGTCCGGCGGTTATGGCCGGGACCTGGAACGGGACGCTCAGTCTGGTGTCCCCGGAAACTCATGTTTCCGGCAGAATTCTGGACACTCTCGTATATCATCTTGGAGAACTTTTATGACATTCGGCTCAGTACTCACGTACTTTCAGGAGATCGCAGCAATTCCGCGACCGTCGAAGCACGAGGAACAGATCAGAGACTATCTTCGGACGTTTGCCGAGACGCACGGATTTTCTTTTGTTGAGGATGCGGCGGGCAATATCTGTATCCGAAAACCCGCGTATCCCGGCAGGGAGGATGCACCCGGCGTTGTTCTGCAGGGACATATGGATATGGTCTGTGAGAAGGATCCCGGCCGGGCAATTGATTTTACTACGGATCCGATTGAGGTTGTTGCAGAGGACGGCTGGCTGACCGCCCGAGGTACGACGCTCGGGGCGGATAACGGGATTGGTATGGCTCTGGCTCTGGATGTTCTCACATCTGATGTCCGGTGCGGGCCGCTGGAGTGTCTGTTTACGGTTGATGAGGAGACCGGGATGACGGGTGCGAACTCTCTGGAGCCGGGGATGGTCGCAGGGCGCCTGCTGATTAATCTGGATTCTGAGGAGGAGGGTTCGATCTGTACCGGGTGTGCCGGTGGTATTGATACTTCGGCGGAGATTTTCTATACGCGGTGTCCGTCGCCGATGGATGATATTTACTACCGGCTGGAGGTGGACGGACTTGTCGGCGGTCATTCGGGGACGGATATTCATCTCGGGAGAGCAAATGCGGTTAAAATTCTGACGGCATTTCTCCGGACTGTTCCGCGGATGGTACTCTGTGAGATGTCCGGCGGAAATCTGCGGAATGCGATTCCGCGTCATGCGTTTGCGGTGTTTGGTGTTCCGGTATCGGACACGGCTTCGGTGGAAGCGGCGTTTGCCCGTTTTTCTGCTGCTGCTGCCGAGCAGTATCAAACAGCCGAACCGAATTTTTCTCTTTCCCTGCTGCCGGAGTCGCCCAATGAGTGTGCGATTCCGAAGGAAACTGCTGATGCACTGCTTGCGGGGCTTGATGCCTGTCCCCACGGTGTTCTCGCGATGAGTGACGCCATTCCTGATCTGGTGCAGACGTCAAATAATCTGGCGTCTGTTCAAACGGATGCGGCCAGAATTCTGGTTACGACGCTTGCGAGGAGTATGGTCGACCGGGAAAAGTATGAGGTTGCGGAACGGGTCAGGCAGGCTTTTCTTCCGGCGGGTGCTGTTGTGGTCAGCAGCGGGGATTATCCCGGATGGACGCCTGATCAAAATTCCCGGCTTCTGAAGACTGCGGTGTCGGTGTACACGGGTATGTTTGGGACAGAGCCGGCAATTACTGCGACGCACGGGGGGCTTGAGTGCGGGCTGATCGGCAGCAAATATCCGGGTATGGCGATGATTTCCATCGGCCCGACTATTGTCGGGGCGCATTCTCCGAAGGAACGGCTGGAGATCGCATCCGTTGCCCGGGTTCGGGCGTATCTCGCGGAGCTTCTTGAAAGAATCGGGGCTGATGCGTGAAGTACATCCCGGCGTCCCCGCTGGATATTTTCCAGCTGAAGCTGGGCGATACGGAGCAGGCGTGCCGTATCTCCGTCGCAGTGAAACTGTCCGGAAAAATCGATGAAGAAAACCTGCGGCAGGCAGCAGATCGTGCCGCAGCGGAACAGCCGGTTCTTACCAGCCGTTACCGCGGAGACGGCCACGCCGGACGATTCATCGCGGGAACGGAACCGATCCCGATCCCGATCCCGATCACCGATCAGCATCCCGACCGCGTGATGACCACGCTCTTTCCGTATCACGGGGCACTGTTTGAAATAACCGTCTGCCGCGGTACAACCGATACCATCGTCTTCTCCGCGGCGCATCTGCTGACCGACGCACGGGGACTGATTACCCTCGCCGGACGCATTGCGGAGCTGTTTCGCTGCCCGCAGCAAAAAAAATCCACCGGATACGACCGGACGCTTGCGCCTGCATTCCAACATTTTTCCGCGGAAAAACTTCAGGAACTTTTTGCAAAAGAACATCAGCGGTTCCCTGAAATTCTCGCCGACAAAAAATATTTTGTGCAGGAAACAGATCCGGAAGCGGAGCTGACCATCGTCCGGGAAACACTGTCTGCGGAAACACTCGCGAGGATGAAAACGGTTGCGAAGTCTTTTGATGCAACCGTCCATGATCTTTTGATCGCCGCATACGGTACCGCACTCCGCGACTGGCTGAACGAGGCTGCGGGCGTTACCCTGAATCACATACCGCTCTGTTCAACAGCTGATCTCCGCCGGTACTTTCCCGAAGACCGAAGAGACGAGCCGATGAACTACACCGTCGCCTACTGGTCGCCGATCTGCTGCGGGCAACGTATTCCAGAAACACTCGCTGCCACCGCAAAGATGTCGCAGGAGATCAAAGAGTATGCTATCGGGATTGGCGCTGCTGAACCGTTTACGGGGCGGCCACTGACAACGGACGACAAATTTTCCGGAGTACCGTTTCTGACAAATCCGGGTATTATTCCTTCCGGACAGATAGATTTCGGGGAAGATATCTGTGTGGAAGACCTGGACTTCCTGGGAGTTGTTGCCGGGGGATGTCCGTTTCTTGCAGAAGTATGGACCTACAATACGGTTCTGCACCTGAGTACCTGTACCGGGGGCAGCCAAAAAAACACCGCTGAGTTTGTGCTCCGGCGTACAGCAGAGATTCTTCGCGGTTTGTAAAAAAATAAACGTTGCGCGGTATGCCTTTGCAGGGCTACTTTCGAAAAACTGCGGCAGGAACGATTTTTTTTTCGCGGCATCGCTGAACACCGCGTACTTTCTAAAAAAAAAGAAAAAAAGAGGTACCGGGGAATTACTCCGCCAGTTTTTCTTCGTCCGGTTTCCAGGTCGGAACTTTCTTTCCGATGACCAGCAGGACTCCGACGAGGAGTGCCATGGTGATCAGCAGAGTGATCCAGACGTTGACACCGAGACCAACGATGATGTAGCCGATAACGACCACGGCTGCAATGGTTAAAGCATACCACAACTGGGTATCCACGTGGTCTATCAGACTGCATCCGGCTCCCATTGCAGAGAGAATGGTTGTATCCGAGATCGGTGAACAGTGATCACCAAAGATTGCGCCGGTCAGCACGCCGGAGGAACAGACAACGATATATGCGTACATCGCTGCGTCCGGCGTTCCGGAAGAAAATCCTGCGATTGCCGCTGCAAGAGGAATCACGAGCGGCAGAAGGATTGCCATCGTTCCGTAGGCGGTACCGGTTGCAAAGGAAATGATACCTGCGACGATGAAGATGAGTGCCGGGACGATCCACATCGGCAGGGACTCCGAGAGAGCGCCGACCAGGAAGTGAGCAGTTCCAAGATCACCGATGATCGAGCCGATTGACCAGGCAAGAATCAGGATGATACAGACGAACAGCATGGATTTCATACCATGTGCCCAGGTCTCGATACCTGTTTTCAACGTGAAGATCTTCTGGGCAAAACCCATAATTATCGCAACAATACAGGCAATCAATGCTGCCTGGAACAGCACAATACTTGCGTCAGATGAGCTGTACGCATCACGCACTGCGTCGAAGAAGCCAAGCTGGACAAACTCTTCGGCGGAGATTAACCCGTTTCCGGCCATAATAGCGTCCGCACCGTTGGTGAAGAAGAGAATCAGGGCCGAGACGATCAGGACACCAACCGGAACAATTGCATTCCAGATGTTTGCCTTTGCTGCTTTTTTAGAGGTTTCCACGACGGCGTGGTCTTCCCTGCAGATGCCTTTATCCTCGGCAGGCAGAGTATCCTCCTCTTCTTCGACTTCGGAACCCGGACGAAGCGTTGCTCCGGTTCTCCGTGACCGCAGTTCGGCGGTTAACATGGGGCCGTATTCACGAAGCAGCATGGCGGATGCAAACACGAAGAAGAGTGCCAGGATGTTGTAGAACCGGTAGGGAATCGTGTCGATGAAGATACTGTAGGCAGAGACTCCGGTGATTCCGGCAATTGCCAGACCTTCATTGATATTGACCAGTTCCGTTCCGATCCAGGTGGAGATGACAAAAATACCGGCGATCGGGGCAGCGGTTGAGTCCACGATATAGGACAGACGCTCGCGGGAGATCCGGAACTTGTCGCAGACCGGCCGCATGATGGGACCCACAATCAAAGCGTTTGCATAGTCATCGAAGAAGATAACAAAGCCCATGATCCATGTTGCAAGCTGGGCTGTACGCGGGCCTTTCGCCCGTTTTGCGACAGCCTCGGCGACGGCACGCATACCACCCATCCGGGTAATAAGGGCGATTAATGCACCGATTACCAGTACCTGCATGATAATTCCCGCGTTCCAGCGGTCAGCAAGCGTACCGATGAAGTATTCGGTTGATCCGAAAAATGCTCCGCCGATTGCACCCAGAATGTCGCCTCCCAGGAGAGCGAGCATCCATGCTCCGGAGAGAACTCCGAGGAACAGGGAAAGGATGACATTCCGTGTAAGGAATGCCAGAAGAAGTGCCAAAATCGGCGGGATCAGCGTCCAGATTCCGAGGATCTCCGCATATGCTGCGGCGTCCCCTCCGTTTGGCGCGGCGCCCACAAGACCGACCACAAGCGGTATTGCGAAGGCGACGATCACCACAATCAGGGCGATGATATCAATCATCTTTGATTTTTCCATAAGAACACACCTCAGGATGAATTACTCCACCTGATACGGGAGGTATTACACGGCACGCTATATATTTTCTTGGAAATGCAGGGGATGCGGAGACCCTGCTCTGAGGGATGGATGAACGGGCCGGGATTTCCTGCCGGATTTGTCATCCGGGCAGATATTCCTGAAAAGAGGGTCTGTTCTGGGGGCTGGAACAGTCCGGAGATGGTGCTGCAGCGTCTCATTTCCTGTTTATGCGTGTCAATAGAAGGCCGGCAGTCGCGGGTTTTTCGGGATGGGGTTTTTGCGGTTTTTTCCGCCTGCTCCATTTAGATACCATGATATCTTCGTTAGGGGGCATTTTCGGAGGGGGTGTCCTCCTGTGTCTGGGCCGATAACTGCCGGAGAAAAACCCGTCTACTTCTCCGCAACGCAGACCTTCATAACCGAAACACCGCGAAGACAGAGTTTCTTTGCAGCAAGGAGGTCCTGAACCGCACCCATAACCTCTGCCCGGGAACGGGATTTTGCTGCCCCGTAATAGGGATGCGAGGTCAGGCCGAGAGCTGTCGTCTGTGCCCGGTCCAGTCCGAGTAAAAACGAAACAAACGCAGATGTTGTCATCTTCCCGGAAAGATCCAGAGCGGCGGCGAACGCAATTTTCGTGAGGTCATCTGCGGGGGCCGCAGAGCGCGGGGGTGCCGTTGGCGCCGTTTTTTTCGGTCGTGAGGTACGGCGGGTACACACATCGCAGGTTCCGCAGGCTGAAATATCCTCCCCGAAGTAGGAAAGCAGTGTCTGCCGCCGGCATCGGGCGGACGTACAGTAGGCGTACATCTCTCCGAGTTTTTTCCGGGCGATCCGCAGTTTCTCCTGATTGGTAAACTCCTTCTCCAGCATCGACGCAATCTTTGCCCGGTCTCCCGGCGAGTAGTATAAGATGCAGTCCGCCTCCCCGCCTCCCCGCCCTGCTCTCCCGGTCTCCTGATAATAGGACTCAATATCTTTGGGCAGATGCGCATGGATCACATATCCCACGTCCGGCTTGTCAATTCCCATGCCGAACGCGACCGTTGCACAGATCACCCGGATAGAATTATTCAGAAACCCTTCCTGAATCCGGGTCCGTTCCGGCGTCGGAAGTCCTGCATGGTAGGCACTCGCAATCACCCGGGACTTTCTGAGCCGTTCGGCAATTTCTTCCGTATTTTTCCGGGAAAAACAGTAAATAATCCCGGAAACACCCGGATGGGCCACCACATAACTGACAATCTTCTGGATACGGACCGCGCCGACCGGTTCCTCAACCACTGAGTACCGGAGATTTTTCCGGTTGAAACTTCCGACGTACTCCCGGGGATTTTTCATTCCGAGTTCCCGGATGATATCTTCCCGGACCCGTTCAGTTGCCGTGGCCGTGAGGGCAATGACCGGAACCTGAGGGAACTTTTCCCGGAGAGAGCGGATCTCCCGGTACTCGGGACGGAACTGATGACCCCACATGGAAATGCAGTGCGCTTCATCCACTGCAAACAGAACAGGCCGGCATTTTTCCAGAATTTCCGCGAACGCAGGTGTCACCGCCCGTTCGGGGGATACGTAGAGAATACGGACATTCCCGGCTAGCATCTCCTGTTCCACCCGTCTCCGGCAGTCATAGGTCTGCATGCTGTTCAGCGTTTCCACCCGGACTCCCTGCAACGAAAGGGTATCGACCTGATCCTTCATCAGGGCAATCAGCGGCGAGATAACAACGGTCATTCCGGAAAGCATCATCGCCGGCAGCTGATAACACAGGGATTTCCCGCCGCCCGTGGCCATGACCGCCAGCACGTCCCGTCCGGCAACAACATCATGGATAATTTCCTCCTGATTGGGGCGGAATGTCTGGTGATGGAAAAACTTCTCAAGCGTCAGCTGCATCTCGGAACGGGGGGCCGGAGGGGTCATACAGGTCAGGGGTATTGCAGTATATCATCCTGTCGGAATCCTATAAAAGACTCCGGTCGGGTATCGAGGAAAGCATTGAGATTCTCCGGCACCCAACTGATTATCATGCAATTCCGGATGATCCACAACAACATTAACGTCCTTAACCTGGAAACATCGATGAAGTTTTATGAAGAGGCTCTCGGCCTCACCGAAGTTAAACGGATTACTCCGGAGGACGGCCGGTTCATTATCGTGTATCTCGGCGACGGTTCGTCGGCATACAAACTGGAACTGACCTGGCTGCGGGACCGTGATCAGCCGTATGATCTCGGTGACAACGAGTTTCATCTGGCGTTCGGTACGGACGACTATGCGGCAGCGCTTGCAAAACACACGAAGATGGGTTGTGTTGTCCTTGTCAATGAGGAGATGGGCATCTACTTCATCACTGACCCTGACGGCTACTGGCTGGAAATCCTGCCGCCGGGACGAGGCTGAATGAATCTTTCGCTGTTTCTTGCAGAAACGTTCCGGATTGACTACCACAATCCCGGGATACACACGTGTGCGGCTGATCTTTTTTCCGCGGCAAAGGATGACACGGACAAAGTCCGGGCCGCCTACCTGTTTGTACGGGACGAAGTTCCGCACACCTTCGACCTCGGAAGAGACGTTGTGCCGGTAACAGCGTCGGAGGTTCTCCGCTGCGGTACCGGGATCTGTCACACAAAAGCAATTCTTCTTGCAGCCCTTCTGCGATCGGCAGGAATTCCGGCGGGATTTTGTTTTCAGCGGATAACGCTTGCCGATGATGACTCTCAGGGATACTGTCTGCACTGCTTCAACGCCGTATTTCTGGAAGGCCGCTGGATATATCTTGACGCCCGGGGGAATACCAACGGAAAATGCGCACAGTTTTTTCTTGACGAGCCGAAACTCGCGTATTCGAACCGATCCTGGTATGAGGAGTATTTCTTCCCCGGTATTTACGCAGAACCACATGCGGCAACGATGGCTGTTCTCGAAAAAGCCAAAACGCTTCAGGACATTCTGGACGGCGGGCCTGATACTATCACAGATGTCCCGGATGTACTGGAAAAATAAAAATTATGTTCCGCCGGAAATATTCCGCCGGACGCAAGCCCCGACCCGTTCCGGCTCCGACTCTTTCTCAAGCCGCACGAGTGACGTGTACTGCGGACGATTCACCTGATTTTCCAGCAGCCACTCGCGGGCGAATGTCCCGGACCGGATCTCGGCAAGAATTTCCCGCATCGCAGCACGGCTCTCGGGCCCGATCACCCGGGGACCTCGGGTCAGGCCGCCGTATCCGGCAGTCTTCGACACCGAATCATGCATCTTCGTAAACCCGCCTTCATAGAGCAGGTCCACGACCAGCTTCAGCTCATGCATACACTCATAATACGCCATTTCCGGTTCATATCCGGCTTCGACCAGCGTATCATAGGCTGCTTTCATCAGACTCGGAACGCCGCCGCAGATCACCGTCTGTTCACCGAACAGATCCGTCTCTGTTTCATCAGCAAAGGTCGACTCCATAATCACCGAACGGGCCGACCCGATACCCTTGGCAAAAGCGAGGGCAGTCTGCTTGGCGTGGCCCGTTACATCCTGATGCACCGCGATCAGCGAAGCAACTCCTGATCCCTCCAAAAACAGCCGCCGGACCTGCGGGCCGACACCTTTCGGGGCGACCATTACCACATCCACATTCGGCGGCGGCACAATCTGGTCGTAATGAATATTGAAACCATGGGCAAAGATCAGCGTCTGATTGTCATGTGTCCAGGGCAGCACATCGCGGTGGAAGATTCCTGCCGCCGCTTCATCCGGAACCAGCATTACGACGACATCCGCCTCCCGGACAGCATCGGCGACCGGCATGGTCAAAAATCCGTCACGGCTGGCTGCTTCAAAACTCTTTCCCGGCCGGACCCCCACGACCACGCTACAACCGCTGTCCCGCAGATTCTGTGCCTGAGCGCGCCCCTGTGAACCGTAGCCGATTACCGCGATTCGCGTATCTGCAAGGACTGACCAGTTAACGTCAGCATCATAGAATTTCTTCAGCATATGCGTCAGGGATAGATAGGGACGGACACATATAAAATTATATACCCTCGTGGCAATACAGATAGATGCACGTTGAACTGCCCTGTTTCCCATAAGAAATTTTGAGCAGACTAACGAAGGATACAGTATAATGTCATTACCAGATGTGCAGTCCACTGCTCCTGACGTACGAATCAGCCTGACCCGTGTGGGGGTAAAAAACGTCAGAAAGCTCGTTGAAGTCGGCAGACCCGGCAAAACACGCCCGGCAATTTTCATCTCCGACTTCGATGTCTTTGTTGATCTCCCCAGCAGCCTGAAAGGTGCAAACCTTTCCCGCAACTTTGAGGTCATCGACGAGGTACTGCAGCAGGCAACCTCCGGCGACGTCCGTGGTATTGAAGATGTGTGTGGTATCGTTTCCCGAAAACTTCTGGACCACCATGAATATGCAGACAGAACCGAAGTGTTCATGCGAAGCTTCTTTATGATCAATCGTGACACGCCGGTTTCCAAGACCTCCTGCCAGGAAGTTGTCAATGTCTATGCCCATGCCATTGCCCAGAGAACCGATGGTGAACCGATCGTTCGTAAAAGTGTCGGTGCTGAAGTTACCGGCATTACCGCATGTCCCTGTGCCCAGAACATCATGAAGGACCACGCAATGCATGTGATGGAGAATCTCGGCATCCCTGAGGAAAAGAGAGACGCATTCTTCCGGGAAGTCCCGATGGCAAGTCATAACCAGCGCGGCCGTGGTTTCCTCTGTGTGGAAACCGACGATGATATCATCGTACCGCTGGAACAGATCGTGAACGTCCTCAAAGAGTCGATGAGTGCAAAGATCTACGAACTTCTCAAACGCGGCGACGAGAGTTACGTGGTTATGGCGGCTCACAAGAACGCACGGTTCGTTGAGGACTGCGTTCGTGAGATGGCACGTCAGGTTGTCACCACGTTTACCTATCTTCCGGGTGATACTCACATTACCATCCGCCAGACCAACGAAGAGAGCATCCACCAGCACGATGCATACGCAGAACGGAAGGCAACTCTCGCCGAGCTGCGGGAAGAATTAAACATCGAATAAAAATTCACCCTCCTTTTTTCGTATTCAGAGAGAATTATTTTCCACATTTCCCACATTTTTTCAGGAGCGCACCCGTATTTCTCATCCGAATCCTCGGAGAATGTCCTGAATCCTTCCGAAAACAGGAAGAAAAACAAATACTCATCGGTACGTAATACTTCTATATATTTTATTCACATTCATGCACACTATAAAAAAATATTGTGTGAATATCCAAAAAATGCAGAAAATTCATACGGGAAATCGGGTGGAATAGGAGGAAATCTTTAATAAAGACTATGGAAGAAACTAAAGTAGCGTACTTCGGTACGTGTCATTAACCCAAAAGGACAATGGTAATTTTCCTGTATAGCTGATCGAACAACCTAAATATTTAGGATGAGGCGATAACATTGTCGAAAGTAGTAGAAATTTCCCCGACCACCAGACATGAGGGTCACTCCAAGCTCGTTTTAAAAGTAAACGATGAAGGAATTATCGAGCGCGGAGACTGGCTTTCAATCACACCGGTTCGTGGAGTAGAGAAGCTTGCCATCGGTAAGACCTATGAGCAGGTTCCCAAGATCGCTTCCCGTGTATGTGGTATCTGTCCGATTGCCCACACACTTGCCGCAACAGAGGCAATGGAAGCATCGATGGGCGTAGAGATCCCAGACGACGCATATCTTCTGCGTATCATTCTCCAGTGTGCAAACAGACTGCACTCCCACGCCCTGCATGACATCCTGGCACTGCCGGATATGTACCTGCCGGGTACTGACGCAAAGATCAACCCGTTCTCCCCTGAGGAGCCGGTCAGATCCGTTGCAAAGCGGATTCAGACGCTCCGTATGATTGGCCAGACCATCGGTGAGATCGCAGGCGGCGAAGCTGTACACCCGTCCAACCCGCGTGTTGGTGGTATGTACAAAAATATTACCCCGCGTGCACGAACAAAGATCTATGACCTTGCAAAGCAGGCACTGCCGCTTGCACGTGCACAGATGGAGTTCATGATTGCAGTCTTTGAGAATTACGGCAAACGTGACTGGGCAGAGATGTGCGGTCGCGAAGTTGCAATTCCGAAAGACCTTGGATACCACCAGCAGGGATACATGGCAGCTGACCCGTGTTACGGAAGCAGCTCTCTTGACGAGCACCCGACCTGGGACCCGGCACGCTGGCTTGAAGTCAGACCCTGGGACTGGTACATGGGCGAAGAAGAGATCACCATGGACGACCCCAACTATCCGGTTGGCGGAACCACCAAAGCAGGCGGAAAAGCATGGCCGCAGATGCAGGCATGCACTGGTGTCCCACTCTACGACGGACAGCCCGTCGAGGTCGGACCGCGTGCCCGTATGGCAATCTACAAGAATTACGACCGCAAGGGCGCAATTGGCCTGAATATTGCACGTGAAATGGAATACATGGATTCCGTCTACAAGATGATTGAGGCAGCAGATGCTCTCAACACCTCCGGAAAGACCGTCGCTGACGTCATTCCGCAGGGTGACGGATCTATTGGATGGGCAGCAAACGAAGCACCGCGTGGATGTGATGTCCACCTCGCAAAGGTCCGCAACGGCAAAGTCGAGTGGTTCTCCATGCTCGTCCCGACTACCTGGAACTTCCCGACCTGCAGCCGTGCACTTACCGGCGCACCGTGGGAACTCGCAGAAGTCATTGTCCGTGCATATGACCCCTGTGTATCCTGTGCAACCCACATGATTGTACTGGATGAAGACAACCGGCTTGTGGCACAGAAGCTCCTTGAGTGAGTATATCAATGGAAGGACTGTTTCCTGAAATAATAATCGCCGGTGTCGGTAACGAACTCTTTGGCGACGACGGATTTGGTCCCGCAGTGATCAGAGCACTTTCCGAGTACGAACTTCCCGACAATGTAAAAGCGATGGATGTGGGCCTTGGCGGCCCGCATCTGGTTTTTTCCATGATCGATCCGGAAGAGACGAAGAAACTGATTATTGTGGACTGCATGGACTTCGGGGGAAAGCCCGGAAGTCTGACAAAGATCCCCGCCGACCTTCTGCCGAAAGGCAGGGAGGAACGTTATATGGATGCCCATTCCGGAAATCTGCTGGATCCTATCGGCAGACTGAAGGGAAAGATGGAGATTATTATCCTCGGATGCCAGCCCGCCTACATACCTGCTCCGGACAGTGAAGACTTTGCTCTGGAACTCAGTCCGGAAGTACAAGGGGCTATTCCCAAAACTGTAAACGTCATCTTAAAAGAACTAGGAAGCTAAAATGGGATTATTCGATAAACTCAAGGGCTTACTCTTCGGAAAAGAGGATGTCAGCGAGGGAACGCAGGACGAAAAGCCTGTTGCCAGTAAACAGGAGCCTGTTGCCAGTAAACAGGAAGAACCTGTGTCAGCAAAGCACGAAGCGCCTGTTACTAAGGCAAAGCCGGCTGACATGAAGGTCGAACAAAAGCCAATTATTCAAAAACCAAAGGAGGAGAAGCCAGTGGCTGACAAGATTACTGTAGGACACGTGCACATGAGCGGATGTACCGGATGTCTCGTGTCCCTTGCAGATAACTACGAAGGATTACTTACGATCCTTGACAAATACGCTGACCTCGTCTACTGCCTGACGCTCGCTGATGTGCGCCACATCCCGAAAATGGATGTCGCACTGGTTGAGGGTTCCGTCTGCTTAAACGACGAGTGCTCAATGGAAGAGATTCTGGAAACCCGTGAGAACGCAACGATCGTTGTGGCCCTCGGAGGATGCGCCTGCTATGGAAACACCACCCGCTTCTGCCGTGGTGGCCAGCAGAACCAGCCCCAGCACGAGGCATTCCTGCCAATCGGTGACCTGATCAAAGTCGATGTGTACATCCCCGCATGTGCCCCGACACCGCAGCAGATCCGTAATGTGTGCCTGATGGCATACCTGCTGCTGAAAGGCAACGATGAGCAGAAAGCACTCGCAACCGCATATCTGACCCCGCTGATGAACCTTGCAGCGGCAGGAACCGAAGCATGCGGATGCGACCTGATGACCGAAGTCATCAACCAGGGCCTCTGTTGCGGATGCGGCAGCTGTGCTGCAGTATGTACTGTCCGTGCAATCACGATGCAGTACGGCAGACCGCAGGTCGAGCGTGACCTGTGTATCAAATGCGGCGCCTGCTACGCCCAGTGCCCAAGGAGCTTCTTCAGCTTCGATGTCTGCGGCCAGTATGAATCGATTACGAACCTCATCGGAGAGGTTATGAAACCATAAAGGCTGGAGGCGAAAAAAATGGAATATCTTGGACAATACAAGGCAGTCTACAAAGCCAAAGCCGGCTGTGAAGACATTCTCGCAAAGTCCCAGGACGGAGGAATCGTCACCGCAATGTTTGCCTACGCACTTGAGACAGGCATTATTGACGGAGCAATCGTCGCTGGACCCGGAGAAGAGGCATACAAGCCTGAACCAATGATCGCCACCACCGTTGACGAGCTTCTCGCAGCACGTGGAACGAAATACTCGATCTCCCCGAACATGTCCCTGATCAAGGAGGCAACCCGCAGCTACGGTCTTGACAAGATCGGTATTGTCGGAACCCCCTGTCAGATTCAGGCACTCCGGAAGGCACAGCTGTACCCAATCGGTCTGCGTGACGTTCCGGACAAGATCGCTCTTGCACTGGGTATCTTCTGTATGGAGAACTTCCCCTATCAGGGCCTCTACCAGATGGTTGAGGACCACTGTGCAACCAAGATCGACAACGTTACCAAGATGGATATCGGCAAAGGCAAATTCTCTGTGTACACCGAGCGCGGTGTAAACTCACAGATCCCGCTGAAGATTACCCACAAGTACGAGCAGCCGGGATGCCACGTCTGTCTTGACTACGTTGCAAACATGGCAGATATCTCAACAGGATCTGTCGGAACTCCGGATGGATGGTCCACCGTCTTTGTCCGCTCCGCAGCAGGAGAGGCAGCATTCAACAAGGCTGTTGAGGCAGGATGGATCATTGCAGAGTCGATGGACGGCGTCAAGCCGGGTCTGGAACTCGTGACCAAACTCGCAACCGAGAAGATCACCAAGAACCAGAAATACCTCGAGCACCGCGCCCACGCGGACCACCCGGCACTCAAACCCCTGCGCAACCCCTACATCTAAACCATGTCCTAAGGGTTGTTGCATGTACCCACCCCTCTCGGGTACAACCTATTTTTGAAAAATTGTCCTGTGTTTTGTGCGTGGGGTCCCCCTCATCGGCGTTTGGTATGAAAAAAACGAAGGATGTGGGAAACTTTGGCCTCCTGCGGGTATCCACATGCGTCCAGACACACACCGGAAACCGCCCTTGACACACGATTCAAAAAGCCCGCATACTTCGGACGTATGCTTTGCATACGAAGATGTCCGCTTCGCTCACGCGGTCTTCAGGCACGAATCCCCGGGGCTTTACGACCCGAATTTGACACTTTGCCTTATCTCCCTCTTTTTCGAAATTAGAAATTGAAATAAAACCACCCAATTTTTGGACAGAAAACAATATTTGGGGTGCAATTAGGATTGGTTTTCTTGCGGATCTTTGGACGTATATGGGTAACCACGGCTTGAAAGCCGAAGATGGTTTCCGGAGATGAGATTCTTTGGATGTATGTGGGTAACCACGGAACAGCACGGAACACACCGAATTCCACGGAAGAAAAAACACAGAAAACCGCCGCTACGCGGCTTACGGAAAAAACGGAAAGACTAAGAAAGTGGGATGCTTCGGACGTCCGTCGATATTTTTTCCTGCAAGTCTTGTCCAAAAAGTCTAAGGCTTCGACTTGGACGGCACGTTATCCCGCATGGCTTGCACGCGAATCCCAGAAAATGTATCAATCGGACGTCCGAAGCATCCCACTTCCTTAGTCTTTCCGTTTTTTCCGTAAGCGAAGCGGTATTCCGTGTTTTTTTCCGTGGAATTCGGTGTGTTCCGTGCTGTTCCGTGGTTACCCACATGAGACCAAAGAATCTCATCCCCGGAAACCATCTTCGGCTTTCAAGCCGTGGTTCCCCATATACGTCCAAAGACCCGCAAGAAAAGTATCGACCTGCATCGAAAAAAGTATTATCAGACACCTTTGTGTTTCCCGGAGTGACAGGT
>JAEWXF010000022.1 GCA_023396065.1 Methanobacteriota archaeon
GATAGTCTTACCCCCGCCCGCTGATTTTGGAGTTCCCTTTCCACCGACCGATTTCCGTGGCTTTGGTACTCGGGTAACCTGTGAGATACCAATGGAAGGGAGGGAAGTAAAATTCTCACTGAATTCATCACGTCTTTTATTCATTCGGGCGACTTCATTCGGTGAAAGTTTATCCAGATCATCAGGCGTCAGAATTTTTGCATATGCAGGACTGTTACTATTCGCTGATTTTTGCAGCAAAACCCCCGTATTTGTACCCTCACCCGCTGATTTGGGAGTTCCCTTTTGTCCCCGAGGAGTACCCAAAGATGTGTTTCCCGATTTTTTAGGGGAAATTCGGTAAGCCGTTACAGCCTTCGGACCATTGATACCGAGTGGCTGAATCTTCTTCGGAGTGAGATTTCTTCCAGAAGAACCTGAAGATGTGCTCCCCGATTTTTTAGGGGAAATTCGGTAAGCCGTTACAACTTTCGGACCATTGCCACCATATGACCGATTGCGGTCCAAACTTCGGATAAGTTGAGCCTGCTGATCCGGGGTTAGATTCTGAATATCCTTCGGAGTGAGAATTTTTCCAGAAGAACCTGAAGAGGAAGAACCTGAAGAGGAAGAACGACCCGGTTTCCTGATAGAAATCTCGGGGAGTTTGGGAGAAATTACCTCAAGGTTCTGGGATTTGGCCGAGTTTGATGAGGAACCCTTATGTCCTCCACCTCCTCCAATTTTCCCAACGCGCCGGAGAACCCCACTAGCCCCACCTCCAAGAGCAGCCCCACCCACGGCACCCCCCAGAAATTCCGCAGGATTGTCTTTCGCGGCCTTAACGGTAGATTTTACAGCTTCTTGGGCACCCTCCAAAAAAATCTCGGGAAGCTCAGATAGTTTGTGTTTCCCTATTAATTGCGCACCATATGCACCGGCAGATAATGTGCGCATGGTACCAGGAATCACTGAAACAACACCCTTCACAAACTCAGAACCAGCATCGGCAAAGGCGTTTCCGGATTGAGATTTTTGTGACGTGTCGATGTTGAAATTCTTTTTAAGAAATGACGATATAGCAGCCTCGATATTTGCCGCAGAACCTGCAGCATTTGGGTCATCCATCCGAAGATATTGAGAGGCAATAGGATTTCCGGTAGCAGAATCAATTTCAGCCTGCTTTTTTATAGGATTTGACCATGAAATTGTGCGATATTGCATATTTCTTACCTGATCCTCCGCCTCTTTTTGTTGGCGCATTTTCTCAAGAACTTTATTTTTATCAGTTTTGCCGGGTGCTGTAAGAAAAATGGGTATATTCGACATTAATGACTCGATGGGAAATATGGATATTTAAAATGGGGTGGAGATCCCGGACGGGAGATATTCAGAAAGAGAGAAGAGAAAGAATTGAATTGATCACACCCCGCTACCTATCGCAGATGAATCATGCGGTCACCTCACGATTTAAGCCATGCCTCACGCGCCTTTACCACCTGCTGCCCTTTGCGGGCAACCGCATAATACAGAGGTCTGAGTCTCCGACGGGCTGCCTCCCCCTCAGACGTTTTTTTCTTTGACAATTTTCCGTACATTCGATAGGCTGCATTATATTCTCCCACTGCCTTGTTGTACTCTGCAACTCTCGTATTTAGCTTATCATAGGCAGCTCCGCTTTTTTTGGGCGAACGAGTCTTTTTTGTTGTGGTTCGGCGATTGGTCATATTACCCGGTTTGCGTATGTGTATATAAAATGGGGTAGGGATCACGGACGGGAAGCCCTCGGGAAGAGAGAAGAGGAGAGTGGTCTGATCTGGGTGTTTTCTCCTCTGAAAATGGTGTTTTTTTTCCTGCGGGAATGTTTTGAGTTTTTCACGATGTTTGTACTCAGCCAGATACCACGCGGGATCCTGGTAATATTTTTCGAGGACGCGGCTGGCAACATGATAGGTGTATTCCCGCCCAGTATGCAGCGGGTGCCGGATTATATGCCCCGACTGCCTCCAGAAGGGGAGATACGGCGTTATCGCTGAGGGGAGTTCTGTGCCGGTAAATGAGGCATCCCGGGTATATGCGCAGAGCATCTCTAACTGATGGGAGATCACTAACTTCCACGACATGCACCCGCGTTCGTGTGGGTGTATATAATATGGGGTGCCGGATTTTGGAGAAAAATGGCTGATAATTCTTAAAAATTTTCCGATGTACACAGAACTGTATTCTCAGAACATTCGGAGATACAACCCAAAGAAACGACGCATCAGATTTATCACAAAGAGATGGAACGCAGACTCTCGCGCGCATCCGGATCAGACACGAAAAAAACTACAGAAAAAACAATACGGATACGAACATTAGGTAAAAATGCTGCGAGAGGGATCCGAACCCCCGACCTCGGGATTATGAGTCCCGCGCCCTAACCAGCTAGGCCACCGCAGCAAGAAGTGCATTATAAGAAAGACGTTTCAAAATATATACATTACTGATTTATCCGGAAAAAACGGAAGGGTTACTGCTTCCCCTTCGCATTCTTTGCCGCGGCAGCTGCCATATACGCATTCACCGCGGCCGTCACCGCAATCGTCTTCTCTTTCCCGCGACCAAGAGAATCCGCAAGCTGATGCATCCGCGTTTCACTTTCCCGCATATATCGCGGCAGATGTTTCTTCACCGCAGGCTCCTCCAGGAAATGCGTGTGCGTATCGCCCGCAATAAACTGCGGATTGTTCATAATCGCATAATGGAGCGGCAGTGTCGTCTTTACGCCGAGAATAACATACTCCATTAACGCGCGGCGCATCCGGGCAATCGTCTCCTCACGGGTCATCGCCCGGGCACAGAGCTTTGCAATCATCGAATCATACAGAGGCGGAATCGAGTATCCCACGTGAATACAACTGTCAATCCGGATTCCGGGACCCCCGGGTGACCGATACCGGGTGATCTTTCCCGCATCCGCCGCAAAATTATTCATAGGATCCTCCGCATTTACCCGGCACTCAATCGCATGACCGCGGCAAATAATCTGATCCTGCGTATACGGCAGAGGCTCCCCTGCCGCCACCTTGATCTGCATCCTGACCATATCCATACCGGTAATCAGCTCAGTTACCGTATGCTCCACCTGCAGACGGGTGTTCATCTCCATAAAGTAATAGTTCCCGTTGTCATAGAGGAACTCCACCGTCCCGGCATTCTCATAATTACAGGTCTTCGCAACCGTAATTGCCGACTGTGTCATCCGTTCGCGAAGCTCCGGCGTCATAATCGGGCAGGGTGCCTCCTCAATCAGCTTCTGGTGACGGCGCTGAATCGAACACTCACGTTCAAACATATGCACCACATCACCCTGGGAATCCGCAAACACCTGAACCTCAATGTGCCGGGGATTTTCCAGATACTTCTCAATAAACACCGTCGGATCACCAAACGCCGAAGCCGCAGTCCGCATCGACTTCTCAATAGCCTCGTCCATCTCCGCAGCACTCCGGACGATGGTCATACCAATACCGCCGCCGCCGGCAGACGCCTTCACGATAACCGGATACCCGATCGAATCCGCAAACGCCTTTGCCTCATCATGCTCCGTACTCCGCGTCCACGGCAGAACCGGAACACCCGCATCCGACATCGCCTGCTTTGAACCGATCTTTGAACCCATCATCGAAATGGTCTTCTCCGACGGACCGATGAACGTCAGACCGGCCTTCTTCACCGCTCCGGAAAACGCTGCCTTCTCCGCAAGAAACCCGTAACCCGGATGAATCGCATCGGCTCCCGCCATATCCGCAACCTCTAAGATACGGTCCATATTCAGATAACTTTTCGTCGGATGCGCAGCACCGATCAGAAACGCCTCGTCCGCATATTTCACATGCAAAGCATTTGCGTCCGCCTCCGAGTACACCGCCACCGTCTCAATACCCATCTCACGGCATGCCCGCATCACCCGGATGGCAATCTCACCGCGGTTGGCAACCAGAACCTTATCGAAGTACCGGTCTTTGGTCATTTCACCACCACAAGCACATCCCCGCTCTGGACAACCGCCCCGTTCTCCACGAAGATTTCCGTAACCGTTCCGTCAACAGGGCTGACCACCGGATTTTCCATCTTCATAGCCTCGAGGACAA
This sequence comes from Methanobacteriota archaeon, assembly GCA_023396065.1. Taxonomy (GTDB): domain Archaea; phylum Halobacteriota; class Methanomicrobia; order Methanomicrobiales; family Methanocorpusculaceae; genus Methanocorpusculum. The sequence goes on from JAEWXF010000022.1 coordinate 4,116, forward strand.
GCAGTGTATCGCCGGCAGAGACTTTCTGGCCCATCTGCACCTTAATATCAAGCACCATTCCCTGAATACTGCTCTTTACCCCGCCCGGCACATCACCGTGCGGCGTCTGGCGTTTCCCCGGCTCGGAACTGCCGACGGCAACCGACTCACCCTCAACGGAAAGAATCCGGACCATAAACACCTCACCGTCCACCTCAACCTCCATCGACCGCGGAATATCAATGTCAACCGGAGCTGCCGACGCAACCGTTCCTGCCGGAACAGTCTCCGGCAGTGCTTCGGCCTTCTTCTCGCCCTTCAGGAATGCCGGAGCGATTGCCGGATAGAGAATATACGTCAGAACATCCTCCTCTTTCTTGATCAGACCCTGGGACTCCGCGTCGGTCTTCATCTTATCATAGATCGGACCAAGAGTATCCGCAGGCCGGCAGGAGATACGCTCCTCATCGCCAATAATGGACGCAACCAGCGCATCGTCCAGCGGGGCCGGAGACTTGCCGTACATTCCTTTCAGATAATCACGGACCTCATTCGTAACCGTCTTGTACCGGCCGCCCATCAGAATGTTGAGTACCGACTGGGTACCCACAATCTGGGACGTCGGCGTCACCAGTGGCGGATACCCGAGATCTTTCCGGACCACCGGAATCTCTTTGAGCACATCATCCATCCGGTCAAGGGCACCCTGCTCCTTTAACTGGGACACAAGATTGGAGATCATACCGCCCGGAAGCTGATAGATCAGCACATCGCTGTCAATCCGGACAGAGATCGGATCAATCAGACAGTCATATTTACAGCGGACGGTGGCCGCGGCGATCTTCACCTCGCGGAGATTCTGCAGGGAAATTCCGGTCTCGCGTTTCGTACCGATGAGGGAGGCAACAATACTTTCGGTTGCCGGCTGGGAGGTTCCCCCGGCGAACGGAGACATCGCAGTGTCGAGAATATCGACGCCGGCCTCAATTGCCGCCTGATAACTCATTGGGGCAATACCACTCGTAGAGTGCGTATGCAGACAGACCGGAATGTCAATCCGTTTTTTGATACCGGTAATCAGTTCCCGGGCCGCCTCCGGCATAATCAGGCCGGCCATATCCTTAATGCAGATGGAGTTGCAGCCGAGACTGTAAAGCTCCTCGGCCATATCGATGAATCCTGCAGTACTGTGAACCGGACTGGTCGTATAGCTGATCGTTCCCTGCAGATGCTTGCCCTCATTCTGCACGGCCGTCATAGAGCGCTTCATATTGCGGATATCGTTGAGCGCATCAAACACACGGAAGACATCAACACCGTTCTTTGCCGCCGCCTCAATGAATCTGTCCACAACATCGTCGGGATAATGTTTGTAGCCGACGAGGTTCTGACCGCGAAGCAGCATCTGAATCGGAGTTTTGACAAAGATTGCTTTCAGGTCCCGTAAACGTTCCCACGGATCGTCATTCAGATACCGGATGCAGGTGTCAAACGTTGCTCCTCCCCACGCTTCAACGGACCAGAAGCCCGCCTTCTCCATCGCTGCTGCGAGTTCGACCATGTCTTCGGTACGCATCCGTGTTGCGGCAAGCGACTGATGAGCATCCCGAAGGGTTGTATCGGTAATATAGAGCTTTGTCATGATGGTCTCCCGTATCTGCATCGTGAGTGCAGCTTATCTAAACCTATACTGTTTTGGAATGAATAGATAAAAAACTAGTCCTGATTGATCCGGCCAAACCCACCCCATTCAAAAAAAACTTATAGAATAGAGGACTACAGCCCCAATCCCGCAAAGCATCGCCAGAGAAAACTGCAGGTAGTCCAAAACCTTTGGAGAAAAATCCGGACGATACGTTCCTCCGGACTGATACCCGCGGCGTGCGAGAAGGTCTCCGGTATGGTTCGCCCGCGAAAGGGACAGCATCAGAAGCCCTGCGGAGAGACCGGCAAGTGTCCGGGGTGAAAGTTTTGTTCCTTTGATTGCGAGAGCGGTCTTCATATGCGTGAAATCCTCTGAGATTCCTGCAAGAAACTGCAGGGAAAGTTCCGCGGTAAGACCAAGGTCAAAACCGGTCCGGCTGCCGAGTGCCCAGACGCCGAGGTCAAGGAACTCTCCCGGACGACGGACAGCACCGAGCCAGAAGGCGAGCAGGAGGAGAACGAAGATTTTTGCGGCATAGAGAAGACCGCCGGAGGTCCCGGTGAGGACGAGGACGAGACCGGGAAAGCCGGAGGCAAGAAATGCTACCGGCAGGAAAAGTTTCCACGAAACGCCGGTACAGGTATCCCGGGCACAGAAGACCAGCCACCAGAGAAAAACAACCACAGCGCCCGCAGCGCTGCTGAAGGCGACAAGAGAGAGAACAGCGGCAGAAAGGGTTCGGAACCGGATGTCACTCATGATACACCGTGCCTGCAGTTATCCGCCAGCGGTCTGCGGCGGCCGGGAGGAACTCCTGTTCGTGAGAGAAGATGAGAGTAATTCCCGCACGCTGTTCCAGCAGTGTAGTCAGAACCGGTTTTGCGAACCGGTCCAGTGAGGCATACGGTTCGTCGAGAATGAGGAGACCGGGTTCCCGGGCGAGAACGCAGGCAAGTTCAAGCCGCCGCAGTTCGCCGCGGGAAAGCGTCAGAGGGTCACGGGCTGGATCCGCGGTGCCGAGGAGAGAGAACGGCGCTTCGGAACCGTCAAGGTTCCAGGACCGGATTTCCGCGGCAACGGTTGAACCGGTTACGTGGTACTCTGGAAACTGCATCAGCAGCAGAGGTGACCCTGTACAGTCTTCGCGGTGAATTTCCCCTTCGGCTGCCGGAAGAATTCCGGCAGCGGCAAGGGCAAGGGTGGATTTGCCGGAACCGATCCGGCCGGTGATGAGATGAATACCCGCCGGAAACTCTGCGTCAAGAGAAAGTTCAAACGTCCCCTGACGAAGTTTCACCGCGTCGAAGACAAGCTTCACGGAAAAATCACCTGTCCGCTGCGGAGCTGCACGATCTGGTCTGCGGCATTCTGTACTGCCGGGGTATGCGTGCTCCACAGAACATTCGGACACCCGGCGCCCCGGACAAGGGGAAGAATCTCTGCGACGGTCTCCGGGTCGAGGTGTGAGTCCGGCTCGTCCAGCACCAGCAGATCGGGTTTTCCGATCACGGCGGCGGCAATACCAACGAGCATCTTTTCGCCGCCGGAAAGTGTCCGGCATTCGCGGTCCAGAAGCTGCGTGAGGCCGAACTGTTCAGCAACAACCGCAACGGCCGCATCGATTTCGTCAGGATTTGTATGCGCGAACCGAAGCGACGAGGATATCTCATCACAGACGAGGGCAAAGATCAAATGGCGGTCCGGGAACTCGGAGACATAGCCTGCCTCACAGCTCCGCGGCGGAACACCGTCAATCTCAATGGTCCCCGCAGCCGGCAGAGTGATTCCTGCACAGAGACGGAGAAACGTCGTCTTTCCCGCGCCGTTCTCACCGGTAACCGCGGTGAGTCCGTCAGAAAGCGTGAGCGCGGGAATATCGAGAATCCCGGAACGGAGATTCTGTATCCGGATCATAGAAGATCTGTTCCGGCACGCCTCAGACGGAGAACGACAGCCTCAACCACAACCGACTTAATGACATCCCCGACGATAAACGGCAGCACACAGGCAACCACCGCCGCCGCGGGCGTTGCTCCTGTGGAGATCATGAACCAGCCTGCTCCGAACGCATAACTGCCGAGACCGAAGATCAGCAGAGCAAGGATATCGGTCTTTAGGGACTGCCGCTCAAACAGCAGCCCTGCAACTCCTGCAAAGAGGAGAAAACCGATCAAAAACCCGCCGGTCGGTCCGAGGAGGATACCGAGACCTGCCGTGCCGTTGTGAAAGATCGGCAGACCAATCGTCCCGAGCAGCACGTAAAGCGCAACGGGAATCACCGCATATCTCCGCATCACTGCCGCAGCCAGCAGGATAAACAGATTCTGCAGAGTAAACGGTATCATCAGCAGAGGGATTGAAATCCATCCGCCGACCGCAATGAGGGCCACAAAGATCGCAGAGAAGGCGAGCAGCCGTGCACGTTTTTCATTCCCGTACATAATTGTAAACTACTTATTTATTAGAGGTTTACAATAAAGATATGGATGGTAAACTGCCGGAGAGCATGAAACAGAGAATAATTGCCGGACATCGGGTAACAAAAGAGGAGGCACAAAAACTCGCCTGCGCAGATCTCAACGAACTGGCAAAGGCGGCGAATGACATCCGCCGGCATTTCTGCGGAGATGCCTGTGATATCTGCAGCATTCTCAACGGAAAAAGCGGCGGATGCAGTGAGGACTGCATCTACTGCGCCCAGTCGGCACACAGCCGGACCGTCGCGCCGGAGTATCCGGTACAGAGTATCGTCCCCCATCTCTCCCGTATCAGAGAATGCAGCGCAGGCCGGCTGGCGATCGTCACCGCCGGCAGAACCCTGACAGAACCGGAACTTGATCTCCTCTGCGAAAACTACCGGATACTGGGAAAAACCTGCAATACATCCCTCTGCGCCTCGCACGGCCTCCTGACCGAATCACAGCTCCTGCGGCTCAAAGAAGCGGGCGTCGTCCGGTATCATGCAAATCTGGAAACATCCCGGAGATTTTTCCCGCATATCTGTACGACGCATACCTATGACGACAAGCTGACCGTCATCACCGCCGCACAGCGTGCCGGGCTTGAGGTGTGCAGCGGCGGTATCTTCGGTATAGGCGAGACGATGGAGGATCGAATCGATATGGCACGGGAACTGCGGAACCTTGGCATCCGGTCGGTACCGATCAACATCCTGAATCCGATTCCCGGAACACCGCTCGCGGATGCAGTCCCGATGACGGAAGACGAGATCAGACGGGTTGTTGCCCTCTACCGGTTTATCCTGCCGGATTCGTTTCTCCGGATAGCAGGCGGAAGAAATCTTCTGCCGGACAAGGGGAAATGTCTCTTTTCCGCAGGTGCGAACGCCGTCATCTCCGGAGATTTTCTGACGACCACAGGGATCAGCATCAGTGAAGACAGAGCCATGCTCCGGTCTCTCGGGTTTGAGGAAGAAACAAAAAAATAGTTTAGAGCATGAAGCAGTCGCCCGCAATCACGCGTTCAACCTCACCGCCGTCGCGGTGGACCAGCAGTGCCCCGTGTTCATCGATATCGATTGCCTCGCCCTCAAAACTTTCCTTCATCGTTCTGATACGGACGCGGCGGTGAAGCGTGTAGGACAGACTCCGCCATTCGCGGAACAGCGGCTCGGTTTCGCCCATCAGCACCATCTGATAGCGGCGTTCAAACTCTTTGAGGAACTTGGCAAAGAATTGTGCCCGTTCCACCTCATGACCCAGCTCATCAGAGATGGACGTCACCAGCTTGGAAATATTCGGCATCGTCCGTTCCACCGAGACGTTCACATCAATACCAAGACCAATCAGGCAGTACCGGAGAATATCATCGTCGGCAGCAAGCTCAATAGTCATTCCTGCGACCTTCTTGTCACCGATAAAGACATCATTCGGCCACTTGATCAGAGCCGACAGTCCGAACTCATGCCGGATAGCGCGGGCGAGAGCAAGAGAACCTGCCATCATAATACTGAACGTCTGATCGACGTTCAGTTTGGGCATAACCACAATCGTCGCCCAGATACCGCCTTCGGGACTCATCCAGACCCGGTTCATTCTCCCGATACCGCCGGTCTGCTGTTCGGCAATCAGAACCGTTCCCGGCTGCACCTCATCGCCGACCTCATGGATCATCTGGCGAGCGAGAGCATTCGTGGACGGAACCTGTTCAAAGTGGTGCATCTCCTGACCGATGGTCTGTGTCTTTAAGAACCGTTTCACCTCGTACGGAAGCAGAAGCCAGGTCCGTTTCTGCAGAGCATAGCCTGTCTTCGGCGATGCGTCAATACAGTATCCCACCTCCCGAAGCAGATTCACATACTTCCATACGGCCGTGCGGCTTATCCCAAGGCGCTCGCTGATAACCTCTCCGGGCACCGGGTTGCCGATTCCGGCCTCGTCAAGGATTCGCAGAACATCAAATACAGTCTGTGTCATGACCACTCCGTCCCGGAAATTCTCCGGGACCTCTATACCTTCAATCTAAGGCATAGACCATGAAGAAGATTTCGCTCGGATCAGTATGAAACCAGAAACCTTCGGAAAAGTACGGATACAGAGTGTAGACGGGACCTGCGCCTACAAAATACCTGGGATACAACCCCTATTTTGGAAAATACCCGAGAACTGCTGGGTGTAACCGATGTTGACGACATTTTCCTATTGTAGAGCGATAAAAATGCCCTTAGAAGGAAGTATTTCCAGAGTCTACATCGGTTACAGTTTCAGAAAAAGAAATATATAGGAATATTTCCAGGATTCAAGGAAGAATTCCGGATATTTTTGTAACCGATGAGGGAAAATGAATCGTCAACAGAGCGGTTACAGAGGTTACACCTCAGAACCGGATTTCCCTCTCCGTCGTACCGAACAGTTTCAGAAATGCATCGGTAGGATACTCGTGAGTACTCGCAAGAAACAGCGTGCCTTCTCCTATCCTGCACTCAACAAACACAGGAAAACCGTTCTCCGCAACCGCAACCGGTTTTCCCGGAAACTTCGTAAACCAGCCGTCCGTCGGAAACGCCTCGGTATTATAGCCGTCAAAGAAAGATTTCCAGGGAGAATCCGCATCAATCGTCAGAGCATGCTCCGCAAACCCAAAGTGATACTCCACCTCGACCGGCAGCCAGTCGTAGGGATGACCGGTATTTGACGGATCGGCAGCCCCGAACACAAACAGCCTGCCGCCCTCGTTCAGATACTCGGCAACTCTGCCGGAAACCGCACGCAGCGCCGGCAGAAGCTTTGAGTACTGCAGATTGCCAAAACCGGTCGGAATCAGAATGCCGGTATAGTGCCCCCGGTAAAACGGAGCCGCAAGCATCAGAGGCGTTACCGCCTCGCAGTACCCGAGAGAATCCTCCACCAGCCGGTGAAACATCATCTTATTGTCCCAGAACACCGCAAGGTGAGTACATCCCGTCATCCCTTAATCACCCCGAGCGGCCGCAGACGGGCAACAATCCGGGAAATTCCCGCATCATGCACCACCTGAACAACCTCACTGCTTGGTTTGTACACATCCGGCGCCTCTTCCGCGATCGTCGCGGCATTCGGGGCGCGGACAATAATTCCGCGTTTTGCAAGCTCCCCGGCCACCGCTTCCCCGGTAAGACTCCGCTTTGCCGAAGACCGGCTCTGCGTCCTCCCTGCCCCGTGACAGGTACTGCCGAACGTCCTCTCCATCGCACCCGCCGTCCCGGCAAGCAGATAAGACGACGTCCCCATACTGCCCGGAATAATCACCGGCTGACCGGAGTCGCGGAACTCCTGCGGAATCTCCCGCCGCCCGGGTCCGAATGCCCGGGTAGCACCTTTCCGGTGGACACAGACACGGCGGCTGCCGGCACTGCCGTCCGGAGAATGCTCCTCCCACTTTGCCACATTGTGCGCCACATCATAGACAAGCGGCATCTCCTCATACGCAATACCGAACCGCTTCCCCAACAGTTCCCGGACGATATGTGTAATGATCTGCCGGTTGGCCCATGCATAGTTTGCCGAAGCCGCCATTGCACCGAAGTAGGCCTCGCCTTCCGGAGAGTGAAGCGGGGCGCAGGCCAGCTGACGATCCGGAAGATCAATGCCGTACTTCTTCACCGCCTCCTCAAGGACCTGCAGATGATCCGTACAGACCTGATGTCCCAGACCCCGTGACCCGCAGTGAATCATCACACAGACCTGACCTTCGGAAACCCCGAACGTCTTTGCCGTATCCGGATCCGCAATCTCGTCGACAACCTGCAGTTCAAGGAAATGGTTGCCGGACCCAAGCGTTCCGCACTGCGGAATCCCCCGCGCCCGGGCTTTCTTACTGACAAATTCTATCTCTGCCCCGTCCATCGCCCCGTTCTCCTCACATCGCGGGATATCCGCATCCATACCGTACCCAAGCTCCACGGCAGACGCAGCCCCGTCGGTCAGCATCCCGGAAAGCTGCTCCTGCGTTAAGCGAAGCGGACTTTTCGCCCCGACTCCGGTAGGAACTGCGGAGAAAAGATCCTCAATGAGACCTTTTTTGTCGGAAAGATCCTGAACCGTCAGCGGCGTGGTAATCATCCGGACACCGCAGTTGATGTCAAACCCGACACCGCCCGGAGAGATAACGCCGGTCTCCTCATCAAACGCCCCGACACCGCCGATCGGAAATCCGTATCCCCAGTGAATATCCGGCATGCCAAGAGAATACCGGAGGATACCCGGCAGTGCCGCAACGTTCGCAAGCTGGGTCAGCGCCCCCTCTTCAAGGCCTGCGGCAAGATGGTCCGAGAGGAAAAACCGTCCCGGAACCCGCATACCGGGAACGAAATCCTGCGGAACTTCCCACTCGGTATCGGTAATTTTCTGTATTTTGCTGTTCATGACTGATCTCAGATATCAAAGATGATGATAAGTTCATATCCGGCAGAGGTCTGCCGGAGCGAAAGGCCGGAGTAGGAGATACCTTTGACCCCGATACCCCCGGAATGCTTCTCCCGGGAAAACGCAACGCCGGCAACCGTCCCGGAGACGGCTGTTCCCGAAACCTCCGCAGTGATCGTCTGGGGAACAAGATACTCGGTCTCCATCAGAAACAGAAGCTCGGACAGATAGTTCACCAGCAGTTCAGGCAGATCCTTTCCCTCCGCTGCGAGGGGAAAGGACGCGTCCGGCGTCTCGTACGGATACGCGCCGTAGAGCGTGGCACTCAGGGCAAACCCGCTTTCGGAAAGAAGGTCGGGGAAGGTCGGCGCGGTAATTTTCATCCGGACGTCGGCAGTGTGTTCCAGTTCCTCAAACGTCATACGGGTTTTCGGTGTACATGATTCGGGGAACCAGCCGCATCGTGATCTCGGATATCCACTGAACCTGATACCGGGAAATAAAGATGAGATGGTCTCCTGCTTTGATGGGAATATCGCTTGGTTTGGCCGGCGTTACTTTGACCGGCATCAGAACCGGGCCGCTACATGAGGTACTGATCCGGAAATCACCGCCGCGCTTGTCCATATACGCGATGACCTCATCGGCAACGGCAATCTCAGACAGCTGCGGACCTCCCTGTGTGTTATCCATTGTCTAAGTAGTAGGGAGTTGTATGCACAAAAAAGTTGGGACGAAAGGGCTAGACCGGCGCCGCGTCCGATATAGCCCGTTCAATGACATCAACGTACTGTTCTTTGACTTCGTAAATCCCGATCGAGCCGTCCTGACTGCGACGCAGAGACAGGATTCCGAGTTTGGAGGCAATTGTGCCGACCATGGATGCCAGAGAGTGGTAACTGACGCTAAACCTCTCCGACAGCTTCTCGTGAATCTGTGCGACCGTCAGGGACTTGGCACGAACGAAAAGCCCCAGCAGTTCCTTGCGGATGCCGGACTTGTCCCGGGCGAGATACTTCCGAAGCCGGGTCTCTATCTCCTTTCGTAGATCTGAAGGCGATAGCATGTTCAATGTTATGAATCCCCACAATATAAATAGATATCGGTAATACGGAAAAAATCAGGAAAATACATCTTATTCATATCATGGGAAACGCAATACTAGTGTACAATTAATGCTGTATTCCCCCTATGAATATCTGATCTTCCGCGGGCTTGAAGAGAGAACGAAAACGGCCGGGAACAATCCGGATACCCGGTGGTTTCCCCGGGAAATCTGTTTTATGCTGAGTGAAACTGACCTGAAACGCGATCCCGGAAAACTGGAGGACGTCTGCAGCTGGTGTATGCTGTTCCCGGAGATCGAACGGATTATTTTTCATATCAGTTCCCTTCAGCCCGACACAATGACCGCATACATTCCGCGACTGAGAGAGATCGGCAGGAAAACCTCACTGCAGCTGAGTACACCTGAGAAGGACACCAGATGCGGTTCCGGGAAACCGGAGGTGCTGATTGTGCTTGGTAAAAGCGGGCGCGAGGAGATTACCGATGCGATTGTCCAGATTGCGCACGGAGATTATGATCCGGAGACGATCACCGAGGAAACAATTGAGTCGCATCTGAAGTACAAGGTGAATCCCGACTTCGTGATTAAAACCGGCGGGAGTCATCTGACGGATTTTCTGATCTGGCAGTCGGTGTACTCTGAATTATTTTTTACGGATGTCAACTGGAGCAGATTCAGACGCATCGACTTTTTCCGGGCACTGCGGGATTATCAGTCCCGGGTTCGCAAGTACGGGAAGTAACTACTCCTCTTTTTTCACGTGCCGGTATCCGTCGCAGGGACCGATTATCAGATGGTCAAGTACCTGAATGCCGAGAAGGTTCCCCGCTTCAGCCATGCGTTCGGTGATGAGAATATCCCGGGCACTCGGCGTTAAGTTGCCGGACGGATGATTGTGAACGAGAATGACCGCCGCCGCACGGTCGGTAACGGCATCGGCGAAAACTTCGCGGGGATGCAGCTGGCTTTCATTGACCAGTCCGCGGGTAATCAGCCGGACATTGAGTACTTCGTGAGCACCGCTTAAGGTAACCGCCACCACATTTTCCTGACGGTCATACCGGTACTGGGTTACAAACGGCAGGACATCCTCTGCGGTTCTGACGACGGCATGCCGCTGATCAGGCGGCGGAAACCGGCGGGCAAGCTCCAGACCGGCAAGAATCTGACAGGCTTTTGCCGGACCCATTCCGGAGACTTCGCAGAGTTCCTGTACGGAAACTTCGTAGGTCTTCTGCAGGAGAATCTGGCTGACGGATTTCCCGATTGCGAGGGCATCCGAACCTGCCGTACCGCGACCGATGATGGCAGCAATCAGCTCCGGAAGTGTCAGGGACCGTGGACCCGTAGCAATTAATTTTTCCCGGGGACGATCGATCTCTGCGGTGTCCTTGAGCTTCATAAACACTATTCTTTCTTGACATGAGAGATTATCAAAGTATTCCAACGATGATATCCGGACGAGAGTAAATGCGGGGGAAATGCAGATCATCCTGCAAAATATGGAACGAGCATCGGTAAAAAACAGAGAAATACAGAGGAAATCCGGGAAAATAGCGGCAGAAACATCCTCATTGCAAACCTTTATGCGTGGGGTTCTGCATAATAATAAGTATGGATACTAAGACATGCATTGCCGAAGCTTTTGCCGGCGAGTCCCAGGCAAACCGTAAGTACAAATCCTTCTCGGAAGCTGCAGCAGACGAGGGATATGACCATGTTGCAAAGCTGTTCCGTGCAACTTCCGCAGCAGAGGAGATTCACGCACGCCGTCTTCTCCGTGTCGGAGGCTACATTGGTACAACCGTTGCAAATCTGGAGGCAGGACGAGCAGGCGAGCTGCACGAGACGAATGAGATGTACCCCTCGTTCATCAAGGTCGCCGAGGCGGAAGGCCGTCAGGATGCTCTCATTACCTTTGAGCATGCAATGAAGGCAGAGGCAGTTCACGCAGAGCTGTACAAGCAGGCACTGGATGCAGTCAAAGCAGGCAGAGACTTTGAGGTCAAGACTGTCTACCTCTGTCCGGTCTGTGGAAACATTGAGATCAACAAGACCTCTGACCGCTGCCCGATCTGCGGTGTTCCGGGCGCATCCTTTAAGATCGTTGAGTAAATATGGGTGGGAAATATCCCACTACACTTTATCTGTTTTCAAGACGTCTGAGTATATATGGACGTCTGCCGGACGGTGCGTGACAATTTCAGTATAGTTGTCGTTTGTGCGGTATTTCTGCTGATACTGATTCTTGCCCGGGATTATCTGTTTATTGGAATATTTGCCCTGTCGCTTGCGGTGGTAATGCTTCCGCTGCATCGGAAGATGCGGCGAAAAATCCCGGAGTGGGTGTCAGCCGGCATTCTGACGACCGTACTTACCGGAGCGATTCTTGCCGCATGCGTCGCGATTGTGGTTGTTCTGTTCTCGGACATGGATTATCTGATTGAGATGCTCCGGACGATCTTTTCTGTAGTTACCGAGGCCCTGAATCCTGCAACAGCCGGCCCGCAGGCAAACAATCTGGTAACGTATGTGTCGGATCTGCTGGCGACGCTGTTTCCGAAACTGATTGTCAGTGCTGCAGGGCTTGTTCCGCAGATTCTGATTGATATGGTGATCTTTTACGCTCTGCTGTATCTGTGTATTATCTTCGGGGACAGAGTCTGGGCGGATATCTGGGCGGTTCTGCCGGAGAATGCGAAGCCGAACATCGGCCTGATGGCGGAGAAGACGCGGGACATTTTGTATTCCCTGTATATTGTGCATGTGTTTATCGCGGTTCTGACGTTTTTTTTGGCGTACGGATTTTTTATGCTGCTCGGTTACGGCCACGTGCCGTTTTATGCGATGCTGTGTGCGGTGTTTGCACTGATTCCGTTCCTTGGACCGGTTATGGTTCTGATCTTTGTAGGGGTGTATGCGGTATGTCTCGGAGACTGGCGGGGCGTGATTCTGATCTGTACGGTGGGTTATTTCCTGCTGTGTGTGGTGACGGATATGATTCTGCGGCCCAAACTGACCGGCCGGAAGGTGCAGATACGGCCAATGCTGATGTTCCTCGGATTTTTCGGCGGGGCAATGATCATGGGCCTTCTCGGATTTGTTCTGGGACCGGTACTGCTGGTGCTGGCAATCACGGGATATGAGATATTTTTCCGCGAGGCGGGAAAAAAAGGATCTCCTGAGGGAGACACGGAATAGGATTTCTCTCTGAAAAAATCAGGATTTCAGGTAGGCATACGCCGAGAGGAGGGCTTTGACCCCTTCCCCGACGGCAACCGCAACCTGTTTTCCCTCGATGGACGTTGCGTCCCCTGCGGCAAAAATACCCGGAACATCTGTTCTGCAGTTTTCATCAACGATGATCTCAGCAGAGTCGTTCATCGCCACGAGGCCGGTGAAGACCGCAGTGTTCGGCCGAAGTCCGATTCCGAGGAACAGCCCGTCGAGGGCTATGATTTCCGGATTCTCCGGACGGTCCCGCGGGGCGATGGTTATTGCAGAGAGCTGGTCCTCTCCGGTGATCTGCGTGAGAACAAAACCGGTGAGAATCTCGACATTGGATTTTTCCTCCAGCCGATGGATTAAAACGGCATCGGCCTTCAGCGGACTGCGGGAGATGAGATACACCTCAGATGCAATGCCGCTCATCTCCAGTGCCATGTCCACTGCGGTGGCGCCGCCGCCGTAGATACCGACACGTTTCCCTGCATACAGGGGGCCGTCACAGGTGGTACAGACGGAGATACCTTTTCCAAAGAACTCAGACTCTCCCGGCACCCCGCTCAGATTCGGTGTCCGTCCCACGGCAATGATCACGGCCTTTGCCGTAAATTCCCGGCCGGACAGCGTGGTAACGAGAAATTTCTCATCCGTTTTCTGCACGCCCGTCACAACGTCCTCGAACAGAACCGCTCCGTAGGACTGTGACTGGTCAGAGAACAGGTTCATGAGGGCTTCTCCGCTGATCTGATAAAATCCGGGATAATTTTCGACGATTTCACTGCGGGCAATCATTCCTCCGGGAGCTGCCCCGATTACCAGCGTCTCCAGTCCTTTGCGTCCGGCATACATCGCGGCGGCAAGACCGGCGGCCCCGGAACCGAGAATAATCAGTTCGTGATCACCGGAAATCTCCGCAATCGTCAGATCCAGCAGTGCGGACACGGTGTCAGGATCGTATCCGATAATCACCTGACCGTCAATGACAATGACGGGAACGGAACGCTGGCCGGTAAGATCGATCATCTCCCGCGCCGCATGTACGTCCGAGCCGACATCAATCGTTGTGTAGGAAACGGCATGCCTGTCCAGAAAGGCTTTCAGATTTTTACAATGAGGACAGGATTGGGTAGAGTATACGATTACTTCATGTTCCGGCATATATTCAACATCTGGCGGTTCCAGCATTAAAAATGTGGGATGGCGGCAGACAACAGGAACCAAGGTCTTATGTCTCCCACAAACCCATAGATATTGATACACTATGCCAAGTACGATCATTGTCGGCGGCTTTTTTGGTGACGAAGGAAAAGGGAAGATCGTCGCTCACATTGCCCAACAGGATAAAGCAACTATAATCGCACGCGGCGGTGTCGGCCCGAATGCCGGACACACCGTCGAAGTCGGGGACAAAAAATACGGTGTCCGGATGGTCCCCTCCGGGTTTATCTACCCCCATGCAAAACTGATGATCGGCTCGGGAGTACTCGTCGACCCGCGGGTATTTGCCCACGAACTTGACGTCCTCGGATGTAAAGACCGTACCTTTATCGACGCCCGCTGCGGTATCATCGAAGAGGAACACATCTACAAAGACAAACACGATGAACACCTCTCCAAGACGGTCGGCTCCACCGGCTCCGGATGCGGTCCGGCAAACTCCGACCGGGTCATGCGGATATCCCGGCAGGCAAAAAATGTCCCGGAGCTTGCCCCCTATATCATCGACGTCGCCCAGCAGACCAACAACGCCATTGACGCCGGAGAATCCGTCGTTATTGAGGGAACACAGGGATTCGGTATCTCGCTCTACTATGGAAACTATCCGTTTGTAACCAGCAAAGACACCTCAGCCTCTCAGATGGCCGCAGATGTCGGTGTCGGTCCGACCAAAATTGATGATGTCGTTGTGGTCTTCAAAGCATTCCCGACGCGGGTCGGCGAGGGACCGTTCCCCACGGAACTTACCCATGACCAGTCCATATCCATGGGCATTCAGGAGTTCGGCACCGTCACCCACCGGGAACGAAGAATCGGTACGTGGGACGGAGAGATGGCACGCTACTCCGCAATGATCAACGGCTGTACGGCAATCGCCATTACCGGCGTAGACCACATCGACAGCGCGGTCTTCGGCGTCAAAGAATACAGCAAACTCACGCCGAAGGTCAAAGCATTCCTGGACCAGATTGAGTCAGATACCGGCTGCCCGGTAGGAATCATCTCAACCGGTCCTGAGCAGTCGCAGATCATTGACATCCGCTCCGAGCTCTAAATTATCATGAAACGCTGGGTACTGGATATAATCTGCTGCCCCGTCTGCAAGGGAACCTTTATGGTTACAGAGATGGAGGGTAATGATACAGAGATTACCGAAGGGCTGCTTACCTGCACCGCCTGTAAACGCGTGTACCCGATATCCTCCGGCATCCCCAATCTCCTCCCGAACAGAGAACAAAAGTAAGAGGAACGCACAATGGCCATCGTCGAAATTCAGCTGAACCGTCTTGGAATCAACTCTCTGGAAGTATCCACCGACTCGGTGGACGTCAGTGCCGGAACCTCCCTGCACGTGAGAATCGTCAACCACGGGTCCCCCACGCATGCAACACTCCGGTGTGAAGGGGCCGCCTACACCGACTTTACGTATGAAAACATCTACGTCGAAGGCGAGTCCGAACAGGAGATCAAAATCAAAGAGAGTGCCGGATCCGGAAGCTTCGACATGCAGGTCATTACCGGCTACGGTATGCGGCGGGAAGCGTTTACGATCAATGTCATCAAATCCTGCCCGGCCCCGGCGCCCGAACCGGTCATCTTCCCGACCGAGCCGGAACCAAAACCGAAGATGCAGATCGGAAATGCGGCGACAATCGCAGTCTTCCCTATTCTCGGTATACTGGTGCTGCTGGTCTGGCAGTTTGTGCCCCTGCCGATTGACGGAATCATCATGGCAGTGATTCTGTATCTGGTCATGCTCGCCGGAGTCGTCGTCGCATGGCGATTGGCGCAGTAATTCTTTTTTTCGCACTGGCAACCGACCGGCTGATCGGAGACCCGCATTCCTCATATCATCCCGTTGCCCTTCTCGGACGGTTCATCGGGTTCTGGGGAAAAACACACTACTACCCAAAACGTCTGGAACGCCTTATCGGGATTCTCGGTTGGACTGCAACAACGCTGGTTTTCCTGCTGATCCCTCTGCTGCTGACCGCATTTGCGCCCTGGTACATCTACATCCCGGCCGCGGTTCTCCTGCTGAGCTTCTGCTTTGCCTGGCGGAGCCTGGAGGAACATGTCGGCGCAGTGGAGAGTGCCCTCGGAAAAGGAGAGACCGAAGGCCGCGCCGCGGTCAGGATGATGGTCAGCCGGGATGTGGACACACTTTCGCACGAACAGATCAGATCAGCCGCCTACGAATCGGCCGCGGAAAATCTGGTGGACAGTATCATTGCTCCCATCTTCTGGTTCACGGTCTTTGAACTGCTGTTCGGCGCCGGACTCGTCGGCGCAGCACTTTTCCGTGCGGCGAACACCATGGATGCCATGCTCGGCTATACCGACGACCGGATACGTATCGGCTGGTTCGCCGCACGCATGGACGATCTTCTCGCCTGGATTCCTGCCCGGATTACCGGTGGTATCCTGCTGATCCTCTTCGTTCTCCACCGCAGAGCCGCACAGGCTCTCCGGACATTCCGGGCCGATCGGAAAAAACGCCCGGGATTCAACGGCGGAATCCCGATGAGCCTGATCGCCGGCGGCTGCGGAGTCATGTTCGACAAACCGGGAGTCTATACGATAGGGGTTCCCGAACAGACACTGGAAGCGGGAGGACGCAAAATTATCCGGATCATCCGGGAAGCAACCGTCCTGTTTTCAGGACTGGTGATGGTCGTCCTGCTGGCAATGTAAATGTTATTTAACAATAACATTCTAATACAGTAATACTATGGGAATGGACAAAATAGAAATCATTGCAGTCGTATTTGCGGTACTGGTGGTATTCTGCGGCATCGGGGCAGGTATCGGCGGGCTTGTCATTGAAGAAGCCACAGGAAACCATGCACAGGCACTCGCAGAGAAGACCGGGGCCGAGCTGGTCAAGCTCACCGCTGCCGACGGAACATCAGTCCTTGCCTACCGGACGGCCGACGGCCAGTACATCAATGCCGAGTCCATGCTTGATGCATACAAAGGATACACCGAAGACATCGTACTGTACTTCACCGAAAACGATTCCATAATCGGAGAGGCCAGTGCCGGAATTACCTTCTACCATGGAACAGGACTCTGGAACTCCGGAGCAGGCAAAGCGCTGAAAGGGCTGATCTTTCCCAACAAACCCTCGCATCCCTAATGCCGAAACAGATTAAAGACCCGGTTCACGGATACATCGAAGTTCCCTCAGCCCTTGTCCCGCTTCTGGATACTCCCGCGGTACAGCGGCTGCATCATATCCGCCAGCTGGGCTTCGCCTATCTGGTGTATCCGGGCGCAAACCATACCAGGTTTGAACACTCGCTTGGTGCAATGCACCTTGCCTCTCTTTTATGCAGGCACCTCGGACTGCCGGAGTCAGAAACCCTGACCGTATGTGCCGCAGGACTCCTGCATGATATCGGTCACGGCCCGTACTCCCACGCAAGCGAACGCCTGATGCAGAACTACGGGGAATACGCACACGACAACATTATACCGTTCCTGAAATGCGGGAGAATCGCAGAAATTCTGGATGAAAATGACATCTGTCCCGCAGATGTTGCTGAAATCGTGGCCGGTACGCATCCGCTGGCCCCGATCATTCACGGTGATCTGGACGTTGACCGGATGGACTACCTCCTGCGGGACGCCCACTATACCGGAGTCCCCTACGGCATGCTGGACGCCCAGCGTCTGATTCACTCTCTCACGTTTATGCAGGGAGAACTGGTGGTCAACGACTCCGGCCTTGCGGCAGCCGAGTCACTGCTGATCGCCAGAACACTGATGGGACCGTCAGTGTATTATCATCATGTGAGCCGAATTGCCGAAGAGATGTTCCTCGCCGCCGCAAACGCACACTTCACCGAAGTTCCGGCGGACATCAACCGGTTTATGCAGCTCGACGACGCAGCCGCAGCAGTCCTGCTCCTCAACTCCCCGTCGGAAACGTCCCGGGAGATGATGAGCCGTATCTGGACCCGCAGGCTTTTCAAACGTGCGGTCTCCGCGGACAGAACCCTGGTGGATGCCGAACGCATCACCCGGCTGCGGCCCGAAGAGGAAAAACGGATTGCGGAAAAAATCGCAGAAACTGCGGGCGTCGCACCAGAATCGGTTATCCTTGACATCCCTCCCCTCAGGAAAGAGATGCGGATGCAGGTACAGGTCAGAAACCGGCACGATCTTGTCCCGTTTGAAGAAATAGTACCAATGATTTCGATGATGAACGCCACCCGGCAGGGACAGTGGCGGCTGGGCGTCTATACGCCGGCAGAGCACCGTGAAGTGGTCGGTACCGCCGCCCGGGAGATACTCGGTCTGCGGCGGGCAACAAAACAACATAAACTCACAGGTATAATAGAATAAGCAATGAAGCGGATTGTGATCGGTGTGACCGGGGCGTCAGGTACGCTGTATGCAAAACGGCTGATCGAAGGCCTGCTGACGGTCGCGGACACTGAGATATATCTCATCATCTCCGATTCCGCACAGAAGGTGGCAGCCCTCGAAGGAGTGGATCTTTCCGGATACCCGGTTCATTACGAGGAGAACGCCGACCTCGCCGCAGGGATTGCCAGCGGGTCGTTCCGGTACGATGCAATGGTGGTGGTACCCTGCAGTATGAAAAGTCTCGCTGCCATTGCCCACGGATACGCAACAAATCTGATTTCCCGGGCGGCGGACGTCTGCCTGAAAGAACGGCGGACCCTGATCCTCGTGCCGCGGGAAACCCCGTACTCCCGGGTGCATCTGACAAATATGCTGGCGGCCCATGATGCGGGAGCAGTTATCCTGCCGGCATCCCCGCCGCTCTACACACATCCGGCAACCATTGAAGACCTGATTGATATGGTGGTTGCCCGGATTCTGGATCACTGCGGACTTGAACATACGATCGGAACACGGTGGAAACAATCATGAGAGAATTTATCGAGAGAATGAAAGCAGCGGGACTGGTCGAAGAGATTCATGAACCGGTCTCCTCAGTATTTGAAGCACCGAAACGGGCATTTTACAGCAAAAAAATGCTGTACTTCCACAATGTCGACGGACACCGGTGTGTGATGAACGCAGTCTGCGACCGGAAGAGTCTCTCCGTGGCGCTGAACATCCCGGAAAATTCCCTGGTGAAGACGCTTGCCGCCTGCACCTACTCCGGCAAAACCCATGACGCAGGGAAGCTGACCTTTGAGCCGGCAGATCTTTCGAAACTGCCGGTCATGAAACATTTCCCGAAGGACGCGGGCCGGTATCTGACCTCGGGTATTGTGTTCTCTGCATGGAACGGTGTTACGAACGCCTCGATTCACCGGATGGAGGTTCTGGACAGCACTCACCTGATCGGAAGAATCGTAGAGGGACGCCACACCTACAAACTGATGAAACAGGCACACGCCGCCGGAAAAAAACTCCCGGTTGCGATCGTAATCGGGGCAGACCCTGCGGTGACGTTTGCCGCCTGTACGCGGGTTCCCGAAGGAAAGGAGATGGCCTATGCCGCTGAGATCACACAGAAAGATATGCCGCTGTATACCTGCCCGAACGGCGTACAGGTTCCGGATGCAGAGATTGTGCTCTACGGCTGGCTGACCGCCGAACTGCATGAAGAGGGACCGTTCGTGGATATCAGCGGGACGTACGATCCAATCCGGATGCAGCCGGTCATGGAACTGGAAGGGATGTACCGGAAACCGGACTGTATCTATCACGGGATTGTGCCGGCGGGAGCCGAACACAAGATGCTGATGGGTGCTCCGTATGAGCCGCGGATTTATCAGGCGGTGGCAAACGTGACAAACGTCAGGGACGTCTACCTTACGCCGGGCGGAGCCGGATACTTCCATGCGGTTGTGCAGGTGAAGAAGATGACCAACGGCGACGGAAAGAATGCGATTATGGCAGCGTTTGCAACCCATACCTCTCTGAAGCATGTCGTGGTCGTGGACGAGGATATCAACATCCATGATCCAAATGATGTGGAGTTCGCGATTGCAACCCGGGTCAGAGCGGATCAGGATGTGATGATTATTTCAGGCGTCCGCGGTTCGTCTCTGGATCCGTGCCGGATCGGGGACGGTATGAACGTAAAGATGGGTGTCGATGCAACCGTTCAGCTCGGGCATGAAGATGAATTTATCCGTGCAGACTGGGATGAATAAGTAAGGAGTGAAGAGAATGGAACTTGATACGTATGATCAGGCATTACTGAACGGCGAGTACGGCGAAAGCCGGCAGAAGATGATGGAGATTCTGCTGGCTCTCGGAAAAATCTATGATGCCGAACGATTCATTCCCGTAAAAAGTGTGCAGGTTTCGGGAGCTTCGTTTAAGACGATCGGAGAGGCGGGTCTGGAGTGGCTGTCCAGTATTGATGCAAAAGCGGTCGTTCCGGCATTTCTGAACCCGATCGGGATGCCGAGAAACGGATGGGAGGAACTTGGAATTCCGTCAGAGTTTGCGGCAAAGCAGCTGGAGGTGAACGCGGCATACATGCGGCTCGGCATCAGGCCGACCTGTACCTGTACTCCCTACTACTTCAGTATCGTGGAACGCGGTGATCATCTCGCATGGTCGGAGTCGTCGGCGGTGAGCTATGCAAACTCGGTGCTCGGCGCACGAACCAACCGGGAAGGCGGACCGTCCGCTCTGGCGGCAGCTCTGACCGGGAAGACACCTGAGTACGGTCTGCATATTGTGAAAAACCGTCTGCCGCAGATTGAGTTCCGGCTGGATGATCCGGAGTCGGCAAAACACTGGACAAATGCAGAGTACGGGGCGCTCGGCGTGGTCGCAGGAGCGATTGCCGGGAACCAGATTCCGCTGTTTCAGGATCTGCGCCCGAACCGCGACATGCTGAAAAGTCTCGGCGCGGCAATGGCGGCGTCCGGAGCGGTCGCACTCTATCATGTGAACGGTATCACGCCGGAGACCAGATTCCCGTTCTTCAAACAGCATATCGCAGAGAGTGACCGTGAGGTCGTGACGATTGAGGTTGCGGATGTGCAGAAGGTGTTTGCCGAGGTGGACGTTTCCGCGGTTGCGGTGGGCTGTCCGCATCTGTCCCGGGAAGAGGTCACCCGGGTGGCGGAGCTTCTGTCCGGAAAGAAGGTGACAATGCCGTTCTATGTGTTCATTGCCGAGGAGATGCGGAGCTACTGTTCCGCAGAACTTGCGGTAATTACCAGAAGCGGGGCAAAGATTGTGCCGGACACCTGTATGGTGGTGTCGCCGTTAATGGATCACAGCGGATGTGTTATGACGAACTCGGGCAAGGCGTTTTCGTATCTGCCCGGAATGTGCGGTGTTACTCCGAGAATGGGTACGCTGGAAGACTGTGTCCGCGTGGCGTGCGGGGAATAAGGACGGGATATGTATGAATCTTCTGAAAAAATTCTCTCCGTTTGAACAGCGTGATCTGCTGATTGCCTGGCTGGGCCTGGCAGTGGCGTTTACCCTCGGGCTTTCCGGAGGATTGAATCTCATCAAAGAGTTTGAAAAGATTTCACCGGATATGCTCGCGCTGACGTTTATCGTTGCGGTAGTAATCGTCGGTTTGTCATTCGTGCTGCATGAGATGGCCCATAAATTTACGGCGATGCGGTACGGATACTGGGCGGAGTTCCGGAAAAATACCCAGATGCTGCTGATTGCGGTTGTGATTGCAGTCGTGACCGGGATTGTATTTGCGGCACCCGGCGTGACGCTGATCAACACCGGCGGACGGGAGATGTCCAAAAAAGAGCGGGGAGTTATCTCGGTGGTCGGGCCCCTGACGAATCTGATTCTCGCGGTTCCATTTTTCTGTATAATGGTTGCGGGAGTGATGATCGGCGGAGAGACGATTGGTGTGTTTACCCTCCCCGGGTTCCTGTTCTTCCTGGGAATGGTCGGATTTCAGGTGAATGCAATGCTGGCATTCTTCAACATGCTGCCGGTCGGACCGCTGGATGGAAAAAAGATTCTTTCCTGGAATCCGGTTGTGTTTGCGGCACTGATTGCTGTGTCACTGCTGATTCTGTATATCGCCTTAGTACCGCAGATGATTCTCGGACTGCTGCTGTAACCGCAGTATCCGAAATCCTTTTTTTGTGAATTTAGAATGATTTAAATAGATTCAGGGAAGGTTAATATGACCTCAGTGATTATACTATACCATATCACACGTAGCCCGGGGTCTGGAGAGAGAGATTACCTTGGATAAAATTGATTTAATTCATAAAACAGAGGAGCAGGAAGTGTCAAAAGAACGCGCGCAGCGTAAGAGAGCCAGATACCGGGCCGAACTTCCCCTCGTAATACTGGTGGTTCTCATACTTTTCTCGGCAGGCTGTATCAATCAGCCGCCCCAGGAACCAACACTTGAAGAGAAATACGCAGACCAGATTGCAGCGGCGGAAAATCTGACGAAGGTTGTCGGAGAGTACCTTGCAAACGGCAACATGGGCCTCCGTGAAGCAGCAGATATCATCGCGGAAGATCCATCCAATGAAACACTGGTAGATCAGGTATTTGACGACATCTACTCCACGTATACCTCGGTGAAAGCCTTCATCGTTGTAGACACCGAAAAGCGGGTTATCGATGTCTGCCCGGCGGGAAATCCGCTCGTCACCCCGTATCTCGGTGTCACGATTGACGATCCGTACTTCACCTACTCCGCAGACTCCCCGACCATCACCATGAAAAACTTCTGGAGTAACGGGAACAATGTCTCGGTCGCTATCCTCCCGATGATCACCAAAGACGGGACATATACAGGACTTCTCCTGATTATACGTGACCCGACCCTGATCTATGAAAAACTCGTACAGAACTTTGAAGAGACCACCGGATATACTGCGTGGATCATCGAACAGGATGGAGGAATCATCCACTATCCCGACAGATCCCATCTCGACGGCAGCGTACTGACAATAACAGCGCCAAACCAGACGGAACTTGATTCCCTGATCCAGAGAATACTCATTACCAAATCCGGCGTGGAAACCTATGCCGCGTACAGTTATGGAGAACTCAAAATCGTGAACCGGGTTGCCGTGTGGGACACCATTCTCTCCCCGGCAAACATATCTCTCTCGCACCCGATCATTGTCGTAACCTCGGATAGCGACAGCACTCAGCAGGTAGACTACCCTACCAGAACCACCAACCTGAAACTGGAAGAGTTTGCCCGCAGTGCCTATCTCTTTGCGAAGGAATACGGAAAGGAAGCGGCTCTCGCTGAGTTCAATAAACCGGACGGGAACTTCACGACACAAGAGTATTATATTGCCGCATTTGACATAAACAACACCCTTCTGGCAAATCCCTACCGTCCGGGCATTATCGGTACGAACCGGACAAACTATGTAGATATCAACGGGGTGTCCACCGTCAAAATGTTTACCAGCCGGGCACACCAGGGCGGCGGTTACGTAACCCATGTGTACGAAAACCCCGCAGACAATATGCAGGTGGAGCTGAAGGTCAGCTATGTCCTGCCGGTTGATGATACATGGTATATTACCGTCGGTGAATACTACCCGGAGGTCATACCCACTATATCTCCGGAGATGCGGATGCAGATGATGCAGTATAGTCGGGAGATAATCTCATTCATTCAGAAGGAGGGAAAGGAAGCGGCAGCCGCTTCACTCAACAACGCCTCCCACTACCGCGACGACATTGAGTTCAGTATCTATGACTATGCAGGAAACCCCATCGTCCATGATCCGAACCCCTGGTCGTCCAGAAACCTTCTGGGAATCACCGACATCTACGGAGCATCCATAGGACGCGGGACAATTACGCTGGCAAACAACGGCGGAGGATTCAGTTACATCAATCTCCCGTCGGAAACGAGCGGTACAACCCGGCTGTCACTGAAATACGTGCAGCCGATCGATGATGAATGGTTCATTCTGCTGAGCGTCCCGATGAATACAACAGAGATCACCCAGGTCTCTGCAAAAAATTAATAAGAATTGCCGCAAAAAGAGTAGTACACAGGTGATCCTGACAATGCGGATTGAAAGAAGTACACAATCAGTTGTATACTGCCCAAGAGTACTCCCTGCCGAAGCGGATCGACAGCTAATACGACCACTTATCCCCCCCCCCACAACAATTAATTTTTAAATTAATATATATTACCTGCCTGCCCCATCCCCGCAAAGCAAGGGAACTATGAGCCGCCGCCGGAATTTCATACTGCTGCTTATAGTACTGGTGACTCTTGGTATACTCTCTTCCGGGTGTATTCTGATGCCCGAGGAGGGAGATGCCCTGTATGCCGACCAAAAGAAAGCCGCAGAGGACCTCACTGCAACGATCACGGCAAACCTCACCAGTCTGGGTGACACACTTACCAAAACCGCTGATCGAATTGCAGACGACCCGGATAACCGTTCTCTGATTGAGGAGGAGTTTGCCGGACTCTATCTGAAATATCAGCCGGTGGAGGCACTCTTCGTCGTGGATCGCGAAAACCGCATCACCTCAGTTCTGCCGGCCGACAATACTCTTTTGAAATCATCCTGAGTTTGACACTAGGCTAATTTTTCCCCGTGGTGCATCCACTAGCATCACACCAATTTTTTGGAGTGTGAGAATTTGACAGATACCTCAAAATCAACCTGTCACTCCGGGAAACACAAAGGTGTCTGATAATACTTTTTTCGATGCAGGTCGATACTTTTCTTGCGGGTCTTTGGACGTATGTGGGTAACCACGGAACAGCACGGAACACACCGAATTTCACGGAAGAAAAAACACAGAAAACCGCCGCTACGCGGCTTACGGAAAAAACGGAAAGACTAAGGAAGTGGGATGCTTCGGACGTCCGATTGATACATTTTCTGGGATTCGCGTGCAAGCCATGCGGGATAGCGTGCCGTCCAAGTCGAAGCCTTAGACTTTTTGGACAAGACTTGCAGGAAAAAATATCGACGGACGTCCGAAGCATCCCACTTCCTTAGTCTTTCCGTTTTTTCCGTAAGCGAAGCGGTATTCCGTG
>JAEWXF010000003.1 GCA_023396065.1 Methanobacteriota archaeon
CTGGAACTGTTACAGATCACGTACCGCGGAGTTAGCGGCGGCATGCATCAGTATGACGTCACCACCCCGGGATACAGTGACATCATCATCGCGGAAGAAACCTCACCCGTCGTCCCGCCGACCCCGGTACCGGTTGTCAGTGACAACGGCGGCGCAGACGACGGACTTGAACTGCTGGCCCAGGCCGGAGTGAACAAACCCACCCCGACCGCAACCCCAACCGCGGGAACACCGACGGTATAGCCGACGGTATCCACGAAGCCGACCGCACCAACAACCACCGCATCACCCGCTCCCACGGGAACCGTGCCGGTGGGAACGGAGACCACCACACCGCAGCCTACCTCAACACAGGCACCGATTCCCGTAGCAGGGCTTCTCCTCGGCATGGGTGCCGCTGCACTCATTCTGCGGCGCAACCGGTAATCACCCCCTTTTTCGGTAACCGGGCAATACAGGATCCGTCGGACACCTCCGCATTCGAAATATTTCCACCCCATTTGTAGTACATGCAGGCATGAATGTATACTCTGTTGGAAACATTTGATAGACAACAACCGAAAAACGCAGCAGTAGGCACCTGAATGCGGAAAACCTACATATGACGGATCTGCTGAGACCCGGGACTTACTCACGGAACACACTGAATTCCACGGAAGAAAAAAACACGGAATACCGCTTCGCTTACGGAAAAAACGGAAAAACTAAGGAGATTGGATGCTTCGGACCTCCGATCGATATTTTTTCCTGCAGGTCTTGTCCAAAAAGTCTAAGTCTTCGAATTGGATGACACGCTATCCTGCATGGCTTGTACGCGAATCCCAGAAAACGTATCGATCGGAGGTCCGAAGCATCCAATCTCCTTAGTTTTTCCGTTTTTTCCGTAAGCGAAGCGGTATTCCGTGTTTTTTCTTCCGTGGAATTCAGTGTGTTCCGTGCTGTTCCGTGGTTACCCACATACGTCTAAAGATGAACAAGAAACCCAATCCTAATTGCACCCCAAATATTGTATTCTGTCCAAAAATTGGGTGGTTTTATTTCAATTTCTCATTTCGAAAAAGAGGGAGAGAAGGCAAAGTGCCAAATTCGGGGTAATGTAGGGAATGACTGCGAGTACAATAAAATGCTCAGGAAAGACGCCCCAACCCCCCAAAAAAGTTATTCCAGATTCCTGCACTGATACGGATCGATAAGCACAACCTGACGCAGATCCCTCTCCTCATTAGGAATTGCCAGCGGATACTTCCCGGTCAGACATCCGGTACAAAGCTGATGAAACGGCAGGCCGATTGCCTTGACCAGCCCCTCAATGGAAACATGCGCCAGACTGGTGGCCCGGATCTCCTCCCGGACCATTTCCACGGACTTATGATTCGATATCAGCTCAGCGCGGGTGGGAAAATCCGTTCCCAGATAACAGGGAGCAATAATCGGCGGCGATGCAACCCGGAGATGCACCTCTTTTGCACCAAACTCCCGGACAAGCGCAATAATACGCCGGGAGGTAGTCCCCCGGACAACACTGTCATCAACCAGTACCACAGATTTATCCGTAATATGCCCGCGAACCGGATTCAGCTTCATACGGACCGCCATCTCCCGCTTCTCCTGCGTAGGCATAATAAAGGTCCGGCCGGTGTACCGGTTTTTGATCAGGGCTTCCCGGAAAGGAATACCGGACTCATGAGAATACCCCGTCGCAGCAGCGGTACCGGAATCCGGGACCGGTGAGACAATGTCCGCCTCTGCCGGAGACTCTCTTGCAAGCATCTCCCCGGTTCTCTGCCTCACTTCATACACAGAGACCCC
Source organism: Methanobacteriota archaeon (assembly GCA_023396065.1). GTDB lineage: Archaea > Halobacteriota > Methanomicrobia > Methanomicrobiales > Methanocorpusculaceae > Methanocorpusculum. The sequence continues at coordinate 1,810 of JAEWXF010000003.1, forward strand.
GTCAATGACCGAATCAGCCCGGGCAAAATAAATGTACTCAAACACGCAGTGGGCACAGGAAGAAGCACGCATGATTCTGTGCGAATAAATCGTATCATCCTCAACCCGCAGACTCTCCCCGGGGACAACATCCCGGAGAAGTTCAGCCCCCACAGCGTCCAGCGCCACACTTTCCGATGCAACAATGTGACCGCCGTCCGGAAACCGTCCCAGACAAAGCGGCTTAATCCCGAGAGGATCACGGAATGCATACAGGACCCCGTCAAGCATGAAAAGGACCGCATAGGAACCCTTAATGGTCCGCATACAGAAACTCACTGCCTCGTCTGCGGTATGACCGTGGATGATCTCATTTGCGAGGATTGCCGCAATGACCTCGGTATCCGACGTCGTAGAGAAAATATGACCGCGCCCCTCGTACTCATACCGCAGCTCATCCGTATTGATGAGGTTCCCGTTGTGGACCACCGAGAGCGTGTGATCGCGGAACATAAAGTTGAACGGCTGGATGTTCTCCGGCTTGGATCCCCCGGTGGTCGGATATCGGACATGACCGATACCGGTTTTACCGCAGAGGCATCTCAGAACCTCCGTGGTAAATACCTCCCCGACCAGTCCGTATCCCTTAAATTTGTGTACGATACCGTTGTCATACACAGACATTCCCGCACTTTCCTGACCACGATGCTGGAGCGCATACAATGCCCAGTACAACGAACCGGCCACTCCCGAACTGCTGACGATCCCTGCGATGCCGCACATATCTGTATACGTATTGGTGCCCGGGGAATTTAGTTCTGTGTCCCGATGCAGATACCGGTTCAAAAATCCGCACAATTCATGCTGACTTAGATTCCGGCAGAACAAACACCGCGGCAACGACAACCGTCGTCCACGTACCATCACTCCCGCAGATCGCGGATGCGGAGATGTGGCTGGTCTTGATGATTTTGCCGCTCGCAAGATACACCTGCTCGCGTTCCTGCCAGGCAGTCTCCGGATCAAACGGGATATCCATGATCGTTGCAAGCATCGTGGCGGCGATATCCTCGGCATACTCGCCGCATTCATGCCCGGAAACATTGACGGCATGATGTTCGGAGAGATAACCGTGTTGTATCTGGTGAATCTCCGGGACCGCAAGACCGACCGCTGCGGCGATACGCTGACCCGGAACATTGGTTTGCGTCCGCGCCATAACACAGTAGACGATTTCTCCAGGGGAAAAATACGGCAGACCTTCCTCGCGGGAGATGATCTCGGCATCCGGCGGCATAATGGAAGAAACCGTAACCAGATTATACTGGGCAATTCCTGCTTCCCGGAGTGCCATCTCAAAAGAGACCAGCTTATCTTTGTGCACTCCTGAACCTCTGGTGAAAAACACCTTCGCCGGAACAACCATAGTTCTTTAGAACGTTGCCGTGCACCTCATTAATGGTTGTGATTTACCCGGCAGACCAAACGTGAAAGGGTTAATACTCGTGGTCGCCAATTACTTGATACGTACTCTGCACCCTGTCTCCGAGAGACTCCGGTTTCCGGCGGCAAAAGAAATATTGTACAAGGAATATCAGGTTGATTTTATGGCGGACTCAGTTGTAGACAGTATTCTCGCGGCACGATACTACCGGACCGGTGAGAAATCCTTTGAGGATGTATGCCGCCGGGTGGCGGACGCTCTCGGCGAAACCCCTGAGGAGACAAAAGAATATTTTGATGCGATGATGGGCCTCGAATTTCTGCCGAACTCGCCGACACTGATGAACGCGGGAACACCGCTCGGACAGTTGTCAGCATGTTTCACGCTGCCGGTGAATGATTCCCTGCCGGAGATTTTTGATGCGATCCGCTGGGGTGCAATAATCCATCAGTCCGGAGGCGGGACGGGTTACAACTTCTCCCACCTCCGGCCGGAGGGATCTCCGGTCCGGTCCACGGATGGTGTTGCGTCCGGTCCGGTCTCGTTTATGCGGGTGTTTAACGCCGCAACAGATGTGATTAAGCAGGGTGGCCGCAGACGCGGAGCGAACATGGGTATTCTGAACGTCTGGCACCCGGACATCATGAAGTTCATCCGAAGTAAGGCGAAAGAGGGTGACTTCTCAAACTTCAACATCTCGGTGATGGTCAGCGATGAGTTCATGCAGGCCGTGGCCTCCGGAGACCTGGATCGTGTCTGGGTTACAACAACAGAAGGGGAGAGTGTTACCGTCCGGGAGATCTGGGACGGTATTGTAGAGGGCGTCTGGAAAAACGGTGAACCGGGCATTCTGTTCTACGACACGATTAATACGAAGAATCCTACCCCCCAGCTCGGACCGATCGACACGACAAATCCCTGCGGTGAGCAGCCGCTGCTGCCGTTTGAGTCCTGTGTTCTCGGCAGTATCAACCTGGCGAAGTTCATCCGTGCGGACGGGGTGAACTACGACGCACTGGATGCAATGACCCGGATGGCGGTCCGGTTCCTTGATGCAGTGATTACCAAGAATGTGTTCCCGATTGAGGAGATTAAGGAAGCGACGAACCGCACCCGCAAAGTAGGTCTTGGCCTGATGGGCGTGCATGATGCAATGCTCATGCTCCGGATTCCGTATGATTCTGAGGCGGGACGGAACTTCTGTGAGGAGGTTATGGCACGGATCAACCGTGTAGCAATGGAGGAGTCGGAGAAACGCGGGAGAGAGATCGGAACGTTCCCGGCCTATGCAGGGTCAATCTGGGATCAGCAGGGCAGAATTATGCGCAACGCCGCTCTGACGACAATTGCACCGACGGGCACAATTTCCCTCCTTGCAGGATGCTCATCTGGTATTGAGCCGGTGTTTTCGTATGCATATACCCGCAGAAACACAGTAAACAAGACGTTTATTATGGTACATCCGTACTTTGAAGCTGAGCTTCGCCGGGTGATTGCCGGTCTTGGTTTCGTCGGGGATGAGGCAGAAGCAAAGCGTGACGAGGTAATTAATCACGTACATGAGACAGGGTCGGTGCAGGATGTCCTGTGGCTTCCGGAGGCGTTCCGTGCGGTGTTTAAGACGGCTCTGGATATTCAGTGGAAAGACCACGTGCTGATGCAGGCCGTTTTCCAGAAACATGTGCATGCATCAATTTCGAAAACGATCAATATGCCCATTTCGGCTACGAAAGAGGATGTGGCAAGTGCGGTTCTGCTTGCGTGGCAGGAGGGCATTAAAGGAATGACGCTGTATCGGACCGGGTCGCGGGAGGACGTGGTTCTGGCACTTGAAAAGAAAGAGGAACCGAAAGAGGATGCAGCAGTTCCGGAACCGAAGGTTGTGCAGCCGCTGCTGTTCTCCCGGCCGCGTGAACTGGACGGCAGGACATTCCTGGCACAGTCGGGATGCTGCCGTCTGTATATTACCGTGAATCTGCTGGACGGAAAGCCGATGGAAGTATTCATCAGAACAGTCGGTGCAGGCTGCGAGGCAAGCAGTAACGCCCTTGGCCGGAGTATCAGTACCGGTCTGCAGAACGGCGTGCCGTATGAGAAGTTCGTGAAGCAGTTTGCAAAAGTGAGCTGCATCTCGGCTCTCCGGAATAAGAATTCGGAGGGTATGTCCTGTGCGGATGTTGTCGGAAAGTGTATCGAACTTGCCGCAACGAATCAGGCGATTACAACACTGGACAACTGGACAGTGCAGACCGTCCTGCCGGGTGTGAAGAAAGGAAACCCGTGTCCCGAGTGCGGGGAACCGCTGGACTTCGGCGAGGGATGCAATATGGGTATCTGTAAACACTGCGGCTGGTCAGGCTGCAGCTGATCGAACACGCACGTTTCTAATGTAGGGTCTGCTGCCCCGGGACGGGGCAGCAGCAAAGCCCAAGTCCGAAGGACTTGAGCGGTACGCAAGCCTAAAGGGCTTGCACGCGACCCTACAGAAAAGCACGTCTTCGACGCACTCGCCCTTCGGGCTGCGGAGTCTTGCACGGTTGGTCCTCTCATCACCGGCATGGAGGGCGTGATACCGGGCAGGGGGTAGCACGCCGCACAAGAATCTGTTTTTTAGTATCCCTCACGAGAGTTTGTCCAATCTCTTTATCGCCGGTGTCAACCGATATACCGGCATGACGACACGGAGAACTGAAGGGTATCTGGTTATGCTTCTGCTGTGCAATCTGCTGTTTGGCACGGCTGCGGCAGTCGGGATAGAGCCGATTGCTGATGTTCCGCTTGGCCGGGACGTAACGATTTCCGGAACCGCCGACTGCGATTCAGTGAGAGTTATGCTGATATTTACCCCCGAGTATCCGGAGCGGGCGGCAGTCCTGACAGTGCCCTGCTCTGCGGATCAGCACCGCTGGTCAGCGGTGTTCAACGGAAGTCTCTTTCATCCGGGGACGTATCTGGTTTTCGCAGATGCCGACTCGTATGACCCTGAAAAACGAGAGCACGCTACGCTGAATGTCACGATGCAGACCGAACACCAGTGGATTACAATCGATCCTATTTCGGACCAGCCGAACGGATCGGTGATTCTCTTCTCCGGAAAAACCGGCCTGCATTCTTATCAGCAGATGTTTTTTGAACTGCTGCCGGTGTCTGAATATTTTTCCGGGAACGTCTCATCAACAGTCCCCCAGTACTCCATGCGGACCTTTGTCTATCCCGTGGCCGGCAGCGACGGAGAAAACCGGTGGAATGTTTCGGTAAACACCGCATCGTTTCCTCCCGGAAAATATTCTGTGCGTCTGGCTGCATTCGGGTATGACGAGGGAACAGAACTTGTCCTGCCGACCAACGGATTTTCCCTCATCCCCCGGTGGGATGTGTATGCAGAGGGCACGGATATTTTGATCTCTGCGACGCAGGAATTTGTACTGACTGAGGATGTAAAGATTTCTGCATCATCGGTCAGATCTTTGAAATTCCTGCAGAGATGGTTGCAATCCATTTTCTCGTGAGAGGTCCGGAAATGTACCGGCACATTGACACCCTCTATGACCACATCTGAAAAAACATCCCGACAACAGGGACAAAGACGTCAGAAAAACGAACCCGTCGCCCGACTTTTAAGAAAAAAAGGGCAGTTGAAAAAATGAGACTCCTGAAAAAATGTGGAGAAATTAATCCTCAATCTTCCGGAACAGCCCCGGCTTACTTTTCGGAATCATGCAGGTAGGGCATTTCCATGTATCCGGAATATCCTCATACTTCGTACCTGCCGGAATTCCATGCTTCGGATCACCCAGATCTTCATCATAGATGTACGCACAGAAAATACAGAGATATTTTGCCATAATGTACTTTTCTCCCAAGCGAAATAAATATCCTCGGATTCAGGCACGTTTCGTCTTAGATTCCATCTCCTCACGGATTTCATCGATATACAGAATATCATCGCAGTTTTTGCCGCACAAACAGTATCCATGCTTATCCACAGCATACACCGGATAGCGGACAACATCCTCCGGCACCGGAGTTGCCGTCATACGACTCAGATTCAGCAGATCCTCCGGCCGGTACCCGATCGTCTTGCACACTTGATTAAAATCGCGGACCCATGAACGGAGATCGCGGACATCATTCGTATCCCACTTAAAGATCTGGTAGAGCAGCATATACGCATCGCGCTCAAGAATCACCTGAGAAAGTTCCTGACTCTGGGTAAAATAAAAATCAAGGAACGTCCGGACATCACGCACCTGCTGTGCCGATTCATAGGTCGCCGCACGCATCTCACGTGCCGTACCCAGCCGGTCCTCATCCTCCAGTTTCCCGCCAAGACGTCCTACTTCTCGGGAAATATCCTTCAAATCCAGCTCAATATTTTCCAGATCACCGAGAACATCTTCGAACTTCTTATACAGCTCGACGCCGAAAAATGCCTCCATGTATTCGCTGTGCTTCGTCATTGTAAAGATATTTAACTCATGATTCTATATAAACCATTAGTTCAGGCATATCGGAAGAATTAAATATCAATTCCGGCAAGGTTGGACTGCATATAAGGAGAGTTGTAACCTTTATCCATAATAAAAACCAACTTCTCAGAACGAATGGTTTCCTTCGACCCTGACCAGATCAGAAATGACTTCCCGGTACTTTCCAGACTCATCTACCTCGACAATGCAGCGACCTCCCTCTCCCCGCGACAGGTCATCGAAGCGCAAAACACCGCAGAATATACCTACCGGGCAAACGTCGGACGCGGCATTCACCGTATGTCCCGGATGGCAACACATCAGTATGAAGAAGCCAGAACAACCCTCAAAAGATTTTTCGGCGGCGAAAACGGAACCCTCGCCTTCACCAGAAACACCACCGAAGCAACAAACATCGTCGCGCAGGGAATCGACTGGAACAAAACCGACCGTATCATCACTATCCTTCAGGACCACCACTCCAATCTCCTGCCCTGGTATCAGCTGCTGAACGAAGGAAAAATCGCCGCAGTCGACACCGTTACCGGTATTGGCGGCACCATAAACCCCGACGACATCGAATCCCTCATCACCCCCGAAACGCGGCTTGTAGCCCTCGGCCACGCATCAAATGTCTTCGGCACCATTGCCCCCGCAGAAAAAATCGCCGCAATCTGCCGGGACCACAACATTCGCCTCCTCCTTGACGGAGCACAGACAGCACCACATCTGCCACTAAACCTTGACAAACGCGGCTGTGACTTCTTCTGCTTCTCCGGCCACAAAATGCTTGGACCCATGGGAACCGGCGGACTCTGGATATCCGGGACCACACCCGCAGAAGACATTCCCCGACCCCTGTTCTTCGGCGGCGGCATGGTAAAACGTGTCTCCGGCACAACCTTCACCCCTGTTGAAGGACCCGGGCGGTACGAAGCAGGCACTCCGAACGTCATCGGTGCCATCGGCCTTGCCGAAGCCGCCCGGTACCTCACAAACCTTGGCATGGAAAACATTGCAAACCACAGCGCCGCACTCGCACACCGTATGGTCAGCGGACTTGAGGAGATATCCGGAGTCCGGGTCTACACACCAAAAGACGCACCCCTCATCGGCACTGTATCCTTCACCATTGACAGCATCCATCCCCACGAAATCGCCTACCTCCTTGACGAAGCAGCCGGCATCATGGTCCGTTCCGGCGAACACTGCTGCCAGCCGCTCATGCAGAAACTCGGCCTCATCGGCGGAACCGTCCGTGCCAGTGCCTACTGCTACAACACCGAAGACGACATCGACATGCTGATCGCAACCGTCGAAGAAATCACGAGAATGGTGAAATAACAATGACTCAGCGAATCCAGGAAACACCCGTACAGATCATCGTAAACGGTCGGGCGGCCATGACCCTCATGACCGCTGCAGACGACCCCAAAGACCTTGTCATCGGCCAGCTCTACACCGAACGCGTCATCGAAACCTATCAGGACATCAGCTCCCTTCATATCGACGGACCGCAAACCAGCGTCGTCACCACGAATCCCTTCAGTATTCTTCTCTCCCGAAAAACGGTACTTGCCGGTTGCGGCGGTGCATCCTCATTCCTTGACTCCGGACGACTTGGAGAAATCACCTCATCCCTCAAAGTCCCTGCCGACCGCATCCGGGCCGGAGCAGCACAGCTTCCGTCTACAGACTGGTACAGCGGAGGACTCTACACAGAAACCGGAACACTCCTCACCGCAGTTACCGACGTCACATCCCAGAACATCCTTGACCGGATCATCGGGTGGGGACTTGCCCGGGGAACAGATTTTCACAGAACATATCTTATCCTCTCCGGAAATATTGTCACCGAAACAGTCAGAAAAGCCGTCATTGCAAAAATACCGCTTCTTGCCGTCGCAGGAGCCGTAACCGTGCCTGCAGTTGCCGCAGCTGACGACGCAAACCTTGCTCTCCTGCAGATCACCGGAAACACCATACTGCCTCTGGGAAAGGTCAGCCGCCTTCTCGGCTGATTCAGGAACCTCAAAACATCATCAGCATTTTTGCGCAGGGATGTTTTATAAATAGATTTTGGCAAATTTAATAAATGCGATTAACATAATTCCAATAAAGAATACCAATATAAATACCTACCCAACAAGATTGATATGTTTCTGCTTCGAATAACAAAGTAGCTATGGTAGCTAATAGTTCTGAAGAAAAAAAAGGTGTGGACTCTTACCTGAAGATGCCACTCGTTGGCGGAGCCGTCATCGGTTTTGCCGCAGCCCTCATCCAGGCACTGCTGTTCGCCGCAGGCGGACCGCAGGCATATGGATTCTGTGTCGCATGTCACAGTCGTGACTTAATCAACTATGTTTACAACTCCCTCACCGGAAGTAACCTCTTCCTTGCACCCTTCTCGGCAAATGCCGTAGCCGCAGGAACCCTCCCGGTCTTAACCATCATCGGTGTTCTCATCGGTGCCGTCGCCGCCGCACTCCTCTACAAAGAGTTCCGTGTCAAGAAAGGTGATGCAAAAAGTTACATTACCTATGGAATCGGCGGAATTCTCTTCATGATCTTTGCTCTCTGTATGGGCGCATGCCCGTACCGGCTTGCCCTCCGTATCGGATACGGTGACCTCGTCGCAGTCTTCGGTCTCATTGCAATCATCGTCGGAATCTACATCGGCATTAAAATCGCCCTCAAGAGAATGGAGGCCTGAACCATGGTCGAAGGATTCTTAATCGCAAAGGAAAGCGCAGTCCTCCTCGTCCCGATTGCAACAATCATCCTTGGTCTCATTATCGGCTGGCTCTGCCAGAGAAGCGGCTTCTGTTCCATCGGCGGTATCCGCGACTTCATCCTTTTCCGCCAGACCCGGCTGTTAAAGGGATACGTCGCCTTAATCATCTCCGCATTCGTCTTCTACCTCATCTTCTCCTTAATCGTCCCGGCAGCAATCCCGAAATTCCTCTGGTGCATGCAGGACGGTCAGCTCCTGACCGCCATCGGCGGGGCACCCGCAGTCAGCGCAGCAGGTGTCATCGTTCTCATGATCATCGGCGGTATCGCAGTAGGACTCATCGGAACCCTCCTTGGAGGATGTCCGCTCCGTCAGCTTGTCATGACCTCGGAAGGAAACCTCAAATCCTTAGTATTCGTCATCGGCATGCTCGCCGGCGCAGTCATCTTCACCGCGCTCGTCTCTCCGTGGATCATTGAAGCATTCAAAGCAATCGGACTCTGAGGTGAACAAGCATGACAGAAAAATTAGACATTACCGGAAAAGTATGCCCGATCTGCCTCCTGAAAGTAGACAAAGAGTTGAAAAAACTGTCCTCGGGCGAAACCCTCGTTGTACTATGCGACCACGCACCCGCAGCCACAGCGTCTATTCCCGAATACTGCGGAGACAGAAACTTCGGATGCAGTGTCAAGCTGATTGAAAACGGACTTTGGGAAATCACTATCACTAAGAACTGAGAAACCAAATGAGTTAGGATGATACCTGACTTCCGTGAAGAATCGTGTACCTATCTGATGCTGAGGCTGAAAGTTGCCCTGAAAAAAGAAAAAGGCGCTTTCAGTTTTCTCGGGACATCGACACAGGTGAAAACAGTGGAGGGGGCATTCCCAAAATCAGGATATGCAGTTGATGTGGTCAGTCAAAAAGAGAAAGACACATTTCTCATAACATTAACTCCCTCCACACCAAAGTGAAAATGAAAAAATGCTGAACAATATTGATATAGCACAGGTAAAGCAGTACGAAGCCGAAATAAAGGCTGACGACAATGAAGCGCTGTTCACGACCAAGATGACCGGAACCTGGCAGTTCGACGAGAACGGCCCGCAGTTTACGGCAGACGCAAAGACCGATGCAGGACCGGTCACCTTCGCGTTAGCCCACCCGAATTTTGAGAAGCTTGGCAACTATCCGTCACCAATGGCCTATGGTCTGTTCTGGATCTGCGGATGTGCTTCGGCCACCTTCATGACAGCCGCTGCAAAAAGAGGAATCAAAATTGATGCTCTGCACACTGATCTCGAAGCAGACCTCGATTATCATGCACAGTTCCAGCTTGGGACACAGCCCCTGGTTGGTGCTTACAGGATTACCTTCAATGTAACGAGCGCACAGGCAACCGATGAAGAGATCGAAAGCCTGAAACAGGCGGCTTATAACGGGTGCATGGCACTGTTTACCGTGAGAACCGCAGTCCCGTTAACCGTTTCTGCAAAGAGAGCATGACTCTCCCTTCCTATTTTTCAATTCCAGACACCCTCGACTGCGCCCAATTAAAAATCCGGGCGGAAGATCTTTTTAACAGCGGACAGTTTTATTGTTCGGAGATTGTGGTAAAAATAATCAGAGACACCTTCTGCCCGTCCGTTCCGGATGAAATTATCGCAGCCGCATCAGGTTTTCCCGTTGGCATGGGTGGCGGAGGATGCACGTGCGGAGCTGTTGCAGGAGGGGTTATGGCTCTCGGTCTTGTTTTCGGCAGAACACGACCAGAGGAAAAAGTACAGTCCGCAGAGTGTATGAAATACGCACGTGAGCTTCACGACAGATTCCGGAAAGAAAACAAATCGGTGTGCTGCCGCGTACTGACAAAAAATATGCTCGCGGACTCGCCGGAGCATCAAAAACAGTGTGCGGAACTTACCAGTGAAGTTGTCAAAATTGTCATCGAGATTATTCTTAGAGAAACAAAATCACCGTCAGTCTGATATCCGGAACATATGTTCACCCCTTCAGAGAGAATCAACTCTGTCCAGCAAACCGTAAGCCTGACTGGACAGACTCCCGCACACGTACCGTAACGACAATTCTTTTATCATCCCTTCTCCTATAATCGAGGTACAATGGCAGATCCGAATCTCTATCTCAAAGGCGGCGTTATCCCAGAACGGGACAACGAGCATTATATTATCCGGCTCAGGGTTCCGGCGGGACTGCTTGGTGTTGAGGCGCTCGCAGGAATCGCGAAAATTGCCAAGAAATACGGGATCACCGACACCCACTTAACCACCCGCCAAACAATCGAACTGCTGCATGTAGGCCCCGAGGTCCTGGACAAACTCCTCCGTGATCTGGAAAAGAACGGCACCCCCATCGGTGCAGAACGAAACGAAGTCGTCAACGTTACCGCATGCCTCGGCAACGCCAACTGTAAGTACTCTGTTATCGACACACTCTCGCTTGCCAAAAAAATCGATGAAAAACACTTTGGCAAAGAAATGCCGGTAAAGGTCCGTATCGCCATCTCCGGATGTCCAAACGGCTGTACCAGCGAACGGCTCAATGAGATAGGTATCACCGGCCTCCGCCGCCCGGTACGAAATGAAGGACTCTGTACCGGCTGCGGAACCTGCGGATACTACTGCCGCGAACATGCAATCACCATCGAAAACGGCAAACTCCGACTCAATCAGGGAGATTGTATGCTGTGCGGATTCTGCATCCATGCATGCCCCTTCCAGTACATCAACTTCGAGGACCCGCTGTATCTCATCACCCTCGGCGGCCGACGCGGACGCCATCCCAAGATCGGCAGAACCTTTTACATCGCAAGATCAGAGGATGACGTCGTAGAAATCGTCGGAAAAGTCATCTACTGGATTTTCCGCAGTATCGCATCCGACAAAATGCTCCCGGAACAACTCACGGACGAGGAGTTTGCCGAGTTCCGCGAAAAAGTTATGAAAAGTTTAAAACCGCTCGGAGTTGAGGGTGTCGACCCGACCAACGCCTACTGCATCCAGCAGCATTAACTCCTCTTTTTTCGTGGCAGATAGACACGTATGAACCTTCACTAATTATATATTGTAATCAGATTACTCGAAACTCACCTTAATAAACATAGCATACAAATATAAATAGATGAAATCTGACTGCAGAATATATGAGATGGGAGGCGTGATAACCGAAGCCGATGGGGAACACTGTACCGTCCGACTGCGGATGCCTGCCGGTATCGCAACTGCCGACCAGATGATTGCCGCCGCACAACTCGCAAAAAAATATGGAACAGACGAACTCCATCTAACCACCCGGCAAACCCTGGAAATCCCGCACATTCTTGCCGCACACCTACCCGCATTTTATGAAGATTTACTCGCCGGAGGAAACAACGTTGGTGCAGAACGGGGAGAAGTTGTCAACATCACCGCATGCCCGGGGATCGAACGCTGTAAATTTGCCAACATCGACGCAATCGGCATGGCAAAAAAAATCGACGTCAAATACTTCGGCAAAGATATGCCCGGAAAAGTCCGCATTGCTATCTCCGCATGTCCGAATGCCTGTACCAGTGAAACCCTGAACGAAATCGGCATCACCGGAATCCGCACACCGGTCCGCCAGCCCGGATACTGTACCGGCTGCGGGACCTGCGTTCAATACTGTCAGGAAGAGGCCCTCACCGTCCGGGAAGGTAAAATCGTCATGGACGATGACGTGTGCGTAGACTGCGGAACCTGCGTAAAATCCTGTGTCTACGGCATCCTTGAATCAAAACCTGTCTCCTACCGTATCACCATTGGCGGACGACGCGGACGACACCCCAAAGTAGGACAGCATCTTATCACCGTCAACTCGGAAACAGCTGCACTCCAGGTAATTGACCTCATCATTGACTGGATATACCGGTACGCACGGTTTGACACCCCCATCGTTCAGCAGATAGGACGCAGTCTCGACATTGACGAATTTAAAGCAACACTCCCGGAAAAACTTCCCGACGGAACCATCGTTGCCTGAAAAAAGAAAATACCAAAAATTATTTTTCTGCCATCAGTTCCCGGACTTCATCGATATATCGGACCTCATCCAGATCCATACCACAGAGGCAGTAACCCTGCAAATCCAGAACAAACACCGGATACTTGGCCACATCTTCCGGAATCGGCTCGGTAGGAATCTGTTTTACATGCAGAAGATACGGAACATCGAGACCAATGTGTGAAGTAAGCTCCTTCATCTCCCGAATCCACCGGGCAAGCTGGCGAACATCAACACGATCCCACTGAAGAATCCGGACCAGTGTCTGATACGTATCACGTTCATACACCAGATGGTTCCCCTCCAGTTTCGCATTCACCGCCTCTTCATAGGTCGTGATCCACTTTTCCAGATCATCTGCAGGTCCGAGAAACGCATCCGCATAAGATCTCAGCTCGGTCTCCCGTTCCGCATCGGAACTCCGGGCAGCAGCCTCTTCCATTCGTCGGATGATTTCCGCAAGTTCCTCATGAATCCTCCACAGATCCTCAAACGCATGCTCAAGGTCATCATGCAGATGAGTACTAAAGAAAACCGGTTTTTCATTCTCTGTCATAGAAATCTCTCAAAAAATGTTGACCTGAAGAGAGTTATTTCTTCAGGTAGAGGTTGGCGAAAACCGTCTGACCCTTTGAGGTCGGGTGGCGCTCACCAAGATCGCCGATGTAGTGGGCAAAGGTTGCCTTCTCGCCGTCAACCTCAGTCTCAACATCATCAACGTACTTGTAGCCGGGCATCGGATATTCAATCTCGCCGTAGACATACACTTCGCCCTTCACGGCCTGACCTCCTACACGTCCCTGAACATTTCCTTTAATGATGATCGTTCCGCCCTCACCGTGGGTCAGTACGTGGATAAACGCATCTCCCTCGATAATGATCGTACCGCCGCGCATAAAGGTACCAATATCGTTGCCGGCATTGCCTTTTATGCGAAGGACACCTCCGGTCATACCGCGCCAGTCTCCACGGTATGCAGAACCCACATGGTTCTGGGCACTGCCGTTCACGGTAAGCTCGCCGCCTGCCATCGCAATACCGGTGAAGGAATCAACATCCCCGTTCACGGTAATCTTACCGCCCTTCATCCAGCCGCCGGTGTACATATCGGTATTGCTGTTGATCACAATCTCGCCGGCAGTCATCTGCTGGCCGATACGTTTCACGCGGGTCCAGTCACCGTTTAAGACGATCTTTGTTTCCGCAGCAGTTGCTCCGGACGCTCCCTCAATAGTCGCGACCGAGGAAAGCGGGTACTTGATCTTTCCTTCGGAGATCTCAACTGCACCGATTTCCTCAGCGGACTTGCCGGCAAACTGATCCGGCGTGATGAGGTCAGCCTCGAAATACAGCTCCGGCTGTTTTACCAGTGTTACTGTTACTGTGTTCATGTTGTCTCCGCCTTACTGGGTGATGTCCACCTTAATTGCGTACGGGTTGTGTACGTGTTCATCAAAGACTGCGTAGTTGTCAAGGGCAACCGTATAGGAGTGCAGGAATTTGTCACGGATATCACGCTCAACCTGCTTGTTCTCCGGCACAATCGAGTTGACCCATACCGTCTTCTTCGGCATACTGTAGTTAACAATCTCATGATCCTCAACCGCAAGAATACCATCCTTGAAGAATGCAAAGCTGTTGCCGAATGCCTTCTCGTACTGTTCCGGATCGCTTGGAAGATTTTCCGGATCAATGTCGTAGACTGCAACGTTTGCTGCAAGGCCGGTCTTTAAGCTGCCGTACATGTCTTTCAGACCGAGTGCTTTTGCAACACCGGACCGGGTCATCTGGGCAAGTTCGTAGAGCGAGAGTTCCTTGTCGGCAAGTTCACCTATATAGGTGCGGTCGAGAACCTTATTGCCGTACTTCAGCTCGTTCTCGATAACATCGTTCCGTGCCTTTGCCGAAAGCAGCCACTTGTAAATTCTCGGATATCTCCAGAACGGCCCTGCGTTCGGGTGATCGGTGGTAACAAAGCAGCGGTCTTTGTCCTTTGCAAAGAGAGCAATCTCCAGACCGATTGCCCACTGGGCACCGGCGATGAAGGTCTTCGGATCATACACGAACGGAACAATCCCGGCAGCCGTCTCCAGCTCCACATCCACATTGGACCACTTCAGGTGGTTCATGTGGGTTAAGTGATACTCAAACGGACCGTCGGCGGTCATCGTCGTCGTCTCATCAAGAGTTACCTGACCCATATCAACGGTCAGCTTTTTCTGACTGTTGACATAGTCCATAACTTCCTTAGACTTGGACTCGAAAGAGTCGGACTTGAAGGACTCGCCACCGTAGCAGTGGAACTGGATGTGCGTGTGGTGCATAACCTGTTCACGGCCGAAGTCATTGTTCGGGGCAAACCCTTCAACCAGTTTGAGCGTATCAAGCGTGGTCTCGTAGTTGCCCGGGTTACCGAGATTGTTTGCGTGTACATGCACAGAGTGCGGCAGACGGAGATACTCGTTCGTTGCCATCAGGCCGGTAACGATCTCCGCCGGAGTGATGTCAAAGTACGGGACTTTGTCGTGGATGGTGATACAGTTCAGACCCCATCCCCATGCTTCGGTTCCTCCGGGGTTCACACACTTCAGGCCGAATCCGCGGGTAGCATTCAGAATCCAGGATGCATAGGCACCGGCATTCTCAATCTCACCGTTCTTGAAGTATTCCAGAAGGAACCAGTTGTTTGCCAGAACCGGCATAGCTCCTTCATCGATGATCGGCGTGTCGCGAATCTCCTCGTGCACGTGAGCTGCCTCAAGCGGTGGCATTGCGGCTTCCATCACAAAGGAGAAGCCGAGACGTGCATAGTCGTATCCGGTCTTGGTGGTGCTCGGAACAGAGAATCCCATCTCCATTTTGGTATTCTTTCCACGCATCGGCGAACGGAAGAGTTTGTCTTCCGGGCGGAAGAGACGGCCCATGTCCACCTTCGGACCGGCAACGTGGGAGTGAATATCCACACCGGCAGCCATAACCAGCTTACCGGACGCATCAATGACCTTTGCTGCGCTGCTGACCTTGTCAACAAACTTACCGTCTTTGATGCAGATATCCATCTTCTGTACGTTGATGCTCTGGGTAGGATCAACAACGCATCCGTTTTTGATGATATATTCGGTCATGGACTTATGCCTCCGGCTCAAGTTTTACCGGAATTAAGGAGGGAAGCGGTTTTGCATACTCCCATTTACCGTCGCACTCAATACCCTCGGCCTTCAGCTCAAGCATCCGGTTCAGGATTTTGTTGAACAGCTCCTCATCAGTCAGAATGCCGTTGTACGGCGGTACGACTGCACGGTACTGGATTGGCACGTTGTCCATACGGTAGCAGATACCACCCGTTTCCACACCGACAATTGCGACAGGGATGTGGACGTCGGAAACGGTTGCAGCCATGTTGACGCTCGGATCGATGGTAACCATCGGGATATGAGAACCAAGTTTTTCGAAGGCACGAATCGGGAAGTGTGCTCCTGCGTCGGTTCCGATGTTGATGAATGCATCAACTTCGCCGCGGTTTGCCAGGTCCACCGAGGAGGTTTCTCCGGGGTTCATGTGTGCATGAGATCCTTTCGAGAGATCAATGCAGTACGGGAAACCAAACTGCCATGACCATACGACACCGGGACCCGCAATGTTGTAGTGTCCGCGCATTGCCATGATTGTACACTTGGTAACCTCGTTGATGTCGCGGACAAGATTAATGGCGATGTCAACGTTGTGGTTCCGACCGTCGGAGTGGCAGAGACCCATACCAAAGAAGATATGCACATACCGTCCTGCTTTGATGATGTCGCAGACTTCCAGAATCTTTTCTTTGGAAACACCGGCAACAATCTCCGGTACATCATCCGCGTAGCCGTGCATGACCATACGGAATGCATCAAACAGATCATAGTCATGACCCTGCTTAACCTGGAGGAAAATGTCAGCACAGCGTGCGGTATCGGTGTATCTCGGGTCAACACAGATGACCTTTCTTCCACGGTGACCTTTCACGGTGAAGAATCCCCGGGGGAACACACCATACCGGGACATGTGTCTCGGGTGGGCGTGAGCCGGGTTCGATCCCCAGTAGATAACGACATCAGCACGGTTTTTGACCTCACCAAGGGTACAGGACGGGTATCCGGTATCGAAGATGGCAAGGAAAGATGAACCATGGCAGATGGATGCACAGTTGTCGAGAACGGCTCCTGCTTCCTCTGCAACACGTCCGGCTGCTGCCTGACCTTCGCAGTTCGTGGAACCGAATCCGTAGATCAGCGGTTTTTTGGCTTTGATCAGCATACGGGCGGTGTAGTCGATTGCCTCATCATAGGTAATGTCCTTGTAAGTTCCGTCAGCCTGACGCATACGCGGGCTGCCGACACGTCCTTCGCGGGATGCGTGGTGGTAAATCTCCGTACCGATGACGCAGGCGTTTTTGACCTCAAGAATCTTGCCGTTTTCCACGGTAACTTCCAGATCGTCACAGCAGGCACCACAGTACGGGCATGCAACATTTTTGATTACTTCTGGCATTCTTTAACCTCACATTGGCCACAGAAGCTGGCCGTTCCATTTGTTACAGGCTTTCTGAATAAGTTCGACAGCGGGAACGATTCGTGCGTCCGGGGCGGGTTCAATGGTAACCGGGAAACCGCTGTACTGCGGTTCGCCCGTGGACTGGGTCCGCGGAGGAACAACCTGATTTGCCCAGACACTCTGACGCATGTGGCAGAGACCACGGGGGCAGGTCTGCCTGGCGATAATTGCTTTGACGAAGACCTCGCCGCATTCACTGGTTACTTTGACAACGGTGTTGGGTACAACTCCCATCTCTCTGATGTCGTCAGCGTTCATCTCAACGACAGTACAGACATCAAAATATTTTTGGGTGGTTTTCCCGGCTTCCATTGCCTCGCCTTCTTCGACGGCACGCTGGGTAACCATATTGAGATGTAATGTTTTCATCTTAGAGTCCTCTCCTCTTTCTTTCTGCTGCAATGGGACTTGGTCCGATCTCTTTCACGGTGTTGATAACATCGTTGATCACAACCGCCCACTTTGCTCCTTCGGATGCAGAGACAAAGGTCATCCGGAAGC
>JAEWXF010000013.1 GCA_023396065.1 Methanobacteriota archaeon
CAACACCACGATTCCTTCATAGGACCGGAGAGAATATGAAGAGATTGAGCCAAATGTGCCAAGGTGAATGAGTTGCCTCCTGCGTTGCCGGATCCCTTGGCATGTTTGGCTCAATCCCTTTATTACACATGATGATGCAAATACTATCTTAGTATGAAGTGGAAAATTCTGATTTTTGGAGTTGTGGCACTCGCCGCATTCTGTATTGTCCCGGTAAGTGCTGTAGAACTGCTTGACCGCAGCACGAATGAGATCATCACTCCCTAGTATGAATACGTGAACGGCCCAAAAGCAATTGATCCTGTGTATGGAAGTGTCACTCAGGGCGCAACGCAGTCCTTCGAATATGACGTCGAATCCGGGAAACGTACTTTGGAACTTGTACTCAGATGGGACAATTCACAAAACAGCCTGAGATTATACCTAATCCGGCCTGATGGACATCGCTATGATCCCTACTCTGATAATTATGATGGGGTAATAAATGGGGTTATTCCTGTGCGTATCACATCAACTTCTTTGATTAATGGAATGTGGCGCTTTGATGTTTCTGGATATGACGTTAGCGGAACCCAATCATTCACGCTGAGTATGAATGCTGTGTAAGTTGGTTACTCATAAAATTTTTTGGCTGTCTTTGTCCATTTGCCTACTGTTCTTTCTCTTCGGTGTTGGGTCAGCATCAGCTCTTTCTCCAATTGAATGGTATTTCTATAATGATAGTGGAACGATCATTGAACCCTTTGATCCGGATACTTTCGTCCCGATAGATGACGGTACGGAGATTGTCCCCCTCACCGGCTGGAGAGTTCTGGACAACTGGGATTATCTTTTATCTGCCTGGATAAACCAGGTCCTTGAAGATACCCCTCTTGCAGAATTTTACCGGACCACCGGAAGCCCCATGCTTTCTATCCTCCTCAGCGGAGGTCTGGGATACATTCTCCTCACCCGCAGTACTCATCTGGAACCGGATCCAACCTCATCTCCGGGGAAAATCCTCGCCTGTGTCACCGCACATCCGGGATGCCGGCAGGCATTCATCGTTCGTGAGACTGGCTGTTCCCGCGGCTCGGTTGCCTACCACCTTTACCGCCTGCAAAAAGGCGGAAAGATTCACCCGGTTCTGTACCGGAAACAGACGCATTACTATGCAAAGGTCATGAATAGTGACTCTGTTGAACATGCCGTCATCTCCCTCATCGAAAGTGAAGAACGTCACGCAGTATTTTGTACTGTTCTCCGCCATCCCGGCAGTACCCGGTATCAGATCGCAGAACTCCTTGATAAATCACCGGACACCGTGAGCCATCATCTCGGATATTTTCCCGAAACCATCATCAGTACCAGAAAAGACCACGCAGTCAACTGCTACACCATCACCCCGGAAGCAGCAGAATCGTATGACCATCTGGACCTCCCCAAAACCGGGGTACTGGTGGGTGCCGCATAACCTCCTTAAAATAACCAGAATTTCCGCTTAAATTTCAAATTCCCGCGATATCTCATCAATACCGATAATTTTTCGGAGGGTGGACTGTAGGGTCCCTCACCATTTTCGCCTTATTCGCCGTCTATGGAGGTCCATAGAAGCCGTTGAATCGGGGAAATCCTGGATGACATTTTTATCATTTTTCCAGATTTATAGCTTTGATATCATGATATATGTCTTGTACGGGATTTCAGACAGGGAGCCTCTCTCCGGCACAGAGAAAAAAAGAACGGTTACTCCCCGACAATACGTCTCGTCACCGCAGCATAGGCATCCATAACATCACCCAGCTCCTTACGGTACACATCCTTATCCAGAGACGCCCCCACAACCCCGTGATCCCACAGCCGCAGAGAATCCATACTGATCTCATCGCCCAGCCGCAGAACACCCGCGGAATCAAAACCAAACTCAAACTTCATATCCACCAGATCAATATCCTTTGCCGCGAGATTTTCCCGGAGAACTTCATTAATCGCCAGTGCCAGACGCTTAATCTCAGCCAGCTGCTCCCGGGTCACCAGACCCAGAGCCACAATAATATCATCGTTGATCATCGGGTCATGACGGGAGTCATCCTTCGCATCAATCACAATCAGCGGCGGATTCAGCGGCTGACCCTCCGTAAACGGATAATTTCGAACCAGTGACCCTGCTGCACGATTGCGTACAATGACCTCCAGCGGAACCATACGAAGCCTGCGGACACGATGCGTATTCGCATTCACGGCCGAGAGAAAATGCGTTGGAATCCCGTGTTTTTCCAGAAGCGGATAGAAGTATGCCGTAACTTTGGCATTGTATACTCCCTTCCCCTGCAGAACATTCTTCTTCTGACCGTCAAATGCCGTAATATCATCACGGAATACAACGAGCAGCTCATCGTCAGAATCCGTACGGTAAACGGACTTGGCCTTTCCCTGATAGAGAAGATCGCCCTGCTTCATAATGCCATATCTGTTGGTCGGCAGCTATGATAAGTGTTAGCATGACACACCATCACGAACCATACACCCTTGCCGCAAGTTTTTGTACCAGCGGCAGAATCTCCGGAGCAATCCACTCCGCAGTACAATACTGCGGATACACACAGAGGCGCTCGCGGACCTCATACCCGTGGGCAATCTCCTGCAAAGCCTCCAGTGCCGGCCAGGGATGTTCAGGGTTGATATAATCAATCGTCACCGGTGAAACCCCCCCGAGATCAGTCACCCCGCAGGAAAGAAGAGAGGACGCATCCGCAAGATTCGGCGGAATCTGAATTGAGATATCACGCGGCAGAATCTCCGTCGCCAGCAGAATAGTGTCACGGATCGTCTCAGTGGATGCCCCCGGAGTATCCGCCATCTCCGTACCCTCCTTCGGACAGAAGTTCTGAATGATAATCTCCTGAATATGTCCGTATCGTTTGTGGAGATCCCGGACTGCTTCCAGCGACTCCTCACGATCCGCCGCAGACTCCCCGATACCAAGCAAAAGCCCGGTCGTAAACGGAATCTTCAGTTTCCCTGCATCTGCAATCATCTCCAGACGGACGGCGGGATCTTTCCCCGGACTGTGACGGTGAGCAGGAACCTCAGCGGTTGTCTCAAGCATCAGCCCCATACTGGCATTGAACGGTCTGAGCCGTTCCAGCTCCTCATACGGAAGAACTCCCGCATTCGTATGTGGAAGAAGACCGCACGACAAAGCCTCCCGGCTCATAGCAATACAGTAGGACAGAATATCCGGATACCCTTCCCGGGAAATATACGCAGAAAATCCCGGCTCGCTCTCCGGCCGTTCCCCAAAGGTGAACAGCGCCTCCGTACAGCCGAACTCGCTGCCGCGTCTGAGGGTGGAACAAACCTCATCTCTCGGCAGAACGCAGCCTTCGGAAACAGGGGCCTTGAATGAACAGTATCCGCAGGCGTTCGCGCATACATTCGTCAGAGGAAGAAAGACATTCCGGGAAAAGGTAATCGGGCGTCCCATATCTCTTACTGATATGGGCGTCCCGTCATTTAATCGTTCGGGGGCCGGATCTTTCTGCCGACGGCAAGAAAGAGAACTGAGATCACAAAAAGAAGTACCGCCGCCTGATACAGAGAAATTACCCAGTCACCCTTACCGACCAGAAGCCCGGCAATCGCCGCAATCACTGCGGCGATCAGCAGACCCCTGCCCCAGTACAGGAAAAACATCTTGTACGATAGCGTCATCTGTGTTCTATATATAGCACTGATCAGATAAAATCATGGAACGTCATGGTCACTAACTATATCAGTCTCAAACGTGAATAAGAGAATTACGCTATGTTTGATGTACTCTTGATGACAATTGCAGAAGGGGCAGTGTGGTTTGTACTTCTGCTGGTGTTTCTGGTCAATATCGGGGCTTGTATTACCCTGATCTTTCTGGAGCGGCGCAACCCGCAGATTGTTGCCGGCTGGCTGCTCCTGATGATTTTTCTGCCGCTGATCGGCTTTGTGCTTTACCTGTTCTTCGGCAGACATCTGTACGGAGAACATATTTTCAGCAAAAAAACCGCGGCTGATCAGCTGATCTCCCAGGTCGCAGAAGCCCAGTATCACAGTCTTCTCAACAAAGAGATGGAACTGCCGGAGGAGGTGGAACGCTTCGACAGTACGATGGCCCTGCTGCTGAATCAGGACAATGCCGCATACTCCGCAAATAACAGCGTGGACGTATATATTAGCGGGGAAGAGAAGTTTGCAGCATTCAAAGAGGCAATCCGGTCTGCCCGGCACCACATCCACATGGAATATTATATCCTCCGGGCAGACGAACTGGGACGGGAAATTATTGATCTGCTTGCGGAACGTGCGGCCGCCGGTGTGGAGGTCAGAGTAATCTTCGACGCTGTTGGTGTACAGAAAGTCAAGCCGGCTTTTTATGAAAATCTGGTAAAGACCGGAGGAAACGTGCAGATATTTTTCCCGCTAAAAATTCCGATCTTCAATACCCGTATTAACTACCGGAACCACCGGAAAATTCTGGTGGTAGACGGGAAAACCGGATTTATCGGCGGGTTCAATATCGGAGATGAGTATCTCGGAAAAGGCCCGCTCGGCTACTGGCGGGATACGCATCTGCGGCTGCACGGCGGAGCGGTTTCCAGCCTGCAGACCCGGTTTATCATGGACTGGAATTATGCAGTCCCGGCATCTCCGGTGGAGGTCCGGGAGAACAGTCCGTACTATCCGGATCATGAACTGAGTGAGTTCTATGGTGCGTCCGGAGTACAGATTGCATCGTCAGGCCCGGATTCAGCAGGGAAGGCAATTTATGCAGGGTTTGTGAGTCTGATCGGTCATGCGAGAAAGTCGATTTACATCCAGACTCCGTATTTTATTCCCGATGAAACGATCTTTACCGCTCTGCTGATGGCCGTTCGTTCCGGAATTGACGTTCGGATTGAAATTCCCTGTAAACCGGATCACCCGTTTGTGTACTGGGCAAGTTACTCATATCTCGGGGATCTGATCCGGGCCGGAGCAAAAGGATATACCTATGATAAAGGATTCATTCACAGCAAAACGGCCATCATTGACGGTGTTGCATCGACGATCGGAACCGCAAACTGGGATATCCGGAGTTTTAAGCTGAACTTTGAAACGAATGCGTTCATCTATGATACGGCGTTCGGGGAAAAAATGAATGCCATTATCCTGCATGAACTGGAGACGGATTGCACACTGGTCACGCCGGATGCGTATAACTCCCGGCCAAAACTGATCAAGATGAAAGAGGGACTCTGCCGGCTGGTCTCTCCCCTTCTCTGATTTTTTTACATTGGGAATTTCCATATTTCCCTTTCCATCCGAAAGGCGTTGTTTTACTCTCTGTGTATCTACCCTCCCTCAAAATTCATCACATGACATCCAAAAATTCCGGAATACCTGCCAAGAATACATACAAAAGAAAACGGCCCCTGTCCTCTCCTGCGGAGAGGACGGGGGACTGCTGCGGGCAGTATGTCGTTACGGCCCGGTCTGCTCGGATTGAAAAATCGTGTCCCAAACGTTAGAATCTTCTCAGCAGAACAACCGCCGCCGCAAGACCCGCCAGTGCCAGAACCGGGAACGGTGACTGAGTCGGAGCCGTTGGAACGCCTGCCGTCGTCAGCGGCACATCCATCTCAACCGTCTGGCCTGCCGTAAACGTCACATACTGCGTCCAGTCATTATATCCCGTGTGCTGCAGAAGCAGCGTATGCTGTCCCTCGGAAATATCAGTCAGATAAATCGGTGTATACCCCCGGAACACATTATCCACATACACATCCGCTCCCGACGGTGTCGAATCCAGATGCAGTGCCGCAAGGCCTGCCGGTGTCGGTGACGTTGGAACCAGCGTCACACTCATCGACCGGATCTCATTTGCCGAAAGTGTCACCGTTGACGTATACGTATTATATCCGTCCTTCTTCAGAACCACAGAATGCGTAGAAGCCGACAGCGGCCCGACACTCATATAATTCGGTGACGACGAGGACGAATACCCGGTATTTCCGCAGTAGTTTCCATCCACATACACCGCAGCCCCTGCAGGAGTCGACGCCACCTTCAGATACGCATCGGCACTCGACACCAGATCTGCCGTAATATATGCAGTAGCTCCCGAACCGACCGAAAGCGTCTGTGTATACACCTGATACCCTGCAAGAACAAGCTTCACCGTATGAGTCTCAGCCGTCGTACTCAACGTTGCCGGAGTCGTATCACGGTAGTTCCCGTCCACATAAATCGCCGCTCCCGACGGGTGCGACTGTACATTCAGATATCCGTAACTTGCCGACGACGTCAGAACAGGCGACAGATACGACGTCTGGCCCGCGGACACACTTGTGGAACCATACCACGTATTATATCCCGGCTTCTCCAGACGGACTGAATGCGACCCTGCATCCACCGTCACAACCGTCTCGGTCGTCCCGTAATAGATACCGTCCACATACACATTCGCTCCCGACGGGGACGAAGACACATCAATATACCCGGTCTGGGCAACCGGCGTCAGAACTGCATTCACCGAAATGTACTGATTCGCCGTTACATCCCCGATATACTGATGATAATCATAATACCCGTTCTTCGAAACAACGATATTATGATTAATCGGAGTCCCTGTCGTATACACCGTAATCGTACAGGGCGTCGTCCCCTTATACTCGCCGGCATCATACACCACCGCTCCCGACGGCGACGACGTCACTGCGATCGTCGCCGTTGAGCCGCCGATTCCATCCGCCGCTGCAGGAAAGATCAACATTCCCACGGCAAGCAGCATCACAATCAGAACTACACTTGTTCGCATATGATGTAAATGAGCAGTCTTCCCAAAATAACCTTTGGTTCGTTCTCACCATCTCTCCGAACACCACACGAAGCCCGTCAGTCTGCCTGCGTCATTCTCAGAACTGCCTCTTCCCCTGTCATACCTGCCGCAACACCCATCTCCTCAGCCGCAGGAGACACCGCAGAAACCTTTCCCGCCAGCAGCTCCTCCAGCGTAGAAACTCCCGTCACCTTCGCCCCTGCCATCCCCATCTTCGCAAACGTATCCATCGCAAAAAACCCGCAGCCGACCAGACCATGCGGCGTAATCACAAAAATCAAACCAGCATGGCCGGTCGGAATACAGTATCCGTCACAGCAGACCTTGCCAGCAAAAATCTTCGCATGCTCCGCGCTTTCATACACAATCTGCATATCTACCACATTGGGTACCGCAACACTAAAACAATTCTGAAGAAGATGGCACCCGGTGATGCACCTTTCTAATGTGGGGTCGCGTGCAAGCCTGTTTCCTGTTGGACGTAAAACCTGATAATGCGGGGGTTAGCATTAAGAAAGCCCACCCGGCAGGAAACCGAGGGGACACAAGACCGAAAGCGACGCGACTGTGCCTGCAAAAATCTTCGCATGCTCCGCGCTTTCATACACAATCTGCATACCTACCACATTGGGGTACCGCAACACTAAAACAATTCTGAAGAGAATGATACTGATAATGATTCGGGAGATACGGCTCTATAGTGACCCGGTCCTGCGTGCTCAGGCAGAAACAGTACCGGAAATAACCCGGGAAACACACGACATCCTCACTGACATGTGGGACACCATGCAGCACAACCACTGTGTCGGCCTCTCCGCCCCGCAGATCGGCATCAGCCTCCGGCTTTTCGTTCTCAATGCCGGAGGGGTCGTTATCCGCGGCGCAAATCCCGAAGTCCTCACCGAAGGCTCTCCCACAGAGGACATGGAAGGCAGCCCCTGTATCCCCGGCATCCAGCGCCCGGTCCGTCGTCCCCGAAAAATCAGGGTCCGGTACCTCGACGAATCCGGGACTACCATCGAAACCGAACTCAAAGGTGTTGCCGCCCGGGCCTACCTCCACGAACGAGACCACCACAACGGCATCCTCTTCATCGACCACCTCAAACCCGTCCAGCTCCGTCTCATCCAAAAAGACCTTGACCGCATTGCTGCCCGGACACAGTAACGAAACCATGGAACCCACAGCCTATCGGAAAATCACCGGCATCATCACCGGCCACTTTCTCATCGATATTTACACCCCCGTCCTCTCCCTCATCCTCCCGCTGCTCATCGCCCAGCTCGGGCTGAGTTATTTCCTCGCCGGACTCATCGTCGCTGTGTTCAACGTAACCTCCTCCGTCTCCCAGCCGTTCGTAGGCCTCTACGGTGACAGAACCGGATGGCGTGCCAGTGTCCCCCTCTGTCTCCTCCTCGGCGGCGTCGGCATATCTCTCACCGCCGTCACCGGCAACTATCTCCTCCTCCTCTTCCTCGCCGGAGGAGCCGCCCTCGGTCACGCCCTCTTCCACCCGGCAGCCATGGACATCATGTACAAACTCAGCCCTCCGGCAAAACGGGGACTCTACAACTCAGTCTTCACCACCAGCGGCAGTATCGGCTACGCCCTCGGCCCCGTTCTCGCCGGTATCCTCATTTACTTCGGCGGTCTCCCCGCCGTAACATGGCTTGTCATACCCGCAATCATCGGGGCAACATGGATGTATCGGAACGACCGTAAATACCGCAGCACCCATACCGACGAACTTCATCCCGCAGCATCTCCTGTCGGCACCAGTACCCAGCCCCGGAAAAAATACTGGTGGGTACCCGCGGGACTTGTCGTCACGATATGCTCCCTTCGGGCCTGGGCCTACATAGGAATTCTCACCTACCTCCCCTCCCTCCTCATCCTCGGCCATCATGAAATGAGTGCGCTGGAAACCTCCGTCATCGTCACCATCATGCTTTTCTTCGGCGTAGCCGGCCAGATCGCAGGAGGATACCTCTCCGACCGGTTCGGCAGAAAAGAAATGCTGGTCCTCGGACTCGCCGGTGCAGTTCCGTTTTTCCTCCTCATCTTCCTCACCACCGGTCCCCTCATGTACGCAGGACTCATGTTCTACGCATTCTTTGCCTCCTCCTGTTACGTCATGTCCGTAACCATGACACAGGACCTCCTCCCCGGCAACGTCGGATTCGCCTCGGGTCTGACCCTCGGATTCTCCATGGGTGTCGGCGGAATCGGCGCTGCACTCATCGGCTGGGCCGCTGACCTCATGGGTTCCCTTGCCGATGCAATGTTTCTCCTCATCATCCCGACCGTCATATGTCCCCTGCTCGCCCTCCTTATCCGCTACCCCTTAAAGAGTCTCGCACCCCGTCCTCACCCGCACAATTAACATCTGCAAAAACCATAGATTACACATATATTACCATGGCGAGTGTAAGCATCCGGAGGTATGGGCAGATCTTTGATGTACTGGTCAAGTACGGGTTCTCCTATTATCTCAATGAAATATTCCCCGGCTTTATCAATACCAAAAAAGCCGCTCAGGACGACTTCAGTTCCTACTCCATCTATGCCAGAGTCCGCATGGCGCTTGAGGAGCTTGGTCCCACCTTTGTCAAGTTCGGACAGCTGATGAGCACCAGAACCGAACTATTCCCGCCGGAAATGATTGAGGAGCTTTCCAAACTCCAGGATCGTGTCGGGGTTGTGCCGTTCGATGAGGTTATTCCCACGCTTGACGAGTACATCCCTGACTGGCGTGATGTGTTCACCTCGGTTGATCCCCAGCCGCTCGCCGCAGCATCCATCTCCCAGGTGTACCGTGCTGTGATGCAGGACGGGACGGAACTTGCTCTTAAAATCCAGCGTCCCAATATTCAGAGCAGAATCGAGCAGGATATCATCCTTCTCCGGTCTATCGCCGAACGTATCGAGGAAAAGCGTCCCGACCTCCGGCTGTACAATCCGGTATCTCTGGTTGATGACTTTGCGGTTCAGATCCGAAAGGAACTTGACTTCACCCGTGATGGTATGAATGCCGAACGGCTCGCCCGGAATATGCGTGTCTCCGGGATTCCCGGCCTCAAAATACCAAAAATTTACTGGGAGTTCACCGGAAAGAGACTCCTTGCCATGGAGTTTGTCTCCGGTGTCCGCAGTGATGACGTGGATGCTATCGTTGCTATGGGAATGGATCCCAAAGATCTCGCCAGCCGTGGTCTGAAAGCGTTCATGGTCCAGATTTTCCAGAACGGGTTCTATCACGGCGATCCCCATGCAGGAAACATCCGTGTCTCTCCGACCGGAGACCTTGTCTTCCTTGACTTCGGTGTCTGCGGTGTTCTGATGAAGGATACCCGGAACAAGTTCATCGAACTCATGCTCGCTCTCTTTTCCGCGGATACCGATCTCACCATCCGGTACGTGAAAAATCTCGGCGTGAAAATACCCTCTTCAGGCATTGATGAGTTCCGGGGTGAACTGTATCTTGCGCTTCAGGACAGCAAAGACATGGGTGCCCAGATGAACTTTTCCAGTCTCGTCTCTGCAATCCAGGACCTGTTCCAGAGAAACAACATCCGTGTTCCGCCAAACCTCATGCAGCTCCTGAAGGCCCTCATGCTGGTGTCTAACATTGCGTTCACCCTTGACCCGCATCTTGAGTTTGCAAAAGAAGCCGAGCCGTACCTGAAAAAACTGATCGCTGAGGATATGAAAAATCCGGAGAATGTCCAGAAACGGATTCTTGACGCGAAGGTCCGTCTGGATGATCTTTCCCGTGTTCCGCAGCAGCTTTCCTCGGTGCTGGAGATGGCGTCCGAAGGAAAGATGCGGCTTGATATCAGAGTCCAGGAGGTGACGGACCTTCGGATCTCGTTTGAGAGTGCGATTGACAAACTTGTGATTGGTCTGATGATGTCGGCCATTGTTGTTGGCCTCTCTCTCGTTCTGATGAGCCAGCCGATGGAAGCCGGGTACTTCCCGCTGCTCTCCTATGTTGTGGCGATTATCATTATTGTTATCATCTTTTACCGGATGCAGACCCGGAAAGGAAAGCGGAATGATGACTGAGTGTTGAGAATTTCTTCCCCGTTTTTTTCATCTCTGTAATATAGCCTCTATTTGGGTTTAGATTTGAAATTCTAGCCATTATTCCCGGATGTGAGGGGGTTTTGGGAGGTCCTGCTGATCGTTTGTTGTGATTTTTCGTCTCAAATCGTGTTTATGCGGGTCAATACTGAGCTTCTGTTGCGGGATGATGGAGGGTGGGTTTTTTGGTAGTTTTTCTCTGTACTCCCCTTTGATATCATGATATGTTGGTTATGTGGCATATTTGAGAGGGGGTGTCTTTTTCATGGACCATGCGGGCCTGATTCTGCCATCCAAGAGGTTGATATACCATCCCGTGAAAAAGGGATGTATGTATCGCATCTTTCTGATGATGCTTCTGGCTGCTGCCTGTTTTGCAGCTCCGGTGGGGGCATTTACCATCGATAATACGTTCTCTGTTTCTTTTGAGGGGTATGACAGCTCGGCTGCTGTGTCTGTGTATCCGAACGGGTCCTGTGTTCAGGTTCCGCTCGGCAGTACTATCTGGATCGGGGTGACCCAGTATCCGGGCGGGACATGGGATACGGACATTCCGAATATGTATCCCACGAAGGCGACCGGAAAGGAGATTATTCAGATGCGGCTTTCCGGGCTGCAGGGAATATATACGGTAACCTACAAGGTGCCCGGAACGTACTATACGATGGGTGCCCCGCAGGTAATGACACTGCATCTGAATATCGGGGACGTTGGCGGGGATTCGTATGAGGCTTCTTTGTATGCACAAAATCCTCAGCAGTACCGGTTCCTCACGTCGGATGAGTATCCGAGAATCAAGGAGGGCGGAACGGTGGGACAGTTTACCTTTGGTGATCCCTATAATACCCCTTACATCCGGACAATTTCGGTGACAACTACGGGGATGGAGATTTCCCGGGATGCAAAAATTATTCTGGTTCCCCAGCAGTATGCAAACCCGATCCCGGTGCCTTCTCAGCCGTACTGGTCACTGTATGATGTGAAGGTACAAAATATCCCTGCTACCTCTCTGGAAGAGGTGGATATCGTCTTCGGAGTTCCCCGGGGTGTGGTAACGGACGCAGGGTTTGATCCCCGGTATGATATCGAACTGCTGCGTTTTTCCGACAATTACTGGGAGAAACTGGAGACCTCCTATGTCGGGGAGGGCGAGGGGCAGCGTGCCGGTCTGGACTGGTATGCGACAAAGTCTCCGGGTTTTTCCTACTATGCGGTAGGGTTTGCGGAGAACGTCACCAAACTGCCTGAAGAGGTCTTCGGGACGCCGACACCGACTGCTACGGTTCAGGTGGTGACCGAGGTGCCGACAACCACATCGACGACCGTTCCGACCGCCCCGCAGCAGTCTCCCTCCTGGGCATTTGCTGGACTTTTCGCGGCTGCGGGTGCGGCATGCCTCTGCCGGCGGTAATTTTTCACCTTTTTTTTCAAAATCTGCGTGACGTGTCTAATTTGTGTTTATCTCATCTCAAAATACATTTTCCAGCAGCAGTTTTACGCCGATTCCGATCAGAATCATTCCGCCGAGAATTTCCATCTTATTTCCGAGAATTCCTCCGAGACGGCTTCCGGCAAGCACACCCGCAGCGGAAAACACAAACGTTACCACCCCGATGATCACCGCAGGCAGGAAAATCTCCTCTCCGATCAGCGCAAAACTCACCCCGATTGCAAGGGCGTCAATACTTGTTGCCACCGCAAGCAGCACCAGTACTTTTCCTCCCGTCAGATCAATACCGTCCTCCTCATCCCCGAACACCGCATCATAGATCATCTTTCCGCCCACAATCACAAACAGGCCGAACACAATCCAGTACCCGTACGGAGTAATCAGATTCGTAACCGGAACTCCGGCGAGATACCCGAGCAGCGGCATAAAAAACTGGAAAAACCCAAACAGCACTCCCGCCGTGAGGGCGGTTTTCAGGACATCCTTCTTCAGCACCGAACCACCGGCAAGGGATACCGAAAATGCATCCATTGCCAGACCGACCGCAATAAAAAACGAGGAAAGCATCTTTTACCAGGCAGGCTTTCCGTTTTTCCGAACGTGATCCAGACCCTCAGGATCCTCCACCACTACCACAAACGTTCCGTGACAGGGTTTTGTATACCCGTACACAAGCTTCTCATCCTTAATTCCCACCAGCACCGGCGGAATTCCGAGCAGCGGCTTTTCCAGCAGTTTAAATCCCGGCGGTACCTCATACCGCTCGGTACTGTTCTCCCGGATAATCTCTCTGGCTTCCTTAAAACTGCAGTTTTTCGCCAGAATCTCATAACTCATATTTTCGAGGCAGCCCATTCTAAAACCTCATCAATCTTCGCCAGAAGTGGTCGTGCATTATGCGTTACCGGAGCGACAACCTTCTCCGTCGGGAACTCAATTTCGCCTGCAATATCATATGCATGTTCTCCATAGAGAATCGTCACCAGAAGTGTCTTTGGTGCAAGGGATGCCACCGTCGCCGTATACGTCAGGCCCGCATCATTGTGAACCAGAGAAATAATCAGGCGGTAGGACACATTCCCGTCGGCAAGATCTGCTATCGTTCTGTCCACATCCCGGTACTCCTTCACATAGTATCCTTTCGGGTCACTTGTTTTGATCAGCTGCTTTGCCGAAGGATTCGCCGCGACCACCGGGGTATATCCCAGATCGCGGACCAGATCCGCAACATAGATCGTGACCGCCGACTGTACCGGAATCTGCGGACAGCCCAGCAAAAGAAGCACATCTCCTTTGGAGGTCATACGTAGTACATCAGTTCGTCTCCGAAAGGGATAAACATTAGTTCCGTGTCACTTCTCAGAGATACTCGCTCTGAATCTTCAGCACCGCGGAGCTGTCCTTCGCCGCCGCATACTCCGCAAGCGGCTCTGCATTGAGTGCCAGAAAATTCAGGCCCCAGTGAAACTTCGCCAGAATTTTTTCTGCCTGATCCTGTTCCCCAAGAATATACAGCGTTGCGGCAATCGCTTCCACAGAGGTCAGGGTAAACGGCTTGCCGAAGTTTACC
This sequence comes from Methanobacteriota archaeon, assembly GCA_023396065.1. Taxonomy (GTDB): domain Archaea; phylum Halobacteriota; class Methanomicrobia; order Methanomicrobiales; family Methanocorpusculaceae; genus Methanocorpusculum. Next base: position 13,936 of record JAEWXF010000013.1, read on the forward strand.
GGATTTGCCGCAACCAGAAACGGCAAAGCCCGTCTGCCTTTCCATGGTCCGAGATTTGCCGTGTCCAGAACCTCCCACGAACAGTCAAGTGCCGTAACCGACTGAACCCAGTTCCGGTCGGCGGGCGAGAGAACAAACTCCGCTGTCGGGTCCAGAAGAAGCGTGTTCCTGGGAATCTGCGGAATGCGGGTAACGATTCGCAGCATCCCGAACCGTTCCAGCTTCTTCATCGTGCATTTCTTCGGATCGCAGGAGTTATCCCGGTACGCAAGTAAAGAAATCCTCATTTCCCGTTTGTCTTCCGCCATGATTTGCATCTAGTATGTATGTTGGCAAATCGTATTCGTATTTCGGGTACCGGTTCATCTCTGCCAAGGACATCTCCAGCCGGTTGAGAACAACCATCACATCAATATCACTGCGTTTAGTGTCCGTATCCAGTCCTGTATCTCTCTCATGTTTTGGCGTACTGTATGTGTCAGCGGTTGGCTACGTAGTGTTGCAGTCGCGGATTTTATCCCCTTCCGGTTCCTACAGACTACCAATGTATATCCTCGCCTCACCATGTATTCAGAACGAAAAACTTCGTGCAGACGGTATCACCACCGACGCTGACCGTGCGGTGTGGGCTGCCTGCGTTGCCCGGTGTACACAGTTTCATCTGGATATCGTTCCCCTCCCGTGTCCGGAAACGCTCTATCTCGGTGTTCCCCGGTCCCCGGGTTCGTTCCTTGACCGGCTGGACACCCCGGAGTTTGCCTCGCTGCTGGACCGTCTTGAGGCGGACGTCCGCCAGCTCATCGCCGATCGCGGAGAGCTGCCGGTCGCCATTCTCGGTGTAAACTCATCCCCTACCTGCGGAGTGACGAGTACCTACTACGGCGATGAAAAGTCGGCGGGTCCCGGCGTGTTTCTCAAACGCTTTTCCGATATTCCTATGATCGACGTCCGCGAGTTTGCGAAATATCATATTTATCTAGCCGCCCCGCTATTTTCAGAGGCACAGAAGGTCTACAATGCCGGACTTGCTGCCCTTTTGGAATCCCAGTACTATGATGTGCATCTTCCGCAGAAGTTTGAGGACACCGCGGAATCACGGAGTAAAAACCGCGAGGAGCTGATCTACCAGTGGAACCTCGCGGCTCTCAAAAACAGTGATATTGTGGTTGCGGTGATTGACGGATCTGACGCGGACTCCGGGACCGCATGGGAGATGGGATATGCGACGGCCCTCGGCAAACGGGTGATCGCCGTCCGGACTGATTTCCGGAAGTACAGCGAGCGGGAACTGGTGAATCTGATGCTGGAAACGGAAGCGGACGTTGCGGGCAGCAGTGATGAACTGCTGTCACTGTTGATTCAGACAGCCGGATTCAGATCTTGTGTGCGGTGATGATTGTGTAGCTGCGGGAGTGAATCGTTATTTCACAGTCATCTATCCTGACATACCAGTTTTTCCCGTTTTTTCTGATTTCTCTCTCCGGCTTTTTGATCTCTTCCCGGCACCAGCTTACCACATCATTCACATTCTCCAGAGAGAGATTTTTCCGGATTCTTTCTGCGCCCAACCCGGTTGTATGGAGCATCTGCAGATTGGCGAGGAGTTCCTCTCCGTTGCCGCCATCCATTTCTGTCATTCCGCGAGGCGGCGTGCGACTGCCATGTTGCCTGCGTCGTCCCGGACATCGTTCGACGGTGTTTCCATAATAAATGCACAGTGGGATATTTTCGGGAACGTCAGGACATCCCGGATGGTTTCTTCTCCGAGTGTCCCAAGGCCCAGATGTTCATGGCGGTCAAGATGCGAGCCGATACCGCCTTTCATGTCATTGAGATGAATTACCTTCAGGCGGGAAAGATCGCCTGCTTCATCCTCAAACCAGCCAAAAACCGTTGCCGCCCCGTGACCTTTGAGGTCATATCCGGCGGCTGCGGCGTGGCAGGTGTCAAAGCAGAAGCCGATTCGCGGTTCACGGCCGAGGCCGTCGGCAATGGCTCCCACATCCGTGAAAGTTCCTCCAACGGTGTTCTTCTCGTTTGCCGTGTTTTCGAGAAGAATCATCGTGTCGCTTTCAGCGTTGTCCAGAGCCGTACCGATTGCGGCGATGACTTTTTCCTGTCCTTTTTTGTGGCCTTCCGGTCCGTGGTGACCGAGATGGGTTACCAGATAGGGTATCTTCAGCTGACCGCAGCGGGTAAGTTCGTCGGTGAGTGTTGCAACGGATTTTTCGTAGATGTCCGGTTTTTCCGCTGCAGGGTTCGGCAGGTAGGGCATGTGGTCCACTACCGGTCCGATACCGGAAGCTGCAAGGGCGGCAGTGAATGCATCCGCCGCGGCGGCGTCGATCGGTTTTGCTGCCCATACCCGGGGACTTCGGGTAAATATCTGAAACGTATCGCAGCCGAGTGTCTGTGCCCGTTCGACCGCATTTGCAAACGCTCCGGCAATGGAGACGTGAAAACCTAGTTTAACCATGATGTTCCTCTTTTCGTTTCCGCCACTCGTCAAGCATTGCATCAACGGCTGCAAGCATCACCCGTGGTGACGAACCCCAGTGTACCACTGCACCGAACTTTCCGTTCCAGACGCCGTTTCCGCTTCGTTCCGCCCGGCAGCACCGGGCGATGAACGGCTCCTCCGCAACCATTGACAAGGGGCAGGTATCCTCAAATGCAAATCCGTCGCCGTAGCATTCCTTACAGATCTGCTTTCCCGTCAGGCAGCAGGCAACATGCTCACCGCCGGCGAGACCGTCCCGGTCCAGCGTCTTGTCAAAGCCGCCGGCCCGGCAGGGGTACACATCCGCAGGAATTGTGGAGATGTCTTTGACATGGTGCTCAAACATGACGTTCTGCAGACCGAAAAATCCCAGTTCCTCAAGAATGGTGATCGTTGCCGAGAGGTTCGGCCGGGGAGGCCTGATGTCGTAGACATGTACGGTTTCCATACCGGAAAGGTCCGGGTCCAGTACGAAGGTGATATGTTCGTCCTTTGCCCCGAAGATGGTACACCGTTTGCCGGTGGAGAGTGCTTTTTTGATCAGACCAGTCCGGTCGTGCGGTGTGATTGCCCCGTCCCAGACTGCGATGTCCTCCGGGCCGACAAGCCGTCGGACGGATTTCACCGGTCGCAGATATCCGCTTTCTCCCTCGTGCTCCACCTCCAGAATTTCAAAACCTCCGGATACCGGATGAATGAGATATTTTGTCAGGAAGTACACCATGTCACCGTGTGGTTTTGTTGCCGCACTGCCGATATACTTGCACTCCGTGGGAAAGATCATGTAGATACTCTACTCTATAGTATTCAGATGTGTTAAATCCGACTATTGCGGGTCAGTCTCTCCCGGGCACCATGTCGCATCCGGTACAGGCGATACACATCGTTTCCGCGAGGCGCGGGTCCAGACCGTTTGCTGCGAGAGCTGCCCGGTGATGTTTGTAGAGCGTCATGAACCGTTTGAAGTTCGGCCGCGGCAGATTTTTCAGTTCTCCTCCGGGAGTAAATGGCCGGACGGACGGGATGATGCCACGTTTGCAGAGATCACTGATTGCGGTTTTCATCTCGTCGTCGGTTTCGCCGAGGCCGAAGATAAGGTTGGTGAAAACATGATTCTTTCCGAACAGGCTGACGGCTGCATCAAGTTCGCTGTTGATGCACGTTCGGTCCATTCCGGGACACATTTCAGCAAACAGCTCCGGTGTTGCGGTTTCAAGATTGAACTTGATCTCGGCAGCTCCGGCTTCCCGGAGCCGCCGGGCAGTACCTGCTACCGGGTAGATAGAGACACCGATGGGGATATTGAACTGCCGGAGGGCTTTGAGTACTTCAAGTGTTCGTGCCTCCTCCTCTTCGGGGCTGCCGACGACTCCGCTCGTGAGGGATATTGCCTGGATGTCTCCGGCATTCCGGACGAGAGAGATAATTTCATCCACCGGTTTTGTCGGGGCCGCGTTGGCCGGGACCGGACAGTATCTGCAGTGGTAGATACAGGAGCCGCTGATGGTGATGTAGGCCTGACCTGGACAGTGACTGCCCGGTTTTTCGAGTTTGCCGAGGACTTCGATACAGCCGTAGGTCAGCATCACGGTTCCGCCGCCGATGTGCCGGATGATAACCGGCGAGGTTTCGGCAACGGAGAGGCGGACGCGGTGCCCTTCGTAACTGAAAAATACCGAGCCGCGACCGCCTGCTCCCGGCCCTGCGGTGGATTTTGATTCGTATTCGGATGCGTCGGCTCCCGTAAGCTGAACGGTGCCGACTTCCAGAAGCTGTGCTTTTAAGGATTCCCACATAGTTCGAGTGCCTCGTCAAATCTGGTGTACAGCGGTATTGCGGCCGCAGCACCGATAATGCCGCTGCCCGGGATGCGGATGTCGAGATATTTTTTGATAGACTCCATCTTGTCCAAGGTAATTTCGCCGCGTTTGACCATCCATGCGTACTCTTCCAGGGGTGACGGGTCGAAGCCGCGGAAGGCAACCATTCCGGTTTTGTCGGAAAGGGTGTACTTTTCCACCAGTTTCTGTACGTTTTGGATCAGCACGTCGGGTTCGGTTGTGGCAAACTCGATTGCGACTGCGACACAGTTTTTCGTCCGCTGGGCGACTGGAAACAGCTGGGTGATAGTGTGAGAGAGGTAGCGGGAGTTGTCATCCTCTACTTCGCGGGCGATGTTATGGGTCAGAGCCCACGTTGCTCCGACTTCAGGGGTGTCAGTGTCGTCGATACCGATGATGACCCGTTCCATTCTGCGGAGATGCAGAGTTGACCCGGCAAGTTTTCCGCCGCCGCAGGGTGTGGTCTCGGCCCGGAGTACGCCTTTGGCACCTGCCCGGCAGATGGAGGCGCCGACTCCGCCGCCGCCCATGCCGAGATATGAGATGGCAATTTCGGTATCGGAGACTTCCGCTGCAGCGATTCCTGCGGGAAACCGGGATCCTGCCAGATGCAGTTCGGCCGTTCCGGGAGTGAGGTGATAGCGGATGGAGGTTCCGACTTTGCGGACATTTGTGACAAGCGGGCTTTGGGCGTAGTGTTTGGCAACCCACATGCCGCCTCCGATGCAGTCGAAGCACTCAATCAGTTCAATCTGTTTTCCGTCTGTGGATGCAACCGCTATGATCTCCTGATACGGAGCCTGATAGGGATCACGGAGATTCGCCATATAACCCTGCAACTTCCACACCTCCGTTTGCCCATAATAGTGCTCCAAGGGCACCGATTCGTCCTTTTCCGTTTGCCGTGTCAATGAAGGGTATCCCCAGCCGCTGTGCTTCGGCGTCGGCATCGGCTTTTGTCAGCAGTTCGGTTTTGATCCGTTTTGTGTAGGGTGAGTCCGGTAGTCTGATTCCCGCCCAGTAGCAGATGCCGGTGTCCGGGCTTGTGGACCGTTCCTCGATGAACGCTTTTACAAAACTGATCAGTTCCTCTTTTTTCTCCGGTTTTACTGCAAACGTGATGACAGAACCCGTACAGTTTGTGGTTTTTTCCGGAGCTTTCGGATTGAGCTGAATGATTCTCATACCGAGGAATATTGCACCGTCAATGGTACAGGCTTCTCCGCATTTCATTGCAAGTACCCAGGTAGCTCCACTTTCTTTTGTGTCGGTGTCGTCGATGCCGAAGGTAATTTTTTCGTATTTGGGGAGAACTATGGTACTCCGGCAGATGTGAGCACCGCCGACATGGAGGTCATCTTCAGAGCTGTATTCTGTTCTGATGACTCCGGGAGCCTGTGCCAGGCAGGCGGCGATGCCGACACCCGCTCCGGCAGCCCCGGCCCAGCTGGTGGCAACTTCGTTTCCGTTGACTACGACCGCTTCCAGAGCCTGGCCGCCGAGCTCGGTGTCCGAGGGGCCGAACCGGATCGGGTAGGATCCGAGTTTTGCAAGCATGGTCATTGTGGTACCTTCGGTTTTTGCGGCGATAAGGGCACCTCCGGCCCGTCTGCGGTTCATGTGATCCCATTCGATGGGGCCGCGGGCATGACACTGTTCGTGAAGTTCGGCAATACCGTCTTTTTCATCGGTCATCACCAGCAGGCGATGGCAGAACAGCGGGCCAAACCGCTTTTTTACCTGTTCTGGGGTTAAGGTGATCATAGTATTTTTGTCACCGGAATTTTCGGTAACAAGATTATCGGTGGTGAGAGTATAAGAGGTAATCGATTATCCTGACAGTTTCGGTTGTGGTTCGTGTTTCCCCTATACTAATCTCAGTCCCTCCTTCATGGGAGATATGACCCATCGATAATCACATTTCGCTCCGACAATCAAAGATTATTAATCTTCTCCTCTATTCAACAACTCTTGTCCAAATATTCTCTCCCAAAATACGCGCGCAAACAAGATATTCTTGGATTATTCCTGAAATAGTGGGTTTATACGGAAATCCAGATGTTATCCTCAGTCATCCCCGAGATTTGGTTTTCTCGGAAACTTTTCCGGGGATATTGTGTACATGTTGTTTATTATTTGGATTTGTTAATATATTATTATCAACATACCTCTAAATTCGGTCAGATTTGCCTTCCATTTTATTAAGAAACTTTATCTATATTCTCCCACAACCATTTCAGTAATCGATTTCGATCGATATAGGCTGGTGCAAGCAATGGCATTTGCAATGCATATCAACATGGAGCGATGTACCGGTTGTAACAATTGTGTGGTCGCCTGCCCGGTAAACGCACTGGAACTCAACACCGTAGATCCTGCCTCTACAGACAAGATCTACCTCGTTCAGAATGGAAAGGCGATAAGCCTTGACATTAATCACGAACTGTGTGCTGGTTGCGGTGTGTGCGTCGAAGCATGCCCATACGGAGTTATCAGACTGGTAGGACCGCAGGATGGACCTGTTGCAGCAAAAGCTGCCGGGGTATCCACCCACTAAGTAAGATTGGAGAACCGAGGATTCATAC
>JAEWXF010000019.1 GCA_023396065.1 Methanobacteriota archaeon
TCCGGAGATGAGATTCTTTGGATGTATGTGGGTAACCACGGAACAGCACGGAACACACCGAATTCCACGGAAAAAAGCACGGAATACCGCTTCGCTTACGGAAAAAACGGAAAGACTAAGGAAGTGGGATGCTTCGGACCTCGTGCCGATACATTTTCCGAGATTCCCTGGATGTCAGGTGGTTACCGATATACGAACGAAGATTCCAATGCCCTGAGTTTGTCCGTTTTTTCCGGAAGCGAAGCGGTTTTCCGTGTTTTTTCGGTGGAATTCCGTGTGGTCCGTGCTGTTCCGTGGTTACCCACATACGAACGAAGATTCTCCCACCCCCTTCCCTAAAACCCTCTCAGCCAGAAAATATCATGATATCAATCACGAAAAACAGAAAAAATGTCAAAACACTCTCCCTGAAAAACCATTCCCGGTTCGCCCTCTCCGGACCTCCATAAACGGGATCTGAGGCGATAAAACCGCCCCGGACATACCCCACCACCTCCAAAAATCCTCTCTCCTCCCAAAAATACAGCCCGAATTCAGAATCCAACCCCAAAATGGAGTTACATCACAAAGTATTTCACGACCACGATCACCACAAGCGCAACTGCCATCATAATACAGGCATGCTTCACCCCTGCCTTGATTGATCCCTCTCTCATCATACCGGCAACCAGTCCCGAGCAGAAACCATGGATAATCATAGAGTGAAAGATCATACGGTTATACAGATCAATCGGCATCGCCCCTCCGACCGATGACCCGATCATGGACATCCCCTCATTTCCCTGCATCATAATCGGCAGGAACTGAACCACAAGGATAACCTGTACGAAACAGAACACAAAAAATGCCATGTACGTAATCGTTACGTACAGCAGCATATCTCCCCGGCGCTCATTTTTCAGCGTAACCGTATTTTTCGCATCCTCAGCGATAATATCGAACACCGACGACAGATGATTTGTGAACTTCTCCGCCTCCGAGATCAGAATAACCATTCTGTCCACCGCCGGCAGCAGCACACGCTCACTAAACCGCCGGATCACCGTCGATGTAAGTTCATTCCAGCGATACATCTGCTGCATCAGCTGAATCTCATTCAGAATATTACTCTTCCCATCCTTTGACATCAGATCAACGGCTTCGGGAATCGTCAGGTTGTGGCGGATGGAGGATGCCATCTGTTCCGCAAACTCAGGAACCGCCTCCTCCACGATCCGCTTTCGTTTCGCATACCCGGAGTAAAAGACCGCATAGGGAACCAGGGCAATCAGAACGGTTACAAAGAGGATATCCTCAATGGCTGCAACCCAACTCAGGAATGTATACGGCGAAAGCGGGACCTGCACAAAGATCAGGTACAACACCGCAAATACCGCGAGAGCTGCCGGGACACTGAACAGAAACACAAACTCCGGATGATTTTTCAGATACCCGATCGTATCCTCACGGAACTCACGGAACTTTACCCCTTTATCATATGCCGCAAGCTTCGCATACAGCGGAGACTCATCCGTCTCCGGAGCCCGCGTTGCCACATCCCGATACCGCTCATCTCTCTGTTTCTGCTTTGCGGTCTCCAAAGGAACCACCTCAGACTGGTCCGAGATCATATCCAGCAGCAGCAGAAACACGGCCGTTCCGAACGGAAGCATCAGATAAATGATCACTCCGAGAATCATCGGATCCGCACTGCTGAGCATCCCCATCACCATCACCACGATGATAATGAACAGCGGACCGGCCACAAAGATGGTAATGTACATCTCCGCGATAACCCCGAGCGTATTCAGAAAAATTTTCTGGGAAATGCGCTTCTCTTCCCGCAGCTCAATGATTTTGGTGTACAGATAATCATCCGCAGTCCCGATCGTTTTCGTTGCCGACGACAACCCTGTCAGGAAAAAACGAAACTTGTTGGACGGTGTCGTCTCCGAAAGCCGCAGCACCGCAGAATAAAAGTCCAGAGAACTGCGTTCACAGTCAATAACAATCTGCTTGAGCTCAACGGCCGCCTCTCCGTAAAGAGATGAGTGAGCTGCCAGACTTTTGATAATCGGGTAGATATTTTCCCCGCTGTGGTGCAGCGTGTACAAATAGGTAACCACATTGAACAGTGAATGATCGATTTTTGCAGCCCTGCTGCCGGACTCGATCTTCGGCAGAAGAAGAATGGCACTGTACGCGCCATATACCGCCACTCCGGAGATAACAAGCCAGATCAGCACGATCAGAATACCGAACGCCGGAAACACAAACAGGAACGAGAGCGGGATGATAAGCTGACTGAGATAGATCATCAGCATCAGCGTTGCAAGTCCGGAAAGTACTGCCGCAAGCAGGGCATACAGATACAGAATCTCCGGATCCATCTTCATCCGGGCAGAGAATATCTCTTTGCGCAGCTCATTCATACGTACATTTCTTCGCTCTTTCAGGCTGAGATTGGGCTTCACTCCGTATTTCATAGATTGTTTCCGGCGGGCGGCACTACCTCTTCATCAGTTTTGTGTTTTCCATTGCATCGATTGCTTTCTCGCTGCCGTCATGCAGTAACACCGTCAGATCATCCAGTGACGTGATGACCCTCGCCGGTAACGCGCTGTACATCCAGAGAAGATGGGCCACATCACGGTAATCACGAATCTGTTTCTCAACCATTCCAGTGAGAATCTTTTCTCTGATTCGTCTCTCCTCTTCAATGACCGGTAACGTTCGTCCCGTCTGTTCGGCGATTCTGGCATACACCTCTGATCTGCCGGAGTATGTACCGGTATCAAGACCCGGACGGTATTTGAACACCGAGTTTACAATCACATTTTTATCCTCAGACAGGCCCACAATCTCCACAATTTCGTTACACCTGCGAATCTGGTTTCCTTCGCGGTACATCCGGATCTGGGAGACCACAATGTTCAATGACTCCATCATAGCCCTTGGTACATTCAGCGGTTCATTTCCCAGCCGGTGGATTGCCGAGTCCACATTTCCTGCATGCAGGGTTGAAAATGTCGTGTGGCCGGTGTTCATGGCCTGGAACAGTGTCTGGGCTTCAATACCCCTGACCTCACCTACCAGAATGTACTCAGGCCTCTGACGCATTGCAGCTTTCAGGAGATCAAACATCGTGATCTCGTTTTTCACCTCAGTCACGTTTGATACCTCCGGCGTGACGGTAGCAAGCCAGTTTTCATGCCGCAGGGTAATTTCCCGCGTATCTTCAATGGTCACGATCTTTGCAAGATGCGGGATGTACTGGGCCACTGCATTCAGAGCGGTCGTCTTTCCGGAAGCAGTTCCTCCAATGAACAGGATCGACTGATTGTACTCCACTGCCATCCAGAGGTATGCCATCTCCTCAATGGTGTAGGTTTTGTTCAGGATCAGATCAACCGGAGAGAACGGAATCTCCCGGAACTTCCGGATCGTAAAGGAGGAGCCGTGACTGCTGACCTCACTGCCGTAGGTCAGCTGGGCCCGGGACCCGTCGGAGAGTGACGTATCGACGATCGGCTGGGCATAGGAGATATGTTTTCCCGACCGCTGGGCAAACAGTACGACAAGGGAGTCGAGTTCTTTCTCATTTTCAAAGACGATCAATGTTCTGATGTTCCGGTATTTTCTGTGGAACAGAAACACCGGGGTCTTATATCCGTCGCAGGAGATATCCTCAATGTTCGGATCACGCCTGAGTGCATCGATACGTCCCCATCCAAGCATATTTCTTTTCAGATAATATCTGAGCTTGTAGATGGTGACAGGCTCCGGAACGATCTGATACTTTTCAAATAACCGGTCAATCGTCCTGTTGATTGCATCGATCTGATCCTCTGTTGTCTGGATATCCTCTACAACCACGATGTCCCTGACATCTTCATGAATCCGTTCCAGGATATCCTTTTCAAACGGCGTTAAGGCCGGTTCACGGACGATGTAATAATACTCATTTGCCAGAGTATTTACAATCTGAATCTGTACGACGCCTTCCAAAATCCAGTATGTTTTGATCTCCGTATACCCTTCTTCGATGGCGTAATCAAGCAGGGATCCGTCGCGGTCAACATCATACTCGGGCAGAGTGGTGGTAACATGTTTTTTTTGAAAAGATAATCTGCGGGATTCTTTTTTCTGCGGTTTGTCCCGGGGTTCAGTCTGGAGTGTATCCGGCAGCCCGTCCTGAAATTCCGGAGCGGTATCCGGTTCTGCCACTAATGGGGTTTGTGTATCCGGCAGCCTGTCCTGGAATTCCGGAGCGGTATCCGGCTCTGCCACTAATGGGGTTTGTGTATCCGGACTCTCCTTTTCCTCTTTTCTCCTCCGGAACAGTTTCATTTTTTCCTCTGCAGATATCTGTTGAAATATTTCTGTTTATGAAAACATCAGTTTGGTATTTTTCAGTAACACCACTGAATTATCGGTGAATGTTCCCTTTACCATAACAAAGTTCGAGCCGGTAAGCCCTATTGCCAGATTCGTATAGGTAATCGGCGATCCAACGACTGCTTTTTTCTCCTGTGAGATCATTCCTCCGCTACCTCCGTCAATATAGAGGGTAATTATTCTCAGGGTTTCTGCGTCCGCACCGCCAAACACCATCACCACAATATCATTTCCGGACAACTGCACATTCATCTGTACATCTTTTTCCTGCTGCAGATCGGTCATAACATTTGACATAACCAGAAAACCTGCAGCTACCAGTACAATTACCACAACAGCAACCAGTATGATTCCTATAGCCGGAGAGATACCACTATCCCACTTCACCCCTGTATTTCGCTCAGGCATCATCAATGGACTTTTCATTGTATATTCAGTGTCCCATATTTCTCGAAGTGCCGGCAGAAACCCGCAGTCTTCAGACATCACATTTCGCAGCAGTACACTATTTTTCTTATTGTAGTTGGAAGTCTTCACTATATATGGGTTTGTTCCGTCCGTATAGTAACTAACAATTTTTTGTGTTCTATACCTCTTTTGGATTTCCAAGAAAAACTATTACCTTATACAACGTATCTCATACCTATGTGTCCTGCGACTACCCGGGGTGTGTATTTCCCGTCATATGTTCCATCGCTGGATAAAATTCTGGGCGGCGGCATTCAGGTAGGGTCTACTCTAATTGTTCTCTCAGAACCCGGTGCCGGAGGTTCTGAACTTCTTCACGCATCTTCTCTTGCGTATTATCAGCATAGAGACAGGAATTATCCTCCGGAACCCGGTACGGATGATCCGCAGAAGCTCTATTATATCTCCCCCACTATGAGCCGGGAGATGTTTCTCCGGCGAATGTCAGAGCAGTTTCATCAGAATCTGTTTGAGGTTGCGGATAATTTTGATCAGTATGTTCACTATGTGGACCTCGGGGAACATTTTTTTTCCCGGACGATGGTGCCACAGGCCTGGTACTCCCCGGAAACGATCAGTCCGGACCTGCCCTCCCGATCCGATAATTACGGCGGTATGACGATTCTTCTGGAAATACTGGAGGCGATTCCGAAGAAAAGCCTTGTTCTGATTGATGCTTTTACCCCCATTATCCCCTATTATATGCGGAGTCAGAATGAGTGGGCCGAGCTGATTGCCATTCTCCGGGGTCTTACCCGGGTTGCCAAACACTGGGGATCTACGATTGTTATTCTCCTGGCAGCGGGTGTCCTTCAGCAGGATAAAGAGATCGAGCTTCTCGAGTGTTTTGACGGGGCGTTCCGCTTTTTCTGGCAGAAAAATACCGCACAGACCCGTCAGCGGCAGATGTATATTGAGAAGTTTTCCGGTCTTCTTCCGACGCTGGATCCCCGGGATGTTGTAACGTTTAACATCAATATCTCAAATGCCGGATTTGAAATTACGAATCTGCGGGTGGTGTCGTAACGATGCCGCATGATCTGATTCGTCTGTATGGTGATACGCCGATCCCAACCGGTGTTCCCGGCCTTGATGAGATGATCGGCGGAGGATTTGTACCCTATACGGTTGCCGCCCTGATCTCCGAAATCGGAACCGGTCGGACAACGTTTGCGATGCAGTACCTGTACGAAGGTTTGAAAAACGGTGAATCCTGTCTCTACGTCAGTATGACTCACACGACGGCCAGACTGAAGCAACGTTTTGTCACGTTGTATCCGGAAACTGAGGGGTATCTGGACTCCCGGCTTCATTTTTACAAACTTGATACGAACAAGTTTGATTCCTTCTCCTATTATCTGGGGAACCGTATCCCGGAACTGATTCGTACACTCAGGGTATCGCGTCTGGTGATTGATACCCTTACAATGTATGAAAATCTGTTGCTGAACAGTCCCGGATTCACGGATCTGCTTCTCTATCGTCTGTATGTGGCGTTGAAGTCCGAGGAGTGTACCTCGCTCATTATCGTATCCCCTGATCCTTCAAATCCTCTGCATACCAGACTGGGTCTGACGGAAAAGTTTGCCGATACAACCATGTTTATGTTCCGCGAGTTTCCGGATCATGACTATCTCCAGGCCTACCGCACGATATTTCTGGTACTGAAGTCACAGTATAGTGTTCACTCTCGTGTCGGAAAACTTGTGGAGTACGGGGAACTGGGGCATCTCTCTCTTGTCCGGCCCGATCCCTGATCTGTGTTCCTTTTTTTGCAGCGCTCCCGTTTGCTTTCCTTTTTTCGTGTGTGTTTTGTCCATACGGATGTACCCGTATCTTTGCACGTGAAGTACACAAAAAATTGCCGGGATTTTCCGGCAAACTCTACCGCGCGAGAAATATATCTGCCCCTCTTCCCCTCCTTTGGCAGGTACATCGGCTGACAGGGAAACAGCAAGTATAAACTGTAATGTTCACCAAATATTATGTTGCCGTGAGAGGAGGGTTGGATGAAAACTGAGGTTCTGAAAAGCATCAAAGAAACCGAAGCCCAAAGTAAATCCACGATCACTGCAGCAGAAGCCGAACGCGAGCAGATTCTTGCAAACGCGAGGGCAGAAGCTGACAATCTGATTGCCAAGGCAACATCTGTTGCCGAGGATTACAAAAAGCAGCGTATTTCGGATGCACGGAATGTAGCAACAGCAAAGCATGCCGCAATTGTTGCTCAGGGAAAGGCAGACGCCGAGTCCCTGATTGCACAGGGAAGTAAAAAACTTCCGCAGGCATCTTCACTGTTCGTAGAGCGGTTTAAGGAGAAACTGCATGTTTCAGCCTAAACCGATGACGCATCTGCTTATTGCAGCGCCAAAGGAGCAGATGGCGTCAGTAGTGACCGAATTATACCGTCACCGAGTCTTCCACATAACTGATTTTGTTGACCAGGGCAAGGATGGATACGAAGGTGTCCGCTTAGGAACCCCTCTTGAAGGGGCCGGCGAGCTTTCGACCAGCCTGCTGAAAATCCGTTCCATTGAGAACGTATTTCAGACCAGCCCTGAAACGTTGTTTGATGCCCCCAAACGCCCTGTGGCCACGATCCGGGAAGCAATTGAGCGTGAGCTTCCTGCAATCGAAGCAGAAGTAAACGACCTCACGGTACAGCGGTCGTCTGCAGAGAGCCGTCTGAGGGAATGTGAACAACGTATCGCTGAGCTGAAACCATTTGCACTCGTGCCCCTTGAGATGGATCTCTATCGCGGCTACGAGGCAGTCTCTGCCCTTGCCGGATACATTGCAAAAGATGTCGCCCTTGAAGTTCCGCATGAAAAATACTATGCGGCACAGAAAGAGGGGAACTTCCTTGTAGTGTTTGTCCAGAAAAAGGATCTTGCCGAGACGGAAAAAGTGCTTGCAGATGCAGATTTCCAGTCGGTAACCATACCGAATGAAACCGGATCCGTCAAAGCGGCTATTGACAAATATACCGCCGAGATGGGTCAGCAGAAAGCAGCACTGGATGCAGCAAATGCAAAAATATCCGAGCTCAAAACAAAATATGCCGACTTACTCGCCGCATGCGACGAAGTACTGTCCGGCGATGTGGAACGTGCCGAAGCCCCGCTGCGGTTCGCAACGACTGAGGAAGCATTCGTCATTGACGGATGGGTTCCTGCAGATCATATCGAACCGATCACCGCAGGTCTGACACAAGCTACCGGTGGACGCGCGTACGTTACCGTCGATGACGAAGACGTCGTTGACGCAACTGAAATCCCGGTGGAGTACAACAATCCATCGTTCGCAAAACCGACTGAACTTTTCATGGACGTCTATGCACGTCCAAGATATAATGAACTTGACCCGACACTCATCTTAGCAGTCATGTTTCCGATATTTTTCGGTGTGATTGTCGGAGATGTGGGGTATGGTATCATCTTCCTGATTCTATCGCTTCTTGTCCGCAAGATGGCGATGTTCAAGGGAGAGGGTGGCAGAAACCTCATTAAAATTCTGATCGGTTCAAGTATCTCAACCATATTCTTCGGACTTATTTATAGTGAGTGCTTAGGATATGCTCTGCCCTGGCATGCACTGGTATTCCAGCGCCACTTAGCCATCGGGGCGGACGCCGCTGCCCATGCAAGCGGACCAGATGCAATTCCCATGCTGATCATCTCCGTATGGATTGGTATTGCATACATTACCGTTGGCCGTATCTTCGGAATGATCAATCATCACAGGATGGATCATCCGGGACCCCACAGATCAAAGGCCGTTATGGCACAGTTTGGATGGATTCTCATTCTTTGGGGACTCCTTGCAATGATCTGGTCGTTCTTCCCGATCCCGATGATGCTCGACTTAACCCAGACCCCGATGATCGTATCCGGTCTGAATGTCGGTGCACTCGCAGGCCTTGTTCTCTTAATCATCGGATGTGTGTTCCTTGCACGCGAGAATATTCTCGATCTGATGGAAATCCCGACAATTATTTCCCATGGACTTTCGTTCTGCCGTCTTACCGCAGTAGGTCTGTCCTCGGTTGCAATCGCAATGGTCGTCAACTACCTGTCCTTTGGTATGTTCATTACCCCTGCGCTTGAAAACCTCGATGCAGTCGGTGTAATAATGATCATCGTCGGTGTCCTCATATTCATATGCGGTCACGCCCTCAACGTAGGTCTGGGTCTCTTAGGTGGAGGTCTTCACTCGATTCGTCTGCACTACGTTGAATTCTTCACCAAGTTCTATGTTGGTGGAGGAATCAAGTACAATCCGTTTGGACTTAAACGCAAATTCTCGGAGGAATAAATACTATGGCAATTGAAACTATGACAGTTGAAGCAGCAGCAGCAATGGCAGTCGGATACAAAGCAATCGGTGCAGGTCTCGCAGTAGGTCTCGCCGGTGTCGGTACCGGTCTTGGTGAGATGGGTATCGGAGCTGCCGCAGTAGGAGCAACCGCAGAAGACCGTGAAATGTTCGGTCTCGCACTTCTCTTTACTGTGCTTCCGGAAACCATCGTCATCTTCGGTCTTGTGATTGCACTGCTGCTCCTCTTCTAAGCGGAGGCTTACGCTATCATGGGACTTGAGGTTGTAGTTGACGAAATCAAGGCAAAGGGTGACCGTGAGGCAGCCCGGATAAAATCCGAAGCAGCTGCCAACGCGAAAACCATTGTCGACGAAGCAACCAAACGTGCAGAAAATATCCGGCTTGCCGCTGAGGCTGATGCCGACCTCCAGGCGGAACGCATCATGGTCCGCGAGGTTGCAGCAGCAAACCTTGAGGTCAAACGTGATCTGCTCAATGCACAAAAGGAACTTCTCGACAAGGTTTACAGTGAAGCCGCGGCGGAGATTGCAAATCTTCCCGCTGATGTTCACGCAAAAGCTGTTCGTTCCCTTCTGAAGGATGCTGCAAAACAGATCAAAGAAGGTAACGTATTTGCGAACTCGCGTGACGCAGAAGCTGTCAAAACAGCTCTGTCTGAACTGAAAACCCTTTCCGGATTTACGTTCGGAGGAATCACCGACATCGACGGCGGTGTCGTTGTGCAGAGTACCGACGGCCAGCTCACGCTGGACTTCTCGTATCAGACCTATATGGGCGAAGTATGGGAATCCAGTCTGAAGGACGCCTCGGAGATATTATTTGGGTGAGCGAAACAATGACTGAGGTAATGAGCGGTCCTGCTCCATACATCTATGTTTCAACCCGTATGCGGGTTCGCAAAGCGAAGCTCATCCCAAGGGAAGAGTATCTCCGTATGCTGAACATGGGTCTCCCTGAGTTTACCAGACTCATTGAGGAGATGGAGTACAAACGCGAAATCGATGAACTGTCTGCATCATTCAGTGGTGTGGATCTCATTGAAAACGCCATGTCCTGGAACCTTGCAAAGGAGTATCAGCGGGTAATTGCCCTTGCTCCCGGAGAGATGAAAGGGTTTACCCGTGATTACCTGCACAAGTGGGATATTCAGAATATTCTGACTGTCCTTCGTGGAAAATATCAGGGTCTTTCCGACGGAAAGATCCGTGCAGTACTTGTACCGGCCGGTGAGCTTGACGCTCCCACGCTGGACCGCCTGCTGACCGAAACTACGGTAGAAAGAATCGTTGAAACCCTGCCCCAAAAGCAGATGGCCGAAATTCTCTCTGCCGGTCTCGCGGAAGCACTCGAGACCCACTCGTTTGGAAAACTCGAGAATGAGCTCTACAAGTACTACTATGCGACGCTGATCAAAGCAGCACGTGGCGGTATGAAAGGCGGATTACCGTTCTTAAAATACGTCATGTTTGAAATCGACATCAAAAATATTACCAATCTCTTCCGTATCCGTGCACAGGGCGGCAAAGACGCAAACACGGCGGATATCTGGGTTGAGGGAGGTTCCTACCATGCTGACGAACTTGAGCGTCTCTGCTCGGTTGAAAGCCTGGATGAGGTTGTCGATTCGCTGAAAAAGAAGATCAAGTCATCTGTGCTGAACGATGCACTGGAATCCCTGCGGGAAAAGAAACCGATCTATGCAATTGAAGGCATGCTGATTGCAGCACAGCTCAATCAGATGGACAATGTCTCCAAACGCAATCCGTTCTCTATCTCACCGCTTCTGGTGTATCTTGAACGAAAGAAGTATGAGGTAACCAACCTTCGTGCCCTTGCCCGCGGAAAAGAGGCAGGTCTCGCACCCGAGGTCCTCGAAAAGTATCTGGTGATGTAATGGAGATAGCAGTTATTGGAAACAAGGAGTTCGTTATCGGATTCCAGCTTGCCGGCGTGCACAAAACGTACTCGGCAGAGACTCCGGAAAAACTGACTGAAACCATCACTCATGTCTTAAACGATCCCGAAGTTGGTATTCTCGTTCTTCAGAGTGCAGATCTTGAGCAGATCCCGCGTCGTCTGCAGGTAGTCATTGAAAACTCCGTCAAGCCGACCATTGTAACTATTGGCGGCCAGGAGGCAGGTCTCTCCCTGAGAGAGCGTATTAAGCGTTCGGTGGGTGTTGATTTGTGGAAGTAAGTAATAAGCCAGGAATTCTCAAGCGTATTGCAGGACCTGTGGTCACTGCAGTCGACCTTGACGCCCACATGTACGATGTGGTCAAGGTCGGCAATGAGGAGCTGATGGGTGAGGTCATTAAGATCGATGGTGAAGACATCGTCATTCAGGTCTATGAATCCACTACGGGCATCCGCCCGGGAGAACCCGTCATAAACACCGGACTTTCGCTCGCTGTCGAGCTTGGTCCGGGACTGCTGACCAGTATCTACGATGGTATTCAGCGTCCGCTGGAAGTCCTCATCGAAAAGATGGGCAACTTCATTGCCCGCGGTGTTACCGCACCGGGACTTGACCACGAAAAGAAGTGGGAGTTCAAGCCGGTCGTCACTGCAGGTTCAACCGTCAAACCCGGTCAGGTCATCGGTGAGGTGCAGGAGACCCGCAGTATTCTGCACAAAATCATGATCCCGCCGAACGCAAAAGGCGGCGTCGTGAAAAACATCAAATCCGGCAGCTTCACGGTCGATGAGATCATCATCGAACTTGACTCCGGCGAAGCATTCCCGATGATGCAGCGCTGGCCGGTTCGTGTTCCGCGTCCGTACGTGGAAAAACACACGCCAAGCATTCCGCTTCTGACCGGTCAGAGAATCCTTGACGGTCTCTTCCCGATCGCAAAAGGCGGAACTGCAGCAATTCCGGGACCGTTCGGATCCGGAAAGACCGTTACCCAGCAGCAGCTGGCAAAGTGGTCTGATGCAGAGATTGTGGTCTACATCGGCTGCGGTGAACGCGGCAACGAGATGACCGAAGTTCTGACCGAGTTCCCCGAACTCACCGATCCGAAAACCGGAAACTCTCTGATGGAGAGAACCATTCTGATCGCAAACACTTCCAACATGCCTGTGGCAGCCCGTGAGGCATCCGTGTACACCGGTATTACTCTTGCAGAGTACTTCCGTGACATGGGCTACGATGTCGCACTCATGGCAGACTCCACCTCCCGGTGGGCAGAAGCAATGCGTGAAATCTGTTCCCGTCTTGAAGAGATGCCCGGTGAAGAAGGATATCCGGCATATCTGTCCTCCAGACTCTCCGAGTTCTATGAGCGTGCAGGTCTTGTTGAGCCTCTCGCAGGCGGCAGTGGATCTGTTTCCGTTATCGGTGCAGTTTCCCCCGCAGGTGGTGACTTCTCCGAGCCGGTTACCCAGAACACGCTTCGTATCGTGAAAGTCTTCTGGGCACTGGATGCAAACCTTTCCCGCAGACGCCACTTCCCGGCAATCAACTGGCTGCAGTCCTACTCTCTGTACATGGGTCAGCTCAACGACTACTACGATGAGAAGGTCTCTCCCGAGTGGAACGTTCTGCGCAGCTGGTTCATGGAAATTCTGCAGAAGGAAGCCGAACTTCAGGAAATCGTGCAGCTCGTCGGTTCCGATGCACTGCCGGAAGCTGAGCAGATCACCATTGAAGTCGCAAGAATGATTCGTGAGCTGTTCCTGCAGCAGAACGGTTTCGACCCGGTCGATACCTACTGCAGTCTTGAGAAGCAGCTTGACATGTTCAAGATGATCAAAGCCTACGCAGACCTTGCTTACGCCGCACAGGCAGCAGGTATCCCGCCGACACAGATTCTTGCAGTCAAAGCAAAGAACGAGATGCCGCAGATCAAGTTCACGAAAGAGTACAAGCCGGTACTTGACAAGATCTATGCAGACATGGACGCTGAATTCAAAGCACTGAGGGCATAAACATGAAGGAATATAAGACAGTCTCCAAAGTTGCCGGACCGTTACTCTTCGTTGAGAAGACCGAGCCGGTAAGTTATGAGGAACAGGTCAGTCTTGTTCTGCCCGACGGAACAATGAAGCGCGGACAGGTTCTCGATACGTCCGAGGATCTCGTTGTTGTCCAGTGTTTCGAGACCACCACCGGTCTCGGCCGTGATACGGGTGTCCGCTTCCTCGGCGAGACATTCAAGATGCCGGTTTCGAAGACTATGCTCGGTCGTATCCTCTCCGGAGGAGGAAAACCGATTGATGGCGGACCCGATATTATTCCGGACAAACGTCTTGACATCAACGGTGCTGCAATCAATCCGTATGCCCGCGGGTCACCCCGTGATTTCATCCAGACCGGTATCTCTACCATCGATGGAACCAACACCTTGGTTCGTGGTCAGAAGCTGCCTATCTTCTCCTCCGCAGGTCTTCCTCACAACGAGATTGCACTGCAGATCGCCCGTCAGGCAAAGGTGCCGGGATCGACCGAAGAGTTCGCGGTAGTATTCGCTGCAATGGGTATCACCCGTGAAGAAGCAAACTACTTCATGGCGGACTTCGAGAGAACCGGCGCACTGGAACGTGCGGTTGTGTTCCTCAACCTCGCAGACGACCCGGCTGTGGAACGTACGGTTACTCCGCGTCTCGCACTGACCACTGCAGAGTATCTGGCATATGAACTCGGGTACCACGTGCTGGTTATCTTAACCGATATGACCAACTACTGTGAAGCACTCCGTCAGATCGGCGCTGCCCGTGAGGAAGTGCCCGGACGTCGTGGGTATCCCGGTTACATGTACACCGATCTTGCCTCGATCTACGAGCGTGCAGGTATCATCAAGGGTCTGAAGGGTTCCGTTACCCAGATTCCGATCCTGACGATGCCCGGTGACGATATCACCCACCCGATTCCGGATCTTACCGGATACATTACGGAAGGTCAGATCGTTATTTCGCCGGAGCTGCACCGTAAGGGTATCTACCCGCCAATCAATGTGCTGCCGTCTCTGTCCCGTCTGATGAACCTCGGTATCGGAAAAGGTCTGACCCGTGAGGATCACAAGAAGGTTTCCGATATGATGTACTCCGGGTACGCCGAAGGTGTGGACCTCCGCGGTCTTGTCGCCATCGTCGGAAAGGATGCACTCTCCGAGCGTGATCAGAAGTTCCTTGAGTTCGCTGATGACTTCGAGAACAGATTCGTTCGTCAGGGTTCCGATGAGGACCGTACGATTGCGCAGACGCTTGATATCGGCTGGAATATGTTTACCCAGCTGCCGGAGAGCGAGCTTGAGAAGCGTATCGACCGTGATCTGATTAAGAAATACCACCCGAACTACCGGAAGTGATCTGCCATGGCGCTGAATGTGAAGCCGACCCGGTCTGAACTGATCAATCTGAAGAAGAGGATCAAGTTATCGGAGCGGGGATATAAGCTTCTGAAAATGAAGCGCGATGGACTTATCCTTGAGTTCTTCAAGGTGCTTGCGGAGGCAAAGGATCTCCGCAATGATCTTGCTGTAAAGTACGCCCGTGCACAGGAAATGATTGCAATTGCAGAAACTGTGGAAGGGAGTATCGGAGTGAAGGCGGCGGCATTCTCGGCATCCGAGAGTCCGCAGATCGATCTCAAAAGCAAGAACATCATGGGTGTTGTTGTGCCGAAGATCGAGGCAAGGAGTGTCAAAAAGACGCTCACTGATCGCGGATATGGTGTTCTCGGAACATCATCCGCAATCGATGAGGCGGCTGAGGCATTTGAGGATTTGGTGGAGACGATTATCCTCTCCGCTGAACTTGAGACGACGATGAAGCGTCTCCTTGACGAGATTGAAGGAACGAAACGCCGGGTGAATGCACTGGAGTTCAAGGTGATTCCGGAGCTGATCGAGGCACGGAACTTTATTAAGATGCGTCTCGATGAGATGGAACGCGAAGAGTTGTTCCGTATGAAGAGAGTAAAAAGCAAGTCGGAAAAATAATTTTTTATTTTTTCGGATTTTCTTTTTTGAAAGAATTTTTTCTGTGTTTCCCGGAGTGACAGGTTGTTGTTGAGGTATCTGTCAAATTCAGGGTGTGTCCAAAGACACACACAAAAATATCGACGTACACACGAAGCAAAACCCCGGCGCTAGGGATAATTTCCCGATACAGCGGGAGCAGGAAACAATTTTCAGGGAATGAATCAGAATCGGCGCAACATACGGCCATTTCCCCTATTCCTCAGAATTTTTACCAGACTCTGCCATCCACTCTCTTCGTACTTGCCGCAGGGGAGAGTTTCCGTTTCATGACCTCACCCGGATGTACCGCAGTATACCGCATGTCCCCGTCCGGAACGACGACATAGGCATCCTCGTCCGAAAGGCACCTGAGTCCTCCGGTAGGAGGAACGGCAGACAGCACCATCAGGAACTCCACGGGATCCCCGTACAGATCCGTTAACAGCTTCTTTTTTGCAGCAATTTCCCCGCGAAATCCGCGTGCACCGGCAGGGTTTGTGATAACCTCGCCAAACACCCGCACGCCATCCGCGGTTTTTACCAGAAGATCCATTTCGGCAGCAACTTTGCCGCCGACCTTAAACCGGATTCCGCCGTCACGGGAGTACCACAACCCGTCCGGCGCATAGGTATCGAACGGCACAAACACGGCATCTGACATTTTCGCCGCAACCGACACCACACAGGGCGCGTCCTCTGCGGTACTCAGCAGCAGCTCATAGACGAGAGCCTCGAAAAACTTCCCGGCAGCAGACCGGTGAAGAGGGGTCCCCTCATCATACAAAACGGCACGTTCCGGCTTGGTCAGATGATGAACCGCCCGACGTACATGCGCAGGAGTTACGTCTGCCCGGGAAAGAAGTCCCGCAATCTCAGCAGCGGACATAAAAAATATCAGCGATGGGTGAAGTAGGCGGTCACTGCGCCGTCCTTCACTGCATCAATTTTGGCAAAACCCACACGTTCAAACTGGACAATCTTTCCCGCGTAGGACCGCACGGCATCCTCACAGAATCCACGGCTAACGCCTTCCGGGGTCAGAAGGGAACACGGAACACCGCATCCGGCCGGCAGCCACTGTACGATGGATGCCTTCGCCGCACGTGCCTCCGCAAGAGAATCTCCCGCATACTCGGCCGTTGTATCGCCGGTAATGCGGATGTTGAAGAGATCCTTCAGACGAAGCATGCGTCCCGGAGCAATCTCCGACTTCGGCAGAAGAATCTTTCCAGTGAACGAAAGAACACGCTCCCCCCGTTCGGGCTGATTCGGATAGATCGGAGCATGGGCATCCATAGCCGGAGCCCCGGCAACTGTGACTTCAACTGCATCCGGAACAAAGAAGTACCGGTCAGACCCGGCATCAATGATGTCCTTGTTCTGGGCAAACAGATTCTCCCATGAAAACGAGATATCCGTATCGCCCATGCCGATATCAACTACAGCGGCACGGACTGCTTCCGGCTGAATTCCGCGGCGGGCAAGGGCACGAAGGGTTCCAAGGTGGATGTCATCCCAGCCGGTGTAGAGACCCTCATTGATACCTTTCCGCATGCCGGAGGTGGAAAGCTCAAGGCCTGCAATGGACATTCTGCCGTAGTGGTAGAAGTGGGGCATCTTCCAGCCGAAGTACTGGTAGATGTACTCCTGTCTGCGGGTGTTTGCGATGTGATCTTTGCCGCGGATAACATGCGTCATGCCGAGCAGATGGTCATCAACAGCGACCGAGAAGTTCATCAGCGGGTACACGAAAATCTCCGGGCGCCGGGGATGCGGAGTGGAGGTGAGAACACGCATCGCCGCAAAGTCACGGACCGCCGGATCAGGATGGGCAATATCGGTCTTGACCCGCATGGTAATCTCGCCTTCTTTGTATGTTCCGGCAAGCATATCGTCAAAACGTTTCAGGTTCTCCTCGACACTCAGACTGCGGCAGGGGCACGGCTGCTTTTTGAGTTTCAGTTCCCGGAACTCGTCGTTGTCGCAGGTACACATGTAGGCGCCGCCAAGCTGAATGAGTTCACGGGCGAGATCATAGTAGATCTGGAACCGGTCAGACTGATAGATAACATCCGTAATCCCGATACCAAGCCACTTGAGATCCTCGACAACCATGTCATATGCCTCGGGATCGACCCGTTTCGGATCAGTATCCTCGACGCGGTAATAGAATTTCCCGCCGTATTTTTTGACATAGTAATCGTTTAAGACCGAAGCCCGGGCGTGACCGAGATGCAGGGGACCGGACGGATTTGGTGCAAACCGCATAACAACACCGCCCGTGGCCTCGGGAAGTTCGGGGAGTTCATGCACCCGTTCTTTCTTCTCGTGCATCTTTTCAATCATCTCCGGAGAGAGAGCAGTGAGTCTGGTTTCCCGTTCCTCAATCGAAAGTGCCTCAACTTCGGCGAGAATTGCGGGAAGCATGGCATTGATCTCTTTGGCTTTCGGGCGAAGCTCCGGATGTGCCCCCATCACCGAACCGAGAATGGCACCGGCTTTGGGAACAGACTTGTGCTTTACTGCGTTCTGCAGTGCGAAAAGATAGATATCATCACGAATATTTGTATCGGACATTTGCGGAAATTATATTGGCGGGGGAGGTGTTTATACCAGTCGGTGACACGCGAACCAGCCCCTTTCGCGGTGCCGGCCCGGACCCACCGGAGTCCCCCGCAAGGGGGGCTTTGCTCAGAGTGAGAGGAGGGTGAAACGGTCGCGAATGGTACCAATGGCGATTTTTATTTGACCTGAATGGGGAACCCGGGAGGTACGGTGGTCCACTCCAGCGTGGGACCGAGGGGCGCTTCAGGTCGTTTCGTCCCCGGCTCCCTGCGGAGCAGAGTACCCTGTATGCACGAAAATAGCATTATGTCCGGAGAACTATTATTGTATAACCACGGGAAACATGACGGATACCTACAGAAGCATCAGAGAAGACGTGCTGGCAATGCTTGAGCGTGAGCTGCCACAACTCCGAAAGATATTCGGCGTGCATACCATCGGGCTGTTCGGATCCGTAAGCAGAGGCGAAGACACACCGGAAAGTGATGTGGATGTTGTTGTAGGATTTCGCGAGGGAGAGTACACGCTCGCCAATCTGGTACATCTCGCGGAATATCTTGAGGAGAAAACCAGACGATCTGTAGATGTTGTCCCGGATGATGCAATCAGCAGATACCTCAGGCCTTTTATTGAAGAAGAGGTGATCATGATTGCGGCGGCATGACTCGACGTCAGCTGGAAAACAGTCTGGGATGTGCTGCAAAAAGATATTCCGCAACTCAAACTGGGTATCGAACGCATCCGAACAGAAAAAGGCTGGTAGAGTTACCTACAATCCCATTCCGCAAAAAACTCCGCAAGGTATGCCTCCATAAACCGGTGCCGCCGTTCCGCGATTTTTCGCGCCGTTTCGGTGTTCATCCGGTCCCGGAGCAGCAGCAGCTTTTCGTACAAATGATTGATGGTGTGCCGGCTGCCGTTCCGGTACTCCGCAGCATCTGCGACCGTCACGATGCCCTCATCAGGATTATAGAGCTCGCGGCCTTTCGCTCCGCCGTAGGCAAACGCCCGGGCAATGCCAATCGCCCCCATTGCATCCAGCCGGTCCGCGTCCTGAACCATCTGTCCCTCGCGGGACAGGGGTGTTCGATCAAACCCGCCCTTGTAACCGAGGTGCCCGATATCAAAGAGAACTCCCGAGAGAACATCCGTGGCGATTTCATCACGAACCCGGAGCTGGTCAAGCAGTCCAATGAGTGCCGCATCACTGTCACCTTCATAGAACTTTTCATCATAGACATCATGCAGCAGGGCAGTCAGCCGGACACGGAAAAGATCAGCACCGCCCTCCGCAGATGCAATATGTTCCGCAAGACTGAGTACGCGGGACACATGCCACCAGTCATGACCGGTTGGCTCGGCAAAAGAGACGGAACGGACATAATCGGAAACAATCCGGAGAACTTCGGCCTGATCCATAAAACTCGGGAAAAATCGGATTCAAAAAAAGAGAGATTAGTATCCTCTCGTAATGAAAAAGTCCACCATCTCAAAGATCAGATCCCGCTCCTCGGACTCCGGCACCACGCCTGCAAGACCTGCCTTTGAGTCAGCGATGAGTTTCTCGGAGATACCACGGACTTTCCCGAGAACGCCGGACTCCTCAAGAAGTGCGATTGCTTCTGCGACCTCCTCTCTGGTGAGGTGATCCTTATGATACTTCGACAGGTCTACACCCATCTCGCGGGCCGTAATCGCAAGAAGCGTCTGCTTGTTCTCGCGGAGATCAGATGCCTGATCTTTCCCGGAAACCTCCGGCGGCGTCATCAGATCAATGATGTCGTCCTGAATCTGGAATGCAATGCCGGTGTTCAGACCCAGCGTATAGAACGCGGATATCTGCTTGATGTCACCGCCTGCAAGCGCAGCCCCGATACCGGCCGCCGCCGCATACAAAACACCCGTCTTCTTTCTGACCATCTCCAGATACTCCTCGGCACGGACATCGTTCCGCGTCTCAAAGGAAACATCCTCCTGCTGGCCCTCGCAGATTTCATAGCAGGCGTGCGACAGCATCTGCACTGCCGCAACCTTTGACTCAGGGCTTGCATTCTTCACCGAACAGAGATGTTCAAACGCCTTTGCGTACAGTACATCGCCGGCAAGAATCGCTGTTGGCTCGTCCCAGACCACGTGAACGGTCGGACGGCCGCGACGCAGCGAATCGCCGTCCATGATATCATCATGAACCAGCGTGAACGTATGGGTCCACTCAAGGGCAAGCGCAGCCGCAAAAATATCTGCGGACGCTCCCTTGCGGACCGCATCAGCCGCAAGCAGCACCAGCGCCGGCCGGAGACGCTTGCCTCCGCCGAGCAGCAGATGAGCAGACGCCTTCTGCAGTGTCGTATCAGTCGCTTTGCTGTACTCGTCTGCCTCCTGATCAACTTTTTCAGCAACAGACTTCAGATACTCAGATAACTCCATTTGATACACTCTCTCAGTTTTGGTTATTTCGGGAGAACCAGACGGTCCCCGTTCTGCATAATGTGAATCTCTTTGTTCAGCGTGTAGCCTAACTCACGGCCAAGCGACACGTATCCGCCCTTCATCTCGAACGGACCATGGGACGGAACGATGTGTTCGGGGTTCAGCATGGATACAAGATCATAATGTTCCTGATAGAACGCATGTCCCGTCACGTGCAGACCATCGAAGATACGGGCTCCCTGCCGCAGCAGCAGACGGTCAACCTCTGCACGCTGGGCATAGTTCACAGGATTTGGAATGATGTTTGCCGAAAACATCACCTTGTCCCCTTTTTCAATCTTAAACGGCGTATCGCCTGCGGCCATACGGGACAGCATCGATCCCGGCTCGCCCTGATGACCGGTTACCACCAGCAGATACTTTTCCTTGCCCTCTTTGGCAACACGACGGAGTATGCGGTCTGTGGTCTTACGGTTCCCATAGATACTCGTCCCTTGAGGGAATGCGACCTGCTTCATCATCTCTGCTGTGCCGTTGTACCTCTCCATCGAACGGCCCAGCAGGAGCGGCACCCGGTCGATCTCACGGGCACACTCGGTAATAGTTTTAATTCTCGCAATCTGTGACGCAAACGTCGAGACGATGACCGCATTCTTGTCATCCTCGCAGCGGGTGATTGCATCCCGCACACGAAGCCGGGCTACCTGCTCGCTTGGGGCATATCCGCGGTCATCAAGATTCAGTGACTCAACGATCAAAACCTTCACGCCTTCCTTACCGATGGCACGCATCCGGCCGATGTCCGGCGGCTCGCCGATGACCGGTGTCATGTCCAGTTTGAAATCATTGGCATACACCACACATCCCGCAGGTGTGTGAAGCACCGCCATAACGGAATCAATGATACTGTGCTGAACCCGCACGAACTCCAGTGTCAGATGCTGCGAGATGGTATACTTACTTCCGGCCTTCAGGGCAAACGTCTTGTTCGCCACCGAAAACTTCCGCTCGCTCTCGATCTGCTGACGAATCAGCTCAGTTGTATACGGTGTCGCAAGAATCGGACAGTTGTACCGGTGGGCAAGTTTCTGAACTGCGCCGATGTGGTCAAGGTGACCATGCGTACAGACAATCGCCTTCACCGTCCCCTCGACCGAGTTCATGACCGTATCGTCGGGGATTGCACCAATCTGGATCAGATCCAGCGAGTGCATGTTCTCCATTTCTACATTGTTATTTCCTGAGATCGGGTCAAGATACAGACCCATATCAAAGATAACGATCTCTTTGCCGACACGGACCGCGGTCATATTTCTTCCGACCTCGTTATATCCGCCGACAGCGATGACTTCTATGTCAACCATTCCTGTTTCTCCAAACTATTTCAGACCAGAGGCACGAGTGCTCCCTGGCTTATCCTGTCATCTGCCGCAATGTTCCCGTAATATATGTCCTGGCAGCGCCAAGTGAGGGAATATCAGCCGAACCCGTCAGAAACATAGCCGCACGAAGCTGGGCATGTATCGACTCAATGGTCCGGAATGTTTCATCTTCACCGCAAAGGGCAGGGGAAAGCAGCGGAAGCGCCATGCCCCCGAGTGTTGCGCCGAGTGCAACCGCTTTCGCAATATCAAGACCCGACCGCAGCCCGCCGGTTGCGATCACAGGTCCTTTTCTGGTCCCGGCTACCTCAAAAACACTCACTGCAGTAGGTATCCCCCATGTAAGGAGAGAGTCCCCGAGTTCCCGGAGTGCTTTATCACCGGCAGCCCCGCGCTCATCAGCACGGATTCCTTCTATCTTCGCCCACGAGGTTCCGCCGACGCCGCCGGTATCAATGGCAGCAACGCCGGCATCCCAGAGCAGGGATGCAACCTCGCGGGATATTCCGTTCCCGGTCTCTTTTACAATGACCGGGAACTTTGCATCATTACACAGCTGCCGGATCGCAGCAAGGCAGCCGGAAGCGTCATGATCTCCTTCAGGCTGGATTGCCTCCTGCAGGAAATTCAGATGAATACAGAGGGCATCTGCATCGATCATCTCAACCGCACGTTCCGCCCACTCGGTCCCGTGTTCCGCAAGCTGAACGGCTCCGAGATTTCCGCAGACAAATGCATGCGGTGCGGTCTCACGGACAATCGAAAATGAATCCGCAAGTTCGGGTTTTTCCAGAGCAGCACGCTGGGATCCGACACCTATGGCGAGCCCGTACTTTTCGGCAGCGGCTGCCAGAACACGGTTCACCTCCGCGGTATCCGGGTGTCCGCCGGTCATCGCTGCGATAAACAGCGGAGAACCGAGACGGTGACCGAGAAACTCAACCGAGTAGTCGATCGTGTCCATATTGCATTCCGGCAGAGCACAGTGGACGAGATGTACGTCATCGAATCCGGTTCTCCCGGTTTCGATATCGGTCTCACTGCAGATGCGCAGATGATCCATCTTGCGTGATGAGGTCAGTTTCTCTTTTGTCATGTTAACGAATGAGGGTCCCGCCATGATCCCTGCCGCCCAGGAAGTCCATTACCCGGGAGATGTGGAAAAGATGGGATGGTATTCCGGCATCTGCGAGAAGCAGCAGCTCCTCGACTTTGCCGCGCATTCCTCCGGTGACATCGGTGTTTGCCGAGTCGCCAAGATCAATGCCGCCGACATTGTCCCGGGTAATGACCGGGACAACCGTGTTTCCGGAAAGAACGCCGGCAACGTCGGTGGCAACACCGACACGGGTCGCACCAAGGGCACGGGCCATTGCCGGGACGATCTGATCTCCGGATACAATACAGGCACCCCGGACGGTATCCATGACCACATCGCCGTGGAGAACCGGCACCACGCCGAGTGCGAGAAGCGCTTTGATCTGTTCCTCTCCGGAGTAGACGAGCCGGCCGTTTTCCGCAAGGCTGCTGCAGAACGGATGCATGCAGACTGCATCCACACCGCATTCGCGTAAAACGGAGACGAACTCTTCATTCAGTCTGCGGACAGCGAAGTGGGTAACCGCGATTCCCTCCGCATTCTCCCGGGAGACACCGTTCTGAATGCGGTATGCCTTTGCTTCCGGATGACCGCAGGAACCGGCACCGTGAACAATTACCAGCGGGACCGATTTTGCAACCGGGGCAATGTGCTCGGCAAGTTCGCGGATTCGTGCGGTGTTGATTACGCCGGGTTCGGATTTTTTCGTAACGACACTGCCGCCGAGTTTGAGTACCGTGATTTCACTCATCTTTCTCTTTCCGTGCTCCGTCTGTATCGATAGTGGTAATGATTGATCTGGCGTCGCATCCCTCAATCGCACCGGCAACCCGGTTCCGGGAGCTTTTGGAACAGATCGCATACATGGACCCGCCGCCGCCGGCACCGGTTGTCTTTGCTCCATACGCTCCTGCGGCACGGGTGGCAAGCACGAGTTTGGACAGCATCGGGTGACCAACACCCAGTGCGTCCAGGAGAGCATGGTTCATGTTCATGAGGGAGCCGAGTTCCTTCTGGTTGTCCAGATTATGCATGGCCTTCATGGTAATGGCGGCAATGGAGTCCAGTATCGGGTTTGCAATGTCGGGAGAGTGCTTCCGCAGATCGGCCACTTTGGATACCATCTCAGATGTGCTGTGGGAGACAAGCGTGTTCCCGATCACGAGAGAGAAGTTCTGCGGCGGGAGAAGTCTGCGTTTTTCCGCGCCGCGAACAAGCACCATGCCGCCAAACGTTGATACGTACGTATCGGTCGCACTGGCGCGGCCGTTCTGCGCAGACATCTCCACCTGATGGGCGAGGTCTGCAATCTCCGCACGGGTCTTTTCCAGACCGAACTCGTCGTTGATGGCAAACAGTGTTGCAACGGTGACGGCCGCAGAAGACCCGAGTCCCGAGGAACTGGGCAGCTGGGACCGGACGTAGACGCTGCCTTTGACATCCATCAGCCGGAAACACTCCGCAATATACGGAGAGTTCGGCTTCTGATGATACCGTGTCTCCCGGACGGTTACCATCACCCGCGGCTTGATTGCCATGGCAATGCCGGGTTTTCCATAGACAACGGCGTGTTCCCCGAAGAGGAACACTTTACCGGGAGCACTCCATGTTGCCATTCAGATGACCTCCATGGCAGCATATCCGACAACCTCACGGGAATCACCGGTAGCATCGCCCGAGGTCTGATACATTATCACCCGGGCGTCTGTTGCGCCGAGATGTTTTCCGATCAGAAGCAGGGCAGCAATGCAGCCGTAGCCGCACATTGAAGGACGAACCTCCGCGAGAGCCTCATAGAATTTTTTCACGTCAAGCCGGGATGCGGCGGCAAGAACGGTCAGGTCGTCATGCTCGGCAACACTGCGGGGAACGTAATGGGACCCGTCACCGGATGCGATGATGACGATCTCTTCGGAGCATAGGTCAATCGCCCGGCAGACTGCGTCCGCCACTGCGGATACTGCAGATAATGACTGATCACCGAGCAGTACCGGGACAACACGGGCGTTTGGGAAGCGGTACCGGATAAACGGCATCTGGACTTCCAGGGAGTTTTCCTGAACCCGGATCAGGTCCGGACGGTTCGGAATTCCTGATTTCTCCAGAGCGGCAATCAGGTTCGTATCCGGACTGACCGGGCCGAGCGGAGTTTCCCAGAGGAGGTCAGCGGTTGCGGTCATGCATCCGGCGTGACTTGGGCCGATCACAATGAACGTCCCGGAGAATGTTTCGGGAATTTTTGCATAAGCACACGCAGCAGTCTTTCCCGAGTAGAGATAGCCTGCGTGCGGAACCAACACACCGTACGGAGAGGTTACAGACGTAACCGTAGAGGAAAAGAATGCATCAAGTGTACGTTTCAGTTCCTGTGCGCTGCCGGGGTAAAACATACCCGCAAGTGTTGCCGGTCTGGATTCGGTACCGGCCGAGTCACAGGATACGGGAATATCCTCTATTTTCATGTGGTATCCAACGGGTTGTATGCCGTAACGTCCGCCGATCCGCAAAGGGGTGATATCTGAATATGCGGACAGGTGTGTGAAGGTGGTTATGTGTTGGTTTGGCAGGGTTTTAATGATTGCGACAGATCCCGGAAACGAATCTACCGAAAAAAGTATGAGGGGAGTTTAGAACTCGGATTCAAAGTCTTCAAAGGTCAGGGAAGAGACAACGCCCTTCTGCTTTAAGACCTCGCGGGTCAGCAGGAAGTAGACCATGGAGAGAGCTTTGCGTCCTTTGTTGTTTGTCGGGATGACGAGGTCCACGTTGTTGGTCTGGTTGTTGATATCACACAGTGCAATGACCGGGATACCGCACTGGACAGCTTCCGTGATAACCTGGGAGTCTCCGATCGGGTCTGTAACCACAACAACCGACGGTTCGACGTACTTCGGGAGAACCGGGTTGGTAAGCGTACCGGGGATGAACCGGCCGACGTGAGACATAGCTCCGATACTGTTGGCAAACTTCTGTGCCGGGTACTGGCCGTACTGACGGGACGTTACTACGAAGATCTTCGGGGTCTCGTAGCGTGCAAGGAACTTTGCTACCTGTTTGATACGCTCATCGGTCTTTCTGATATCAATAATATACAGACCGTCAGAACGGACACGGTAGATGAATTCCTTCATGTCGTCGTCTTTCTGCTGGGTTCCGATATGGACACCGGCTGCCAGATATTCTTCTACGGATACTAATGGTTCGGTCAGTTCAATTCCAAGTTCATTGTCGGCCATTTTAGAAATGCTCCTCAATTCTTATAAGTTCATTTAGTTTAGCGATACGCTCGCCGCCAACAATACCACACTTGAGGAAACAGCAGTTGAATGCGGTTCCCAGATGCGCGATGGTGGTGTCGGTTGTTTCACCGGAACGGTGGCTCATAACGGTCTCATACCCATATTCATGGGCCAGACGGATCGTTTCAAAGGTGTCGGTCAGGGTGCCGATCTGGTTGGGTTTGATCAGGACACAGTTTCCTGCTTCCATGGAAATTCCCTCTTCCAGACGCTTCGCATTGGTGACGAACAGATCGTCACCGCAGATAAGCGTGTCACGGCCGCAGATTTCTTCGGTGATTCGTGCGAATCCCTCAAAGTCTTCTTCCTGAAGCGGATCTTCGACGTAGATCAGATTATACTGGTCCACCAGTTCCGCGATGTATGCGATCTGCTCCTCAGTAGTGCGCTTTGCATTCTTATACACATACCGCTCTGAAGCTGCATCCCACATCTCTGAAGCTGCGACATCAAGACCCATGCGGACCTCAATACCGGTCTCATCCTGCACTTTGTTTACTGCTTCGGCAACGATTTCGAATGCTTCGGCGTCGCTGATGTGCGGAGCCCATGCCCCTTCGTCACCTTTGCCGCAGCCTTTTTTGCGCGCGACAAGAATTTCTTTGACGGTTTTGTGAACGCGGGCATTCGTGAAGACAGCTTCTGCGGCGGTTGCCGCGCCGGTCGGCACAATCAGGAACTCCTGAATGTCGGTGGCGTCTACTGCGTGGGCGCCGCCGCCGATAACGTTGCCGAGGGGAAGCGGTGTCTGGTCGACAAACGTGCCGCCGAGATACTGGAACAGTTCAAGGTTGAGCGCGGACGCGGCAGCCTTTGCGTTGGCAAGGGAAAGTGCCACGGCAATGTTTGCACCGATACCGGAGAGGTCATCGGTTCCGTCCACGGTCTGCAGCGTCTCGTCAAAGGTACGCTGGTCCTGCGCATCAAGTTCAATGAGTTCAGGGATCAGGCGTGCCTGCGCATCAGCAACCGCTTCTCTGCAGGGTCTGACCTTGGCCTCGTAGATGCCGGTTGAGGCACCGCTCGGTGCGCATGCACGACCGTAACCGCCGCAGCAGGTCATAATTTCCGCTTCAATGGTTTCATTGCCGCGGCTGTCAAGAATTGTACGAAGGGTAATACCCTCAATTGTGGTCATATTTACAGAACCTCCACATTCTCACCAATGCGGCGCTTTACAGTAATAGGGACCCGGTCATTCTCATACTCTACAAGAGCGATCTCAAGCGGATCGATCTTGGAGGTTCTGACAAGAATAGGCGCACCCATGGAAATCTGCAAAGCACGTGCACCGATGATCCTGGCCCGTTCATAACGAGTGTATATCATTGGTAATCACATCCATAAAACATAAAGAATGGAAAAATGGGGTCGCTGAGATTCGAACTCAGGTCACTACGTCCCGAACGTAATAGGATGGTCCAGGCTACCCTACGACCCCGCATTCATGCATCACGTATAGGGATACAGCTCATCAACAGTCTCTTTGTGAGAGAGAAGCATACGTCTGCAACAGTACCGCTCCAGACCAAGAGAGTCGAGAATCTCTTTTGGGTCCTCGCCGGCAGCTTTGCGCTGTTGAAATTCTTCCCATACAGTGGAAATTACTTTCCCGCAGGTGAAACACCGAACTGGTATCATTAGTTGTCCTTCTATCTTTATAAAACTGTTGTTTTGCAAATGGAGGGTGAGAACACCCCCCGATGCAGACAACATGTGTTCTGAACGCTGATCTTAACGGTAAGACTTCTGGAACCGTGCACGGGCACCGCGTCCGTGCGGTTTCTTTGCTTCCTTCTGACGGGAATCGTTGACCAGAAGCGTACGGTCATAGCTGAGGTACACTTCTTTGATCTGCGGGTCATTGGTCCAGTTCAGGATACCGCGGCCGAGTGCAGTACGGACTGCCTCTGCCTGACCCATGACACCGCCGCCGGAAACATCAATGTCAACATCGACGTTGTCAAGTGCTCCCGGAGCAAGAGCGATTGCTTCGGCAATCTTCATGCGGATGATGTCACTGCCGTAGACCTCAAGAGGGACGGAGTTGATACGAACTCTGCCTTTGCCCTCTCTCAGGGTTGCACGTGCAATAGCTGTCTTTCTCTTACCACTGGTGTTAATGATCTTCATCTTTTTCCACCTCTTAGTATTTTGCTCCCAGGTTGGTACTGATTGCACCAATGGAGACATACCGTGCACTGCTTAACCGGTTCCGGTGTGCTGCTTCAAGGACTTCTGCCTCGGCATCCTTCAGAGCGTACGGAACACCAACATATGCCTTTACACGGCGGAATGCTGCTGCTCCGGGTCGGGTCTTGTACGGGATCATGCCGCGGACCGTACGCTTGACGATCTGGTCCGGGCGTCTCGGGTAGAACGGACCGCCTTCAACAGAACCGCGGACGCGTTTTACATAGTACTCTTCCATGACCATGGCGCGGGAACCGGAGACGATTACTTTCTCGGCGTTGATGATAGCAATCTCTTCACCGGCAAGAATACGCTGGGCAACAAGGCTGCACATTCTTCCAAGAAGAAGGTTTTCACCGTTAATTACTGTTACCATACTCAGTTCACCTCAGGATACGGACACGGCTGCCCTTCGGATTTGCTGCGACAAGTTCTTCGATTGTCATGCAGGTGCCGTTAGCTTCCATGATTTTTTCACGCGCAGCGTCAGAGAAGGTCAGTGCGGCAACTTTGACCGGCTGGCCAATTAAACCGGATGCCAGAACTTTGCCCGGAACCAGGATGATTTCATTCTCTTTTGCGTAGCGGTTGATTTTACCGATGTTAACCTCGGCGTAGTTTCTGCTGGACGTGTCAAGGCGTCCGGCAATCTCACGCCAGATGTTGGCCTCGTTTTCCCGGGATGCCCGCTTGAGCATACCGATTAAGGATTCGAGGCGGGGGTTTGTCTTATTCATTTACAGTCCCTCCGTGGATATGTCCTGTAATGCATTCGTCAGGTCTGTGGATCGTGACTTGATATGCAGCAGTGCTCTTTCGATGATCTCTTTGACCGGCAGAGATCCGTCGCTCTCAACGACGAAGATGAACTTCGTGCTGTCGGCACCAATGGTAATTGCCGGGTTCTCGCCGATTCCGCTGTTCATGCATGCAGTCTCACAGAGACGGCACATCGAACAGTCTTTTTCCTTGCTCTCGCCGTTTACTACACGGACGCGCACTTTGGTCTCGGATATCTCAAGGACATCACGGGGACATTCGGAAACGCATTTTCCACATCCGTCACAGGTGTCGTGAATGGTGATTGCCGGGAACTCTTTGTACCCGCAGGCGAGAGTCGGCTGCCATTTGGCATGCTCCGTACCTGTGTTGAGTTCGGCAATCGCTTCAAGGACAACCTTCTGGTTTTCCCAGAGTTTTACGATAGGGATGTTGTCATGTACCGGAACAATACGCGGGTCCATGGAGATGAGATCACCAGAGGTGACCATTCCGGGGCCCTCTTTGCTCAGGGTAAAGGTGACCGTACACTGCGGACAGCCGGCACCTTCGCAGGAACAAACATTCCGGGGGACAAACAGGGACAGATCCGTTTTAATCGGAACCAGACCAAGTCTGTGCGCAAGAATCTCATCAAAGAGAACACTTGTGTTATCGTAAATGCGGATATCTTCGATGGCAAGAGTTGGTACCTCGCCAATCATAGAGCGTCTGAGGGCGTTTGCGAATGCCGGAGTCGCTCCGCTGATAGTAAATCGTGCGACAGAGTCATCAAGCCTGCTGAATACAAGATCCATTCAGACTCTCCTGCCTCTTCTACCACCCGCTGGGCGGATGCTGTCATGCGGGACCGGCGTAACATCTTCGATTCTGCCGATGCGCATACCTGCACGGGAAAGTGCACGGATTGCTGCCTGAGCTCCCGGACCCGGAGAGCGCTGCTTTCCGTTTCCCGGTGCACGGACACGGATGTGAAGTCCCGTGATTCCCTTTTCTTTTGCTGCCTGGGCAATGTTGATCGCCATCTGCATTGCTGCATATGGAGAGGATTCATTGCGGGCCTGTTTGACGACCATGCCGCCACTACTCTTGCAGATGGTTTCGGCACCGGAAAGGTCGGTGACGGTGATGATCGTGTTGTTGAAGGAGGCAAAGATATGGGCGATGCCCCACTTTTCAGTTGCTTCAGCCATGCTTACGCCCTCACATTCATAATACGCTGGCGTTCGCCGTTTGCTTCATCTGCGAGACCGGAGGTTGCATAGTATGCAATGCCTGCCTCTTCAGAGACGGTGACCATGTAGCTCGGAACGGAGACACGCTGGCCGTTGATGGCAATGTGTCCGTGAGTGATGAGCTGGCGTGCCTGTTTCGGGCTGCGTGCAAGACCCTTGCGGTAGACGATGGTCTGCAGGCGGCGCTCAAGAATGTCCTCAACTTTTAAGGTGAGAATGTCATCCATTGCACTGTTTGCACCGATCATGCCGTAGCGCTGAAGGGTGTTGACCAGCTCGTCGCGGCGGGCAACGGTCTTCGCGGTCTCGCCGACAGCGGACATCATTGCGAGCACTTCACGGGCTCCTCCCCGGTGCTTGCGCAGAACTTCTGTTGCTCTCCAGATCTCTCTCTTGTTCCGGAGACCGTAGGTAATTGCGAGCACACGCTCGGATTCAATACGTGACTTCTCGAAGCGGCGCTTCGGAGAAGAGTACTGTTTGGTGTTCTTTCCTGGATATCCCATTTTTCATCACCTGAGGTTTATGGGTTCCGCCTCTTTGAGACACCGACAATCTTACCGAACCGTCCGGTGGACTTTGTTCCCTGACCACGGACTTTCAGGCCGTTCTCGTGACGAATACCACGGTAACACCGCATCTTCTTCAGGAGATTGAGGTCGTCTTCCTTTGCGAGTGCAAGGTCGCTGCCGTAGAGGTGCTTCGGAACTCCGGAGTACACGTCTACCGGGCGGTTGACCATCCATGCCGGGACAGAGGTGGGGTATGCAAGTACCTGTTCCTCAATGCGCGCGACATCAGCGTCAGCAAGGAGACCCATTGTTGCGTGGGTGTCAACTCCTGCACGGCGGCAGATGACGAGTGCGGCGTGGGGGCCGATGCCCTTTATGCCGGTCAGCGCAAGCTGAGCAGGCCGGGTACCGTCCAGATCAGTGTTAATGATCCGCACAAAATATTTCAATTCTGACTCTTCAACCATGAAATCGCCTCTCAGTAGAGAGATTATTCAGTTCTAACACGATCGCTCCTGAAACGTTTCAAAGGACACTCCTTTGAAATTAAGCGCAGACGGAGGGATTTGAACCCTCGAGTCCCAGGGGGACACAGGTTTAGCAAACCTGCGCCATACCAGGCTTGGCTACGTCTACAGAGAACTCCGCATCTTTTCCCTGTACCTACGTACAGGATTCGACACTCGCAGTGTATCACCACTGCTACATTAAATGAGTGCTCTATACTGTTGGAATGGTAACGATATAATAGTTATGGTGAGGCCGGGCGGGGGAGGTCTATCCCACATCTATTTACTGTCATCCGCCAAATAGGTATCAGCATGAAGCTGAAGATCATCGAGCTCGAAAAAAGTAAGATACGGCTGAGTCTGGAAGGGGAGGGACACACGTTTATGAATGCTCTGACCGAGGAGATTCTGTCCGAACCCGACGTTGATGTGGCGAAATATGTGATTGAGTTCCAGTTTTCTGATCCGGAACTGCTGGTTACTATGAAGGAAGGCGCGAAAAAGGATCCGGTTACGGTTGTCCGTGAGGCGTGCAGCCGGATTTCAACCAGATGTGATGATCTTCTGGGCTGCCTGAAAAACTAATGCCAGGACTCCGGTTTCCGGAGGGAATAGTATACTTTTTTCTCTATGATTGATGAGATGCGGTACGCCCCGGCAAAAGATACGAAGATTGCGTATCGTATTGTCGGGTCCGGCGAGCCGCTTCTGATACTTAGTGGTCTGGGAGATTCCCTGCAGGACTGGAAAGAGGATATTATCCAGGCCCTGGCACAGAATTTTTGTGTGATTCTTCCGGATAACCGCGGGATGGGCCGTACCCGGATGGGGGGGATAGATCCGCAGAAGATGACGATTGACCGGTACGTAGAGGATGTGTATGCGGTCTGTGTGCATGCAGATGTTAGGGAGATGTGCCTGCTGGGTCATTCGATGGGAGGTATGATTGCGCAGGAGTTTGTGCTGGCCCATCCGGAGATGATACGAAAACTTGTTCTGTTTGCAACGGATTACGGGCCGGAGTCCGGGCACCGCGCCCATCTGATGAATTTGTGTGTGCGGCCGCTGCAGATGCTGTGTGTGATCTCTCCCTGGCATACAAAGGGGTTCCGTGCCGGAGCCTGTGCGATTGCGTCATGGAACGGGACGGCGGACCGGCTCTGCAGGATCGGCTGCAGGACGATGATCCTGCAGGGGGATTCGGATTTTCTGATGCATGTTGCGATGGCAGGGGAGATGGCAGAGAGAATTCCTCATGCTGTTCTGAAAATCGTGCCGGGCGGGGGACACCGGATGCATGATCTGTACTGCAGGGAGTTTGCAGAGACGATGCTGAAGTTTTTTCGGGACTGATCCTGTTTTTCCGGTTGCGAGGTATTTTTCAAAAAAATGTTGAGGGTTTTTCCTCAGTTTTTCCGCATGAACAGTGTCCCTGCTGCGAGGAGGCCGATCAGCAGTCCGGCAACGGGTGCGGGAGCTTCGGTGGATGTGGGTCCGCTACTGGATGTTGGAGTGGTGGCGGGGGGTGTTGTTGCCGTAGGTTGAGCGGTTGGCGTCTCTGTCTGCGATGCTGGTGCTGGTGCCGTGGGCTGAGCGGTTGGTGTTTCTGTCTGCGGGGTGGATTCGATCGACCATTTGGCATACAGCGTCATGTCGCCGGGGATGCTGTCCGAGAAGTTCCATGCTTTGGTGCAGGTTTCGTCCGTATACCAGCCGCCGAAGGTGTATCCGTCTTTGACCGGTGCGGGCGGCTCCGCTACGCGGTCACCGGGGGAGAGGAGGGTGGCGGGGCTGATGAAGCTGCCGCCGGAGGTCTCGAAGAGGACACGGGTGGAGTATTCACTGCTGCTGGGGGGGCTGGGGCTGATGATGTTGAGCGTTTTCTGGATGCCGCCGACGGTGATGGTGATGGTGCCGTCAGCATTGATGTCGCTTGTGAGGGTGATGTTGTAGGGGTATGCGGTTCCGGGGTCGGATGTGGTGAAGCCGGTGCCTGTCTGAGCCCAGCTGACGGTTTCGTTGATGAGTTCAAGCGTGGTGTTGGTGATGTTGGCCCGGATGACTGTTGTCTGTCCATTGGTAAGGGTGAGGGAGTCGTTGACCGGTGTGCCGGTGGTTGCATTTTCGAATACAATTTCCGGCACTGGTGCGGTGTAGAGGGTGGAGCAGGTGAATGTGACGGGGGTTCCGCCGATGGTTGTGTTCAGCGGGGTGATGTTGAGCTGGTAGGCGTGACCCGGGGTGAGGCCGGTGAGCCGGACGGGTTGGGAGCTGCTGCCTGCCGGTACTGATTCGGTGATCGGTGTTGAGATGATGCTCTGGTCGCTCTGGCTGGTGAGGTTGATCCAGGCTCCGTCTGCTCCGGCACTGTTGGTGAGGGTGAAGGTGATGTTTGCGGCGGTGGTGTTGTAGGCGGTAATGGATGCTGTGTCTACGTGCGGCATCGCCGGGGGGAATTCTGCGGCAATGGTATGGTCCGTGTCCACATCCGCGATGGTGTATGTGGTGCCGGATACGGTTACGTCGTTGTCGTTGTCGGTGAACCAATTCGGCGGTATACCCGTGAGGTCAAAGGTGATGGCTGCTCCGTCAGAGCATTCAGCAGATTCGGGGGTGATGGTTCCGTCGCCGGTAGCGGTTGCAGTGATCTCATGTGTTCTGTTGAGATGCCGAGCGTCCGCATTGTGATTGGCCGCGTTTTGCAGGACCGGCAGCAGGTAGTCTGGATCGGTGCCCATCGTCCAGTTTGTATCATAATTTGTTTGACCGAAGAGGGTTTGGAAGAACGTCTCGTTGTTCCAGATCATTACCGTGCTGGCGTTGGTGGCATTCTTACCGGAGTCGCCGGCGGCCTTCGTGATCGTGCCGCTGATGTTGAGGCCCATGTGCCGCCATGCGTAGGAGTCGGTTGATACCTGCGAGCCTTCGCCATAGAGCCGTCCGATCTTTTCGGTACTGCTGACGTTTATCCATTCATTCAGTGCGGCGGAGTTTGTGATCGTGCTGGTGGCGGTGACTCCTCCCGCCAGACCACCGGCCCGGATAGGTCCGAGGCCGGTGGATGTTACTCTGCCGGTGGCGTAGCAGTGTTCGATGCTGCTGCTGTTGTCGGCATATCCGGCCAGACCTCCTGCGAAGGAGTTGGAGGAGCCGGTGGAGAAGGAGGTTGCGGGGACTGTGGCGTAGCAGTTTTGAATGCTGCTGCTGTCGGTATATCCGGCCAGACCTCCTGCGAAGGAGGAGTCGGCGGAGGATGAGGTTGCCGTGCCGGTAACGGAACAGTGTTTGATGGTACTGCTGCTGTCGGCATACCCGGCCAGGCCGCCCGCACGTGAGCTCCCGGGATGAACGGAGCTGGTAGAGGTTACCTCTGCGGTGACTGAGCTGTATTCGATGATGCTCCCGGAGGTCCTCCCTGCCAGGCCGCCTGCGTAGGAGTCGACGGTAGAGGAAGAGTTCACCGTGCTGTGAACAGTGCAGTTTGTGATTCCGATGTTCACGATCCAGCCCGCAAGGCCGCCGGTGTGGGCGTTTCCGGAGCCGGTGGAACTGGCGTTCACCGCCCCCTTAGCGGTACAATCCGTGATCGTGATGCCGCCGCTGCCGGATTCACTGGAAACACGTCCGGCCAGGCCGCCGGTCGAGACTGCGTTGGCGGTGGAACTGGCGTTCACCGCCCCCTCGGCGGTACAGTTCCTGATCGTGATGTCGCCGTCGCCGGATCCACTGGAAACA
Source organism: Methanobacteriota archaeon (assembly GCA_023396065.1). Classification (GTDB taxonomy): domain Archaea; phylum Halobacteriota; class Methanomicrobia; order Methanomicrobiales; family Methanocorpusculaceae; genus Methanocorpusculum. Next base: position 34,888 of record JAEWXF010000019.1, read on the forward strand.
TCCCCCGCAAAGCCGCCGGTCCGGACTACGTAGTCGCCGGTGGCGGTCACCGCCCCCTTGGCGGTACAGTCCGTGATCGTGATGCCGCCGGATCCACTGGAAACACGCCCGGCCAGGCCGCCGGTCGAGACAGTGTTGGCGGTGGAACTGGCGGTCACCGGGCCGGTGGCAGAGCAGTTTTCGATGCTGCCGCCCAAGACATCCCCCACAAGGCCGCCGGTGAAGGCTTCGGCGCTGGTGACGGTCACCTGCCCCTCGGCGGAGCAGTCTTTGATGCTGCCGCGAATGACTCCCCCCGCAAGGCCGCCGGCACAGGCGGCAACGGAGTCGGGGATGTTCACCGGGCCGGTGGCAGAGCAGTTTTTGATGGTACTGTCCGAGACATCCCCCGCAAGGCCGCCGGTAAAGACTTCGTAGGAGGCGGTGGCGGTCACCGAACCGTTTACGTGACAGTTCATGATCGTGCTGCCGCCATCGACCTTCCCCGCCAGACCGCCGGCGAGGGAGGAGAATCCGGAACCGGGGATGCTCACCGAACCGTTTACGTGACAGTTTTCAATGCTGCCGCCATCGACAGACCCCGCAAGAACGCCGGCGTAGACTCCGTCGCTGGTGGAGCTGGCGGTCACCGGCCCCTCGACGGAGCAGTTTTTGATGCTGCTGTCCTCGACATCCCCCGCAAGAACGCCGGCGTAGACCAGGGCGGAGCTGGAGCCGGAGCCGGTGGCGTTCACTGAACCGGTTACGTGACAGCTTTCAATGCTGCTCCCGGAGGAAATCTTCCCTGCAAGGCCGCCGGTGTAGGATTCGGCGGAAGAGGAAGAGGAGTCCACCGTACTGCGAACAAGGCAGTCTTCAATGCTAACCCTTGTGGCCTCCCCCGCCAGACCGCCGGTGTGGGCGTTTCCGGAGCCGGTGGCGTTCACCGAGCCAGCGGCGGTACAGCTCGTGATAGTGATGCCGCCGTCATCGGATCCACAGTAAACACACCCAGCCAGGCCGCCGACGTAGACAGTGCCGGAGCCGGTGGCGTTCACCGAGCCAGCGGCGGTACAGCTCGTGATAGTGATGCCGCCGTCACCGGATCCACGGTAAACATTCCCAGCCAGACCGCCGGCATAGGTGTTGTATTCGGAGGCGGTGGCGTCCACCGAGCCAGCGGCGGTACAGGTCATGATCATCATGCTGACACCATCGGATCCACCGTAAACCTCCCCCGCCAGACCGCCGGCGTAGACAGTGCCGGAGCCGGTGGCGGTCACCGGGGCCGCGGCGTAGCAGTTTTCGATGCTGCTGCCCTTGACATACCCCACCAGACCGCCGATCCGGACTCTGAAGTCGCCGGTGGCGTTCACCGAACCGGTTACGTTACAGTTTTCAATGCTGCTCCCGGAGACCCTCCCCGCAAGGCCGCCGGTCCAGACTCTGGAGGTGACGGTGGTGGAGTCGCCGGTGGCGTTCACGTGCGCACCCGTCACGTTCACGTTTTGGATCACCGCTTCCTGGACAAAACCGAAGAGACCGGCGTAGACAGTGCCGGAACTGATGATGGTCACGTTCATGTTCGCGATGGTGTGGTTGTCTCCGTTAAACGTGCCTTGGAAGATCTGTGTCGTGGGATCGGTGGACTCCGTCGTGTTCCCGATCGGTTCCCAGATCCGGGAATCTCCGTTCAGATCCAAATTCGCTTTCAGCAGAATGTGTTTACTGACAAAACCGTTTTGTGAAGTATTCGTATTCGTCTCATCTGCAAGGGCGGCAAGACTCGCCTCATCATAAATCAGGAACGGCGCGGCCGCACTGCCGTTATGCCCTGCGGCAATTTCCTGCTGATACCACGTGCCATTCACGCCCCCGTCCCATGCCGCAGAGACCGCACCAGTCATCAGCACACACACCAACAGGAGAACCGCAAGCCAACAGCCTGTTCCGCTCCGCCATTTGGGAGTCAAACCCGCAAACATCCTGCGCTGCAGTCCTCCCGCATCTGTGGGACACAGTGTCCCGGACTCTCGTAAAAACATAAACAACCTCCTCAGGAGAACCGAACAGATATCGCACACCCGACTTCAGGAAATACACTGGAGCAGAAATCCTAAGATACTTGCATATACTGCACGATCGCATATCAAATTATCTGCAAACTCGGGACACTCTGAAAATTATGCCGGAAAAATTTCATATTTGCTCATACCGGGAACATATTTCACGAAATTTTGCGTTACATGAAGAATGATACCGCGAAATGGACTGGTCGAATAACAAGGAGAGAGGAATCCCTCCCCGCAGCGCATCCACGAGCATCACACCAATTTTTTGGAGTATGAGAATTTGACAGATACCTCAAAATCAACCTGCCACTCCGGGGAACACAAAAGTATCTGATGATACTTTTTCGATGCAGGTCGATACTTTTCTTGCGGGTCTTTGGATGTATGTGGGTAACCACGGCTTGAAAGCCGAAGATGATTTCCGGAGATGGGATTCTTTGAGTGTATGTGGGTAACCACGGAACAGCACGGAACACACAGAATTCCACGGAAAAAAACACGGAATACCGCTTCGCTTACGGAAAAGACGGAAAGACTAAGGAAGTGGGAAGCTTCAAACGTATATCGGGAATCCCGGTAGGAAAAAAGGGCAGCATTCGGAAGGGCCACTCCAGCAGGAAACTACGAAATACGCCCGAAGCATCCCACTTCCTTCGTCTTTCCGTTTTTTCCGGAAGCGAAGCGGTATTCCGTGTTTTTTCCGTGGAATTCTGTGTGTTCCGTGCTGTTCCGTGGTTACCCACATACACTCAAAGAATCCCATCTCCGGAAATCATCTTCGGGATACCCACATACACTCAAAGAATCCCATCACCGGAAATCATCTCCGGAAACCATCTCCGGAAACCATCTTCGAGATACCCACATACATCCAAAGACCCGCAAGAAAACCAATCCTAATTGCACCCCAAATATTGTTTTCTATCCAAAAATTGGGTGGTTTTATTTCAATTTCCAATTTCGAAAAAGAGGGAGATAAAGCAAAGTGTCAACTTCGGGATAGCCCGGCGTGACGGAACCGCACAGCACCAGAAAAGCAGAAGAATATTTTTCAAAGAAAATTAGCTATATCGCTTATATAGTGTGTTGTTCAACGTTAGGTTATGGAATTTGTCGGACTCGATGAATATGTAAGTACGAAACGTTCAAAAAGTACTCAATCTACGATATCTTTTCATATATCTGGTTTTATTCGCTTTGTTACGTCCTGTGAAAAGGGTGGAGAGAATGAAGCCTCTTTGCAGTGGCTTAATTCAGGTCCTGATCTTTTCTGTGTAATGCGTGATTATGTCCGTTTTTTGAATGATAATTGTGAAAACGGGCGTTATTCTCCCCTTACTGTGCATAATGCATTTCAGACTGTTTCTTTGTGGTTAAAGTGGAATGGTTGTTATCTTGAGGATAGGGAGATACAACCTTTGAAGGCTATGCTTCCGCGGCGTGTTCTCGTCCACAAAGAGGCGGAAATTAGCCGTGAGATAATACAGGTCATCCTTCACCACTCAGACATACAAATGAAGGCGCTTATTTTGCTTCTGTCGTCCTCTGGGATGCGAATAAATGAGGCTCTCGGCTTACATCAGAGTGATATTGTAACTGGTGATCCTTCAGAAGTGACATTCTCCGGTCGAAGGATGAAGGCTCGCGTTCGACATACGTATTATTTCTCTGCTGAAGCTGCGGCGGCTATCGTGGAATGGTTGAAAATTCGGGATACATATTTGTTGCAAGGCGTCACGCGGTCGAAAAATATTTCTCGCGGTTATGAAAATACGTCTCTTTTTGGGATGACTTCAGCAACTGCGGGGAAGAAGTTTCGGCGGATTCTTGAAGCCGCTAAACTTTATGAGTATGATGAAGAAGGAAAGCGTGCGACAATTACTTTTCACGTTTTCCGAAAATAGATGGAGTCAACGGCGAAACTTCATCAACCGGAAAATATTGTTAATGCTCTTATAGGTCATGATGAAGGTCTTTCAAAACATTATCGGCGGTATACATCGGAACAGTTACGGGATTCTTATAAGGTTATTGAGCCTTGGCTTTGTATTGAAGCTCCGGTAAGTTATGCAGAATTGCAGGGGGAAACAAAGCAGGCTTTGAGTGAACAAAATGCGGTGATTGTTTCCCTTGTGAAAGATATGCAGAGTCAAAAAGAGTTTTTTGAGCAGAAAAATCAGGACATATCTTTTAAATTGAAGAATTATGAAGAGATTCTTCGAAAAACTCGGGAAGAAGTTGCTTCTTTGCGTGTGTTTACATCAGTACAGGATATTGTTTTGGAATTTGATAAAATAACTCGGGAGTATGGCGGTATCCCTCCTGTTTTAATGGATTATTTTAAGGATTTCCCGGAAAACCCTGAGGATTCAAAGAAAATTTATAAGAAGTTGGCAAATATTCTGGAACAAGAATATTTGAAGAATTTGTCTGATTCTGAAGGGGGTTGAAATTTGTCCAAATAGTGATTTTTCGTTTGGGTGTATTGATTTCTGAATAATAAAACGAGGAATAATTATGATTGAAAATCAGGAAATTAGGAAATACTGTGATGAATTTGGAAAAGATTATGATATGGTTGTAGCTGATGCGTTCCGGGTATTTTTGGCAGTAGAAAAACCGCGCGCTATTTTATCAGTTATACTTTCGTCTCCTGAATTTTTTGAGGATATTCAGGCAGTGGAGAAAGTATGTAAAGAGAGAATTTATAATGGGGTTTTATCAGTACAAATTGATAAGTCCCGTATGAATGATTTTTGTATTTTGGGAAAGGTTCAGGAGTGATTTTTAATGCCGGTTTTTATTTTAAGGCGGTATGATTTGGAACTGCGGCATTATGTGATAGTGGCTCGGAGTCGTAATATTTATTATCTGCTGCGGAAGTCTCTTTTTATTCCCCATGGGACAAAAATGGATATTGTATTTAAACGATGAGGTTTTTCTGACACAAACGACCGAACGAGGGGGGCCTTCGGCGGTGCCCCCCTCGGAAGGGAGATATCCTAATTGAGCGCTCCCTCCGGGGGGCGGCGCAAGCCGGGGGGGCTACGGATGCAGATTTGAATACAGGTGTTTGGGTCCTCCCCTCAGTGGTCTCTACTGAGGGGGTGCGTTTGCGGCTCTGCCGCAAACGCATATCTTGGTATACATAGAGCAATGCGAAAAATTTTCGAAGAAAAACGGACGAGATAGAAATTATTTTGGGGAATAATTTGCCTTGGAAATGAGTTTACTCTCTAAATATTGGAGATTCAATTTTGATGAAATTATACTGATTAGCTTTCAAAATTGTATCTTGGGAGATTTTCATTATTTATAGTTATTGTATTTACTCTGGGTAGCTTTGGACATTGAGTTTTAGATGTTGGGGTTATGGTGTTTTCCTCAATAGGAAATATATTTATGCTAGATAAATGATACTTCTGTATACGAAATAATGAAGGAGGTGTTTATTCTGGGTGAATATATTGGTCATGATGGTGATCTTGCTTATGATGATGAGCCATTTGAGGATGAATCATTTGATGATGATTCTTTTGAGGGTGAGCCGTTTGATGATGAGTCATTTGATGATGATTCTTTTGAGGGTGAGCCGTTTGAGAATTTTGAGGAGTATTAATGAGCTATCATCCATTATTAGGACTGAAGATTTATGATTTCGAACGTCGTAGATATAAATTAGTCTCGACTTCGGTTTCTTTCCGGTATTTAATGGAGGTTCTTGATTCTAAGTACCCTGATTCACGTTGGATGGTTTCTCCGGTGAACTTTCGGGTTAAGATAAAAGCTTATGCGCGTCTCTGAGATGCCTATATAATATAAGCGGTATGGCTGACCTATTTCAAAAAAAAAAGATTTTTTACCGGAAAACTCCCCGGAATACCCAAGTTCAGAGAATCTTCTGAGTGAAAGCAACCTGCCCGGAGATACGGGTGATTCTGACCTTAACGTTCTGTCCCTCTTTCGTCCCGGCAACATACAGAATATATTTCCCGACGTGCGCAACACCGTCACCCTTTCTGCTGATAGACTCAATGTGAACTTCCAGTTCTTTTCCCTCTTCAACAGCCGGACCCTGGACCTCGGTCTTCGCTTTCCGTTTTCTGATCGGACGCTTGGACCCGCAGGCCTCACAGAGCAGCATCTGTACACGGTCATCTTTGACCAGTTTCGTATCAGGCCGTCCGCACTCAGAACAGATAACATAATCATTGACATAGGCAGTAACGATTGCAACGAACTGGGACTCTTCGAACTTTCCGTTGAAAACCGCACGGGTTCCGTCAATTTTTCCTGCAGTTCCCAGCTCACCGAGAATGAACTTCATGAAGTGATCAAAATCCCGGTTTAAGGTATCGGCAATATCAGCAAAGTTATCCAGAACGGTCGTTTTACCCTCGATATATACCTTGGTTGTCGGCATGACAAACCGTTCCCCCGTGTCTGTCGGCTCAGACATCCCCGAGTACGCCGATTTCAGCATATCCTCATACGATTCGACCATAATACTAGTACGTTGGTGCTGAAGACATAAAGTTCTGGTGTCAGGATACAGGATGCAGATTTTTTTCCCCGCATACAGCCAATAGGAAAGGCACCATGTTAGCGGCAAAAGATGAGACCTATATTCGTTCCGTCCTCGGACGGGAACCTACACCGCTCGAAGCAGCTGCATTTGAGAATCTGTGGAGCGAACACTGCAGTTACCGGTCCACAAAAAAACTCCTGAAGACGCTCCCCGCAAAAGGAACGGATGTCATCCTCGGTCCCGGCGACGACGCGGCCATAGTAAAATTTACGGATGACATTGCGCTCGCCGTGGCAATGGAGTCGCATAACCACCCCAGTTTCCTGAATCCGTACTCAGGAGCCGCAACCGGTATCGGAGGCATCGCCCGTGATGTGGTCTCAATGGGAGCTCAGCCGATTGGTATCCTGACCCCCTGGTACTTTGGAAATATCTCAGAAGAAAAAACAAAGTGGCTGATGCGAAACGCCGTTGCGGGAGCTGCCGACTATAGCAACACCATACATGTTCCCGCTCTCTCCGGATACCAGATGTTTGATGAGAGTTTCAGCGGAAACCCACTGATCAATGTAGTCTGTCTCGGTGTAATGCAGCCGAAAAAGTTTATGTTCGGCAGGGCATTCAAGACCGGATGGAAACTGATTCTCTACGGAGCAGCAACCGGCCGTGACGGACTGGGAGGAGCTGCATTTGCATCCGGAGATATTACCCGGAATGCCGGAGACGCTGAAGTGAAAAACACCTGCGTGGACGGAGACCCGGAAACGGAGGCAAACCTCATCAGGGCAACGCTGGAAATGTTCGAAAAAGGAACAATCCTCGCCTGCCGCGATCTCGGGGCCGCAGGACTCGGCGGCGCATCGGCAGAGATGTGCATCGATGTCGGCGCAAAAATCCATGCAGACGCAGTGCCGCTGCGGGATACGGACATGAATGAAATTGAAATTCTGCTCTCCGAATCGCAGGAACGGATGCTTGCCGAAATTCATCCCGATAAGGTGGCGGACGCGGAGGCGGTCTGTACGAAGTACGGCCTCACCTGCGCCGTTATCGGAGAGACAACCGGGAACGACCGGTACGTAGTAGAGTACGGCGGGAACATTGTCTGTGATCTGCCCATTAAACTGCTCGCAGACGGTGCGGTGGAAACTGAATATCCCGAAAAACCCTATGCTGCAGAAAAACCCTTTACAAAACCAAACGGGTCTCTGAAAAATCTCGCACTGAAAGTCCTGTCCCATCCTGACCTTGCAGACAACAGTATGCATGCGGCCCAGTTCAACTCACAGGCACAGGGACGGACGTACTGTATCACACCGTTTTATTCGGTACTGGAACTCGGCGGCCTCGGGCTGTCTCTGGCCTGCGGATGCAACGCCCGCCATACATATCTGAACCCGTATGCAGGCGCGGCGAACGCGGTTCTGGAACTTGCATCCCATGTAGTGTCGGTCGGCGGAGTGCCGATCTGTGCTTTGGACAACCTGAACTTCGGCTCACCGGAAAAACCTGAGGTGATGTGGCAGATTTCAGAATCGGTAAAAGGACTCGGGGATATGTGCCGCGCTCTGAACATCCCCGTAGTCGGCGGAAATGTGTCACTCTATAATGAATCAGAATCCGCCGGAACCGGAATCAAACCAACCCCTGCGGTCAGCATGCTCGGAAGAGGCGATCTGATCGGCTGGGAATGGCCGGACGCAGGAGATACCATCGCAATCGTCGGAACGACGAAAGAGGAACTGGGCGGCTCGGTTCTCGATGCAGTTACCGGATGCGGCGGCGCTGCGCCGGCGGTCGGTGACGTGAAAATGCTGCCGGTTATTCGTGACCTGGTGGAAAAAGCGCAGGTCAGCGGCTGCATGGCAATTACCCGGGGAGGCCTGTTATATGCCCTGGTGAATCTTGCTGCCCAGTCAAGTGTTGCGATTCGCGGAGATGCAGTTACAAAGCTGTTCTCGGAAACCTACGGCAGATTCCTGGTAACGTTCGCCGATGAACATTTCCTGAAGGAAAGCGGGGTACCCTACGAGATCATCGGTACAATTACGATGGACGGAAAGCTGACGATTCAGACAGATACGGAAAAGATTGAACTGAATCAGCAGGAACTGTTTACTGCCGGCAGTACGATTACCAAAGCCTGCCGCGGCAGATAATCCACGAAAAACTCCACCGTCTTTTTTTCATCAGGGAACTATCCCCTCTCAAAAATGCCGCCACACCAACACTATCATGATATCATTACCATATTGGGGAAAAAATGACAAAAAACACCTCCCGATAAACAGTCAAATGGCGGGCCGTTATGGACCCGCAAGAACGCGAAATAAGACGAAAAGATCACGGACACCACCTCCAGGACCCCCTGAAAAACCCCCGAAACTGTGAAAAATCGCCCAAATACATAATTCAGACCCATTTAACGGTTATTTTACCCGGACTGCAACAACAGATTCCGCAGGAGACGGGCAAAAAAAGAGGGACCGATTACTCCAGATCCACTTTCAGACCGCCGAAAACTCCTGCGGCAAGATTGTAAATGAACGCAGAGACAGCACCCGAGATGAATCCAATAATCATACCGATAATAGCGAAGATGATAACAGCGATAACTGCCGCAACAATACCGGTGCCGAATACTGCGAGAGCAGACATCCCCGGAAAAGCCGCCATACCAAGCACTGCGACAACCGCCGAAATGATACCGACGATGACTGCAATAACAAGATAAATCGCTGCACACAGTTTTGCAGCAGACCAGACGTCAACATGTTTGACCTCTTTTGTTTCCATGACATAGTATAGAGAGAACAACCCGATAAACATTTGCAGAGCCTGAGAGACCAGACAAGACCGCGCAGCTTTGGCCAATTACCAAAACATGAAAACAGAAAGGGCAAAAACCGAAATCCACTGAAAAACATGGTTTTCTGAAACAGAATCCGCAAGGGCAGGACAAAACATTCAATTAACAAATACAAAATGTTGAATATAATCAGATATACAAAATACTAAAAAGCACACAACATTTTAAATACAGATTTGTCATAAGTGTGGTTATGATACGTCCTGGTGTATGGCTTTTGCGGGCAGTACCCCCCATACTGATACTTCTACTTTTAACCACCGGGTGTACAACCACTCCGACCGAAGAAACGCCAACCTATATCGTCGGAGTAAATGGCGATTATCCCCCCTACTCGTATTATGATACCAACGGAGAACTGACCGGATTTGACGTAGAAATAATAAAACAGATCGCAGAAACAGAAGGGATAAACATCCGGTTCAAACAGATTAACTGGATCAATACAATTCCCTCTCTCGTAAATGGCGACATTGATATTTACGCATCCCACCTGGTGATAACCCCGGACAGGAAAAAGTTCGTTGCCTTTTCCAAACCCTACGGAACAGTGGATCAGGCAATTGCAGTGAAAAACAACACAACCTTTACCTACGATCAGTTTCTCAGCGGTGAAATGTCAATCGCAGTTCAGGGAACAACAATAAACTCAGAATGGGTAAAAGCAGCTCTGGGAAAAGATCTCTATAACTCCATGGCAAATGACGGACGAATTCTTCTGTACGACACGTTCCCCCAGTCCATGATAGCCGTCAGCCTCGGACTCGCTGACTGTGCCGTATTCGATGACGGAGATGTACTGTATTACATCCGGAACATGGAAACCCAGCAGGACAAAGACCTCAGAATCCTCACCACCGTGGATACAAACGAACAGTATGGAATCGCAGTCCGGCAGGACGAAAACCAGCTGCTGGGAAAGATCAACAGCGGCCTTGAAAAAATAATGAACTCGGAAAACTGGACCAGACTGGCAGAAAAATATCAGGTCGTCGGGATAGAATGAACACGGACAAACAGATCCTGACTATCCTCCTGACCATGCTGTTTTTGGGAAGTCTTGTACTGATTACCGGCTGTGTCACAGTATCGGGTGAATCCGGGAACTCCGGAGAACTGTCACCGGAGATGGAACAGGTTCTCGCGAACGTTACAACAGTCCTGCAGGAGGGAACAGACAAAATTCAAACAGAACTCTCTGCGGCTGCAGTGGAGATCGGAGAAAATCCTCATGACACAGAAAAAATCAGACAGATTCTGCGGTCGTACTACGTAGACAACTCCTGGGTCTCTCTGATTGCATATTATGATACGCACTCCGGCGGGATCACCGTTCCCGTACAACCCTCAGACACCGCAGAAAAAATCCTCCGATCAGTAACCGAGAAGGATTTTGCCTCGGAAAATATCAGAATAGGCTTCAATCAAATGCAGGAGGGCACTACCAGACCTGTTACAACGATGTACGTACCGGTATACACTCATCAGGGAGAGTACAGCGGGTACATTGTCATGTGGCATGATCCGGATACTCTTATCAGCTATCTGCTGACCGGTCAGGAGGGAATGGATACCTACGGATTGTGGATCGGTGACTCAGCCGGGAAAAATCTGTATTATCGCACATCACCGGATTATGTGAACTGCCCGGAAAACACGGCGTATCTGTCAGGATGGAAAACAGTCAGAATACTTGGAACTCCGATGCGTGTCTGCCTGACTGATGATGGAGGCCTGCAAAACAGGAAACTCAAGGGTGTTGCGGCAGAATCACTGAAAACGGAAAGTGTCGAGCTGTATTCATACGCAACATCACATTCGAAAACAGCGGCATTGACCTACATTTCCCAAAAAAAATCAGACACCTATCTGTATTTTGCCTACGATACCGCAGGGAATGTTCTGGCGCGTTCCGACGGCCGGTACATAAACCAGAATCACCAGGACCTCCATGATGCTTTCGGTGTACAGATAACAGATACCATGATGAGTCGTATGCGTCAGGGAGGGGGTTACCTGTATCTGATGATCCCGACAACGAATGTCCAGTCACCGGCAGAGGCGATTCAGGATGTATCATATCTGCTTCCGATTGATTCCTCCTGGTTTATCGGGGTCCGGGCAGTCGTGAACCCGGACCGAATACCGATACATAATTCCGTCGGCCAGGAACTGTTGTCGCTGGGAAGAGAAGCAGTAGGATATGCCTGGGAATACGGTAAGGATGCAACCGTTGAGATGATCAGCCGGGACGATTCGGTCTTTCTCCGGAACGCAAGTTCCGACAGGAATCTGTTTCTGGGAGCAGTGACAATGGAGGGAGAAATTCTTCCGGCGATACCGATGTCAGAGGGAAAAATAACCAGAGCACTCGGACTGGTGGATACCTACGGAGCATCCGTTGGACGTCAGGCACTGATCCTGGCAAAGCAGGGAGGAGGTCTCTTATATGCCGAGCGGATTGCTGAAACCGCAGAGGGAACCCCGACGGTAGAGGTGTACCTGATTGCAGTAACCCCGGTAGATAATGAGTGGTCCATATTTACCGGCAGTCTGATCAGTACACGTTTGAAAAATACCAGCTCAGTCTGACCTTCCGGGATGGATAATCCCGGAAGACAGAATTTTTTTTCTTTGCAAAGGGAACGGATGAGATCCCGATCATCTGCAAAAAAGAGAGATTTACGAGATAATTTTCAGAAAAATATTCATGAGTATTCCCTCCGCAACTCTCATGGCCATCGGTAGAATCTCTGCACCCGGGTATGCCGCCCGCAGCGTTTTCCGGGAGTGCGATCCTGATGTCGCAGAGTACGATTCAGGCTCCTTTCCGGATAAATGCCTCCGCAATTGCGTAGCCGATTCCGCGGGATGCGCCTGTGATGCTATCAGCCTTATGTCCGGGTTTCATGAGGTATCCCTTTCCGGACTGGAACCGCCTGCGGCATGCCGTCCTGATGAGTAACTTCCTGTTTTCCCGATATATTTTTTGTTCTGTGAATGGTACAAAACCGTCCTGTTTTTTTGTGTATCATTTTTCCTTCGATGGGTTTAATACCGTTATCACGAAACGTTGTAACCACGAGTGATTGCTGTTCTATGATATGTGCAGGAAAGGGAGACTGACTCCATGACGTTTGGCACGCTTGCTGATGTGGAGACCCGCGGAAAAACTGTTCTGGTCCGTGTGGATTTTAACTCGCCGATCGATCCGTCATCCAATATAATTCTGGATGACAAACGGTTTCGTGAACATATTCCGACGATCCGTGCTCTGGAAGAGTCGAAAGTGGTGATTCTGGCGCACCAGAGCCGTCCCGGGAAGAAAGATTTTACAACACTTGAAGCACATGCCGAAAAGTTAGAACGGCTTATGGGCATGCCGGTTACGTATGTGGATGATATCTTCGGCCGCTGTGCGAAAGAAACGATCCGGAAATCCCATCCCGGTGATGTGATCCTGCTGGAGAATGTCAGGTTCAATGCCGAGGAGAATCTGACGATGAAGCCGGAGGACGGCAGAAACACACATCTCGTCCGGAAGCTTGCCTCCATGACAGATCTGTTTGTCAACGATGCGTTTGGTACGGCTCATCGTTCCCAGCCGACGATCACCGGTCTGCCGTTTGCGATGAAAACGGTGGCAGGCCTGCTGATGGAAAAGGAAGTCTCGATGCTGTCCCGCGTCTTCACTTCAGCACCCAACCCGGTGACGTTTGTTCTGGGCGGAACGAAAGTGGATGATTCGATTGCAGTTGCGGGCCATGTTCTGGCAAACAGAACGGCGGACCGCGTGGCAATCATTGGCGTGGTGGCGAACGTGTTCTATCTGGCAAAGGGAATTGATATCGGCGAGCCGTCCCGGAACCTTATCAAAACCCTCGGCTATGAGGGTGAAATTGCCAAGGCACGTGCAATTCTGGATTCCTATGGTGACAAAGTACTGCTGCCCGGGTATGTTGCAGTGAAAGAGAAAGAGGAGCGCCGTGAATATGCGGTCGATGCAATTCCGAAGGACTGCCCGATTCTTGATATGGGGACCGAGTCTATTTCAGTGTTTACGAAAATTCTGCGCGAATCGGGAACGATTGTGTTTAACGGTCCCGCAGGCGTGTTTGAGGATCCGGATTATGCGGCAGGTACGTATGAACTGTTACATGCAGCATCCGAGGCTGAGTTTTCCGTCTGCGGCGGAGGTCATACGGCGGCGGTCATTGAGCAGATCGGACTGGAACCTGAGTTCAGCCATCTGTCCACCGGCGGCGGGGCATGCATTGAGTTCCTGACCGGAAAGAAACTGCCGGCTCTGGACGCACTGGAGAAATCATGGGAGCTGTTTGGGGGAAAGTGTTAACACTCACATAATTTTTAATCACTCATTTCATAATAACAGATACATCCATATTCATTCTGAACGTCCCTGATAATACCTCCGTGGAGAATGAAAGCCCGGAGTGAACCAGTTCGAGAACTCCGGGAGCTACCAGTCAGACTCCTTTTCATGTGGAGTGGAGGTTTGATCTTGCAAACAGTACAGGATTTGCCAAGGTGGAACGGCGAAATGCAACAACGAACCGTATTCACGGAGAAACCGGCCTCATCTCGCTGAAAATTATGGCACAGGCCAGGCAGGACATACAGGTCCATCTTGATCCCGACACTGATATCCCGGATGGAATGTCCGTCAGACTGCAGCAGGAGACCGTGAATGTGTCCGCAGGAGAAACGGTATTTGCTTTTCATGAGATGAACGTGAGCGCCAATGCGACCAACTCTGATGCAGTGCCTCTGGTTCCGCTCTCAACTGAAGACGGATGGAAACTGGGGAACTGGTGTCAGATACTCACGAGTACCGATTCCCATATTCCCCTGCCATAAACCGGAGACGAAAACCCATCTCTTTTGTTACATTTTACCTCCGTATGGTATCCTCCCGCCCGGTATCGGAACGAACTCTCTGGAACCAAAAGGCGACAGCAGATATAAACAGGCTTACGGTAAACTACTCAGACAGGAAGTTTCATGAACAAAAAACAGGAGACCGAGAATCAGGGTTCGTCCGGACTGCGAACAGAACAGAACGTGTTCACCAGCGAAGACGCCCGGAACGTAATCCGGTATGTCCGGGAAACCTATCAGGATGAACCTGAATTTTTGTGGCAGCGGTTTCCCAGAAATGCAGTCTTCAGAAGAAAAGACACAAAAAAATGGTATGCCGCACTGCTTGTTCTTTCCAAACGGAAACTGGGACTTGACTCAGATGAAATAATTGAGATTCTGGATCTGCGAATCAGAACCGACGACATTGGATTTGTCGTGGATCACCAGCGGTATTTTCCCGGCTACCACATGAATAAAAATCACTGGTACACAATGTGTCTGGACGGATCGATCCCGGTTGGAGAAATCTGTCAGCGAATTGATGCAAGCTTTGAACTTGCAGAAAAATAATCCGGGTATCTCAAAGAGCAGGAATTTATGCAGAGAAACGGTAAGCTACTCATCAAGGGAAAAAAGTCCCGGAGATGAGAATACATGAAACTGAACGAAAAAACTGCAATAATTACCGGCGGGTCACGCGGAATCGGCTACGCAATTGCGGAGGCATTCATCCAAGAGGGCGCACGGGTTGCGGTCTGCGGAAGCAGAATTGCCTCCGCGGAAACTGCTGCGGAAAAACTGCATGCATCATATCCTGACGCAGAGATTCTGCCGCTCGGCGTCAACGTCGCCGACAGCGCATCCGTCGCAGCAATGGTGGATGCGGTTCTGAACACATGGGGGCGCATCGACATTCTCGTCAACAACGCAGGCGTCACCGCAGCAAAACCGATCACCGAGATGAGCGAAGCAGACTTCACCGATGTTCTCAGCATAAATCTGCTCGGCCCGTTTCTCTGTACCCGGGAGGTTGCACGGGTGATGATCACACAAAAAAGCGGCAGCATCATCAACACGAGTTCCATGGTCGGCATCTACGGCGGACGAAACCAGACGGCGTATGCGGCGTCGAAGTTCGGTGTCAACGGTCTCACGAAATCCTGCGCCAAAGAGTTGGGACCCTATGGCATCCGGGTGAATGCGGTTGCGCCGGGTGTGGTCGGAACCGATATGGTCGCGGCATCGGTGACGGATGCCATGATGGCGGCGATGAAATCAATTACGCCGCTCGGCAGAATGGCGGACCCGAAGGAACTTGCCGGAGCGTACGTGTACCTTGCCTCAGACGACGCATCGTTTACGACCGGAACGATTCTTTCGGTGGACGGCGGGATTGTGATGTGAGGGGAAAATACTCCGCTGATCCCTCCAAATACCCCGGACCCGATGAGCAGTACCCGGGAAGTATATCAGAGCAGAAACTTTGCTTCAAAAGTCTGAAAAGTCCCAGACTTTCGGAACAAAGCCGTCTCCAGAGAACGTAAAAATATATACCGGAAAACAGTAATCTACTCATCAGGACAGCGACCCCGCAGGCGATTGCAGTCCGGAAAGGGATCCCTCATGAAACTCGAACAGAAAGTTGCTATCATCACGGGCGCATCCCGCGGAATCGGCTACGCAATTGCGGAGGCGTTTGTACGCGAAGGAGCCAGAATCGCACTCTGCGACATCAGGACAGAACTCGCGGAAAACGCTGCGGCACAACTGCGGGCGGCATACCCGGATGCAGACATTCTCCCGCTCGGCGTCAACGTTGCCGACAGCGCAGCGGTTACGGCGATGGTTGGTACCGTGATGAACCAGTGGGGACAAATTGACATTCTCGTCAACAACGCAGGCGTCACCGCAGCAAAACTGATCACGGAAATGAGTGATACGGACTTCACCAATGTTCTCAACGTAAATCTGTTCGGTACGTTTTTCTGCATGCGGGAGGTCGCACGCGTGATGGTCGCACAAAAAAGCGGCAGCATCATCAACACGAGTTCCATGGTCGGCATCTACGGCGGATATTCTCAGGCAGCCTATGCGGCAGCCAAGTCCGGTATCAGCGGCCTGACAAAAGCCTGTGCCAGAGACCTGGGATCCTATGGCATCCGGGTAAACGCGGTTGCGCCGGGTGTGGTCGGGACCGAGATGATTGCATCATCAGTGCCGGATGACATGCTTTCTGTGATGATATCATGTACACCGCTCGGCAGAATGGCAGACCCAAAAGAACTCGTGGGAACGTATGTGTATCTTGCATCTGACGACGCATCGTTTACGACCGGAGAGATCATCGCGCTGGACGGCGGAGCGGTGATGTGATGTGCGTTGAGAACACGCTGCCAGGTACTCGTACATATTCCTGAACATATGCAGATGTATTGAAAAATTCCGGTTTGCGACCTGCGAAGCAGGGAGCAAGGCAAGACGCAAAGCGGCTTGCAAGGCAACGTACGATGTGGGCGGCATTGTCCCACGGGGAAACCGAAGATTTGCTCGTGGGGCTCTGGGTTGTGTCTGTCGATGCTTTTTTTGAGATTCTTCAGACGTATGTGGTCACCTACATACATCCAAAGACACTCAAGAAACGTATCGACGCATCCATGAAACAAAGCCCAGGTACCAGGGATGTAGTACAAACCAGAATTTGCCACTCGAGTGAATTTTATCCAAAAGTAGCGTCATTAACAATTTGGACGTGAAAAAAGGGAGGGGATTTCAGAGTGCATCGGTCAGGGATTTCCGGGTGACCAGTCCGATCACCTTCTCACCTTCCGCAACCGGAACGGTACTGATATTCTTGGAAATCATCAGGTCCACCACTTTTGTCACCGGCGTACTTACCGGAGTCGTGATCAGCGGCGAGGACATAATATCCTTTGCCGTGACATTCCGCAGGGCATTGTCGAAGTGTTTGTCGATCTCACTCTTCAGTTTCACGAGAATCTTCGCAATATCCGTCTCCGTCACAATACCAACGGCAGAGTTTCCATCCATCACCACGAATCTGGTAGCTCCGTCATTTACCATCCGGCGGTGCAGCTGGACAACCCGGTCATCAGGAGTAATTCTCGGAGCAATCTCAATCATCGTCTCAAGACCGCCTTCCGGTCTCATTACTTTGAGAAGATCACCGGTCGTAACCTGTCCGATCAGCCGGTGTTCCTCATCCCAAACAACAACAATTTTGTATCTCTGGAGTAGCGGGATCAAAAGATCCACATCCTGATCCTGATAAACCGAAGTAAAGTCCTCACGTGTGACACTGGCCACACGAATCTGGGATGCGGGAATGTTTCCAGTCTTTTTACTCCCCATCTTCTCTGCAATGGTACGCCGGGAAGCTGTTCCCACAACGACACGATCGCTGGTAACAACAATCGGATCAATTCCCTCGTCCAGCATCTTTGCAAGTGCCTCCGGAATCAGGGCGGACTTTGCAATCGATACTGGCTTGGACATTACATCCTTTACGGTTAATTTCTGGCTCATTTAAGCTACCTCCTGTTTTTTTTGGTTTGTATTCGACAGTTTGGCAGACCATTATCCCTCAGCCGATATATTCCTGAGGGAGAAACGGTCTGCGTGAAGTATTTCCATTTTTCAGGCACAATCCGGATCATCTGATATCTCTTTTGACAGCGCCGGGTTGTGCAGATACTATTCAGGCGCTTTGGGCGAGCGCTTTTACCAGATCAAACTCGGTCACAATACCGATCAGCCGGTCATCTTCCACAACCGGGAATGCCCCGATACCTCTGTCCAGCATCTCGCGTGCAACATCATTGATGGGAACATCCGGTGTGGTTATCCGGATATCGGCCGCAGTCATCAGGTCCCGCACCGGCAGATTCAGGACCTCCTCAACGGACCCGGTCTTCATATCAATGAACACCTGCCCTTTTCCGAGGTAGCCCATAATATCTGTTGCCGTAATCATACCGATCAGAATATCATCCTTAATCACCGGCAGTCTGCGGTAGTCCTTCTCCACCATTCGTTTCGTAACCTGACTGATCGGCACCTCCGGTCTGACAATCTCCGGATTTGCGGTCATGATATCCTCTACCGTCAGATCCGGCCGTTCCCTGGCAAGCATCCGCATCACATCATACTCGGTAATAATTCCTGCAAGGGTATTGTCACTGTTCGTAATCGGGAAACTTCCATGTCCGCTTTTGACCAGCATTCCGATAACATCCGGAATCAGCGCTGCGGGAGTGAGGCATTCCACCTGTTCTGTTGCGATCTCCCGGATACTGTCATTCAGTGCCGAAAGCAGTATCCCTTTGTGTTTCTTTGCGACCAGATTGTACCTGCTTCCTCCTCCCATCATGTTAATCACATCAGTGATCGTCACAATACCGATGAGCTTTCTGTTTCCGGGGTCCGTGATCGGCAGTCTCCGGAAGTTGTGGCGGGTCATCATCTGCACGCCTTCGATAATACTCATCGTCGGAGGAACGGAGATTACATTTGTTGTTGCAATACCGAGAAGATCGCTTTTCTTTTCGGCAATCCGTGATTTGAACTCGGTTCCGGGAACGCCCTGCCGGGTTCCCTTCTGTTGTTTACCCATGTTTGTCATGTTTTCCTTAGATGATATTTTTCAGTACGTCAAACCGGTCAATGATTCCGACAAGTGTTTTTCCCTGCATCACTGGAATCCGGCTGACATCTGCGTCCACCATTTTCTTTGCAGCTTCCGTTACCGACGCATTCTCGTCGATGGTCACAACTGCCGTTCTCATTACTTTTTCCACCGGCATTGCTGTCCCGGAATTTAACGCGGACCTGACGGAGCCGCTGAGGAGATCCCGGCGGGAGACAATCCCGATCAGTTCTTTTTTCCGGAGAACCGGAATTCCGGCAAAGCCGCTTTCTACAATCAGACTGTAGGCTTTCTGGATACTCTCCTCCGGGGACGCGGTGACCACTTTTTTTGTCATGACATCCCGCACACATCCCCGTATCGTTGCCCGTCCGGCGAGAACCGGAAAGAGATTCGACAGAAGCACCGCTCCTGCGTAGGTTCCGTCATCCTGTATCACTGCACAGGAATCGGTCGCGTATCCCCTGATCTTCTTTGCAACATCTTCCAGAGTATCCCCCAGCTGAGCGGTGGGAGCCTCTTTCATGAACCCGTCGATGGTTACATTGGAACGTGTATCTGCAATCCGCAGAACGTCGGTAATATCAATGTAGCCGACCGGTTTTTTTCCGGCGTTCAGTACATATATTTCACGGTAGATATCGTCCCGGAGAATCTGACGTGCTTTTGTTGCGTACTCCCCCTGCATAACGAAAGGGACATCATTGATTATATCTCCTGCGAGCTTCATCAGATCCGCTCCTGCTCACGGCAGTTTGGACAAACAAGCATGCCGTCAATCGGCATCAGATCTCCCGATATCATTCCGCAGACTGCGCAGCGACCGGTACGTTCGTCCGGACGATTGATTGCAATCAGTTCTGCCATAATCTCGTTGAGTTCGTTTGTTACCCCGAGCAGGTCGCGGACTGTGACGATACCGGTAACGTTTCCGTCCGCACCGGTAACCGGCAGTCTCCGCACTTTATGTTTGATCATTATTTTTGCTGCTTCCGCGGTGAGCATATGTTCCTGAACAGTGATCAGGGGAGAGCTCATGACATCTCCAACCCGGACGGAACCCGGAAGCATATTTTTTGCCATTACCTTACAGTTAAAGTCCTGTTCGGTTACCATACCGACCGGACGTTTTCCGCGAAGCACAATGCAGCTGCCCACATCATTTTTGCACATGGCAGCCGCAGCATCTGCGGTCGTGGCGTTGATATCGATTGTTATCGGATCCAGCTGCATAATCTCTTTGAGCTGGATTTCCCCCCGGGTAAACCCGGTACCTTGTGAATTTCTCATCAGATTTTCACCTCCGTATTTTTTCTCTGGTGATTATTGTGATAATACTCCTTTCCTGTATAAATTCATTCTCATTTGACGTATTTTCAAAAATAACGCGCGATTAATTCCTGATTGTTTTTCCGTATCCGGCTCTCCGCATAGATGGTCTATATATAGATATCTTCTGGTTTGGTTCTTTTTATTAACTCTGCAGCAGAATATATTTTATAGAATGGGTTGATATACGTAAGCAGTACTGATATTTTCCTCAGCTGTTCTGATCCCTGTTTCGTGAAATGGTTTCGTCAAATAACCTGAACGTTTATATTCCTTCAAAGCCGAACTACTACACATTCCAGTTAAGGTGTTTTCATGGCAGTTATGTCTCGCATAAAAGGCTTTTTCTCAAAGCTGTTCGGTAAAAAACGCTCGCGTGTTGGTATTTACGGCCCCCCGAATGCGGGTAAGACCACGCTTGCCAACAGAATTGTCCGTGATGTAACGGGTGAGGCAATCGGTCCGGTAAGTGAAGTGCCGCATGAGACCCGCCGCGCCCGGAGAAAAGAGGGCGTTGAGATTAACAGCGGAGGCAGCCGGCTTCTGATCGATATTGTTGACACCCCCGGTGTAACCACCAAGATCGATTACCATGAGTTTCTTGAGTACGGAATGGATCAGGATGAAGCGGTTGCCCGTGCCCGCGAAGCGACAGAGGGCGTTGCCGAGGCAATGCACTGGCTTCGCGAGGATATCGACGGTGTCATCTATGTTCTGGACAGTACGCAGGATCCGTTCATGCATGTCAACATTATGATGGTCGGCATTATTGAGTCGCGGAAACTGCCGGTTATCATTGTTGCAAACAAGATTGATCTGCCGGATGCATCTCCGCAGCGGATTAAGAGTGCGTTCCCGCAGCATCCTGTAGTGATGGTCTCGGGTCTCGAAGGCAACAACATGGATGATCTGTATGCAAAAATTTCTGAGGTATTCAGGTGAGGCATCATGATTCAGGGTGTTCAGATTGATATGCTGTCCAGCGACCGTCTCAGCCGTATGACTTCCATGGAGAAGATCCGTCTGATTCTGGACGATGTTCACCAAGGGTATATCGTAGTTCTGGAAAAGGGACTGACCCCGGAGGAACAGGGAAAACTTCTTGAGTCAACTATGATGGAAATCCGTCCCGGAGGCTTCTCCGGTATTGAGATTGAGACATATCCGTCTGCAAACTCAGGTGATGGCGGTTTCTTCTCCAAACTTCTGGGAGGCGGAAAGTCTCCGACCGGCAGACTGATGGTTATCGGTCCGGTCGACCAGCTGAAGATGCTTACCCGTGAAAAAGACAGACTGATTGCGTGGGCATCTTCTGCGCAGTAATTTCAGCAATTCCAGCTATGCCACACAAATGTACTCAGTGCGGACGCGAGTTCCGCGACGGATCCGTGGAGATCCTTCGCGGATGTCCCAGTTGCGGTGGAAAGAAGTTTCTTTACGTGAGTGACCACGTACGAAATGCCGATGTGCTGGAAGAGAAAAGCATCTCCGACATTGCACAGGAAACCAAACAGGAAGTGCTTGAGGTAAAACCGCAGGGTCCTGCATCCCGTCCGACTGATATTCTGGACCGGGTGGAAAGTGTCCGCATTGTCAGTCCCGGTAAATATGAACTGAATCTGGAACGTCTTGCGGAGTCGCAGGATATTATCATCGGGATGGGGGATGATGGAAAATATATGCTGGATCTCCCGTCCATGTCCAAGAAGCGCGGCGCCCTCGGCAAGAAAAAACAGATAAAATAATTTTTTTGAGCTGATATTTTTAAAATAATTTTTTTGAAAACGGGCCTAAAGGGATTTGAACCCCTGGCCTACGGATTAAGAGTCCGTCGCTATTCCTGACTAAGCTATAGGCCCATTCAAATGTTGTCTGTTGACCTAATTACATATGCCGCGTATATATTTATAGATTTTCTTCTCGCGTCCGCTGATACGTGACCGTGTGAGGCTTATATATCCCGACAAAGCGAATATGATTACAATGGCTGAGAGTGATGGTGTTGCTCTGCCGGGCAACCAGTCTCATAAAACAATAAAATATCTTATTCTTGGCTGCGGCAGTGTTGGCTATAATGTTCTGGAGGAACTCCGGGAAGACGACGAAAATGTCCTTTCCATTGACATAAACGATAAGAGGGTTGATGATCTGCGGGATCACCGCAGGCAGGCTATGGTCGGGGATATTTCCGATCCTGCGCTGATGGGGAAGATCCCCGAGCCTGAGATCGCCTTTGTTCTCTCCGCAAGTAAGGATGCAAACCTCGCTGCAGTGCAGAATGTGAAGGCTGCCTATCCGGGAGCCCGGGTAATTGCCCGGGCGCTGGATCTGTTTTCTGCGGATCAACTCGTCGATGCCGGCGCTGATGTGGTACTGTATCCCCAGCAGGTCGTTGCGAAATCTGCTGTTAACCACATGAACAATCTGATTGCCTCCCGCAACGCCCAGAAACTGGTGTCGCTTCTCGGGCAGTGGAACGGTTGTCTTGGGATAATTACGCACAAAAATCCTGATCCTGATGCGATCTCAAGTGCTATGGCACTGTCAGCGATTGCTAACACTGCATCAAAAGGAAAACTGAAGACCAGAATTCTGTATGAAGGCAATGTCGGTCATCAGGAAAACCGGGCATTCGTGAATCTCCTTGAGATTAAGATGGAACGCCTGACGCCGGACGTCCTGGCGGAGTGCAATTATCTTGCACTGGTTGACTGTGTCGCTCCCGGCATGAACAATGATCTGCCGCTGGATACCAGGATCAATATCATCATCGATCACCACAGCACGGAGGGAGTGGAACGGATTCATAAACCGGACTTCATCGATTCCCGTCCGGGTGTCGGTGCAACCGCCTCGATTATGACCCAGTACCTTCAGGAGCTGGATCTGCCGATCGATAAAAAAGTTGCAACGGCGCTGTTCTATGGTATCCGTGCCGATACCCGCGAGTTCCAGAGGAATGTCTCACCGCAGGATCTGCATAATGCCGCGTTTCTGTTACCGCTGTGTGACCGGTCACTGCTGGAGGTTATCATGTCCCCGTCGGTTGCTCAGGAGACCTTGGACGTGCTTGGTCATGCGATTGTGAATCGTGAGGTGAAGCACGGATACCTGTTTTCCAATGTGGGATATGTGCGAAACCGTGATGCCATCCCTCAGGCTGCCGATATGCTGCTGAATCTGGAAGGCGTGTCCACCGCCCTTGTGTATGGAATTACCGATACCAACATCACGCTCTCTGCGCGCAATAAAGATATCCGTCTGCATGTGGGGGACGTAATGAAGGAAGCATTTTCCCCGATTCCCGGAGCGTCTGCCGGAGGGCATGCAACGATGGCGGCACTGTCCATTCCGCTGAATGCATTTTCTCTGGTGAAAGACAAAGAGGAACTGCTCCGGATGATTATTGACCCGGTACTGTCCAACTTCCTGAAACTGGTGGGTATCTCCGAGGTTGAAGGGGATGAAAGCTGAGGAATGGGAACCCCATTATCAGTACATCCTTGAGTATTTTGGTTTTTCCCGGGATGATGATGAAAAGGCGGCAGAAATTCTTGCGCAGATTCTGACCCGCGATGATCTGCCGCTGCTTGAGGAAACGATTTTCAAACGCGACTGTATTGTCTGCGGAAACGCACCCGGTCTTTTGGATGACATCTCCCGTACGGATTTTTCCGGATGCGTGATAATCGCTGCGGACGCGGCGGCGCGTGTGCTGTATCGTGCCGGTATCCGGCCGGATGTTATCCTCTCTGATATTGACGGGATGGATGATGATTTTCTCACCATGAACGACGCCGGTACGATTCTGGTTCTGCATGCCCATGGAGATAATATCCCGCTGGTGCGGTCGTGGGTGCCGAAGGTTCGCGGGCCGCTTGTCGGGACCACGCAGGCCACGCCTCTCGCGCATGTCCATAACTTCGGAGGTTTTTCCGATGGTGACCGGTGTGTGTTCTGTGCCCACGAACTGGGCGCGCGGTCGGTGCGGCTGATCGGTTTTGATCTGGATGACCGGTCGGTTGATCCGGTGAAACACGGGAAGCTGATGATTGCCCGCGATCTGCTGAAACTTGTCGGTCATGACATCTAAGGCTGTTCTGATTGACGGATATGTCGATGAACCGGCATGTCTGGGGGTCCCTCCCTATATTTCTCCTTATATCCGGACGGTTGCAGGAGTTCTCCGGGAACGCGGGTTTACGGTTGAGTATGTGACGATTGATCAGCTGCGTTCCGATCCGCTCCGTCTCTCCCGTCTTAGTGCGTATGATGCGGTGGTGATGATTGCGGGTGTGACGGTTCCGGGAAAGTACCTGTCCGGAACTCCTGCAACACTTTCGGAGCTGCAGCAGATCGGATTCATGCTCCGTGGAAAGACGGTATCCCTTCTTGGCGGACCGATCGGATTCGGGTATTCCCCGCAGGGCGGAAAGAAAGCTGTGTCGCAGGCGGTTGCCGGGTGGACAGCGATGCTGCGCGGTGAGCCTGCGGCGGCGCTTGATGCGTATCTTTCAGGAGGAGAACCGGATGGTATCTGCGGGTATGCCGAGCTGGACCGGTGGGCCGTTCTCGGTGCACCCGTGATCGGGCAGCATCCGTTTTTTCCGTATGTGATGTGCGAACTGGAGACGGCAAAGGGATGTTCGCGTGTGGTCTCCGGCGGGTGTTCCTTCTGTACCGAACCGCTGTACGGGATGCCGAGACAGCGCGGGGTTGACGCGGTCCGTGATGAGGTCCGTGCTCTGTCTCTCGCGGGCGCCCGGCATTTTCGTCTGGGACGGCAGCCGGATCTGTTGGCATTCGGTGCATCCGGCGGAGAGTTTCCCCGGCCTAATCCCGATGCTCTGCACCGCCTGTTCTCTGCGATCCGGGAAGCGGCACCGGGGCTTGAGACGCTGCATATTGATAATGTGAATCCGGGAACGATTGCGCACCATGAGGAGGCCTCACGCGAGGCACTGTCTGCGATTATCGCCGGACATACACCGGGAGACATTGCGGCGTTCGGTATGGAGTCCGCGGATCCTGCGGTGATTGCGGCAAATAATCTGAAAGGCTCCGCGGATGAGGTGTTCCGGGCGATTGAAATTGTGAACGAGGTGGGAGCAGTGCGGCGGTGCGGCGTTCCCGAACTTTTGCCGGGTCTGAACTTTATTGCAGGACTGGCCGGGGAAACACCGGAGACATTTGTCTGCAATCAGGCATTTTTGCAGCGGGTCTTTGATGCAGGTCTGATGGTCCGGCGGGTGAACATCCGGCAGCTGATGCCGTTCGAAGGAACCCGCGCATATGCGGAGAATACGCTCGGAATGCACGACAAGCTGTTCCATGCCTTTAAGGAGTCGGTGCGGGAGACGTTTGACCCGCCGATGCTTCAACGGGTGTTTCCGGTCGGCACCGTTTTACGCAACATTGTTGTTGAGATTCCGGGGCCTGTTTCGTTCGGACGCCAGATGGGGACGTATCCTATCCTCGCCGGAATTCCGCTCCGGCTGTCCGCAGGAACGGTACTTGATGCGGTGGTTGTTGCGTACGGAAGCCGGTCGGTGACGGCACTGCCGGTTCCGCTTGAGATCAACACGCTTCCACCGCAGGCTCTGAAATGGCTGCCGGGTATCTCAAAAAAGTCGGCACAGAAACTTTCTGCGGCCCGGCCGATTGCCGATGCAGAGATACTGAAGACATTCGTGCCTTCTCCGGAACTTCAGGTTCTGCTTCCGCTAATGCGGTTTTAAATTTTAGAACCTTCATTACAACATGAATTTGACAGATACCTCAAAAACAATCTGTCACTCCGGGAAACACAAAGGTGTCTGATAATACTTTTTTCGATGCAGGTCGATACTTTTCTTGCGGGTCTTTGGACGTATATGGGTAACCACGGCTTGAAAGCCGAAGATGGTTTCCGGAGATGAGATTCTTTGGATGTATGTGGGTAACCACATACGTCTAAAGATGCACAAGAAAACGTATCGACATCCGAACAAAGATTCTCATTTCCTTAGTCTTTCCGTCTGTTTCGTGTGGTCAAGCGAGGGCGAAGCCCGAAGCGGGGAGTAAACCATCGACTTTCGAGCCGTGTCCCGGAGTGACAGGTTGTTTTTGAGGTATCTGTCAAATTCTCATACTCCAAAAAATTGGTGTGATGCTAGTGGATGCACCACGGGGAAAAATTAGCCTAGTATCAAACTCAGGATCTCAATCTACCGCGTACGTCCTGGAGATGAACAAACCCTCTCTCACTGAAGTGGCATCAAAAAAGAAAAGATGTGAGGGACCCCTCACGAATGAAAGAACCTCACACAAACGTGAGATCGAACCAGAAGGTGCTCACCGGCGCATCCTCCCAGGAACGGGCATACGCCGCACCGAACTGATAGGTCCCTGGAGCATCGGCAGTAACCAGCCACTCATACGTACCGCCCATTCCGACAATCGGCGGGAGGGCGCCTTCCGGCATGGTATCCTGCACATAACTCTCATTCACTACCTTCACTGTCGTGACATTCGTCACATTCCAGACATACCCGGTCGTTGGATTTCCGGCAGTAGTAACCTTCACGAGTTCTCCGGCAGCAGGATTCACCGTACCGGCAAACGTGAGGGAAAGTGACGGCTCTGTCGACGGCTCAGCCGTCAGATCACCAAAGGTCAGCTTCTGCGTCATCGTCCAGAGTGGCGTGACGTTCTCCCACGGGCGGACATACGCCGCAGTAAAGGTGTAGGTCCCCGCCTTCTCGGCAGAAATCAGATACACATAATTTCCGCCTGCCCCGGTCATATTCTCAGTTCCCGGCGTCTGTACATACGTCGTATTCACAATCAGACCGGGAACACTCTCCACAACCCACTCATACCCGGTAGTCGGGTTACCCGGCAGAGTAATCTGGATAAAGTCATTTGCCGGAACTCCAAGACCAAACTTTTCCACCGAAACAGTGGCAACCGGTTCCGTAACACCGGGAGTTGACGTGGGCGTAGGTGTCGGCGTGGGGGACACCGGCTCCGTTGGAGTACCCGTACATCCGGCGATTAGGATACACCCAAAAACCGCACAGAGTACAAGAAATGCAATCATACCTGTTTTCATAACAGTTACCCATATTCACGGAAAGTATAAAATAGTTTAGATAGGGAAAAAAAGGAAATCAGTTCCCGAGAACCATTCTTTCCAGATCCAGCGGAGGAATATACTCCCCGTTCCGATAGGCACGCATGTTACCGCCGGATATCTCATCGATCAGCACAATCTGATCACCGATCTTACCGAACTCGAACTTAATATCATAGAGATCAATGTTCTGCCTTTTCAGCTCATCACGAATGATTCCCGCAATCTTCTGGGTAAGCGCCTTCAATGTCTCATAATCCTTTGCAGACACAATCCCAAGGATATCAAGCGCATCTTTCGTAATCGGCGGATCCTCGCGGGCATCATCTTTCAGCGTCGTCTCCACAAACGCCGGAAGCTCGGCCGCCTCGGCAACATAATCACCATAGCGGCGGTAGAAACTGCCAACCGCACGGAACCGGCAGATAACCTCAAGCCCCTTCCCAAACGTCTTGGCAGGCTTCACCGTCATCGTAACCGCATCAACATCACAGTCAATATAATGCGTCGGAATGCCCTTCGCATTCAGAATCTCAAAGAAATACTTCGTCAACCGGAGACCGGCACGCCCTGCACCATCAATCGTCAGACCAACAGTATTCATTCCCGGATCGAACACACCGTCCGCACCGGTACAGTCATCCTTAAACTTCAAAAGGTAGTTCCCGTCCTCAAGGGCGAAAACGTTCTTGGTTTTGCCGGTATACACCAGTTTCATGGTAGAGAAGTGTTAGCACTTATCAGGTATAATCCTTATCAGAACAGGACATACGCGGTGGCGACTCTTTGAGTCATCCCGAATTTGACACTTTGCCTTATCTCCCTCTTTTTCGAAATTAGAAATTGAAATGAAACCACCCAATTTTTGGACAGAAAACAATATTTGGGGTGCAATTGGGATTGGTTTTCTTGCGGGTCTTTGGACGTATATCCTGAGTTTGACACAAAGCTAATTTTTCCCCGTGGTGCATCCACTAGCATCACACCAATTTTTTGGAGTATGAGAATTTGACAGATCCCTCAAAAACAACCTGTCACTCCGGGAAACACAAAGGTGTCTGATAATACTTTTTTCGATGCAGGCCGATCCTTTTCTTGCGGGTCTTTGGACGTATATGGGTAACCACGGCTTGAAAGCCGAAGATGGTTTCCGGAGATGAGATTCTTTGGATGTATGTGGGTAACCACGGGACAGCACAGAACACACCGAATTCCACGGAAAAAAGCACGGAATACCGCTTCGCTTACGGAAAAAACGGAAAGACTAAGGAAGTGGGATGCTTCGGACGTCCGTCGATATTTTTTCCTGCAAGTCTTGTCCAAAAAGTCTAAGGCTTCGACTTGGACGGCACG
>JAEWXF010000031.1 GCA_023396065.1 Methanobacteriota archaeon
ATTTCTTCGTAAGTCATTCTCAACTGTCGCTTGAAAAAGTGATGAAATACTTGAGCCGTATGAAGGGAAACTTTCACGTACGGTTCTGAGAAGACGGGGAGGGAGCAATCCCTCCTTGTTATTCGACTGAACTCTCTGAGGAATGCGGCAGAATCGCCACTACATGAAAAAAAGATCAGAGGCCGGCCCGATAGTTCGGAGCCTCATCCGTAATCAGAATATCATGCGGATGGCTCTCCTTCAGCCCGGCCGCAGTAATTCGCACGAACCGTGCGTTATGGCGCATCGCCTCAACATCCTTACTGCCGGTGTACCCCATTGCTGACTTCAGACCGCCGATCGTCTGATAAATCACATCACCCACCGACCCCACATACGGCGTTGCACCCTCAACACCCTCAGGAACATACTTCGTTGCACCGATACCTTTTTTCTGGAAGTACCGGTCACTTGACTGACCCGACGTCATCACCCCGAGGGAACCCATACCGCGGTACTGCTTGTATCTGCGGCCCTTCACCACAATAATCTTCCCGGGTGCCTCATCCGTCCCGGCAAACATACTACCCATCATCACCGACGACGCACCTGCAACAATCGCCTTCGCCACATCACCGCTGTACTTGACACCGCCGTCTGCAATTACCGGAATACCTGCAGGCTCTGCGACATCACAGACATTCGCAATAGCCGTAATCTGCGGCACACCAACACCCGCGACAATACGGGTCGTACAGATCGAACCCGGACCAATCCCAACCTTAATACCATCAACGAAATCAATCAGCTCAGCAGCTGCCGCAGCAGTCGCAATATTTCCGGCAATCACATCACAGGAAACAGAACCCTTGATATCCTTCACGCCTTTGACCACATGCATATTATGCCCATGGGCACAATCAACAATAATCGCATCCGCACCGGCGGCTTCCAGGGCCAGCGCACGGTTCAGATCAAACGGACCAACCGCCGCAGCGACCCGCAGATTTCCGTTTTTATCCCGGTTCGCATTCGGATACTGCTGCTTCTCCAGAAGATCCTGCATCGTAATAATACCGACCAGCTTCCCCTTCTCATCCACAACCGGCAGACGCTCCACCTTTTTCGCATACATCATATTAATAGCATCATCAGCGGTAATATCATCCTTAACCGAGATCGGGCGCCTCGTCATAATCGTATCCACCGTCTCGGACCCGATCTTGTGAACCACACCACGCACATCACGGCGGGACACAATACCGACAAGCTTCCCCTTCGTCCCGACAACCGGAACACCGCCGATACCATGACGGTCCATCAGATCGGCAACAAACGCAATCGTTGTATCCGGCGTCACATACCGGACATCACGCTCAATAACCTTCTCAGCATTCTTCACATGCTCCACAAATGCCGCCTCCTGCTCAGCAGTACAGTTCCGGTGCAGAACACCGATACCGCCGGCACGTGCCATAGCAATCGCCATCGCAGACTCCGTAACCGTATCCATCGCAGAACTTACCAGAGGAATCGCAAGAGGAATATTCTTCGAAAATCTCGAATGCACATCCACATCACTGGGTTCCGTCCAGGACTCAGCGGGTTCAATCAGTACATCATCAAACGTTAATGC
This sequence comes from Methanobacteriota archaeon, assembly GCA_023396065.1. Lineage (GTDB taxonomy): Archaea > Halobacteriota > Methanomicrobia > Methanomicrobiales > Methanocorpusculaceae > Methanocorpusculum. The sequence goes on from JAEWXF010000031.1 coordinate 1,616, forward strand.
TGTCGGAATATTGAGTTTGTCACCGTACATCTCTTTCACCTGACCATCTGAATTGCTTTTGCCACGAGATCAGCTTTGACCATCGTAGTCCGGTCTCCGCCGCAGACCATACCGCGGACACCGATAATCTCCGGATTGATCTTCTTCAGAACCGGAATATCCTCAAACTTCAGAGAACCCGCAAGAGCGGTTCCGAGGCCCAAAGAACGGTTCAGTTCCGTAAACGCCAAAAGATCATCCTTGTTCATAAACGCAAACGTACTCTGACCATCCTTTTTCCCGGTATCGATCATGGCAAAATCGGCACCGCACTCAGCAGCAATCGGAGCCATCGTCTGCGGAGCAATACTCCCCAGACGGACATAATCCGAGTACGCCGCAATCACCACAGTTTTTTCCGGAAACGGTTCCTTCACTGCACGAACCACACCGGAAATAACCTCCCGGGCGGCAGCAGCATCATTGAACATCAGACCGATCTTCACATAATCTGCACCGGCACACGCAGCACCGTAGGCCGCGAGAGCCGCATTGCCGGGGGTCGGACCGTAATCACCGATTGCAGCACTGACCGGCGTATCTCCGGCAAGTTTCTTAATTTCGCGGATAACCCACGGAAAATTCGCACCAAGCGACCCTTCAGCAGGCCGCTTCACATCGATAATGTCAGCTGAGAGGCAGAACTTTGCCTCATCTATTGAGCTCGGGCTGACCAAAAGTTTCATGGATATTATATGGTCTTCGGTGTTAATAAGACATCCACTTTTTTGTGGGCAGGGCACCAATATACCCCTCACAATGGACATTCTGCTTGCAATGGATCTCAAAGGAGGATACGTAGTGCACGGCAGCGCAGGAAACCGCAGCACCTACGCACCCCTCACATGGGGACTCTCACCCTCAGCGGAACCCGCCGCCTATCTTGCCGCAATGAACCCCAAGTACCTCTACGTCGCCGACCTCGACAGAATCGAACACTGCGGCGACCACACCGAAACCATACTCAGGATGGCCGAACACCTGACCGGAATCTGGGTTGACCGAGGCTGCAGCATCCCGGAAGAGTACCTCCATGCCCCGGCAATTCACAACATCGTCGGCACAGAAACCGCGGACGCCCCGCTGTCCGAGTTCACCGGAGGATACCTGAGCGTCGACGTAAAGGACGGACGGGCAATCCCCTCCGGAGACGCACCCGAAAAACTTCTGCACGAAGCAGACTCCCTGGACTTTGACGGATGCATTCTCCTGAACATCTCCTCAGTCGGAACCGAATGCGGCATCGACCCCGCGTTCGCAGAACGTCTGCGCAGCAGCTGTGCCAAACGCCTCTACTACGGCGGCGGCGTAAAGTCACCCCAAGACCTCGACACCCTGGCAGACGCAGGATTCGACGGAGCAATCATCGCAACCGCAGTGCACAAAGGGGCAATTCCCCAAACCATCCTTCGGGAGGGACAGTATTGTTAGTCACCCTCGAAGGTATCGACGGCTCCGGAAAATCAACCCTCTACACCGGACTCCGGACAGAACTTGCCGACCTGCAGCCGCTGTTCACCCGGGAACCGGGTTCCCCGCATCTCGGTGACGCCGTCCGCCGGGCAATCGCATCCGACGGTGACCCGCTGGTGGAAGCCGCCCTCTTTGTAGCCGACCATGCCGTTCATCTGGAAACCGTCGTCCGCCCGGCACTGGCCGCAGACCGTCTCGTAATCTCAGACCGGTACTCGGACAGCCGGTTCGCCTACCAGCAGGTATCACTCGCCGGCGTTCACCCGGACCCCAACGCCTGGCTCACCGCAGTTCATGCCGGATGGTCAATCCGCCCGGATATGACCATACTGCTGGCCCTCCCGGTGGAAACCGCCATGGCACGACTCGCTGGACGAACAGAAACCGAACACTTCGAACGAAAGGAGTTTCTGGAAACGGTTCAGCAGAACTATCTCAAACGCGCAGCGGCCGACCCGGAACGGTTCCTCCTGATAGACGCAGATCAGGACGCGGCAACGATCCTTGCATTCGCTGCCGAAAGCATCCGGGAACGATGGACAGAGTCCCGATCCCGGCATTAAAACACAAACTTCCACCCGTCCGACTTCAGCATACTCTCCGCCTCCCGGTAGTTGGGCATAAGCCGCTCCACCTCATCCCAGAACGACTTCTGATGATGACGAAACCGCAGATGCGCAAGCTCATGGACCACAATATACTCTGCCACGATCCGGGGAGCAAGAAGCACGCGGGCATTCACAATAATCCCGTTTTTCGGCGTACAGCACCCCCACTTTCTCTCCTGCACCCGTATCCTGAGATTCGGGGGTTCAACACCTGCAGCCGGTGCATACCGGGCGATAATCTCCTGCAAAGGTGCAAGACCCATTCTCCGGTAAAGAAGAATCACCATATCCCGGGCGAAAAGCCGCTCCTCGTCCGGCACAAGACCGGCAGGCAGCGTAATCACAAAACCAGTCCCGGAAAACTCAGCCTTCGCCGTCTCCCCCGTCTGCCGGACCACCGGGTACTCCTGTCCCAGAAACGGCAGCAGCTCCCCGTCCCGGTACATCCGCACCACGGGCACCCGGGCAGTATACTTTTCCACCTGCTTCACAA
>JAEWXF010000001.1 GCA_023396065.1 Methanobacteriota archaeon
ACATCACCGGACTTACCGTCCGGCTCCCGGTCTCATCCGGCTGGACCGGTGCCCACAAAAACATCAGTGCGGCGGTCATCACCGGCGGCAAAGCAGAACTCGTCCCGGTAACTCTGATCGGCATCAACGAAAAGGAACAGATCCTCTTCGAAGCCGAACTCAAAACCCTCCCGGACACAGTGCTGCTGGTATCCACCGCAACCGCTGCCGCAACACCCGCGGCCACCACCGTTCCGGTTACAACCGCAACTGCCACTGCGGCGCAGACCACAACGGCCCCTGAAGCAACACAGACACCCGTACCCGCTGCAGCCCTCATAACCCTGTTTGCCGCAGCAGGACTCACCCTCCGCAGGAGGGTGTAACCATTTTTATAGAAAAATTCTGGAACCTCGCAATGACGCACCGACCCGTACACCTGATCCTCACCGTTCTTCTTATATTCCTCTGTATCACCGGAATCGGAACGGTGTCTGCATCCTCCCCCGACGTGGATGCAGCCGTGGAAAAAGCACTTGACTACCTTGCCGCCCATCAGATGCCGGACGGCGGCTTTGCCGAACCCGGGGCGACCAACGGCTCCGCAAGCCCCTCATGGTTTGCCGCAACCGCCATCACCGCAGCCGGGGAAAATCCCCTTGACTGGAAAGTCAACGGTGTCTCCTCTCTCAAGTTCTGGGACACTCCCAAAGAAGGAGCAGAGGGAACCGGAGAACTGGGGAAAATGACCACACTCCTCGCCCAGTATGGGATTGACGCCCGGAACTACAACGGACACAACTACGTCGCCGAGCTTCAGGCAAAAATGAAGGACAACGGCCAGATGGGCGACTTCGTCTACACCACCTACTGGGGAATCTTCGGACTCGTCGCAAGCGGTGAAGACGCAAGCAAACCGGTTGCATGGATGAAAAACCAGCAGCAGGCAAACGGAGGATTCGGCTGGGCCGACGGCGCACTGCCGGACAGCGACGACACTGCCGCCTGCATCATGGCGCTGATCGCCGGCGGCGTAAGTCCCGACGATCCCGTCATCACCAAAGCCGTTCAGTTCCTCAGAGACGTTCAGGAACCCACCGGCGGATTCAACTACGGCTACTACTCGGAAAGCAACCTTGCATCCACCGTATGGGTCATCCAGGCACTCTGCGCAGCAGGTGTTGACCCGGCAACCGTTACCAACAACGGAAAAAGTCCGGTTGACTACGTCCTCTCTCTCCAGCAGGAGGACGGGTCCTTCAGGTACACCGAATATGTTGTGGACAGTCCGACCGGCATGACCGGCAGGGCCGTCCCGGCACTCATGGGAAAACCCTATCCGGTACTTCCCGGACAAAAAGCCTATGACATCCGGAGCAGTGCCTACTCAGGCGTAACACCTGCCACCGGAAGCTCCTCTGCGGCCCCCGCAGACACACCAGTCCCGGTAACGGTCGCCACCTCCGCAGCGTGGGAACCCGTGACCCTCACCGATGACTTCGGCTACGAAGTTACTCTCGAAAAAGAACCGGTCAGAATTGTATCCCTCGCACCCGCCAACACCGAGATGCTGTTCGCTCTCGGTCTGGGAGACCGGATGGTCGGAGTCACCGAGTACTGTAACTACCCCGAAGAGGCAACCACGAAACCCATTATCGGCGGATACACCACGGTTAATGTGGAGCGGGTCGTTGCCCAGAAACCTGATCTCGTCGTTGCGTATTACGGAAACGGGGCGGAGACCGTTGATCACCTGAAAAAACTCGGTCTCACCGTGATAACCATGAACTCCGACAGTGTAAACGGCACGTTCCATGACATTGAACTTCTCGGAAAAGCCACCGGGAAAACCGCCGAAGCTGCAGCTCTCACTGAGAGCATGCAGAAACGGATCGATGCGGTCACCGAGAAACTCAGCGGCGTTACCACCACACCAACCGCATTCCACTGCGTCTGGGCAGACCCGCTCTGGGTTTCCGGAGGAAAGACCTTCCAGGATGAGATCATCACCCTCGCAGGCGGAACAAATCCTTTCAAAGATGTCAACGGCTGGGGGATCATCACCATGGAACGTCTGCTCACCACCGATCCGGAGATGATCATTGTTGATTCCGGTATGGGTATGGGCCAGGGCGGCTACGACGTCCTCAAAGACTACTTCTACACCGAACCGCGGCTCCAGACCCTCACAGCCGTCAAAAACAAACAGGTCTACGTCATGAACGCAGACATCATCGACCGCGGCGGACCGCGTATCGTCGACTGTCTGGAGGAACTGGCACAGATCATCCATCCGGAGGTCTTCGGTGAACGAAACCAGGCAACACAGACTCAGGGAGCTTCGGGCTTTCTGGTAATCTCTGCCCTTGCAGCGGTTTGCGCAGCGGTTCTCCTCATCCGGAGACAATAACTCCTTTTTTCAAAAAAGAACGGGTGAGGAAGACTCACTCAGAAATGGAAGTTTTTCTGGACAATTTTAATCGCGCAATAATCCCCGCACATCGTACAGGCATCAGTGTCGGCAGGCATACGGGAACTGCGGATTTCCCGGGCCTTGACCGGGTTCATCGCAACCGCATACTGGCGTTCCCAGTCAAGATCACGGCGGGCATGTCCCATCTCCAGATCAGCTTCCCGGGTTTTCGGAAGCTTCACCATATCTCCGACATGGGCGGCGATACGGGAGCTGATAACTCCCTCATAGACCTCTTCAGGCGTCGGCAGTGCCAGATGCTCCGCAGGTGTCACGTAACAGATGAAATCCGCACCTGCAGCAGAGGAAACAGATGCACCAATGGCAGCTACCCTGTCATCATATCCGGGAGCAATATCCGTCACTAAGGGACCGAGCATATAGAACGGTTTGTTGTTCGTAACCCGTTTCTCCAGCTGAACGTTTGCAGCAATCTCATCCAGCGGAATATGACCCGGACCCTCCATGATACACTGAACGCCGGCAGCATGTGCCTTATCGGCAAGTTCCGCATTAATCAGCAGTTCCTGAATTGCAGCCCGGTCGGTGGCATCATGGCAGGCGCCGGCCCGCATGCCGTTTCCGAACGACAGCGTGACCTCATGCTCCTTTAAGATCTCCACAAGGTAGTCAAACCTGCGGTACAACGGGTTCTCCTGCTCGTTGTGCAGCATCCATGCGGTCATAAATGCGCCGCCGCGAGAAACCAGACCGCCGTGCCGGCCCTGATTCTTCAGCCGCTTCACCGTCTCGTAATTGATTCCCGTGTGAATGGCCATAAAGTTCGTACCCAGCTTTGCCTGCTGCTCGGTGATCTTAAACAGGTCGTCCTCATCCATAAAGACAACGCCGCCCTTCTGTCTGGCAGCCTCAATAAATGCCTGATACAAAGGAACAGACCCTACAGAGAGAGTGGTTGCTTCAATAACACGGCGGCGGATATCCAGAAAATCGCCGCCGGTCGAAAGTTCCATCAGGGAATCTGCACCGGCGAGTTCCGCCTGCCGTGCTTTCTCCAGTTCCTCCTCCACATTCACAATATCAGAGGAGGTTCCAATCGACGCATTGACCTTCGTCCGCAGGCCGGAACCGATACCACAGAGCTTCACGCTCCGGTACGGACTCATGGGGATTACAATGTGCCCCTCGGCAATACCTCTGCGGATGAAATCCTCAGTAACTCCCTCCGCTGCCGCAACGACCTTCATCTCCTCGGTAATGAGGCCGCGTTTTGCGTCTTCAACAATAGTCATACCTACATCTCAGCGCCGGTGATTAATAAATTGTTTGTTTTATTGGTGTAAACTAAAATTAATTTGTTATCGGGGAGGCGATTTCTGATCTTAAGGCAGGCAGTCTGGTGTTGAAAACGAGTTAAAAAAGATGGTTTGTCCTAACGTCCGGAAATTCTGCGAAGCGGACAAGTAAAACTGAGTTCGGAGGATACAAAAAAGAGAATCAGAGCTGAATCATCCGCAGCGATGATGGCCGGCGGACAATCCCCTCATATCCCTTTGCGATAATAAACTTCAGCCCTTTCTCGGTTGCCTGATCAACGAACATCTGATTTACCGTCGCGTCGATAATGACACCGGCAACGTCCGTCTTCAGTTTTGGGAGGAGGTCATGAATCTCATTGATGGAGTAATCCCCGTACACGGAAATATCCGGCGTCAGAAGCCGTGCCCGTCCGGTCTGTTTCATCCACGCGGCATGCTCAGAAATCGTTTTCGGGTCCTTTACCGAAACCGGGGGGATCACCGAAGGAGACTGAGGCAATTTCATCTCTGCAGCCGCGGTCGGCACAACCCCGTGAACCGTTGCGACGACCTCCAGCGGGATTTCGCTCTGTGACTCAGCCACTGCAACAATTACCGGCTCATCGATGGAAACCGCTGCGGTTCCCACGACCGGAGTATCAGCCGGGGCAGAAACCCGATCATCTTCCGGCTCCGGCTGCGAGACAGCCGGTGTTCCCGGCATCGTCTCCGGCGGAATTTCCGGTTCCCTCTCCCCGACCACAGCATCCTGTCGACCTGATGATGCCTGTTCCTCAATTTCAAACACCAGATCCTCAATCGGCTCATTGCGAATAATCTGCGATCGGAGCACATCTGCCGGAACTTTATTGCGCAGGGATTTCACAATCTCCTTACGCGTCATATCCTCCACACTGCGACCACGGGGAGAAAATGCCACATAGTCAATATCAGCTACCTGCAGCAACTCGCGAAGAATCAGATCCCCGCCGCGGTCACCGTCAACAAACACCGTCGCGTTTTTCTTCACCGAAAGCTCGGCAACAATCTGAGGAACCTTCGTCCCTTCCACGGCAACTGTATTCTTAATCCCACACTTCAGCAGATTCAGAACATCGGCCCGGCCTTCCACGATAATAATCGCGTCCGAGTCCAGCACATTCGGACCTGCCGGAAGCCGCTCCTCGCCTAATGCAGAGACTTTTTCGATGCGGATCGACTCACGGACCTCGGCAAGCAGATCATTCGTCGAAATTCCCACATCATCAAACGATTCAAGAAGCAGTTCCTTCGCCCGCTCCACAATCTGCCGCCGTTTTATTGCCCGGAGATCCTCAATCCCCTGAACCCGAACCAGAGACACGCACGGTCCGACCCGTTCGATTGTCTCAAGAGATGCCGCAAGGATTGCGGTCTCCGCACGATCCAGCGAGGATGCAATATACAATTCTCCGGATGTTTTCCCGTGCTTACTGAGAATCTGAACATCAATACGTCCGACTCTGCCGCTTCGCTGCAGATCGCGCAGATCCATATCTTCGCCAAGCAGTCCTTCGGTCTGGCCGAAAACAGCCCCGATTACATCGGGTTTTTCGACCACCCCCTCAGTTTCGATATGAATATGAATAAGATACTTGGTAGTGTCAGGTGAGTACATGTAAATAAGCCTCCATGAATCAAGCTGATAGGTGAATGCATGACCATAGGTATGTAACTTATAGACCTTTGCACTACTTAAGGAAGACGCCCTCCCCATATCAGGGAGTCCTGCTCCATAAAAAACCACTCCTTAAGTAGTCTGAAATATCACTAATAGAGTAAGGCATGATGGATCGCGACTATCAACCCATCAACCTCAAAGACGTCCTCATCGAAATGAAGGATATCTCGGAACTGATGGTTGATCTGGCTTACTCTGCGGTGTTGTTTGAAAGCAATGCCATCGCAGACGAAGTCATCGAACTCGAAGAACGAATGAACGACCTTGTCTACCAGGCACGCATCACTAGCATGATGAGTGTGCGCCACCTGGAGGAGACGGAACCGATGAGCGGGCTTCTGCAGCTTGCGGAAGCATCCGAGCGTATCTCCAACCAGGCAGCAGACATTGCCAAAAACATCATGCGCCATGTCTCTTTTCCGGCAAATCTCAGAAAAGCTTTGCCGGAAGCCGAGGAGGCAACACACCGGACCGTTGTTGCCGCCGGAAGCAAACTGGACGGTGCGCGTCTTGGTGACATCAAACTCCAGTCCGCAACCGGTATCCGGATTATCATGATCCGGCGTATGCGCCAGAGAATCTATGATCCGGATAAACATACGGTCCTCCGGGCAGGAGACGTCCTTGTCGGCCGTGGACCGGAATACGGGTTTGCTGCACTGTGTGATCTTGCCGGCCAGCCGGTGCCTGATGATGATGATACAGTATTAACTGCGATCAGCGATCTTGACCGGGCAGCAGCCCTCATGATCGAGATGAAAAACATCAGTGAACTCTCCGTCGGACTTGCCTATACCGCTCTCCTTCACCAGAACATGGACCTGGCAAATGAGGTCATGGCTCTGGAGGAGGAACTTGACGAAATGCGTCTGCGTCTGGACCTTTGGACTCTGGAAGCGGCAAAGCGTACTGATGATGTGACCAGTCTGCGGGGAATGCTGTATATGTCCTCCTTTGCGGAGTCCATTTCGGATGCCGCAAGCTCTATTGCTGATGTGGTTTTGCGGGAGATTGACGTCCCCCCAATTCTCAAGAGAATCGTGCGGGAATCAGATGAGATCATCTCCTGGGTAACTGTCCATGCCGGTTCTCCTCTGGACAAAAAATCCCTTGCCGATTCACATGTGGGAACCGTTACGGGAATGGTCATCTTTGCGATCAAGCATGAAAACAAATGGACGTATCGTCCGGCACGCAGTGTAATTCTCCATGCAGGAGATCTCCTGGTAGCACGGGGACGGCGCGACGGTGAGGAAAAACTCTATGGTCTCTGCGGTGCAGATACTGATGAAATAGAAGATTTTGAAGATTCGGAGTAAATTATGGGAAATACAAACACCGTATACCGGCTTGGACCGGGATGTGAAGTAGATGACATTGTAGAGGGCCAGATATATCTTGGAAAAGTACAGGGTTTTGCAACATTTGGGACATTTGTTCTCCTGAACGACCGGGTCAAAGGTCTCCTGCACAAGAGTAATGTGGTGTCGGAAAAGAAGGAACGGGATCAGATTCTCGTACAGGTAAATCAGATTCGTCCGAACGGAAATATTGACCTCCGCGAAGTTACGCTTCCGGAAGACAGCTATGAGACCCAGCTGGTAACAAAAAAGATTACGCTCTCGCGTCTGGCGGACCTCAAAAATAAAATCGGGCGGAACGTAACCATTGAAGCAGACGTTGTCCAGATAAAACAGACCTCCGGCCCGACGATCTTTACGATTTGTGACGACTCCGGCGTTGAGGATGCAGCAGCGTTCACGGAAGCCGGAGTCCGGTCCTATCCGGAAGTAAATCTGGGTGATGTTGTCCGGGTGTTCGGTGAGGCCACCCGCAGAAACAACCAGATGCAGATTGAAGTCTCCGATATGCATGTGCTGAAAGGAACAGAGGCGGACGCCGTCCGTGCCCGAATCAATAAAGCACTGGAGGCACGGGCAGAGCCTCCGGAGGATGTAGTTCCACTGATTGAAAGTGATGTGCTGTCCGCCCTGTGGCCGGAGATGCGCAAGCTTGCAAAAATTGTCCGTCGGGCAGTCCTCACCCAGCAGCCGATTATCCTGCGTCACCACGCAGACGCAGACGGTATCTGTGCTGCAGTGTCGGTGGAAACAGCCGTAATGCAGTATATCCGGGACAACGGCGGCGATCCGGATCAGGACAACTATCTGTTCCGCAGGTCTCCCTCAAAAGCACCGTTCTATGAGATTGAGGATGTAACCCGCGACCTTGACATGATGCTGAAAGACAACGTCAGGTTCGGGCAGAAACTCCCCTTAATCCTGCTGATGGACAACGGCTCAACCGAAGAGGATATGCCGTCCTACAAGATGACGGAGGTGTATCAGCTGGATGTTGTTGTGGCAGACCACCACCACCCGGATGAAACGATCGACAAGTATCTGCTGGCCCATGTAAATCCGTATCACGTCGGTGGTGACTTCGGAGTTACGGCAGGCATGCTCGGGACCGAGATTGCCCGGCTGATCAACCCGGCAGTGGAACAGAAAATTCTGCATTTCCCGGCTGTTGCAGGTGTTGCCGACCGGAGCGAGGCTCCGGAGCTGGATGCGTATCTTTCCCTGATTGACGGAAAGTACACCAAAGACGAGTGCAAGGACATGGCGCTTGCCCTGGACTACGAGCAGTACTGGCTCAGATTCAATGACGGGCGTGAGATTGTGAAGGATATCCTGAACCTGAACAACGCATCCGACCGGCACACCCGGCTCGTTGCTCTGCTGGTAACCGAGGCAAATGCAGCAATTGAGGATCAGATGAACACCATGATGCCGCATGTAAAGGATCAGGTGCTTACATCCGGAGCAAATCTGTTCCTTGCCGATGTGGAGATGTTTGCCCACCGGTTCACGTTCCCGCCGCCGGGCAAATCCTCCGGCGAGGTCCATGATATTCTCTGTAAACGCTATGAGAATCAGCCGGTGGTCACCCTCGGGCTTGGTCCTGACTTTGCAGTTATCCGCTCCCGCGGCGTTCGGATGAATATTCCGCAGATGGTACGGTCGATGCGCGACGAAATGCCGGGCGCGGGAATTTCCGGCGGAGGCCATCTTGTCGTTGGCAGCATTAAGTTTGTTGAAGGCATGCGGTCCGAAGTAATTGAAAAAATGATCGAAAAGATTTCTGAATTCCCCGTGGATCTGCAGTAATTTTGCAGAATCAGGGCATCTTTCCCTTTTCTTGAGAAATTCCGAAAATCTTCTGCAGAATGAACGGACCCCGATGTACAGGAGGCCGAACAATCTTTTCCGAAGAAAAAATATGCAGGAACCCTTGAGTATAAGCATTACTTTTATAATGTAAAACATCCTATACTTACAAGAGGTAAGTCATTATGACCGAACCTAAAACAATTCGTGAAAGATATAACGACACCCAGTCTCGGATCCTTGGGTATCTCAAGGCAGGTGTGGCAAAAGGAAGCCGGTTCTTCAAGGCAAAATATATTGCCAAGGACCTGGGTCTCTCCTCGAAAGAGGTCGGTACCAACCTTGCCATCCTTTCCGAGATCTGCGATGAACTGGACATCCAGCGCTGGAGCTACTCAAACAGCACCACTTGGATGGTAACGAACAAAACAATAGCGTAAATATTCCCCCCTCACCTTTTTTTCGACCATTACTGATTGTAAGGGTTGTTTTTCAGATAAAGCCGTATCTGTTCATGAGAATCCGGGAGAACGACAGATTCAGTACAGCATCTTATATGGGCTTTGTGTAAAAAACTATATATGGGTAAAAAATAAACACTTACGAAAGGTAAGTCATATGGAACAGGAAATCCAGTGTGCCCAGTATAACTCGACCCAGCAGCGAATCATTGACTATCTGAAAAAATATGTCGCCGCCGGTACACGATTTTTCAAGGCAAAGTACATTGCAAAGGAACTTGGTCTTTCATCCCGTGCGGTTGGTACAAATCTGGCCCTGCTTGCTGAAAGCTGCCGGGAACTGGAAATTATCCAATGGGGATACTCAACCAGTACCACCTGGATGGTCCGGCTAAAAAATGCCCTTCATCTGGACTCTGCCTGACGTCAGTGTTGAAATCGAACAATACCTTAATTAGGCATCCCCGCATCTTTTTTAATATGGTTCTAAAAGTCGCTGAGATTGTGGATACGGTTGAGTTCGTCGCAAACATCGATGAGGCGAAAGACTGTCTCATGTCCCAGCAGGGTGCCTTGTGGTTTAACATCGACGTACCCAAAGGTCATGGGATCAAAAACGGCGATAAAGTCCGTGTGATTGTGGAACGTCTGGATGCGTAACACTCCGGAGGAGATGCGAGTACCGTGAAACACTACCTCATGCTTCTGGCGGGACTTCTCTTTGCCCTCGTCTGTATTGGTGGATGCGTTTCTGTGGACGCAGAGGATCCCGTGTATGCCAACGGCAATCTGACGACGATAATCCATTATGACGGAGACGTCCGTGATGTCTGGGTACAGCATACACTTTACCGGGTCGATGGTCTGAGCTCCATAAAAATGGATACGATTACGCTACCGTATACGTTCAGTACCGGCAGACAGATCTGTGAAATTCCTGTGAACCTGTCCCCGGGATCCTATAAAGTCCATCTGTATGTGCTGGGACGGGGAAACACCTCGGATCGAATCGGCGCATTTATTCGGACTTTTGAGGTTATCTGATGCATATTTTTGAAAATGCCCTCATTTTTCATCCGTGTACAGAGGAATGGATACCGGGTTCCTTTTCTGTTTCCAATGGAAAAATTGTGGCGGTAGGACCGGTTGGCAGTCTTTCCGGGGATGAGGTGACAAATCTACAGGGAGCGAGGGTCATTCCCGGACTGATTGATGCCCATGTGCATGTAGAAAGTTCACTTCTTACCCCTGCATCATTTGGAGATGTAGTTCTCCGGCACGGGGTCACGACGGTGATTGCAGATCCGCACGAGATCGGGAATGTTGCGGGAACTCACGGCATTGACTTTATGCTTGAGAATGCGGATGCCTCGCCCGCAGACATCTTTTTTATGATGCCATCCTGCGTTCCGGCAACACCCGCAGATGTAGGCGGAGCGGTGATCAGCTCTGCAGATCTGGCACAGTATCTGAACCATCCTCGTGTTCTGGGGCTTGGAGAGATGATGAACGTTCCTGGTGTCCTGTCAAACGATCCGGAGGTCCGGGTAAAACTTGACATGTTCTCCCGGGTCGACGGTCACGCTCCGGGACTGAGCGGCGAGAATCTCTGTCGATACATTGCCTGCGGAATCCGGACGGATCATGAGTGTACGACTGCCGAGGAGGCACGGGAGAAGCTGAGACGCGGAATGTATATTTTTCTCCGCGAAGGGGACGCTGCGCGGGATGTAGCGAGTCTTGCACCGGCAGTAACGCCCGCAACCGTATCTCACTGCTGTTTCTGTACCGATGATCGCCATGTGGATTCGCTTATCCGTGACGGATCCATTGATCACTGTATTCGTGTTGCAGTCAGTGCCGGCATGCCGTTGTCGCGTGCTATCAGAATGGCAACCCTTTCAGCTGCAGAGTGTTTTGGTCTAATGGACCGTGGACTGATTGCCCCCGGAAGAGTTGCTGATTTCTGTACTCTTACACCTGATGCGGTATTTTCAGTCAGAGAGGTCTACAAAGGAGGTGTCTTGATCGAAGACATTCCGAAGAGACCGGCCTCTGCCAAGCTGGACGCACCGCCGTTTACCTGTGTGTTTCCCTCAGAAAAAGACCTGATGCTTCCCAGATCCGGCACTGCCCGGGTAATTGAACTGATTTGGGGCGAGATTGTGACACAGAAAAAACAGCTCCCTCCAACAGAGAACGGCGTCCAGAAAATTGTGGCAGTTGACCGGTATGCTGCACGGGGTTTTGCTGTGGGTCTGGTAAAAGGATTTGGAATGCGGGATGGGGCAATTGCAACGTCGATTTCCCATGATGCCCATAATATTATTGCAACCGGTGCAACAGACGCTGATATCCTGACTGCGATCCATGCAGTTGCAGAAGCCGAAGGCGGTATGGTAGTGGTTACCGGGGATAAAGTGACACTTCTGCCCCTTCCCTGCGGGGGGCTGATGACTGAGGAAGCAGTGGAAACGGTGCAGATGCAGATCACTGCGCTGGAAGACCACCTGGCGCAGACCGGAACTTCTCCGGCTGCATTCATGCACCTATCGTTTCTCTCCCTGACCGTTGTTCCTCACCTGAAGATTACCCCACGCGGCCTGTTTGACGGAGATGTGTTTGCTGACGTGCCGTTGTTTCTGTAATTTGTGGAGCCATAGGAAAGACTATTGATATGAACAACAATACACATAGATACCTACTATGAGATTGCAGCGGGAGATGTGTCTTTGGATTGCTGTTCTGTTCCTGTTGTTGCCAATACTGACAGGAGCTGCTGCAGCTGCGGAAAGCAGTAGTGTAACCGCAGATGCGACGCCCAAGGTTGTCCTGCTGCGTTCGGCGTCCCAGTCAAATCACTACGGATATATTACCGTAGATTCGATGGAGGTCGTGCTGGACGGAGTGAATGCAGAGATTACCGTTCACTATAGAATTGATCCCTGGATCGCATTTCTGGTGTTTCTGCTGGGAAAGCAGAACCTGAAAGACCGTCTGCTGCGGATCATCAGTTATCCGGAGATACAGGAAAAGCAGAAGGTCGAGTTCCAGTATGTGGATAACGAGAAAGCGATCATTTCGGTGACGAATGTGTCTTCAGATTATGGAGACGGCTCGTACTGGTACCTGGCGCATGATTTTGCGATTACAATTCCTGAACTGGTGTTTACTACACCCGGAGGGAGTACCAAAAATTATACCAATATCCAGAGTCTGGATAAAGGATTTGGGTATTACCGCAGATAATTCCCCTTTTTTGCAAGCCCGCGAAGCCCTGGTTGACGAGACACCCACGGTCTCGGGAGACTGCAACGCTGGTATCTCCGGAAAAAGTGACGGGATTTTTCAGTATTTGATCTTCTTATAGACCGGCGTATGTTTTTTCATCAGTTCCTCTTCTTCGGCATCCTGGGACATCTTCCGATCGATCCACTCCAACACCCGGCGCTGGACCATTGGGCGATAATAAATCCCGGTGAATGCAACGATCAGACCCGCAAGCGTCAGAAGAATGATAGCTACAATGCCATCCGTCGTATTGAACGGAAACGGTTCTATCGGAGAGATGGAGAGGAAGTAAATCACCGCACCATACGCGATAAGACCAACTGCTACCACAAAGAATGGAACAACAAATACCCGGGCAAGGGCAGTCCGTTCATTTTGAATGTAGTCCGCAATTTTCCCTGCTGATGCAAGAAGTCCTGCTGCCATCAGCCAGATGATCGCACCAAACAGGAAGGTCATTCCATTGTAGAGAAGACCTGCATCACCGGATACAGGGTAATAGGTGATAATACTCATCAGACCGGAGATGATCCCGCCAAGCACGAGAATTGCCGCAATAATATAGGCAACAAAGGACATTCGCCCTTTATGGAAGGAGTCCAAAAACCCGTGGTAGGCATACCCGGCATACTCATCCAGATCGAATCCCTTGAACAGCAGATAAACCCCGATGATACCAATGACCACAAGCGCTGCCGGAATTTCCGGAGACAGCATGGATGCAAGCACATACAGGATCATAGCAAGACCGATCGGCACAAGCACGCTGCGTGCAATTTTCGGGTCATTGAAGAGTTTTTTAATGATGTAATAGGTTCCTTCGATGTTCGGGAGCTGTTTGATGATCACCCGGACAACGCCCGACATTTTCAGCTGCGACTGGAGAATCGGCAGAATAAATTCATCCTCTGCCCCGTCTGAAATCAGAATACAGTTGACAGCTCCCGTATCCCGGACAACCTGTTCCAGCAGATCTGCAATTCGGCGGTCACCCTCCAGCATATTCATGTGATTTCCGCCGATAACGGCAACCTCTACATCCTCACCTTTCTCACGCAGCTCATCGTAGGTTTTTATCGCCTGGAAAATAGCGTTGGTATCAGAATCTTCCGGATCTGCGATACCCAGTCGCATAGCAGCATCCAGACACGCATCCCTTCCTACAGCAGGACTTTTCACTCCCGCTTTATACCCGACATCGTCATCTCTATCGATGCTGAGAATCAGAGTACGTCCCGCAGTCATTAGATATATCATTGATATTTCTGGATAATATAGCTGTGGGAATACAGAGAACGGAAAAAACAAAAAATATGGATGGAGTTTAGATCAGCTTGGAGCGCTGGAGCTTTAAGAGATCCTCGGTCGTAAGCTTTTCTCCACTCTTGAAGGCGTTGAAGATGTTTTCCGCCTCCTTGCGTGCAGATTTGTTTTCCTTGACCGTTCTGACCTTCTTCTGCTTTGTGCGCATACCGGTCAGGACTTTATCGTAGTCGCGGAGATTCTTCTGGCATTCAAGGAATGCTTTGTGCTCTGCGTCTGCGGCCTCCTGTGCTTCGACAAACTGCTTGTGCTTGGCATCTGCGCCCTCACGCGACTTGTCAGCCTTGCGGTAACACTCGACCATTAAATCGTGGTGTTTCTGGGCAAGTTCTGCTTTCTCGGTGACTTCTGCATGCAGTGCGGATGCCTGCTTGCGGAACTCGCGTGCTTCAACAAGCCGTCCGCGAACTTCCTTGTTCTGCTCGTGCTCAACTTCCTGTTCCTTGACTTCGGAACGGAGCTGCTTGATTTTGTCAACGAGTTCACGTTCCTTGTCGGTGGACATGACCTCGGTTTGCTGTCTCTCTTCAAGAGCTTCGATCTGGCGAAGGACATCCTTTACGGACGGCTTCTTCTCATGGCTTGCTGCTGCGGCGCCCGAACCGTGCTCGCCTCTGAGTGCATCAATTTCTTCAAAGAGTGCATTTGCCTTGTCGTTTAATTCGTTGCGTTCGTCTTTGAGGGTCTGAACGTCATTGTTGTACTGATCGCGAAGTTCCTTATTCTTCTGCGCCTCTTCAACAAACTGGCGGGTAGCGTTGTTTAACTCATTGCGTTCGCGGGCAAACTGGCTTGCCTGCGCGTTCAGCTCATTACGCTTGGTTTTGTGTTCCTCAGACTCTTCAAGGAGTGTTTTTCTCTTTTCGACAAGATCGTCGTTCAACCTGCTCAACCTATCCTGATGAGTCGCCCGCCGCTTAGTCCCGGACAGAAACTAGAGACAACGAAAAGGATGGGGAGAAAACAAATATGCATGAAGAATAGAATGCCGCAAAAAACGTATGCAAATTTTCAACTGGGTGTATACTGTTCAACCTCCTGTACCGAATTTCGAGTGTCTGCAGAATCTGCCGGATGCTGTCCGACGGATATACGACTTTCCTATAATAAATGGAGATGTAAGAATTTAAAGGTGTCGAAGGTTCGGGGCGGGTCTCAAGCGGGGAGAAAATCCGGTCAAGAGTATCCCGGGAATGGAGAATGGTTTTATCCCGGACGGAATCTATAGTACCCGTGTCATATGATGTCCCGTACCTACCGTTATTACCCTGATGAGTTTCCCGAACCGCCTGTTTCTGTCAGACATATTACACTGCTTTTTGAAGTTGGTGAGACAGAAACGCGCGTTACCGCAGAGACGTTGTTTGTAAATGATGAGAATAAACTGACGGAACTGAAGCTGAATGCGAAGAGTCTGGAGATTCAGAGTGTCCGCTACCGGCAGGTGTACGGGAAATCCGGCGGTGAGGGACTGCTTGCATTCTCTCTGGAAAAAACGACCGGGTATCATCCCCACACCGAGATTGCGTACACGTATGCGGATGATCTGCTGACGATACGGTTTCCCCATCCGCTGACGAAAGGAGCACAATTTCTGATAACGACAGTGACAACCTGCCGTCCGACTGCAAATATTTTAGAGGGTTTGTATTATGATATCACGCCGGATGGCTTGCCGCCGACACAGATTACGCAGTGTCAGCAGTGGGGTTTTCAGAGAATGGTGCCCTGCATTGATGATATGCGGGCGAAGTGTACGTGGACAACAACGATTGTGGCGGATCGCAGGTATACGAATCTGATTAGTAACGGGAATGTTCTGCGCCCGCGGACGCCGGTTGATGAGCACCGGGACAGTATTACGTACGAGAATGATCAGCCGATGCCGCCGTATCTGTTTTTCCTGGGAGTTGGAACATGGGATACGTATTCCCGGGTGTTTGAATATCCGGACGGAAAGCAGGTCAGACTGGAGCTGCTGGTACTGCCCGGATCGGATGCGTCGTCAGCTGCAGCGGCTTTGAATATTCTGGCGGATAGTATTTTGTGGACATATCTGTTTACGGGACCAGAACGGTATGAAAATGTTGAGACACGGCAGGAGGTGTACCGGCTGTGTCGTGACCGTGATGTACTGGCTGCCGGACGTTCTGAGGCGGCAGAGCCGATCCGCCACCAGATTACGCGCCTGAATGCGGATCTGGTGAACGGGTATCAGTATCCATATGAAGTGTACCGCGAGATTGCAATGCAGAACTCGGATTTCGGTGGAATGGAGAATACCGGGAATACAACGATTATTGCGAGCCGGATTATGCCGGGTCCGGAGATTACGGATGCGTCCTATGAATATATGATCGGGGTGAAGCAGCATGAGTTTTATCATAATCTGAACGGGTCAGGAGTGACGGGGGATACGCCGTTTTCGATCTGGCTGAATGAGGCGGTGACGGTCATGATGGAGGATGATTATCTGGCGTTTTTGTTCGGGGCGGAGTATGTCAGGCTGCAGAATATGCTGCAGATATATACGCCGGGCACGGGGACGTTTTCTCTGGACACAGGTGCTGCGGCGATGCCGATTGAGCCGGAGGGGTTTAATGACCCAAATGACCTGATTACGTCGGTGACCTATGTAAAGGCGCCGGAGTTTACCCGGATGATTCAGACGATGCTGGGGAAACGGGCATTTGCATGGGCGCTGGATTTATACCACCGGCGGTTTGCCGGAGGAAATGCATCCCCCCGCGACTGGCTTCATGCGATGGAGGATGTGGGACGGGAAGATTTTTCGATCATGGCAAGCCGGTGGCTGAAACAGACGGGATATCCGGTGGTTTTGGCCGATGCACGGTATAATGCAGCGGAGGGGACGGCAGAGATTACCGTGACACAGAGCGGATTCGGAAATCAGGATCCCTGGATTTTTCCGCTGACGGGACGGCTGATTACCGATAAGGGTGCTGTGGTGGGGGAGTTCCAGTATACAGTTGATGCACCGAAGATGACGTTTTCTGTGCCGTGTTCGGGTGCCTTTGCATGTTGTATCTGGAACGAGCGGCATGCTGCGTATATCCGGATGCAGAATGAGGATTCGGATGATGTACTGTATCTGCAACTGCGGTATGCAACGGATGCGGTCGCGCGGTTTTTGGCGATGCAGACATTGTTCGACCGGGAGATGCAGAAGCTGTGCGCTGATGAGGGGTACGGTGTGTCTGAACGGCTGGTGTCCGAGGTCCTGCGGATGATTGGTGATGTGGATGCGATGCAGAGTACAGGGCCGCTGGGGCTGACAATGTTTGAGTACTGTCGTGATCCGGCGTTTTCGTTTGCGTATACGCGGTTGTTTGCGGCAAAGCAGAAATTTATGCGGGCGGTTGCACAAAAGGGGCGGCAGAGGCTGGCGTCAATGACGGCAGCATATGCAGTTTCTGAGAAAGACGGGGCAGCGGTTGCAGAACTTGCCCGGACGTTTAAGGCGCGGATGGTGAAAAATTTCTGTTTGACGCTGCTGGCATCACTGGATGATACTGAGGTTCATGCAATGCTGAGGGACCAGTATCGTTCTGCGCAGAATGCGACGGACCGTCTATCTGCACTGTCGTTGTATCTGTCGTCATCTGCTCCGGACCGCAGAGAGATTCTTGCAGAGGAGATGCGGCGGGCTGCGGCTGCAGGACCGGTTGCCTGGGAAAATTTCCTTGCGGCGACGGCGGGGACGTCGAGTCCGGATACGGTCGCATATCTGCGGCTGATTCAGAGATCAGGTCTGTTCCATGTTGAGCAGGCAGGGGAGAGCAGGTCTCTGTTTTTGCGGTTTGCCCAGAACCGGAAACTGTCTCTGGAGACTGAGGAGGGCAGGGCATTTCTGGAGGAGAGTCTGGTTACGATGGCGCAGACAAATGAGTATATCAGTACCGGAATGCTCGGCGTGTTTTCCCATCTGGATGCGTATGCGCCGCCGGTCCGGGATGCATGTACTGGGATTCTGATGCGGCTGACGGCTGCGGTTCCTGAAGAGAAGGCGCCTTCGGTGATCCATACGGCACGGCGGATTCTGGAAGGGAGCCCGAAGGCTGTTGCGGCGTTCGGTGCCGGGGCTGACCCGCAGTAGTCCGCTTTATGTCTTCCGTTGCGGGGTTCTCCCGGAACCGGGAAGCCCAAACGGGACCCCGTAGATTTTTTCCGGCACACGGGAATGCACCCGCCACATATCCTCTTCCGTAACCGTTCCCTCCTGCAAAAGCCGCCGCATCCTCCGGGGCACCGACCGCGGCCCGTTCACCGCTCCCGGACGGGACAGATCATCCATATAATCACTTTCCAGCGTAAAATCCCGTTTTTCCGCAAACCATTCAACAAGAAACGGTTCCCGGACCGTTATCGACGGATGAAGAGGAGTTGCACACGTGGCAAAATGTTTCACCACCCTGCCCGGATCCATCCCGGCAGCCCTCGCCATAGCGGGAACATCATCACACGGTCCGCTTTCCGCATGAATCTGCAGGGCGCAGCCGCTCTCTCCCGCAAGCTCCAGAGCATGAAAGAGAACACGGTTTGACGCCTCCCATACCTCCGGTGTCACCGGATAGTGAGGCCTGCCGGACTTCAGCCCGATAGCATCCCCCTCAGCCACATACTCTGCCGCAATATCCAGAGCTCCACACATCAGCGCCTCCGCATCCGCCAGGCTCATCCTCTCGCAGAGTTTCCCGATCTCCGCCGGATGCACACCGCAGATCGCATAACACACACATCCTTCAGCACGGACCGCTTCGCATACGGACAGCAGCTCATCGAAAACACCGCGAAAATCCTCCGGTGTCGTCGGGGTCACTCCGTGCGACCAGGACGGCAGCGACACCTGAATCATATGCGTCCCGCCGGACCGCAGAAACTCCCGCACAACCGCCGGACCCACACCGCCCCTCCGGTTGATGTGCGTGTGATCATCAAGGATCGGAAACGCAGCAGGCATCTTAGTCCAGAATCTTCATCATCGGATACCCGTTCTCAAACTTCAGCTGAGCCCGGCAGACCGCATCCCCATATCGTGTCTCAATCACCGCATAATACATTGCGCCGGTCAGCTCCGAGTATCCGAACGGATTTTCATTCATCAGGGACCGGTCAAGATGTACCTCAATCCGGGTCACATACGGCTGCAGCGCAACAGCGCTTTCAATCGCCGCCTCCACTTTCTCCGCCGTTGCCCGACTGATCGGCGTTCCCACAAACTGGTGGTAGAGTGCCCCCAGTTTAATCGCTGCTTCAAACACTGCATTTTCTCTGTCGGTTGCCATACTGTCTTCCTCAGATAAGTTTCAGGGTATCATTTCTCGGGGCGAGTACATCCCCTGACCGCTTCATCCGGTCCAGGGTTTTCTCCACCTCATCTTTCGTATAATTGTGCTGCTTGACCATTGTCTCAATAACAGCGTCCAGCTTCGCCGACCCGCCGGAGATCTCCGCAAGCGTCCGGATCGTTTCCCGGAGAACACGGGTCATATCCCTGCTTGATTTCGAAATACCGGTGGTAATCTTATCGATATCAAGGGACCCCGTCGCCGGATCATAGGCAACCTGCTTCAGACAGGTGTCCACAATCTTGACCACCCGCTTTGCATCATCTGTATCGATAACGTCGGCAAGCCGCACGCGGGCACTGGCCTCCGCAAGCCGGACCAGAGCTTCCAGCTGCCGGGCGGTAACCGGGACCGGTTTGTCGGAATCGATTGCAACACTTCTCAGACTCTGATAGTACTGGACCAGAATCTCTTTTGCCTCATCAGTGATCGTCGGAAAGCAGTTCCGCTTTGCATATGCCAGATACTTCCGGAGCAGAACCGCATCAATCTCCGGCGTAACCGGGGCAAGTTCCCGTTTGAAGTACTCCTCATCCGCTCCCGGAATCGGATACTTCTTGTGCCGCATAATCTTTTCTCCGGCCGCATGGGCTTTGAGAATATGGTTTGCGATGTTTAAGTCCCGGATCGCATCAGGTTTATCCTTCATAATGAAGATCAGATCAAACCGGGAAAGAAGCGACGGCGGCATATTGACCTGCTCTGAAATACTGGAGAACTCATCAAACCTGCCGAGCTTCGGGTTGGCTGCCCCGAGAAGGGAACAGCGGGTACGCAGCGTTGCGTTAATCCCGGCTTTCGCGACCGAAATCGACTGCTGTTCCATCGCTTCGTGCAGCGAGGATCTGTCCTCTTTCTGCATTTTGTCCATCTCATCAACAGCAGCGATTCCTTTATCGGCAAGCACGAGTGCTCCCGCCTCCAGGGTCCAGCGGCCGTCGCCGAGATCATCTTTGACTGCAGCGGCGGTCAGACCCGCGGAGGATGCGGATTTCCCGGAGGTGTAGATACCACGGGGCGCCAGTTTAATCACATAGCGGAGCAGCTGGGACTTTGCAATACCCGGGTCACCGACAAGGAGAACATGAATGTCACCGCGAAGGCTGCTGCCGTCCGGCATCTCTTTGGCAATGCCGCCGAACATCTGCAGAGCAATTGCTTCTTTGACGTCGTCGTTTCCGTAGATGGTCGGGGCAATGGACCGGGCGATTTTTCCGTAGACACCGGGGTCGGATGCCATCTCTTTGATGACCGCTTCATCCTCTTCGGAGATGTTGACCTCCTCAAACTCTTTGATGGAGATCTCGATGGAGTTGCATTCAATAAAAAGGTCGAAAACGGTACTTTTCTGACCGCCGACAACCCGCTGAACGCTCCGGAGAATACCGTTGATGATAACCCGGTCTCCCGGTGAGACAATCCCGCAGAGATCATCAACAATATCAATATCGATGTTCTGCGGCTGTTCGCCGCCCCGGAGACCTTCGGGCGTCTCCTGAATCCTGAGTTTCTGGGAGTCGATGAAGGTGGACTTCATCGGGACAAGCTCCAGTTTTTTCTGGGTACACTCGGCATGACCGCAGACGTCGGGTTCTGAGTAGGTTCCGTAGTCCTGGGCTTTGTAGGTAAAGTGTCCGTTCGCACAGCGGAAGGCTCCCATGACCAGCCGGGGCCGGACCTCCGTCACCCGCCGGATAATACCGTCGACACTGATGAATTTGTTGATGTGCTCGGCACGGATATCACGGATGAGGGTTTTTCGGGGAAGCCGGATGAACCGGATGTTCATACCGTTGATGATCTCTTCGGCGATATCGTTTCCTTCTTTGTCTTTGCGGGAAAGGAGATGGTTGGACCGGATGGCATCCCGGATATCTTCCAGGGTTTTGCCGGGACGCTCCAGCAGTTCATCCGCAAGAATAGTACCGGTTTTTCCGTGGCCTTCGAGGGTGTCGTATCCGATGGTCAGCGATCTGGTGTGCGGATACTCCCGTTCAATTTTTTTCAGATCGGATTTGCATTTCTTTTTCAGAAATCCTGCCCACTCTTCGGACCGGTCAATGATGTCAACTTCAATATCCACGCTTCCGGCTAACCTCCCGTGTGTAGTACATTGCTGTGTGCCGTTATGAGGGTTTGGAGAGGCTCGGTGTCACCTGCGTTCTTGAAGATTCCTGTCCTGTCATGAATCCCGTTTGTATATAGGTATTTCCGGTGTGAGGCGGGACTGTATCTCTGGGCGATACAGAGTGTCTGCTGCAGGGAAGTCACCGAGTATCCGCATATAATTGGGAACACTCTGTTTTTATGTTTAACTTTTCTGTCCTATACATTGATATGTGCTCCCCGAGAATACTTACCTATCAGATTGATCAGGCTGTCCTATAATATGAAAAAAAGTATTCTCCTCATATCCGTTGCGTGTATTCTTGCCAGTGTTCTCCTCGTCGGCGGGTGTGTCCAGAGTACTGAAGAGACTCTGCCACCGGAGGTCAGATATGCTTCCCAGCTTGAGACCGCAGTCTGTCTTGCTGATGCAGTAAACGATCGCCTGGCGGTGTTTATGGAGAATGCATTCCGTACTGCGTCCGGTATCGCGTGTGATCCGGAAAACATTACCCGTGTTCAGGCTGAACTTGCCGGTCTTTTCCAGGAGACGCCTGCGCTGCATGCTCTCTATTTTGTCAACAATACTAGCTACGTGTGTACCGGTGTTCCGTATTCCATGGAACAGTTTCAGGGATACCCTGCATCACGACTCAATCTGTCCCCGGATATGGGGGTCTCTCTGGAGATTCTGTACAAGTACGACAACCCTTCTGTTGCGGTTCCGGGAATGATTCTTCCGGTGAAGGCCGCGGATGGAACATATCTTGGTGCGATTGTCTGTGCCGTTGATGTTTCCACCTTCCGTACTATGCTGGAGGGGGATTTCCCTGCAGAGGAAAACTGGGACTGCTGGATTGTTGATGATGCAGGAAATGTTCTGATTGCACCGCAGAGCCGGCTTATCGGCATAAATATATGGAGTCTGGATGCTCCCGACAAAGCAGGTATGGCAAAAGCGTTCCAGAAGGTCTATCAGGAGACGTCCGGGGTTGTTCTCTACAATACGTACAGTTATACTCAGCTGAAGCTCAGTGACTTTGTTGCGGCGTGGGATACGCTGCCGATGCCGGGAAGCAGAGAAAACATAACGGTTGTGGTTGTATCTGAGCTTACCGAGCCGCAGAACTATGATGAGCCGATACGATCCGCTAATCTGAGTCTGGAGGAGTTCGTGTATTCTGCGTATAGGTATGCTGTTGAAAACGGTCAGGCCGCTGCTCTTGCCGAGTTCAGCAACCTGTCCGGACAGTTTACGACGAAGGAGTACTATGTGTATGCCATGGATGACGAGGTTCTGCTTGCTCACCCGTATCTTCCTCAGCTGATCGGTAGTATTGCTGATACCCAGGATGAGAACGGGGTGAAAGTCGGGCAGCTTCTGAACCGGCGGGCACAGCAGGGCGGTGGGTATGTCATCAGTCAGCATTCGAATCCTGCCGCAAATATGCAGAATCAGATCAAAGTTAATTATGTTCTGCCGGTGAACGACAGCTGGTATGTCTGTTCTGGTTTTTATCTGAATGAGACCGGGGATGTTTCGGCTGCTGCAAAGGAATCGCTGATGAAGTATCTTCGTACGGTTGCCGTGTATGCGGCATCTGTTCCGATGGATGAGGCGATCCGTACCCTGAACAATTCCAACGGCGCCTATGCGCCGGGAGATATCAGATTCTTTGCCATGGACTATAACGGGACGGTTCTTGCTGATCCCCAGTATTCACGGTATGTCGGTGAGAACTATATGGCGATGACCGATGCCTATGGCAGTTCCCTTACCCGTGATCTTGTCATTCTCGCGAAAGACGGGGGCGGACTGCAGTATGCGTATGTTCCTCTCGAATCCAAGCATGCTGTTTCGGAGCTCAGGCTGGAATACGTCCTCCCGGTGAATGATGAGTGGCTCGTCTTTGCGTCAATTCCGATTTGATGAAGTCCAAGTCCTTCGGACTTGAGCGGCACGCGAGATGATTTCCGTAGGGGCAGAATGGAGAATCGCTTCTGCAGGAACAGCCGCGCCGCCCCGGCTCAGCCGCTCCCGCGGCCTCGCCCGGGCGTGCAAGCCCTACTGGCCTGCGTGCCGCTCAAGTCCTTCGGACTTGGGCTTCGTTGCTTTAGGTCTTACGTATCATTCGGTTTCCTGCCGGACATTCATCTCGTTTCTTGTCTTCATATCCCTCTCTGTACCCTCAGCTTTATATGATTCACAGTGAGAATATATAGAATGGTAAAAGTTCCCTGTCAGGAAATCGTCTGGGATATCATCCCTGCAATGCAGGCAGCTCTGGCAACAGAACTCGTCAACCGGGGAGTGTCCCAAATAAACGTCGCCAAAGCCCTCTCAGTTGCTCCCTCAGCCGTGTCACAGTATCTCTCAGGCAAACGCGGCTACCGCATCATCTTTGACGATGAGGTAAAAGAGATCATCGGTCGACTCGCCGAAAAGATCAACAGTGGTACTCTCAGCGAAGAGGAACTCGGGAATGAGTTCTGCATCATCTGCAGGCACCTGCGCAATGATCAGGGCTGTGGTAGCAGCGGAACCGGTATATGACCCTTTTTTCCGAACTGCCGTGTCCTTCGGGAACCACTGTTCGTCTTCTCAACGAACAGCTTTACTCTCTTACCGTGAACGGCCGGGTGCTTGCGGCAGCGACCCTTCTTCCCGAACAACTGGAGGAGTTTGCAGCAGGGTATCTGGTTACCGAAGGAATTACTGCATATTCCGAGATAGAATCCATCATGCCGGAGACAGCCGCTATTGGTGTTCTCACCGTCAATCCTTTCAAAGTTCT
This sequence comes from Methanobacteriota archaeon, assembly GCA_023396065.1. Classification (GTDB taxonomy): domain Archaea; phylum Halobacteriota; class Methanomicrobia; order Methanomicrobiales; family Methanocorpusculaceae; genus Methanocorpusculum. The sequence continues at coordinate 23,947 of JAEWXF010000001.1, forward strand.
CCTGCCCAAAAAAACTGTTGTCTCGGGATGCGGAGGTACTGCGTCCTATCTTGACCCTGCCAGGCTCCCCCGTGTTCCCGACGGGGATTGTCTGTCTCTTTGCGGTCTCACGCCTGATTTCCCGGCAGAGATTCTTGCGGCAGGAGGGTTTGCCGCCGCCGCCTACACGCAGACCGGCCGTGCCGCATCTGCATCAGATATCAGCCAGCATGCCGCATTCGACAAAGTCATCGGTTCGCTTCTGAGACAGGGGTGCAGCCCTGCCGGCACTGTGGTCATCTGTTCCGGGAAAATCACTGCAGACCTCGTCCGGAAAGCGCTGCATGCACAGATACCGATTCTTGCTTCCTGTATGCCGCCAACCGCTCTGGCCGTTGCAACTGCGCAGGCCGGCAATCTGACACTCGTCCAATTTCCGGAAAAAATCGTATATTGCGGAGCCGGCCGGCTCAGTCCCGTGTAAGTTTTTCAAAAAATGCAGGGGGGTGATGGTCCGTCCGCACATCCACCCGGGTGTAACCCGGGTTTACTACTTCTTCCACTACCGGCAGAAGCAGATGCGCCAGAGCTTCGCCGGCTGCATCCCCCACACTGCCGCCGACGGCAGCGCCGATATATCGTCCCGCAGCCTTTCCGGCCAGCGGACCCACCACGGGAACCGCAGACCCCGCAAGGCCGCCGATGTGTTTTCCGGCAAACCCGCCGGCAGCAGAGCCTGCTGTAACGGCAGCTGCCCGAACGACAACGGTGACCAGATCAGCCTTCGTATTCATTGATGACTTTGTGTGGATCTCCGCCGCATATAATCTTGCCGGCAGCTGTCGTATCAGAGATTCAGGTGTCCTGAGTGCTTTCATCATGATGAAGGTCCCGATACCGCTTCATTTCACGGTCCCGCAGTTCGACACGGCGGACCTTTCCGGAGATAGTCTTCGGCAGATCGGTCACGAATTCTATGGCACGCGGGTACTTGTAGGGAGCGGTTGTCTTTTTGACGTGGTTCTGGAGTTCTCTGACCAGTTCGTCCGACGGTGTCCATCCGTCTTTGAGTACGACAAAGGCCTTGACGATTACACCGCGGATCGGATCCGGTGAACCGACAACCGCTGACTCCTTCACGGAGGGGTGTTCAATCAGGGCTGATTCCACCTCTCCCGGACCGATTCTGTATCCGGAACTCTTGATGATGTCATCGTCCCGGCCCATAAACCAGAAATACCCGTCCTGATCCCGGACGGCTTTATCCCCTGTGTAGTACCAGCCGTTGACAAACACCGCAGCGGTTGCTTCGGGGTTGTCGAGGTACTCCTGAAACAGACCGACCGGACTTGGATCTTTTGTCTTGATCGCAATCTTTCCTTCTTCGCCGGCCGGGACTTCGTTGCCCTGTTCGTCATGGAGCTGCACGCACCAGCCGGGGGCGGGTTTTCCGATAGAACCGGGTTTGTTTTCCATACAGGGGAAGGTTCCGATAACCATGACTGTTTCAGTCTGACCGTATGCTTCGTAAATTGTTTTGCCGGTGGCCTCTTCCCAGACACGGGTCACTTCCGGATTCAGTGCCTCACCTGCACTCACACACTGACGCAGCTCGGAAAAGTCAAAGGCTTCCAGATCTGCTAAGATCAGCATACGGTAAATCGTCGGCGGTGCACAGAACGTGGTGATCTCGTAGCGTTCGATCAGCGGCAGAAGCTCGGTTGCGTTGAATTTGCCCCGGTAGTCGTAGACAAACACACAGGCGCCCTGAACCCAGGGACCGTAGAACTTGCCCCAGGAGGATTTTCCCCATCCTGTGTCGGCAACCGTGAAATGCAGATCGGTCGGCGTCAGATCATACCAGAACCGTCCGGTAACAATGTGGCCCAGCGGGTATGCATGTGTATGCAGTACCATCTTTGGTTCGCCGGTTGTTCCGGACGAAAAAAAGATCAGCATCGGGTCTGTCGCTTTCGTCCGCACGGACCGGGCCAGAGGAATCAGTTTCGTGGATGCCGGCGCCGGATGAACTAGTTCCGTCTGATAATTTATCCATCCGGGCATTCCGCCGTCTGTCAGGAACTTAACCTTCAGCGTCGGGCATCCATTTAGGATTTCCTCAATCTTCCAGGCGTTCTCCATGTTGGTTACAATCATTTTGAATTTGCCCTGGTTGATCCGGTACTTCAGATCCTGCGGTGTCAGAATGCACGGCGACGGACAGAAGACTGCTCCGATTTTGATCGCAGCAATGGCAAATGTCCACCATTCCGGGACCCGCGGCAGGAGAATCATGACACGGTCCCCTTTGCCGATGTTCTGTTTGAACATCATGTTTGCGATCTGGTTGGACAGGTTCATCATGTGGCGGAAGGTGAAGTACTTCTCCTCTCCCTGCTGATTGGTCCAGATCATCGCAAGTTTGTTGCGGTCTTTCTTTGCCCATGCATCGACAACGTCGAATCCGAAGTTATAGTACTCCGGCACGGCAATGGAAAACGTGGAGTAGGTTTCCTCGTAATCCGTCATATTGTGGAATGCCGTATCGGTCATGTCTTCATATGTTGGCAGTATCCGGGGATATACGTATTGGAAAATCCCCCGCCGGCGAAGAATATGCATGTCCAAATCGGGTAGATTTTTCCGTGTGCTCTACAATCCGAAGTGTTATCCGGTTTTCTGTCATATATCACTGTTCCAGTTTCACAATTCCACTGAGAGATGGATATGGTTTCTCCTTTCGGGATGTGGACCCAAATACACAGGAAAACGTATGAATTTCATGAAAAGCAGCACCTATGACAAGCAGTTTGTGACCGAAAATCTCATGGGACCAAACTCCCTGAAAATGGTCGAGGAACTGACCGCCACATTAGATCTCCACCCCGGCATGAAAGTTCTGGACCTGGGATGCGGAAAGGGCCTGACCTCTATCTTTTTAGCAAAAGAGTTCGGTGTTCAGGTCTATGCAACTGATCTCTGGATCGGGGCAACGGAAAATTATGCCCGGTTCCGGCAGATGGGTCTGGATAACCTCATCATCCCGATTCATGCCGATGCTCTGGACCTCCCGTTTGCCGAAGAGTATTTTGACGCAGTCATCAGTGTCGATGCCTACTACTACTTCGGCAGGGACGCAGCCTTCATGGATGAAAAGCTGGCGCCGTTTGTTACACCCGGCGGCATAATTGCGCTGGCATTCCCGGGTTTTCAGAAAGACATCCATGACAATCTCCCGCCGGAGTTTCTTCTTTCCTGGAACACAGAGGATCTGGAAACATTCCACAGCTGTGAATGGTGGTCCAATCTTCTCTCCCAGTCCCGGAAAATCCAAATTCAGCATATCGGCGAAATGTCCTGTATGGAAACCTGCTGGGAGGACTGGCTCAAAAGTGATATTGACTATGCAGTCAATGACCGGAAGTCCATGGAAGCAGGAGCAGGAAAATACATGAATATGATTTCTATCCTGGCAACGAGAACGTAACGGCACGGCATCCGGGACGATCCCTGCGACAGACATCTTATATGCGGACGGATAGAAATACTATCCTATGTCTGATTTTCCGTGTCCCAAATGCGGAGCAGCACTGCAGATACCTCCCGGAACGCAAATGGCAACCTGCAGTTACTGCGGAACGGTAACCTATATTGATCGCAGCAATGTACTGTTCTACTATATTCTCCCGTTTACCATTCCCGAGGAAAAAGCCCGGGGTATCTTCCGCAGATGGACTGCCGGACCTGAAATGGCAAAGGAGCTTGAAGCCGGCGCACAGATCACTGTTTTTCGGAAAGAGTACTTCCCGGTGTTCCGGTTCCGCAGGACCGTCCAGGGAAAGGAACAGGTCCTGATAAAACCCGCCCGGGGTACTGTTCTCCCGGGAATGCAGAACCTCACCGTCCCTCCGGGAAATCTCGTAGTCTATGACGCTGCATTTCAGACGGGCGACGCGGAGATACTCCAGCCTGATATCAGCATTGCGACCTATCTGCCGGAACTTTCCGGAACAGCCATAGATCAGGCACTGGTGTACTTTCCGATCTACCGGATAACCTACGAGTTCTCCGGAGACTCCTATGAAATCGTTCTGGACGGTTCATCCGGAGCTGTATACGCAGGCACGGTTCCCGGCAGGTCTTCTATCAGCTACGCCTCCGTCATGGCGCTCGCCTTCATTCTTGCCGCCGTCGGCGGATTTCTGATGATCACGGTCAGCCTCATCTTTGGCATTCTGATCTTCGCCGGGTTTTTTGCCGGAAAAATACTCGGAACCCGTGTTGCCCGAAAACCGGAACTGCCGGAGGCGGGCACATGAGCGCCGCCCCCAAGATTCTTCTGACCCTGACCTGCCCCGCCTGCGGCGGACAGGTCCGGTGTGAAGAAGGAGAGAGCCTCGTTCTCTGCAATTACTGTGACTCGGTGTTTGCCCTCACCAGTGACGAAGGGGCAAACAAAATCATGTACAAACTTGTTCTCTCCAAAGACGCAGCCCTTGCCGCTGTGAAATCCTGGATGAGGCAGGGACCGAAAGCCGATGATCTGGCGGTTGTTGCGGAAATCACCGAAACATACCCGATGTACCTCCCGTACTGGCGGCTGGTTGCCCGGGGAAAAGCCGCGGTCTGCGGGGTCGAGGAGCGTACTGATGACGAAGGGCGTACTACCAGAACGCCAAAAGAAAATCTGATCAATGCTGAGTATGCCTACAGCCGCATCGCCTGCGACATTGGCGACCTCGGGGTGAATGCCATCAGTGTTCCAGAACATGCCGAGGCCGTCTCCTGCGACGACACCTGCGACATTGTCACCTTCAGTGTTGGCAGTTCCCGCGACGATGCGTTCCGGGAGGGGCAGGAAGCCATCAAAAATGCCGTGCTGCGTGACGGGGAAAGTGGTATTGACGAGGTCACCTTCAGGAAAGCGTTCTGTTTTCCGAAAGGTTTCTCCCTGATCTACTATCCGTTCTGGATTGTCCGGTACCGGTATCAGCAGCGGGACTACTTTGCCACCGTTGACGGCATCTCCGGCGTAATCGTCTCCGGCCGTGCCCCCGGAAGCGTCGGCAGTCAGAGCCTCGCAGCAGGTATCGGTGGAGCTGTTGCCGGCGGTATTTTTGGTATTGTATCAGGCTTTGATCTGATACTCGGCGGATTCTCCCTTATTCTTTCGGGTATTATCCTCTATTTCGCATGGGTGAGGTTCCGGTACGGTGACGAGGTGATCACCGGGGAATTGTCCGGAAAAGGGATAAAATCCGGTAAAACCACCAGTACCGTGATGCAGACAAACGCGGAGAGCTATAACTACTAGGAGGTGCAGGAATGATTCTGAAAGAACTGAAATGTCCGGGGTGCGGTGCCCCGCTGAAAGCAAAGGTCCGGGATATGCTGCTGGACTGCAGTCACTGCGGAAAAGTGCTCCAGTTTGCTGACGGCGACGTTGTGCCCGTTGAGTATCTGATTGCAGCGCCGGTGCAGCAGTATCCAAATGCGGAACTGCTGTATGTCCCCTTCTGGGTTATCCGGGGAGAGCTGGATGTATCCCGTGAAGAGATCTCCGGCGGGGGTATCCGCCGGTTTATCAGCGGGCAGAAGCAGATGCGGGGCGTCCGGGACTTTTATGTCTGTGCGGCCGATATGCCGGAGAAGGATTCCCGTGTCTGGAACATGGATCTGACGCTTACCCAGCCTGAGTTTCCGGACTGCCGGGAACATTTCCAGGACGGGAAGAAAGTTGTGACTGTCATGGATCGTGATACCGCTGCGGAAAATGCCGAGTTCCTGTTCATCAGGTATGAAACAGAGATTCCCGGGACGCTGCAGAAACTGGAGTACACGTTCCATGTTCAGGGGTGCCGGATACTCTATATTCCAGTATGGAAAACATCTACTGCATATACACTTGGAGTTTGAACTATGGGAGCTTTGGAAGAGAAGCGGTTTCAGCTTGGCTGGATCGCGGTTATACTGATGCTCGGCGTTGCTATTCTTCTCGGATACTTTGGTCTGGGACTGTATGCAGCCGGAGCGTTTTTCTTTGGTCTGGGTCTGATTGTCGTTGCTTTATCGCTTGCGATCGGCAAACGTGAGATGATGCTTACCGGCGCCGGTGTGGTTCTTGCGGTCTTCGGCGGGGCTGTGCTTTTTATCAGTGCCGGAGCGGGTCTGCCGCTGGTTCTGGGAGGAATTCTTGCAGGTGCCGCGCTTGCAGCGTTCGTATACGTCGCTGCGAAGAAATAAGTTATAGGTTCAGGACAAATAGGTGAAGTACTCTATGACAGATTTGCGTACTACCGTTCAGGATGACCGCGGACTGATTAAAAAGATCCAGCTGGCGGTTCCCGGTTTCCGTGGATATCGGCTGAAAGAGGATGTCCGGATTGCAGACAGCATGCTGCGTCTGCAGATTGCGGACAGTATGAATACGCTGGTTCTCGGTGTTCTTGAGGCGGTGCGTGAGCGTGCTGCCCGGGCAATGGAACTGGACTGTATGAATGATATTGCTGTGGTGATTGCGGATGCGAAGGCGGCTGAGTCCCGTATCCGTCATGCGGAACAGGGGTATTCAGGGATTTCTGCGGCGTACCGCGTTGGTGAGGAGGAGCTGAATACGATGTATGAGTATGATCTTTCTCTGATTGATGCGATCCGGGATGCGGGGTTGTCGGCGTCGGCTGCCCTGGATGCAGCGGATGCCGGGAATTATGCGGCGGTGCAGATTGATCTCCGTGCAGTCAGATCCGGTATTGCCGGTCTGAACGCTCTGTTTGCAAAGCGGATTGAGACGATGGCAGGGTTGGGTGCGTTCTGATGGGAATTTTTACGAAGGATACGAACAGCAGAATCGGGTCCGGTAAGGATATTGAAGGTGCTGATTCCCGGAAGGGTTTCTACTGGGTTGATGAGCAGAAGGGGGATAATGTTATCTGGAGGCTGCCCCGGAATGTGATGTGGAACGATAACGTGCTTGTCCGCGAGGATGAGTATGGTATCTTTTTCCGCGACGGAAAAGCTCTTGCGGTCTTTGACCGGCCTGACCGGTATGCGCTGACGACGGAGAACATTCCGGTTCTCAAGGAGATTTTAGGGACGGTTGTCGGCAGTGTTCAGATTGGTGAGTTCTACTGGGCACAGAGACGTGAGTTCCGGGATAAGTTCGGGACGAGTCAGCCGCTGGCGTTCCGTGATCCTGATTTCGGTGTGGTACAGCTGCGGATTTTTGGTCAGTTTGCATATAAGGTGACTGAGCCGATGCTGCTGATTACCCAGTTCGTGGGAACGAAGGGGATGTCCAAGTCGGCTGAGATTGTGGACTGGCTGAAAGGCCAGATCGTGATGATCTTAAACGATACGCTGGGCGAGCTGAAGGCGAAGAAGCAGATGGGTGTGCTGGATATGCCTGCGTATCTGCAGGAGATTGAGCAGCTTTGTCTGGCGAGGCTTGCGACGGAGACGGAGGTCTACGGTCTGAAGATTATGAAGCTGACCGGCCTGAACATCAATATGCCTGAGGAGGTTCAGGAGGCGATCAATAAGCGCGGCGCAATGTCGGCACTTGGTGTGAACTATATTCAGTACCAGTCCGGTAAGGCGATTGAGGGTATTGGTGAGGGTGCTGCTCAGGGCGGCGGCGAGGGTGCCGGGTTTGCGATGATGGGAGCCGGTATGGGTGCCGGGTTTGGTATGGGGAATATGATGACGCAGGGTATGGCCAATACGGGTCAGCCTGCGCCGTTTGGTACGGTGCCCCCGCAGCAGCAGGCACCGGCGCCGAATGCCGGGGCTGCGGCTGCCCGCTGTCCGAAGTGCGGTGCGGCGGTTGCCGCCGGTGCAAAGTTCTGTCCGGAATGCGGGGAGTCGATGGCGCCTCAGGGCCAGAAGTGTGCCAACTGCGGCGCGCTTCTCCTGCCCGGTGCGAAGTTCTGTCCTGAGTGCGGTACTCGTGTTGCGCCGCCGAAGTGCCCGAAGTGCGGTGCGGATGTTGCGGCCGGTGTAAAGTTCTGTCCTGAATGCGGACAGAAACTCTGATTTTTTTTGTTTTTACGTCCTGCCCTGTGTGCCATAAGCGAGCCGCAGAGGATGATAGTATCCGCCGTTCTTCGGAGCGCCACGAAACGCAATTTTTCCTTCTGCTTTCAGCCTGCGAATCTCCCGTTCAATGGTCGAAAGACTTTTTCCGGTTTTTTCTGCAAGCATGCGGGCATTTTGTCCGGGTTCTTGGGTGATGAGATGAAACTGGGAGTTTACCCCTTCATTATCCACATTTAGCCCTTCACCGAGTGGCATCTGAAACATCCCGGTGTGCGGCCACCAAGGCGCGACCGTCCGAAGACCACTTTGTTCGTGTGTATGTAGATACTTTTTCCGGGATTCAATCCCGGCAGGAAAAAAACACCCATGAGGCTTCGCCATCAGCTCGGCGGATGAAAATGCACCCCTCCATAAGGGAGAGAGGAAATTTTCATGTAAAAGAGAGTGGTTTCACCTCAGCCTGAGCAGTTCGCGGACGAGGCGGAGCACCGCCGCCCGCACCCGGGAAAAACTCAGATCTGTCTTCAGCGACGTCGACGACTCCGGCACTGAGTCCACATGGCTCGCCGAGATGCGAACCGTCCGCCTCCACGGTGCCGACATCATCCACCGCAGACTGAACGAATTCAGGACCCGGAACCCGGAACTTACCCGGCATACCGAGGACGAATTCAGGATACTCTATCCCGCACTCGCAAAGGCAGGAGGAATAGTCAAAGACTTGGGCGGCACGCAAGGTCAGAGACCTTGCACGCGCCGCCCGGCTCCAACCCTGCATCACTCTTCCTCATCCCAGTATTCACGGCCCTTCTCCTCATAGGCCACACCCGGATGTTTCAGATGCCACTCAGTCCGCCGCAGAATACCGTGAATCGTACTTGCTTCCCGGACCGTCAGATTTGTTCGCCCGAACACCCTCTTTGCCAGAAGCAGCGTTGTCTCCCGCTTCTCAACCGGATGACCGATCCCCTCCAAAAACCGTTCAAAGTGAGCGTAGAGAGCATCCATCTCCACCCGGCTTGCAAGCAGATACTCGCCTCTCGGCAGATGCGCCAGTTCATAGCAGACCACACCGACCGCATGAGAAATATTCATAATCGGATACTCAGGAGCCGTAGGAATCGTACAGACAATATCACAGCGGCGGATTTCCTCATTGTTCAGCCCCCAGTTCTCCCTGCCGAACAGAATGGAAACCCGGCCGTCCACATTTTTGATCATCTCCCGCAGTTCTCCCGGGGCATAATACGGCATCCGCATAGGATTAGAGACCGACTTCGCAAGGCCGCCAGTCGTCGCCACCGTCAGATCACTGCGGGCAAACATCTCATCCAGCGTCAGCACCTCGGCAGACTCCAGAACATCCTTCGCATGGGACGCCCGGGCCGTCGCTTCCATCGTCATCTTCGGCGGGTTGATCAGTACCATAGTGTGGAACCCGAAGTTCTTCATCACCCGGGCAGCAAACCCGATGTTCCCCTCGTAGAGCGGCTCCACAAGAACAATATCAACCTGCGGCATTTATCGTCTGACCGCCCGCACCGTATCCTTCAAAACCTTCGGACCGGCCTCATACACCGCATTCCCGACCACAACTGCGTCCGCATACTGTCCCATCTCCGCTGCCTTCTCCGCAGAGTTGATACCTCCGCCGTAGAACACCTGAATATCATCCACAGCCTCGCGTACCGCCTTCGTCACCGCAGGATTCCCGTAGGTTCCGCTGTACTCAATATAGAACACCGGCATCCGGTAATACTTCTCAGCCACAACCGCATAGGCTGCGACCTCCTCGGGCAGCAGGTCACACTTCGCATGCGTCAGTTTTCCGACCGACGAAGCCGGGTTCAGCACCACATACGCTTCCCCCACCACCTTCTGCCAGTCAATCGGAAAATGCTGAGCCCACTCCTTATGCAGGCCGGTGAGAAACATCGGGTGTGCCGCGTTCAGCACAGTCGGAACAAACACCAGATCCATCCCGTCAAACCGGGCGCCGGTCGGATCTGCCGGTTCCACGACTACCGGCAGACCGGAGTCACGGACCTGATCATACAGACCCGCAAGCTTCTCCGGCGTCACATCCAGTGTCCCGGACAGCATCAGAACATCCGTTCCGCTCGCGGCAATTTCTTCAATCGCTCCATTACCCAGAACCTTATCAGGATCGAGCTTCGTAATATGTCTCCATTCTTTCCAGTTGATCATCGTGCACACACCTTTCTTGCCTTTCTCTGTAAAGCTCTGATCTCACTCTCCGGCACACCGGTCTCCACGGACAGCATCTCTGGATCAGCTTTCGCGAGCCGCAGCGCCGTAAACGCACCCGCCGCAGCAAACCTTGCCAGAACCTCCGCATCCATACCTAGCTCAGTCAGAGACTTTGTTTCCTTCTCAAACTCCGTCTTCGTCAGCTTCTTCGGCTCCGGACGTTTCAGATACTTCGCCGCCATCATCTGGTGCGAATAAATCGTCCCGAGCGACACCCCGGTCGCCAGCGTAATTCCCGCAGGATTTGCATGCAGAAACACCGCAGGGTCGTCATATCCCCGCATCACATACTTTTTCAGCGTCACCGCTGGAATCCCGATCTCCTTCATCGTTGCAACATTCTTGGTCTTCTTGGCCTCCGTCTGCAGATGTTTCGCCTCGGTCTCGGAGAGGGACGCCTCCATCAGGACCTCCGGCTCGGTATTGGCAAGCGTTGCAATATCAGCAATCCCCTTCTCAAACAGCGCATTACAGATCTTTCCGTGACCCCGGTTTCTGCGCGGCGGAATGTGGGCTGCAACGAACTTCTTCAGCTCTGTCCGTTTCCGGAAGTACATCAAAACGCCGCTCGCGTCCGCGATGAGCTTCTCCGCCTCCTCGCAGGGCATCTGCATCTTTGCCATCAGCTGCTCTGCGGGAATCGTCGCAAGTTCCGAGATTGCATAAATGTGCTGGGCATTGAGTTTCGCAACTCCTGCCTCGGTCATACCGGGCAGCATCAGAAATGCCTCGGAGTTCGTTTTGATGTGGGAACACAGCGGACAGCCGATCTTCCACGGCGGGGAACCTTTCCGCAGCAGCTGAACGTGATTGAGATTATGGATCGGACAGATCTCCGTTGTCCGGACCGCATTTCCCCACGTTGCCGGCGGCAGGCTCGTATTGAACGTACACTCCGGATATCCGGAACAGCCGATGAACTGGGAGCTTCCGGCACGCCGGATACGAAGCGGTTTTCCGCAGACCGGACACATGCCGACCGTCTGTTCCTCGCGGGTCCGGTCCATCAGATCCTGGCCGATGGCGAGCTGGTTTGCCTCCAGTTCATCAAAGATACTGGACAGCATGGTCCGCGACTCGGATAAAACCGCATTCGCTGTTTTCGTACCGGCAGCGATGTCCTCCATGTGTTCCTCCAGCGTCTTGGTCATGGTCGGGGCGGTAATCAGACTGGCATACTGTTCCAGAGACTCAGTTACCGCCCGGCCGACAATCGTCGGCCGCATCGGGTTTCCTTCGATGTACTTTCTGCCGATCAGTTTACTGATGACTTCATGCCGCGTACTTTTCGTCCCCAGACCCAGTTCCTCCATCCTCTGGATTAACCGGCTCTGCGAGTAGCGTGCAGGCGGCTGTGTCTCCTTTTCCTCGCACTTTTTCTCATCCAGCTTCAGGACATCCCCGACCTTCAGCTCAGGCAGAATATTTTCCTCAGCTTTGCTGTACGGATACACCTGTCGCCATCCGGGAACAACAAGTCTGCCGCCGGTACTGGTGTACGGCTCGGACTTGGCCGTCATATTAATTTTCAGCGTCTTCCACTCCGCATCAGGGCAGAGCGTCGCAAAGAATCTGCGAACGATGAACTCATACAGTTTCCAGGTGACGTCGTCGCCGATCTCCTGCCGGGACCCGGCAGAGGTCGGATAGATTGGCGGGTGGTCGGTCGTCTCTTTTTTGCCGCGGGTCGGCGTCGGCCGCAGGTGGGCGGCGACCCACTTTGCATCCTCTGCAAACTGACTTCCCGCAAACATTGCCAGATGCTGGCCGATGTTCAGACTTTTCGGATATGCGGTGTTGTCCGTACGCGGATAGGAAATAAATCCCCGCATGTACAGGTCTTCAGCCCGGCTCATCGCAGAGGCTGCCGAGAGACCGAGCCTGCCGGCTCCGACGATCAGCGCCGTGGTGTCCAGAGGTGTGGGTGCTTTATCGGTTTTCCGGCCAGAGATGACATCCGTTACCGTTATCGGATCAGCAGTTCCGGCAAAAGCTGCGTCCGCCTCATCACGCAGGGTAAATCTTCCGTGAACGTGACGGGCCTCCAGCATCTCCGCTCCGTACCGGGCGGTGAGGGACAGCATCCAGTATTTCTCCGGAACGAATGCCTCGATCTCCCGTTCCCGTTCGACGATCATGGCCAGTGTCGGACTCTGCACTCGTCCGACGGAAAGAATACTGTCGGATCCGCGATGGGCTGCGATGGAAAGGAACCGCGTAAGCGATGCACCCCAGACCAGATCAATGACCTGACGGCTTTCTCCGGCGGCTGCAAGGTTGAAGTCAAGCTCCTGCGCTTCGTGAATTGCGTTGGTGATCTCGTCTTTGGTAATCGCCGAGAAACGGGCCCGGTCTATGCGGACCTGCGGGTTGACCGCCCGGACAAGCTCCAGAGCTTCTTTCCCGATCAGTTCTCCTTCGGTATCAAAATCTGTCGCGATCGTGACGCGGGTTGCATGGCGGGCATGTCTCTGCATCAGTTCTACGATTTTTTTCTCGGTAGGATGTTTTTCGATCTCGGCATCGATAAGGGAACGGGGCGGGTGTTCCTCACTCCGCCAGTTGCTGTAGCCTTTGGTGAAGTCAACTTCAACTACGTGGCCCCGCAGACCCATTACAACCGTGTCGCCAAAGGTGTACTGATTTGCCGCTCCGTCGCGTTTCGTCTGCACTTTCTGCTTTCCGGCAAGGAATGCAGCGATGCGCTCTGCGACAAGGTTCTTTTCAGCGATGATCAGGTGCATGGTTACTCTCCCAGGATCTCAGCAATCATTGCGTGAATCTCACGCGGGTCGGATTTTCCTTTGGTCTCTTTCATGACCTGACCGACGATGAAGTTGAGTGCACCTTTTTTCCCTGCTTTATGATCTGCGACCGCCTGCGGATTTTTGGCAAGAATCTGTTCGATGATTCCGCGGAACGACTCGCCCTCTTCGCGGGCAAGTCCGAGACGGTCGACGATCTGGGCAGGGGTTTCCTTTTTCTCTCCTGCATGCAGGTCGTCAAGCCAGACACGGAGGACTTCAACTCCTGCTTTGTCGGTGATTTTTTTGTCGCGGACGAGTGCGATGAGGTCTTTGAACTCTGTCGCGTGGGCGGCGACGGTGCCGAGGGCCATGTCGCGGTAGTTGAGTTCGCCGATAAGTATGTCGGCAATCCATGATGCGGCGATTGCAGCACCGACGTCTGCGACGTTTTCATAGAACTCGGCAAGCCGGAGGTCGCCGGTAAGGGTTCGGGCGTGGTTGACGGCGATGCCGTACTGATGCATGAACCGGTCGCGGCGGGCATCCGGTAGTTCAGGGAGGGTAATGTCGCTGACCCAGGCGGCAACGCGGATGACCGGCAGGTCGGGTTCGGGGAAGTAGCGGTAGTCGGTTGCGGTTTCTTTGGACCGGGCGGATGTGGTGGTGCCTTTTCCCTCCTGGAAGTGACGGGTTTCCCGCGCGATGGTCCCGCCGCGGCGGATGAGATTTTTCTGCCGGGTGATCTCGAAGGTCAGCGCTTTTTCGACGCCTTTGTAGGAGGAGATGTTTTTGATTTCGACCCGTTCATGACCTTTGATGGAGATGTTTGCATCGACACGGATGGATCCTTCTTTTTCCGGGTCAAAGACGTCGAGGTATTCAAGGGTTGCCCGCAGTTTGTTTAAGAGGCGGCGGGCTTCTTTGGGGGAGGAGAGTTCGGGCTCTGTGACCATTTCGATTAAGGGGATGCCGGAACGGTTGTAGTCGACGAGGGTGTAGTGGCCGCGTTCTTTGTTGCCCATGTGAACGAGTCGGCCGGGATCCTCTTCGACGTGGATGCGGGTCAGGTTGACGGTCTTCGGGTTTCCTGCGTCGTCTTCGATTTCGATGTAGCCGCCGAGGGCCAGCGGGTTGTCACCCATGGTGATCTGGTAGGCTTTGACGAGGTCAGGGTAGAAGTAGTTTTTCCGGCAGAACTCACCTTCTTCGGGGATGGTACAGTTGAGGGCTTTTGCGACTTTGAGTGCGTACTGGATCACTTTTTTGTTCAGGACCGGGAGGGCGCCGGGCAGGCCGAGGCAGACCGGACATACGTGGGTGTTGGGGGCGTCGGCACGGAAGTCTGCGGAGCAGCCGCAGAACAGTTTTGATGCAGTGTCCAGCTGGCAGTGGACTTCAAGACCGATGATGACCTTCATCTCTTCGTCAGCCATTTATGCCACCTCCTCATAGGCAAGGGCTGCATTCAGGAGCGCTTCTTCACCGAACATTCTTCCCATGAGCTGCAGTCCGACGGGCATGCCGTGAGTGGTTCCGCAGGGAACGGAGACTGCCGGGATTCCAGCGATGTTGACCGGGACGGTGAGGATGTCGGTCTGATACATGCGCAGGGGATCTGCGGTCATTTCACCGAGTCTGGGGGCGACGTTGGGCATGGTGGGACCTGCGAGGATGTCACAGTCCGTCAGTACCCGGGAAAAGTCGCGGCGGATAAGCTGTTTGGCGTGCTGGGCTTTGACGTAGTATTTGCCGTAGTAACCGGCGGAGAGGGCGAAGGTTCCAAGCAGTATTCTCCGGCGGACTTCGGGGCCGAAGCCTGCTTGACGGACTTTGGTGTAGGCGTCGTGCCAGGGGAGGTTCATTTCCGGCTCGGGTCCGTAACGGACGCCGTCGAAGCGGTCAAGGTTGGAGCTTGCTTCGCAGGTGCAGGTGACGTAGTAGGCGGCGAGCGCGTACTGCATGGACGGCAGGGAGACTTCGCGAATGATCGCGCCGAGTTCTTCGAGTCTGCCGATTGCGGTTTCTACGGTTGCGGCAACGGCTTTGTCGACGCCTTCGCCGAAGTATTCTTTGGGGACGCCGATGATTTTTCCTTTGAGGTCAGCGTGAAGGTCGGCGAAGTTATAGGGTTTGCTGACTGAGGTTGAGTCGCGGGTGTCGTGTCCGGCGATGACACCGAAGAGTTTTGCGGTGTCGGTGACGGTTGCGGCCATGGGGCCGATCTGTTCGAAGGAATTGGCATAGGCGATTAAGCCGTACCGGCTGACCCGGCCGTAGGAGGGTTTGAGGCCGACGATGCCGCAGTAGGATGCGGGGCAGCGGATGGAGCCGCCGGTGTCGGACCCGAGCGCCATGGGGACGAGTCCTGCGGCAACTGCTGCTGCGGAGCCTCCGGAGGAGCCGCCGGTGACACGGGTTGTGTCACGCGGGTTTAATGCGGGACCGAAGGCGCTGTTTTCTGTGGTGGTTCCCATGCCGAATTCGTCCATGTTTGTTTTGCCGGCGATTGTTGCACCGGCGGCTTTGAGAAGTTCCACGGCGTGAGCGTCGTACGGGGGGATGTAGCCAAGGAGGATTTTGGAGGCACAGGTGGTCGGGATATCTTTGGTGGAGATGTTGTCTTTTACGGCAACGCGGATGCCGGCAAGCGGTCCGCTGCGGGAAGAGGGGATTTCCTGTTCAGAGAGGAATGCGTTGTAGGGATCGGCCATTTCAGATCACCTTCGGGGCACGGATATAGCCGTCTTCCGGGTTGTGGGAGTTTCTGAGGGCTTCTTCCTGAGAGAGCGAGGGCCGGACAGTGTCATCCCGGAAGATGTTGACCAGGGGGCGCTCCAGGGCGTCTTCTACTTTGAGGGTGTCAAGGATATCGAAGTATTCGAGAATTGCGTTAAACTGTTCGGTGAACCTGCCGAGTTCGGATGCGGCGATGCCAATGTCGGCGAGTTCTGCGATATGAAGGACGTCGTTTTCAGAGACCATTTTCAGCGACCTGTGAATATTAGGTAAGTGGTGAGTTTGTTGACATTAAAAAGAGTTGCTACTCGGACCAGATTTTCTGCCCGGCATATTTTTTTTGTTGTTGGGGGAGATTCGTCATGCTGTCGGGTAAAATCAGGATATACTTTTTGAGAGTGTGTTTTTGCAGGAGGGATTTTTTGTTTTTTCTCCGGGAAGAGAGAAGGGAGACGCGGGACGGAGGCGGAGGATACCTCTTATAGCATCGCCTCTGACATATATGGATTATGCGTGAGGTTTTCTTGTTTGAACCGGGATTCCGGCCGGCCTGTGCTATGGAGGCAGTTCTGTGAAAAAGATTGTGCTGATTGGCATTCTGGACAATTTTGCTGACTGGGAGGCTGCCTATGTTTCGTCTTTGCTTCTGGCTTTGGGTCAGGATAGATTTTGTGTGAAGACGGTATCTCTGAAATTGGGTCCTGTCCGGTCTATGGGAGGGTTTACTGTTGTGCCGGACTGTGATGTTCAATCGGCTCCGGAGGATTTTGCGGGACTGATTCTCATCGGGGGTCTGTCCTGGAGGAGTGAGTCTGCCCGGCAGATTGTGCCTTTGGTGGAGGCTGCGGTGAGGAACGGAGTTGTTGTGGGCGGCATCTGTGATGCTTCCGCATTTCTTGGGACACTTGGTGTTTTGAATACGGTTCGGCATACGAGTAATGATTTGCAGGACTTGCAGAAGTGAGCTGGGGATGCGTATACGGGGGAGAGCCTGTATCTCCGGGAGCCGGCAGTACGGGATGGCAGGGTTGTTACTGCCAACGGTACTGCATCTTTGGAGTTTGCACGTGAGGTTCTGACTGCATTGAGTGTTGCCCCGGAGGAACAGATTCTTGCATGGTATAATTTCCATAAGTTTGGTTTCTATGCGGCACCTGTACCAAAGCTGTAATATTGGACCGGAACCATTTCCGGTCACGGGATCGCTTTTCTGCCGGAAGTTTCGGGAGGGAAATGCGGAACGACGAATGTTTCGGAAAGGTTTTTTTTAGAAGAATGCGCTGACTGGCGGAAAAATAGTTAGATGGTCCGGAAAAAGACCGTGGTATTCATTGCTTTTGCACCAAAGAATTTTTTGCAGAATTCAGCGGCAACACTGGGGGCATATTCTTTGCAGCTGAAGATATCAAGGTATGCTGCGTTCGTCTCGTTTGCGAAGTGGGCAGAAAGCAGGGAGGTTTCGATGAGCTGGGTCATGGAATAGCCGGCAACACGGTCACAGGGACCAAAGTGTACAATCTGCGGCTCACCAAAACGGTGCATCCCGATCAGGTCTGCCAGTTCCAGAACAAACTGGTGAATTTTGTCTGCATCACGAATCAGTGCCGGGTCACACTCTTTGAGGTCAATAGAGGTACAGAGTCCCCAGCAGTTTTCTTCCTTAAATCTTGTCATGACGTCAGCGTCGGTCATGCCGGTTGCGAGCATCTGTTTCATTGGTTTTCATCTCCGTTGTATGTTCCATCGGTCCCGGCCACACTCGATATATTTGCCGGAAACATTGGATAATCATAGGTCATCTCGTGCATATTTAAATGTACTGTTCTGGAAACTCTTAGGAAAATAGTCATTTATCGTTTCTACTGGCTTATTTTTGGTGTATTGTCATTCTGCGTGTTATTTTTGGATGAAATCCTGTTTTGCAGAAGTATAATCGATAATTTTTGATTTGGCAGAATTTGCCGTGAATAAAAAAATGCGGTAATATGTGACGGTGCGCCCCCTGATTCCATATAAATTTTCGTGCGATCCGCGGGAACGAAACGGATGCCGGGTACCGGAATTTTTGCGCGTTTTCGATTCCTCTGGATGCTTTTGGGAATAGGAGTTCAGCGGTGGTAAACATTCGGAAACGTGAAAAAATTCCGAAATATATTCGGAGATCAGAAAACTCCCGAATGAAATTAGGCTGGACCATATACGTTCCTAACAGGATACCACAATGTATGCAAGTAATGTCTCATACGGTTGCACTGAATGCCATTCCCAATGGCTCTGGTGCAACAGTGGTCTCACTTCATCATGACGCCGAGATAACCCGGCGGCTGCTGGAGCTTGGTGTAACCAAAGGGACCAGTATCGTCGTCACCGGGAAAGCACCGCTTGGCGATCCGATGATGATCCGTGTTCGCGGATGCCAGATTGCCATGCGGAAATCGGAAGCGGAGCAGATTGATGTAATAAAAGACGGAGCCTGGACGCTGGATGCTGTGCCGGCAGGCCAGGATGTTCTGGTGACCTCGGTAAATCATAAAGAGGAGATTACCGTCCGGCTGCTGGAGCTCGGCGTGACCCGGGGCAGCAGGATCACGGTAACCGGCAAAGCACCGCTTGGGGATCCAATGTTTCTCCGGGTTCGCGGTTGTCAGATTGCAATCAGAGGAAAAGAAGCGAGAAGTATTCAGGTGGAGTTAGCGTGAGTGAGAAACACCTCGTCGTAGCACTTGCAGGAAACCCGAACTGCGGGAAAACCACACTTTTCAACAATCTTACCGGTATGCGCCACCATGTGGGGAACTGGCCGGGAAAAACGGTAACGGTTGAGCGAAAAGAGGGGAAGTCCGTATATGACGGAACGACACTGGAAATTGTGGATCTCCCCGGAACCTACAGCTTAAGCAGCAGGTCAATTGAAGAGGAGATTGCAGTTGAGTATCTGATGACCGAAAAACCGGATGTTGTTGTCGACATTGTGGACGCTGCACATCTGGAACGAAACCTCTACCTCACTCTGCAGCTGATTGAACTTGGTGTCCCGATGGTTCTGGCACTGAATATGAACCGGTATGCAGACGCGGAAGGGATCATTATTGACACCAAGAAACTCTCAGAGATGCTGGGTGTCCCGGTCGTCAGAATTGAAGCAATTGATGACACCGGCAAAGACAAACTGATCAAAGAGATTCTGGGAAAACCGCAACCCTCAGGAAATCTTGTCCACTACAGCAGCGAGCTGGAACAGCACCTGGCAGCACTGGAAGAGGCAATGCCGGAGACGTCACGCTGGAACATTATCCAGTATCTGATTCACGGTGCTCCGGATACTCTGCCGGCAAAAACAAAGTCTGCAATTGAAACTACCCGGAAACATCTGTCGGAAATCTTCGGGACGACGCCTCAAGAGATCTTTGCGGATCAGCGGTATGGATATATCGCCGGAATTTTGCACGAGTCAGTCCATCTTCACAAAGATGCGGGAGGGAAAAATCAGTCAGAGCGTATTGACCGGTTTGTTACCAACAAGTGGCTGGGATTTCCGATTTTCCTTATCGTGATGTATGTGGTGTTCCAGATCGTCTTTACGATCGGTGCTCCGTTTATGGATCTGATCGATACTGTATTCGGTACTGTGTCGGAGTGGGCGGGCGAAGCGCTTGGTAGTGCCGGAGCCCCTGACTGGGCAACGTCGTTTGTCTGTGACGGTGTGATCAGCGGCGTCGGTTCCGTGGTCATCTTCCTGCCAAACATCGTTCTGCTGTTTATCCTTCTGGCAATTCTGGAGGATTCCGGTTATCTGGCACGTGTTGCAGTAATTATGGACCGGATTATGCACCGGCTCGGTCTGCACGGAAAATCGTTTATTCCGATGATGCTCGGATTCGGCTGCGGTGTCCCCGCGATTATGGCCACCCGGACAATGGAGACGGAGCGGGAACGGCTGCTGACCATTCTGCTGGCACCGTTTATGTCCTGTTCCGCCCGGCTTCCGGTATATCTGCTGCTGGTAGGTATCTTCTTTGCCCCGCATATTCAGGGACTTGTCATGTTCTCCCTGTATCTTCTCGGAATCATCGTTGCGCTGATCGTTGGTCTGATTCTCCGAAAGACACTCTTTAAGGGTGAGTCCTCGGCATTTGTGCTGGAGATGCCACCGTACCGGATTCCGACGGTGAAAGGAGTACTGATTCATGCCTGCGAACACGGCGGTCTGTTCCTGAAGAAGGCCGGAGTTATTATCTTCCCGGCAGTTCTGCTGATGTGGCTGCTTGCGTCCCTTCCGTTCGGGGTGGAGTATGCATCCGGAGACAGTGTTATCGGTATGATTGGTTCGGCAATTGCTCCGATCTTTAGTCTGCAGGGCTTTGGGATTCCGGAAGCTGCGATTGCAGTGATTATGGGACTGATTGCAAAGGAGGTTGTGGTGGCAACGTTTGGTACGCTGTTCGGTGTGGGCGAGGAAGCCCTCGGCGATGTGCTGGCCAATGTATTTACGCCGCTGTCGGCCTACTCCTTTATGGTGTTCATCCTCCTTTACATGCCCTGTCTCGCAGCGATGCTGACAATTAAACAGGAGACCAACTCCTGGAAGATTATGGTCGGTGCAGGAGTGATGATGTGTGCGGTTGCCTGGATTGTGTCAGGGATTGTGTATCAGGGAGGTGTACTCCTTGGCTTTGCCTGAGGTGGTCTGGACCGCCCTTTTTATTTTACTGGCGGTGGGAATTCTCGTATTCTTCGGTCTGATGATAAAGCGAAGTCTTTCGCACGGATCCTGCAGCTGCGGCGGAAAGAACGGGAAATCAGATGATACAAAGTCAGCCTGTTCCCATTGCTGCTGCTGTAAGGAATGCGGGGTGGAGAAAAAATAAACACGTCGCTGTTGTGGGCCCGGCCGGAACCGGTGATGCCGAAATATCCCACCGAACCATACTGTTATATTCATTCAAAGAAAAGAATACCCATATCTGATACCGGAGTACTGAACCAGATATGATTACCCTTCCGCGCTTTTCTATTCTCTGCCTGCTTCTGACGCTAACACTTACTGCCGGGGTGATCCCCGCCGCCGCTGCCGTCAGTACGCCGGGTACGGAAACTGAAGGACAGTTTGTCATCTCCTTTGTCTCCGCAGAGTATGTGACCCTGGTTCAGGTACTCCTGATCCTCCTCATCGTCCTCCTGCTTCTCGTCATCATCTACCTCCTGAGTACCCTGCTCGTCAGACTCCGGGAAACACGCCGTCCGGCCGCAGGCATCAAAATCCCGATCTCCAAAACAACCCTGGGACAACTGGACCATCTCATGGAAAACGCCGGCGAACACGACAGGGAAGCCTTCGTCCGCCAGCTGATCACCGACGAACTCACCGGAACCGCAGGTACTGTCCAGACAGACTACATCCGGCAGGCCGTCTCCTCCAGCATCAACTCCCCCCAAGTCCAGGAACGGCTCCGGCAGACCATTGCAGAAATACTCATGGATGACAGTGACACACCCCGCAGAATCCGGGAGGAAAAACATCATGACTGACCCGCTCACCGTATCATTTCCGGAAGAAATCCAGAAACTCATCCGTCAGAAGATGATCGAAGATGACATCTCCGACCAGTCTGCTTACCTCGCAGACCTCCTTTCCCGTGCTGTGACCCGCATGGAAACCTCGCGGCAGTGGGAAGAAATCGTCCGGCAGATCATCGAAGGAAGCCTCGATGAAAACGACGAAGACGAAAGTACGATCCTTATCTATCCCTCTGACGACGAAAAATAACCGGACTATTTCCGGCACTCGTTTTTGCGGAAAACGATTCCTCGCGATACCAGTACATCCAAACCCTCAATACCCGACACTGCCAATACTACCATGTATGATTCACGTTGGTGTTCTCGGGGCAACCGGCGCTGTAGGACAGCGTTTTGTTCAGCTTCTCGCAAATCATCCATGGTTTGATCTGACAACCCTTACTGCATCCAACCGCTCCGCAGGAAAACCCTACGGTTCGGTTGTAAACTGGCGGCTTGACTCCCCGTTCCCGGATCGGGCAGGCGACCTTGTGGTCTCCCCGACAACGGTGGACGCAGTGAAGGACTGTGACATTGTCTTCTCCGCCCTGCCCGCTGACATCGCCACCACACTTGAGTCTGACATCGCAGACGCCGGTGTCGCTGTATTCAGCAATGCCAGTTCTCACCGGATGGCCGAGGACGTTCCGCTGATGATCGCCGAGGTCAATCCCGACCATGCAGCACTGATCGATGTACAGAAAAAGAATCACAACCGCAACGGATTTATTGTTACCAACCCGAACTGTTCCACTATAATGCTGGCAACGGCCCTTGCACCGCTGATGAAGTTCCACTTCACCCACATCAACGTTGCGACACTGCAGGCAATCTCGGGCGCAGGATTTGACGGAGTTCCGGCATTCGGGATTTATGACAACGTAATTCCCTACATCGGCTCTGAAGAAGAAAAGATGGCACGTGAGGCAAACAAGATTCTCGGAACCTGTTCCAACGGAAAAATCACCGGCGCACCGTTTGCCGTTTCGCCGTCCTGTAACCGTGTTCCCGTAATTGACGGTCATACCTTAAACGTCTGGATTGACGTTGATGCATCTGTGCCCGAGGTTATCGATGCATTCAGGACCTGGCGGCCGCCGTTCTCCGGATTACCCACCCAGCCGGAAAAGAGTGTCTGTTATCTGGAACAGAACGACCGTCCCCAGCCCAGACTTGACAGAAATCGCGGGAACGGCATGACGGTTTCCGTCGGTCGAGTCCGGGAAGGCGTCCGGTTCGTGGCCATGGGGCACAATACCATTCGCGGGGCAGCAGGTGCATCAGTTCTGAATGCCGAGCTGCTGCATACGATGAAATATATCTGATCATTCCCAAATAGTAGGGGGAAAGATGGATAACACAGTCCTGATTGGAAACAAGCCGGTGATGAACTACGTACTTGCTGTGGTGACGCAGTTCAACAACGGTATGCCGGAGGTGATCGTGAAGGCACGCGGGAAAGCCATAGTCCGAGCGGTGGATACCGTGGAGATTGTGATCCGCCAGTTCCTTCCAAACGTGGTCAAGCGAAGTGTTACCACATCAACGGATCAGGTGATGATGGACAATGGCCCCTCCAATGTCTCATGCATCGAGATCATTCTCTGTAAATCCTAACTTTTTTATCATGTCAAAGAAGGTCAACTGGGCGGGAGTTCTGCTGGTGATTGCCTGTGTGGCGGGCATCTGGTACGTCAGTACGACGTTTGAGCAGGAAATTTCCTTTGCCGGGACGGTTGTGTGTGTGGATGAGTCGTCCAAGACGTTGTGGCTCGAAGGGGATGACGGTATGTGGTATATGCCGGTTTCGCCGATTTCTGCGGAATATACAAACGGTACGCGGGTGACGGCAACAGCTGTGGTGAAAAAAGGAGATATTGCGATGCACCGGGCAAAGTATGTCTCGGTGGATATTCTGACGATTGTTCCTGCGTGAGGGTGAGTGATGTTGCCGGTTGCAGTCGGTATTCTTGCAGTGGTGTTTCTGCTGATTATTGTCCGGCAGGTGGGCAGGGTCCGGCTGCCGATCTGGCTGATTATGACTGCCGGTGCTGCCGCCGTCCTGCTGACCGGGTCAATTTCCCCTGAAGCTGCCGTCGCTTCCATTAACATGGAAGTAATCGGTTTCCTGTTCGGCATGTTCATACTGGGCGTAGGAATGGAACGGTCCGGACTGCTGCATGCCACATCACTTGTTGCGTTTTCACGGGCAGTCACCCGGAAACAGGTTCTGTTCTGGTTTATTTTTCTGATGGGGGGCGCCGCTGCATTTCTGATGAATGATACCGTTGCGATCATCGGGACGCCGATTGCCCTGTATTGTGTAAAACGGTACGGGATTCCTGCGTCAACCATGCTTGTTGCCCTTGCGGCAGCGGTGACGTTCGGGAGCGTGATTACCCCGATCGGCAATCCGCAGGTCCTGCTGATAGCCATGTCCGGCGGAATCCCCAATGCATTCGGAACGTTTTTTGTCTATATGCTCGTCCCGGCAGTGGTGAGTATGTATCTTCTCTATCGCCTGCTGCTGCTGAAACTTCCGGAACCGGAGACGTCCGTTTCCGAAAGCCATGATATTCCTGAGCCTGAGGATCAGGGCCTTGCCCGTCTGGTGAAAATAACCTTTGTACTGGTGGTTGCAACGATTATCCTGCGGGTTGTTCTCTCGTTTGTTGGATATGAACTGCCGTTTGTGGGAATTGCAGTTGTTGCTGCCCTCCCGCTGCTGCTGTTCAGCCCACGGCGTGCGGAGCTGTTCCGGAATGTGGACTGGTCGACGCTGCTGTTTTTTGCCTCGATGTTTGTTCTGATGGCTGCGGTCTGGGAGACGGGGGTGATTCAGTCGGTTCTGCCCCATTCATTTACGACGTCGATGCCTGTTCTGTTCGGCGTGAGTCTTGTGGTGCCGCAGCTGGTTTCAAATGTGCCGTACGTTGCGTTGGTCCTCCCGTTGTTTGAGGCGGCGGCCGCTCCGGTTCATATGTACATTGCTCTGGCCGCGGGAAGTACGATATCGGGTGCTCTGACGATTCTCGGCGCGGCAAGTTCGGTGATCGTGATCCAGAACGCGGAGAAACACGGTTCGACGATGACGTTCTGGGAGTATTGTAAAATCGGGGTGCCGCTGACTGCGGTGTCAGCAGCGGTGTTCATCGGATGGATATGGTTCATATCCCTCCTGTAGGGTTTCCTCACTCGGTCAGTGCCACAAAATTTCTGAGAATGGCGATGCCTGCCGGTCCGCTTTTTTCCGGGTGGAACTGTACGCCAAGGGCGTTTCCGGCGGCAACCGCTGAAGCGTAGGGGAGGATGTAGTTTGTTTCCGCAATCGTTGCCGCAGGCGTGGTGTCGGCGTAGTAGGAGTGGACGAAGTAGACGTAGGTGCCGTCGGGGATGTCGGTAAACAGCGGGTGGTGTGCCGGGGTGATGGTATTCCATCCCATCTGCGGGACTTTCATGCCGGGAGTTTTCGGAAACAGCCGGACCGTTCCCGGTACGAATCCAAGCCCTGCGTGCATGCCGTGCTCCTCACTTTGTTCGAGCAGCATCTGCATCCCGAGGCATATACCCAGCAGCGGTTTTTCTGCGACTGCCTGTTCGACGATACGCCGGAGAGGGGCCAGTTTTTCCATACCTTCGGCAAATGCGCCGACACCCGGGAGAATGATTCCGTCGCTTGCAGCGATGATCTCAGGATCGGCAGTGATCTGCGGGGCGGCACCCGCAGCCTCCAGACCGCGGACAACACTCCGGAGGTTTCCAAGGCCGTAGTCGATTACCGCAATCTTAGAAGTGGCTGTCATGATCTGCGTCCTCCTCGGCGGACTCCCGCACTCTCCATAGACCTTTTGCGGCCCAGTCCGGCGATTTGCCGTTGCGTTCTCCCCAGTCTGCGAGTTTCTGTTCCCAGTCTGCCCACATCTCCGGATACATTGCAGCGATGTCTTTCATACAGGCAAGGTCCGAGGAGGGGCACATGAAGCAGCCGATCCGGTCAAGCCCCAGTTCGTACAGGGGGTTGTACGGTGCTTTTTCCCGGAACAGGTAGAGCCAGTCATGCATTGCGGTCCAGTGCTGGATGGGGGCAGCGGATATCTGGCAGAGTACGTTTTTGTTTCTCCAGACACGCGGACTCTGCATCCGTTTGGCGGATTCAAACTTTCTCTGGCCGATGAGGGAGAGGGCTTCTCCCCAGGTTTCTTCGATGAGCTGTTTTACCGGGGTGAGTTTGCAGGCTTTGCAGCACCAGCGGTAATCGACCGCCGGCGGTCCGTTAACTTCGAATCCTTCCCAGAATCCCTGATTGCCGGAACGTTCGATCAGGTCAAGGCCGTATTTGTCCCGGACGATCCGGACGTTTTCCAGTGTTTCCGGGAACTCAAGGCCGGTATCAGCAAAGATGATCGGAAGCCTGCCGACTGCTTTGAGGGTGATGAGGAGGGTTACGAGGCTGTCTTTTCCTCCTGAGTAGGAGACGGTTGGCTGAACTCCCGGATTTTTCTCAATGACGTCTTTGATGAACTCAATGGATTTTGCTTCGTAGAGGTCAAGGATGTTGTTGTTTGCCCGGATTGCGTCGTCCCATGTGGACGGGGCAGGGTCGATGACAGGTTTCTGGGTCCGGCGGGTCCGGACCAGCTGGCCGCGGGTTGCACCCACGGTATCTTTGTAGGACATCTTTGCCCTGCCGACGGCGACGCAGTCCCCGGTTTCGTCGAGGACGAAGACACTGTCACCTGTTTCGATCTCGGGCGAGACGAAGGTCACACCTGGCATAAGGACGCTGTTTCCATCCCGGATGTATGCGGCAGCGTCGTTCGTGACCCGGACGACCCGTTTCACCGGGGTTACGATTCGGGCTGCTGCTTCACGGGGCAGGACTTCCCACCGGTCTTCGGCGGGTATGAATCTGATGGCACAGACAACGGCTCCTCCGAGAATTATCTCCTCCATCCGGTCGTCATCGGGAACTTTGTTGAGGAGGGCGAGGTGGTCGTCCGGGATGAGGGGGACGCCGAACTGTTCCTCAAACAGGCGGTTGATGAGATGTCTGTCACGGTCAAAAGCGGGTCGGACGTCTCCTGGAGGGGTGACGGATACTGCCCGGGTTTTTTCACCGCAGGCGCAGAGTTTTCCCATCACCGGAACGTGACAGTGGTCGCACCAGTAGAAGGGTACGGGTGCAAGGAACGGGGAGGATTTCATTGGGTAGTATTGGTTGTGAAAAATTATGAACACGACGGAAAGGTATCCGTCAGTCGTTTTTGTCTTTGGGGTGAAGGTAGCCGCCGGTGTAGGTGGTATCGAGGGCTGTTGTGCTGTTTGGATGTGTGGCGAGGCTTACGAGGATCATTGCAGCGATGGAGAGGAGGAGGGCATAGAAGGAGAAATGCATGGGAAGTTTGTCGACAAATTTGTCGTAGAAACCAAACGTTACTGCGGCGACGAGACCGGTTGCCATACTGGCGATGGCTCCCTCGGTGGTGGCCCGGCGCCAGTAGAGGCCTGCGATGAGGGGGACCGCAAAGGAGCTGAGGATGAGACCGATAGCAAGGAAGATGAGAAAGACGAGGACGTCCGGGGGGTTGATTGCGAGGAGGAGAGAGATCACGGCTGCGGCCAGCATGGTGATCTGGCTGATTCTGATGATCTGCTTTTCGGATGCGTCCGGTTTGAGCAGGGTTTTGAAGATGTTCCAGGAGAACTGGGTACCGACGGTGAGCATCAGCCGGTCGGTGGTTGACATGACGGCGGAGAGGATCATGACGGCAAACAGGCCGCTGATGAAGATGCCACCGGCCGCAGCGCTGATGCCGTAGACGAAGGAGTAGTCAGCGGCGTTTGCGACGTCGGGCAGGGTGACCTGCCCTTCTTCAACGAGGGTCCGGACACCCATGCCGGAGAAACGGACGAGGAGAGATATGGTGACGTAGATGGCAAATGCGATGATCGGCGCCCAGCGGAAGTACCGGATGTCTTTGACGGCGAGAACGTTGGATACGACGTGAGGACCGCAGGCAAGACCGACAATGAGGAGGATACCGAAGGAGAACAGCATTTCC
Organism: Methanobacteriota archaeon; assembly: GCA_023396065.1. Taxonomy (GTDB): domain Archaea; phylum Halobacteriota; class Methanomicrobia; order Methanomicrobiales; family Methanocorpusculaceae; genus Methanocorpusculum. The sequence goes on from JAEWXF010000001.1 coordinate 51,335, forward strand.
GGTGTGAGGTAGGCGTAGGCTGCGTAGCGTTCGGGGAAGGCGGGCATGACGAAGTTCGGATCAATGGAGGCGAGGACGAGGTTGATGTGTTCAAGACCTCCTGCGTGGATGACGATCATGGGAGCGAAGATGAGCATGCCGACGATGAGGATGAGACCCTGAATTACGCCGGTCCATGAGACGGCATAGAGGCCGCCGAGGACGGTGTAGGTGGTGATGATGGCGGCGGCAATGAGGAGAGCCTGCCAGTGTGCTATGCCGAACAGCCAGACAAGCACGATACTGATTGCGGTGTACTGGCCGATGAGGTAGACGAGGGATATGAGTATGCCGATCACAGCAGAGAGTGTGCGGAGTTCCCGGTTGTTTTCATATCTGAGGGAAAAGTAGTCTTCGAGGGTGACGATGCCGCGTTTTTGTCCGATGAGGTTGAGTTTGGAGCCGAAGAAGATGATGCAGAAGACGGCGGAGAGGGGCACAAAAATCTGGTCCCAGATGCTTGGCCAGCCGTAGGTGTAGCCCATGCCGGAGCCGCCGATGAGGGTTACCCCGCTGCATATGGAGGTGATGAGGAGTAGGAGGAATATCCAGAACCCAAGGCTTCTGCCGGCAAGGATGTAGTCTTCAGAGGTTTTGATTTTTCTGGCAGCCCACACGCCGATCCCGAGGAGGAGGGCAAAATACATGATGATGAGAAAGAGAGCTATCCATGTGTCGGTTGTCCAGATCATACGCACCTTGTAAACGATTTTTTCGTTACCGAAAATATCGGCCTTATGAGTATATGAGCGTGACGGTTTTTCCTTTCGGAGTTCTGCGGAGTCTTGATCGTGTTTTTGTTCCTCACCGCGAATCAGGGATAGATATGTCGTGTCACGCAGTACGCCCGGTTGAAATCCATACCAATCAGGATATTTTTGGGAATATCCTGTATCTGTGTGAATCTCCGCCCGAATTACACATTTACCCGGATCTTGAGAGTGTTTTTGAAACTTCCCTTTCCCTTTCCGATCTGAAATTTACTCAAACGAAACCCTGATAACCGTCTGCATTGAACATTATTATCACTATGAATAAAAGCAAGGGCACATGCGGTGAGCGTATCTTCATCGCCCCAAACGCAACAATACTCGGAGACGTCAATCTCGGGGACGACGTCACCATCCTCTTTGGTGCTGTGCTCCGTGCCGATCAGGCACCGATAACCATCGGAAGCCGTTCCAACGTCCAGGACAACGCTGTCATTCATGAAAGCGCCGGCCGTCCGGTCACTATCGGCCAGAACGTTTCCATCGGTCACGGGGCCATTGTCCACGGTGCAACCATCGAAGACAACTGTCTCATCGGTATGGGGGCAATTGTCCTCAATGGTGCCGTCATCGGCAAAGGCAGCCTTATCGCCGCAGGAGCACTCGTAGCCGAGAACAAAGTAATTCCTCCCGGCTCCCTCGTCATCGGCGTTCCGGGAAAAATCATCCGGGAACTGACCCCGGAGGAGCTTGCCGGCAACCTCAAAAATGCCGATACGTACGTCAAAACCGGTCAGAGGTACATGAATGAGTTCTGACGTTGTTGTTGTCGGGGCAGGCGTTGCAGGAATTCAGGCCGCAATGGACATCGCCCGGCACAACATCCATGTCTGGCTCATTGAGCGGGAACCGTCAATCGGCGGCCACATGGCTATGCTTGACAAAACATTTCCCACCAATGACTGTTCCATGTGTATCCTCTCCCCGAAAATGGCCGAGGTCGGCCGCCACAAAAATATCACTATCCTCACCCTCGCAGAAGTGGAAAAAATCGAAGGAGATGCAGGAAACTTCACCGTCACCGTCACCGAATATCCCCGATACATCCGTGAAGAAGACTGCACCGGCTGCGGAGACTGTACCAACATCTGTCCGATCGAAGTCTACAACCGGTTTGATGCAGGCATCGGCGTTCGCAAAGCAATCTACAAACCCCACGCGCAGGTTGTCCCGAACCTCGTGGTCAAAGACAACCTCCACTGTATTGAGTGCGGCCTCTGCTATGATGTCTGCGGAAAAAATGCCGTGCTGCATCGCGAAGAAGACACGGTCCGGACCAGAGAAATCAGTGCTGCAGCGATTGTCATCGCTACCGGATACACTCTCTTTGACGCCCAGAAAAAATCCCAGTTCGGTTACCTGCGGTATCCTGATGTCATCACAAGTCTGGAGTTTGAACGCATGATCAATGCCGGCGGCCCGACCGCAGGCAGCGTCCGCAGACTTTCCAACGGCGAAGTTCCCGACTCTGTCGTCTTTGTTCAGTGTGTCGGCAGTCGTGACCTCACCGTCAAACGAAACCTCTGTTCCTGCGTCTGCTGTATGTACGCCCTCAAAAATGCCATGCTGATCAAAGAACACTATCCGGAGACCGAGGTTACTATCCTCTACAATGATCTCCGGGCCTACGGCAAAGGCTACGAGGAGTACGCCGAACGCGCCAAAGCGATGGGTGTTCAGATCGTCCGGGCCTTCCCCGGCGAAGTCCAGCAGACCCGTAACGGAACACTCGTGCTCCCTCTCGAAGATACTGAGACCCGCGAGTTCAAAAATCTGGAAGCAGGACTTGTCGTCCTCTCCGTCGGCATCGAACCCGAACCGGACACTACCCGGCTTGCCGGAGCCCTTGGTATCCCGACCGACGAAGCCCGCTTCCTCATGCCGGAACACCTGAAACTCAACCCGGCCGGAACCATTCGTCCGGGTATCTACATTGCAGGAACCGCAGCCGCGCCCAAAGACATTCCCGACTCCGTTATGTCCGGCGGGGCCGCTGCCATGAAAGCCGTCATTGACGCAGTCCGGAGTGAAAACTGACATGACCGACGAAGGCACAAAAACTCTCTGGTGGAACGACGAAACCAACACCATCATGATGATCGACCAGACAAAACTTCCTGAAACCCTGGAGATCATTGAGGTGAAAACCGTTGATCGTCTGGCAGATGCGATCAAAAACCTTGAAGTCCGCGGCGCCCCGGCCCTCGGCGTTGCCGGCGCATTCGGAGTTGCCCTCTCTGCCGTAAACTGTACCTCCGACATTGAGTTCCTCGAAACCGTCACCGCTGACGCAGAACTCCTCCGTGCCACCCGCCCGACTGCTGTCAACCTCTCATGGGGAATACACAAAGTCCTGCGAAGTATGGAAAACCTCCCGCCTGAGATGGCACGATTCCTCGCCGTCACCGCGGCAAAGACCATCGCTGCAGACGACGAAAAATGCTGTATGCTGCTTGGTCACAACGGCGCAGCCCTCATGCCGCAGATCGGGACGGTTCTCACCCACTGTAATGCCGGAGCACTCGCCTGTTCTACGTGGGGAACTGCGCTTGGAGTCATCCGTTCCGCACACAAGGCAGGGAAAAAAGTGTCCGTCATCTCCTGTGAAACCCGTCCGCTTCTGCAGGGTTCACGGCTTACCGCATGGGAACTCCACCGCGACGGTATCCCGGTAACCTCCGTGATTGACTCGGAAGCGGCATTTCTCATGCGGAAAGGAACGATCGACTGCGTCATTGTGGGTGCGGACCGCATCACCAAAGACGCCGTTTTCAATAAGATCGGGACCTACATGCATGCAGTCTGCGCAAAACACCATAACATCCCCTTCTATGTAGCAGCTCCGGCTTCTACCTTTGACGTGGATGCATGCGAGGCGGACATCACGATCGAGGAACGCAAACGCGATGAGGTCGCAGCTTTCTGGGGCAGGCAGACAGCTCCCTCCGGGGTTCCGATACTCAACTATGCGTTTGATGCAACCCCGCTGGATCTGGTTACTGCCATCATCACCGAGAAGGGTGTTTTCTATCCGCCATATGACTTCAGCTCCCTGAGACAGAAGTAAAACAATGGTAATCACACTTCCGTTCTCCCTTTTTAACAGTCCCTTCTGGGACAGCGTAGCTCTCTTTCTCGGCCAGCTTGCCCTGCTCATCTTCTTCGTCTGGCTGATCCTTGTACTCATCACCGTTTCCCTCTTCGTCCTTTCCGTCCGGCGGAAACGTCTTTACTGTCCAAGCTTGCTCCGCCCGGCATATCTTCTGCTGAAGGGCGGTGTCAGTACCGGATGCCGGATGTTCGGCATTGATGATACCGAGATTATCACCGTTCTGATCGGACTGGAAAACGATGTGAACCGCGATGAGTTCGCCAAAATTCCGGTCAGTGAACGGGTTATCTTTCTGCCGCACTGTCTGCGGTCGGCAAAATGTCCGGCACACCTTACACCGCTCGGGATCAAATGCCTCAAATGCGGAAAATGTGATCTTGGCATGGGAACGACCGCACTGGAGGAAGCCGGTTACCAGGTTTTTATTGTTCCCGGATCAACCTATATCAAACGGCTGCTGAAACGGTTCCCGTCGAAAGCAATGATCGGTGTCGGGTGCCTGATGGAGATTAAACAGTTTCAGGAACTTGCCCGAAAAATCCAGATGACTGCTCTGGGTGTTGTGATGAAAAACGACGGCTGTGTGGAGACTTCGCTTGAGTGGGACGATTTGTTTGAGGCGGCATCCGTTGGTCTGCCGGAACAAATCAGGGGGAAACCGTAAATGGCGGTCACTCTTCCCCTGCCGGCTACCCTGTTCAACGGCGGTGTCTGGGACAATATAGCTCTCGTTATCGGCCAGATTCTCCTGATTCTGATTCTCGTCTGGATTGTCTTTGTTCTGATTATGGTGATGCTCATCGTCCTCTCGATCAAACGCAAACATCTCTACTTCCCGATACTGCTGCGGCCGGTACTGACGTTTACCGAAGGGACCGTTCAGACCTGCTGTCAGGTTCTCGGGGTGGATTCATCCCAGCTGATGGAGTTTCTCATCGGAATCGATAACGATGTTAACACGAGTGCTTTTGCGAAGGTGCCGGTAACCAGGCGTGCTGTCTTTTTCCCCCAGTGTCTGCGGTCGGCAAAGTGCCCTGCACACCTGACGCCCGACGGGCTGAAATGTGTTTCCTGCGGACGCTGCGGTCTCGGCTCTGTCATTCCTCCTCTTGAAGCTGCCGGATACAAGACGTTTCTGATCCCCGGGTCGACCTTCATTAAGCGGATGGTCAAAAAGTACCAGCCTGAAGCAATGATCGGTGTCGGATGTCTGATCGAGGTAAAAGAGGGTCTGGAGATGGGGAAACGTATCTCTATGATTACGCTCGGCGTGGTAACAAAGACTGACGGTTGCGTGGAGACGACGATGGACTGGGACCAGCTGCTGGAGGTTGCTTCAATCGGTCTGCCGCAGCCGATTGTCCGGGATGAGAGGTATCTCTCCCCTGAGGATACTGATGTTTTGCCGGAACGTTCCTGATCGCATATCCGTGTGAAAGTTATACTATTCTCGTAATACTATTTTTTTACCAATTATTACTATATACCATCGAATTCCAATTAGATAGGAGAGGATACTCCAGATGGCTATAAAACTTGTATCAATCATGTGGGATGCATATCTCCCCCTTATGAAAAAAGCAGCCAGGGACTGTGGAGTCAATCTGACTATCTATGCGAATCGGTCTCTGGAAGATTCCCCGGAACGTTGTGCTGATGCGGTCCGGGACTGTGCGGCCGCAGATGTCATTCTCCTGTATCGGACAACTCACCGGTTCTGGGATGAACTGGAACCGTCCATCAGGACGATCCGGGAAACCACACCGGTGATTTGTGTGGGTCATGAGGTCTCATACTGGGCACTGACCTCAACCGATCCCGAAACTGCAACAACCGCATACCGGTATCTGATATATAACGGTCTGGAAAATTTCCACCGGCTGATGACATATCTTCTCATCCGGTTTGCCGGAGAATCCGAAACAGCTCTCCCCCCGATTGATGTCCCATGGCAGGGTATTATTCACCCGTCTGCCGGGAGGAGAATATTCTCCACCACCCGTGAATATCTGGACTGGTATCCGGCACAGCCGGGGGCTCCATGGATCGGGGTTCTAATCTCCCGGATTGCCTGGGTCTCTGAAGGATATGCGATTGAACAGTCTGTAATCACTGATCTGGAATCTGCGGGGCTCAATGTACTTCCGGTCTTTACCAACTCTCTGCAGGATGACACAACCGGATCACAGAATATCGCAGGTGTCATCAGTACATACTTTGCCCCGGACGGCATTGTACAGGTGGATGCAGTCGTAAAACTCGTCACGTTTATGATCGGCAAAACCTCCCGGAACGATGCAGTCTCCTCAGCAAAAGCAGGCTCTGACCTTTTGGCTTCACTCAACATTCCGGTCTTCCAGCCGATAACCGCATTCTATACCACACTGGAAGACTGGGAATCCTCCTCCGGTCTCTCCGCCGATATCACCTGGACTGTTGCAATGCCTGAGTTTGAAGGCGTTATCGAACCGATAATGCTTGGCTCAACCCGTGCCGGAGCTGACAGTGAGTACGGCAGAACCGTACTCCCGGAGCGCAGCAAAAAAATTGCACGAAGAGTTTCCCGATGGATGACACTGAGAAAAAAACCTGCCGCAGAACGGAAAATAGTATTTTTCCTGAACAATAATCCCTGTGCCAGTGTCGAGGCAAACATCGGGGGAGCAGCGCATCTTGATGCAGCCGAGAGCGTGGTTCGGATTCTTCGGAGAATGCAGCAGGAGGGATATACGGTGACACCGCCGGCCTCGGGAAAAGAGTTGATGGACCTCTTCCTTTCCCGCAAAGCAATCTCTGAGTTCCGCTGGACGACATGTTCCGAAATTGTACGGTGCGGGGGGACTGTCTACCGGATGCCGGCGTCTGAGTATGCGGCATATTTTTCCGGTCTGCCGCCTGCGGTCCGGGAAAAAATGCTGAATGTCTGGGGTGAACCGCCCGGAGAAGGCATGGTACTGGACGGTGATCTTCTCATAACCGGTCTTTCGTTTGGGAATGTTATCATTGCGGTTCAGCCGAAACGGGGATGCTTTGGGGCACGGTGTGACGGTGCCGTCTGTAAAATTCTTCATGACCCCGACTGTCCGCCGACTCACCAGTATCTGGCAACCTACCATTACTACCGCGACATTTTCGGTGCGGATGCGTTTGTCCATGTCGGAACACATGGAAATCTGGAGTTTCTGCCTGGGAAAGGAACAGCTCTCTCTGAAACCTGCTTCCCTGATGTTTCGATCGGTGATGTCCCGTTTCTCTACATCTACAATACAGATAACCCGCCGGAAGGCACCATTGCAAAACGCCGAGCCTATGCAACTCTGATCGGCCATATGCAGGTGGCCATGGACTCCGCATCGCTGTATGGCGAATGGGAAACACTTGACCAGCTGCTGAATCAGTATGAAACCTCCCGGCACGATCCGGCACGCGGTCATGCTCTGCATCATATGATTCTTGATGCGGTGTCAGCGGCACATCTGGATGAGCTGGCCATAACGCATGAAACACCTATGGATGAGACCGTTCGTCTCTGCCATGAAACTCTGGCACGTCTGCGTACATCGTCAATAGATGCAGGGATGCATATCTTCGGAGATATTCCTGATGAAGCCCGAAAAGTTGTCATGATTTCCTCCATCCTCAGATATGATGCAGGAGATCTCCACCTTTCTCCCCGGAAAATGATTGCTGCAATGTTTGGACTGGAGTATGGCAATCTTCTCAGAAATCCGGGAGAGTTTGCGACCGTGCTGGCAATGTCAAACGGGGCTGCAGCCGAATGGATTGATACCCGGGTGAAACTGCTGGTGAAACTGGTTCTGAAAGGGTCTGATGATGAAACAATCTCTGATGCATTCGGCAGACCTGTTCCGGACGGATTTGGGGAACTGCGGGAGCGGATTCTTGATCTGAATCTCCGAATCACGGAGTCCCGGGAGGAAGAGAGTCTGCTGAACGGAATGGCAGGAGGATATATTCCTCCGGGACCTTCCGGGCTGGTAACCCGCGGACGGGATGATGTCCTCCCGAGCGGGAGGAACTTTTACTCACTTGATCCCAACCGTGTCCCGACCACTTCAGCGTGGCGGGTCGGCAGCAGACTTGCAGATGCGCTTGTTGAAAAGTATCTCACTGAATCGGGTGAACTTCCGGAAACGGTAGCGTTTTACTGGATGGCAAGTGACATCATGACCGCAGACGGCGAAATGATGGCTGAGATTTTCTCACTGCTGGGCGTTGTTCCTGTCTGGCAGAAAAATGGTCAGGTTCGATCCTTTATCGTTACTCCTTTCGATCGGCTGACTCGTCCACGCATTGATATCACCGTCCGGAGTTCAGGAATCCTCAGGGATAACTTTACGAACTGTATAGATCTGGTGGACCGTGCGGTTTCGGCAGTCGCGGTTCTGGATGAACCACCGGAGATGAACTTTGTGAGAAAGCATGTCCTTGCAGAAATGACGTCAGGGACAACCCTTGAAGAGGCAACTGCCAGGATATTTTCCGGAAAGCCGGGTACCTACACGTCAGGGGTAAATCTTGCGGTGCTTTCCGGGGCATGGAAAACCGAACAGGATCTCGCAGAGATTTATATTTCTACAAATGGATATGCCTATGGCAATGATCGCGGCGGGAAAGCAGCCCATGAGCAGTTTGCCGCAAATCTGGAAACGGTCTCGGTTACGTTTAACAAAGTCGTTTCCGATGAACATGATCTGCTCGGCTGCTGCTGTTATTTCGGGAATCAGGGAGGACTGACCGCTGCGGCCCGTCATCTTTCCGGAAAACCGGTCAAAGCATACTATGGCGACACTCGTGAGGCGGAGAATGTTTCCGTCCACACTCTCGCGGACGAACTCCGTCGTGTGGTCCGGGCAAAACTTCTGAACCCCAAGTGGATTGAGGGCATGAAGGAACACGGCTACAAAGGGGCTGCAGATATGATGAAACGAGTAACCCGGGTGTACGGATGGGAAGCATCCACCCGGGAAGTTGATGACTGGGTCTTTGATGATATTGCAAAAACCTTTGTCACTGATCCGGAGATGAAGGAATTTTTCGAGAAGAATAATCCCTATGCTCTGGAAGAAATCTCCCGGCGTCTGCTTGAAGCAAATAGCCGCGGTCTCTGGGAACCGGATCCGGTGGTTCTGGATGATCTGAAATCTGCCTATCTGGAGATTGAATCCTGGATGGAGGAGAGGTCAGGGGAGGGAGAGTTTCAGGGCGGGTCACTGGATGTTGTTACGGCAGATGATGTTCCCGGATGGAATGAGGACATTGCAGAGGTTATGCGCCGGGTTCACGGACGGAGGAACGCATGACTGCAATTGAGACTACAAGCCTGACAAAGTATTACGGGAAACTGTGTGCGGTGTCAGATCTGAGTCTTTCGGTGGACAATGAAGTGTACGGTCTGCTTGGGCCGAATGGTTCGGGAAAGACCACGACCGTCAGGATTCTGACAACACTTCTGGAACCAACGTCAGGGTCTGCGTTGGTCTGCGGGCATGATGTGAGCCACAACGGCGCAAAGGTCCGTGAGTTGATGAGTTATGTTCCGCAGGATATGGCGGTTGATATCCGGCTGACGGGTCGGGAGAATGTGACATTTTTTGCGAAGCTGTACGGGATACGTGATCGTCGTGAACGAAAACTCAGGGTTGATGCGGCGCTGGAGGTGATGGATCTCACTGACCGGGCAGATGATCTGACGAAGACGTACTCGGGCGGGATGCGCCGCCGTCTGGAGCTTGCGCAGGCTCTGGTCCATGATCCTGAGGTGCTGTTTCTGGATGAGCCTACGATCGGGCTGGATGTGGCTGCAAGAAAATCTATCTGGGAACATATTACGACGTTACGCAGATCCGGTATGACGGTGTTTGTGACGACTCATCATATGGATGAGGCAGACCGGTACTGTGATCGGGTCGGTATTATTAAGCATGGCAGTGTTGTCCGGGAGGGGTCACCTGCACGTCTGAAAAGTGAGCTACAGACGGATGTGATTCTGATTCGGGCTGAGGGGCAGCTTCCCGGTGATCTGCCTGAGGGTGTGACGTTTCTTGGGACCGGTAACGAAGATGATGAGTTTCTGTTTGCTGCAGATCAGGGCTCTGTCCGGCTTGCGGCTTTGCTTCTTTCCTGTGAGCATGCGGGTATGAAGATTGTGTCGTCTTCTGTTCGTGAACCGACTCTGGAGGATGTGTTTCTCCAGTCGGTTGGTTCGGAGAATCAGGATATGGGCGCATTTGATTTCCGGCAGTTCCGGAATATGATGTCGAGGCGGTAGAGATGGACCGGGTGTTTGCGTATGTGGAACGGGATCTCCGCCGCTGGTCCCGTGCGAAGATGAATGTGGTGTCCACGCTTGCGATGCCTGCGGCGTGGCTGATTTTTGTGGGTCTGGCACTGCCGACGACGTTTACGGATAATTATCTGGATTTTATTACGCCGAGTATTCTTGTTCTGACGATGCTTTCCGCAGGTCTTGCGGGGGGGTCGAGTCTGATGTTTGATAAGATTTTAGGATATCTGAATAAGTTTCTGGCAATGCCTGCACCGCGGGAGAGTATTCTTCTGGGTAAGATTGTGTTTATTACGATTCGGGGCCTGATTCAGGCGACTGTGATTCTGGTGATTGCGCTGCTGATCGGGGCGTCACTTCTGCCGCCGGCTGTATATGTGGAGATGTATGGTATTTTGTTTTTGTTCGGGGTGCTGGTTTCGGCGTTTGGGACAACTATTGCGTTGTATCTGGGGGATCATGACTCGTATGCGGCGGCGCAGGCGTTTATTTCTATGCCGCTGTTTTTTACGTCGAGTGCTCTGATGCCGTATTCGGCGATGCCTGAATGGCTTGCTGTGTGTGCTCATGTAAATCCGGTGAGTTATGCAATTGATGCGGCCCGGGCGGCTGCTTCAGGCCATGTTCCTCTTGAACCGGTTCTGGTTCTGGTGGCTGGTGCTGTGGTGATGCTCTGTGTCTGTTCGTGGATTTTCAGAAAAGTTACGGTGAGATGAAAATGAGAAATGTGTATTTTGTACTGGGAGTACTTGGTGTACTCATGTGCTGCATGTTTGCGGCAGGTTGTGTTTCGAATGAGAATTCTCCAGGTTCTGCGGGAGTGACGATTCTGCAGACTGATGGTTCTGTGTTTACTCTGCCGCATACGGCTGAGAGGATTGTTCTGATGAACTCGAATGCGGCTGAGATGCTGTATGTGATTGGTGCTGCGGGGACTGTGGTGGGTGCTTCCCAGTCAATTCTGGATCATGCGGAGTTAGGGCCGCTGTTTCCGAATGCGGTGAGTGTGGGGAAATGGGATGTTCCTGATGTGGAGCTGATTTCGTCTTTGTCTCCGGATGTGGTGATTGCGTTTGCCAGTTCGAAGCCAAAGAATGCGGATGTGATTGAGGCTGCCGGGATTCCGATTGTCTATATTGATTGTTATAAGCCTTCGACGATGTCACAGGATGTGACGGCTCTGGGGATTCTGACAGGGAATCCCGAGCCTGCTGCCCGGTTTGTGACGTTTTACGATGGTGTGATGCAGGATGTGGCAGAGTCTGTTGAAAAGATTTCGATGAGTCCGCGGGTCTACTGTGAGGGATATACTGCGTATTCTGCTCAGGTGAACGGGTCGGGTCTGGATCTGTTGCTGGATCTTGCAAATGGAAGAAATGTTCTGATGCAGGATGCGGGTGCAACGGCGCCGAAGGTTTCACCTGAGTGGCTGGTTGCGGAAAATCCGGATTGTATAGTGAAGGTTGTTTCGGTGGCGAAGATGAGTGATCCCAAGGGGCAGTTTGAGGAGCTGGTTTCCCGGACAGGGTTTTCGTCGATTGATGCTGTGTCACAGAATCGAACGTGGCTTATCAGGAATGATATTGCGTATGGGCCGCGAACGTTTGCGGGTGCTGTGGCTGTTGTGAAGATGCTGCATCCGACGGTGTCTGAGCATCTTGATGTGCGGGCTGTGCTGGATGCCTATAATGCACAGTTCGGACTGAATGTGAGTGCCGGGACTCTGGTATATCCTGAACTCTAATTTTCGGGAGGGTCGAGTAATCCCCACTTCATTTATTCTCAGTATGAATCGTGAGATAGGATTCCAGCTGTCTTAAATGCAGGTGCGGGTCAGATGATGCTTTTTCATGGGCGGGTTGTTGATAATTCCATTCTTTTGTCGCGGAAATGTGCTTCATCCCGCTGTATCAGTAATTCCGGGTTATCAGGGTTTGTTTCTTCTCCGGAGTTCAGGGCTATCTCATCCAACCGGATACTTTCCAAACATCCGGTATTTTGGGGTCATATATGTTCCCGAATCACGAATATCACATGAATTTCGGGTTATTTATATATCATCAGTGAGGCAACGGGGCATATTTTCGTTGGCCAGGGCCTGGGGTCAGGTCTCATGATTTTTTCTGATGTTTCTGTGACGTGATGCTGTGTTTCAGCAGGTGTTCAATTTGGTCCAGCCGTTGTATCAGGTTTTTTTGTTCGGTGATGAGTGTGTTGAGGAGCTGGTGGATGTCAGTTTCCGTGATGTCGGCTGTGTCGACCGTTTCTGCGGTAAGCAGGGTAAGGTGCGGTTCTGCCGTCAGGTATGCCTGCCGCAGCTGATCTCTGCCGTATCGCCGGTAGTGCGGGGAGAGTCCTTCGTCGTGCCCGATGAGTTCGTTGGCAAGGTTGATCGGGATGTGAAGTTTCATGGTGGATTCTGTCCATTTGCGGATGCTGTGCAGGGTTATTTTGCTTCGTTTTCCCTGGTTGCACCACTGGTAAGTTCCGGCCTGTTTTTGCAGTTCTGCAAAATTTTCCCTGATTGTCGTGTAACAGAAGGGAAAGATGCGGTCTGATTTTCCGGACTGGCTGAGGTAGGTGTCCAGTGCCTGTTCTGCTTCATGAGATATGTGGTAGACATGGGGTTTCCCCGCTTTCATGTGTTCCCGGGGGATATGGATTTCTGTCGGTGTCTCCCGGATGATCTGGTCAGTACGGATGTTCAGGAGTTCGGAGATGCGCATGCCTGAGCTTGCAAGGATAAGCAGAACGGGTGTCATGACCGGGTCAGCGTTTTCTATGAGGCGTCTGAGGAGAGTCCGGGTAAGTTCGGCTTCTTCGGTGATGGTGACTGCACGCGGTCTGAGGTTTTGGAGGATTTTTTTATCGGCAGGGTGGAAGATGATGTGGTTACAGTCCAGCCATTCCAGGACATAATGGGTTTTCAGTCTGATCGTATTCGGGGAGTTTTGTATGATGTCGCGAAGATATGTGATGTAGCTGCAGACGTCGGAGAAGATTGTGCTAACCGGTTTTTTCAGATAGGCGGGTGAGAATGCGGCGAGAGCGGAGTCGGTTGCCGCCGGATCGTTTCTCAGGTAGCGAAGGTAGGCTCTCAGGGCTTTTCGTACGGTATTTCTGGTTGCAGGTGTACGATGCAGGCAGGAGAATGCAAGATGGGTCATGTGGTTTTTCATGGAGAATCATATGGATACGGGAGAAAAAGAACAAAATGAACCGGTTTTTTGTTAATTTTTTGAAAAATATAGATGTGTCTGCTCATTATCAGGATGCAGGATATATCAGAATGTCATGACTGAAATTCAGATTGAATCTGGTATTGTACTGGTCCAGTATGGAATGTACATCCATGTCCTCAAATTTATCCGGATGGAGTGTTTTTGCCATGAGAACTGCGCCTGCAAATGATCGTGGTCCATAGGTAAGGTCATTTCTCATGATGTAGGTCCGGTTGTCGCGGACAGCATGAAGTGTTGCAAAGCCGGTCCGGGAAATCAGGTTCCGGTAGGTACTTTCGATCTCGGAGAGTGTGTCGGTTGTTATAAGTTTGATGATAATATCCGGGTCTTTTGTAACAATCCATTCGTTACTTACTTTTGGCGAGCTGCTGACCAGCGGTTCGGTAACGATATTTTTTCCTCCGGCGATACCAAGCAGAATGTCGATGCTTGTGTCATTTCCCTGAATTGAGTAATCTGATGAGAATTCTCCATATACTACCGGCCATGATGATTCGGGAATGGTCCGGACCCGTTGTTCAACTGTAGAGATGATGCCCTCAACGTAGGTGAGGTATGCGTCTGCCTCTCTGGTGTTGCCTGTGATCATACCCAGGGATGTGACGTCACGGCACATGACAGTTGGTTTGTAGCAGTCAATATAGGCGATAGGAATTCCTGAGTTTTCCAGGATGTCGGCGTTTTTTGGTTTCATGCTGTTGAAGGCGATGATGAGGTCAGGATGGAGTGCGAAGACTGCTTCTGTATCCGGGACGGTTGACTGTCCGACGGAGACTGCGTTCGGGAACAACAGTTTTCGTTCCGGATGGTTGAGTGCCGCCTGGCTCACTCCAACTATTTTGTCACCTGCGCCGATCGTGAAAAGCAGTTCTGCTGCATTTGAGTTTAATACGACGATCCTTTCTACGGTGTGAGGGAGAGTCAGGGGTTCTCCGTTTGTCTGGAGGATGGTTATAGTTTCATTGGTTTCCTGCGGGAGGGGGGAGGTGATGCAGCCTGCAGCTGCAGAGAGGATACATAGTGTCAGGAGAGCAGGTATGAGGAATTTTTTGTATGCCATTGATGTCACCTCAGTTTTTCGGAAATCTCCGATGTACCGTTTTCATAACATTCTGAATTTCCCCACCCCAGCTTTCAATTTCTGCTGCGGTGATGATGTCAACGGATCCACCCTGGAATTCTCCGTCACCGGCTTTGTCTTCAAGCCAGGATTCTATTTCCAGATAGGAGTTTTTCAGTTCGTCCAGGAGTTCCGGATCCGGATCCCAGAGGCCGCGGCTGTTTGCTTCGAGAAGCCGCCGGGATATTTCTTCGATGGCGTACGGGTTATTTTCTTCAAAGAACTGTTTCATTTCCGGGTTGGTGACGAATGTCCGGGTGATGTCGTCGAATACCCAGTCGTCAACCTCCTGAGTTGAGGCTTCCCATCCGTAGACTCTCGTGATGCGTTTCATCATATCGGAGGCTCCTTTGTATCCGTGTTCTTTCATGCCTTCGATCCATCGGGGGTTGAGGAGTTTGGTCCGGACAATTCTCCGGATTTCGTCGGCAAGGGTGGTGACCTGGACATTGCTCGGTTCCCGTGTGTCTCCGTAGTAGGCTTTGACGTTTTCTCCGGTAATGTGCCGGGCTGCGGCGGTCATGCCGCCGTGTCCGCCGAAGTAGCAGCAGCAGCCGAGGAGGTCTGTTTCGTCGGATGAGACTTTGTTGAAGGTTACGGATACGTGGGACAGGCTGGCGGCAAACTGTTCATGGGCTGCTTCTCCTTTTCTTTCTCCGCCGTAGGCATAGCCGTTTGTGGTGAGGTATATTTCGGCCAGGTCTTTTTCGTCTTTCCATGCTCCGGCGAGGATTGCAAGGTTGACGCCGCTTGCGGTGTAGACGCCCGGTTTGCAGGAGAAAAACCGGGAGGTTGCTTTTTGAAAATCTGTCTGATGGTTTTCTGTTTCTTCGATGACGTGTTTTCGGATGAGGTTTTTGGTTTCAGGTTCTGCGAGATCTGCAACTGTCCGGATGATGCTGTCAAGGTAGTTGATGCTGTCGGAGAAGTTGTCCCGCATGATTCCTGAGATATGGGCTGTTATGTCTATTCTGGGATATTCGAGTTCGTTTTCGGGACGTATCCGGTAGTTTCTGACCTGACCGCTGGTGTCCCAGACGGGTTCTGCGCCCAGGAGTGCTATCATTTCGGCCATCATTTCTCCGTCTGAGGTCAGGAGGTCGGATGAGTTCCAGTTGAATGCAACGGTTTCCGGTGTTTTTCCAGATTCGCTGATGTAGCGTGATACGAGGAGGTCGGCGAGTCTTTTTCCGACACGCCAGGCGGCTTTGGTGGGTACGCGGCCGGGGTCGAAGGAGTAGAAGTTTCTGCCGGTGGGGAGGACGTCTTCGTGGCCGCGGGTTATGTGTCCGGAGGGACCGGGAGGAATATAGCCGCCTTTGAGGGCGTTGTGCAGTGAGCTAAGTTCGTCGGATGCTTCCAGGCGGCTGTTGATGTCTTTGATGCGTGCCAGGGCGGCGTCAAGCTGTGTGGTCAGGGTTTCCGGTACTGGGATGCCCAGGAGTTCGGACCAGGAAGTTGTGTTTCCTGAGGCTGCGTGGCGGATGCAGAGTCTGACTTTGTTGTCCAGCCATTCCAGTACGGCTCCATTGGACATGCCGAGTTCCCGGCAGAATCTGTCCTGATTCCTGACTGTTTCGTCGAAGTCGAGGTTGTAGACGGCTGCAAGGATGCGCCTCGGGGTTGTTTTGCCGGTGTCGTAGCGAAGGATGGAGTTGATGAGGTCTACTCGTTTTTCGTGTTCGGGAATTTTTCCGAAGGTGTGCATTCCCAGCTGGATCTGGGTGTTTCTGATGCGGGATAGTACTTCATGGCACCGGCGGACGGTTTCGTCCATCGGGGTGTCATGGGAGAGTTCCAGTTCGTGAAGGTTTGCAGCGGCGGCGGCATCGAGGATGAGGTGGCGGAGGGCGTGGCAGCGTGCCGGGTCGTGTCTGGCGGTTTCGTATTCGGTGAGGAGGTCGTCAAGCTGTGCGTATTTTTCGTAGAGTGATCCGCTGGTCAGGACGGTCTGCATGTGGCCGATGAGGGCGGCGTAGACCCGCCGTTTGGCGATGACTCCTTCTGCGGGGTTGTCGGTGTTGTAGATGTAGAGCATGGGTGTGGTTCCTCCAGCGATGTCAGGGAAGCAGTTTTCGGAGAGGGCTGTTCCTTTGCCGGGGAGGAATTCCATGTTTCCATGGGTGCCAACGTGTATGATTGCGTCGGCTCCGAATATTTTTGTGAAGTAGTAATAGGTTGCGAGGTACTGGTGGGTCGGGGGACATTCGGGGTCATGCAGGATTTTGCAGACTTCTCCGTCGCATCTTGCCCCGTAACATCCGCGTTTCGGCTGGACGGCTACGATGGCGTTGCCGAAGGGCAGGCCGGTTATGAGGATTCTGCCATTGTTGACCATGCCTTCTCCCGGAGGGATTCCCCATGTTTGAATCATTTTTTGGCGTGCTTCTTCTGTGAGTGTGGAGAAGTACGAGAGGTAGAGCTCGTTGTCCATGAGATCCAGGGTTCCACCGCACCGGATGATTTCGGAGGTTGTTGTCCAGCGGAATTCGGAGATTGCTTTTTTTTCCATGAACATGTCCATGAGTTCTTTTCCGGTTCCTGGTGAGGTTACGGTGTAACCGTTTTTCTGGAGAGAGTACAGGATGCCTACAACGCTTTCTGCGGTGTCAAGATGTGCGGCGCTGCCGATGTTTGCTTCTACACTGGAACAGGGATTGTTGTTGAGGATGAAGACAAGTTTTCGTTCTGAAGCGGGTTTTTGAGACAGGTTTATCCACTGACGGATTCTCCCAGCAATTTTCCTGCTGCGGTCCGGGAGAGCGGTACGATGGTAGTCGTCATCTTTGGTCATGTGGGTTGATCCGAGCATGAGGGGTTCGATGATTCCTTCGAATTCGGGCATGACAATGGACCAGGAGAGGTCACTGCTGAGGCAGGACATTTCTTTCCATTCGTTGAGTGTTGCGTATGAGGTTATGACGGGCTGAAAGACAGGGATGTTGATGTTTGCAAGGTAGTCTCCTGCGTTGTTTCCAAGCATGTATGAGGTGAGTTTGATGAGTGCCTGTATGGTGAAGATGCCGTTGTGTATGAAGTACCGGTCGATGATCTCCCGCAGGTCGAGGGATCCGGTTTTTTCGTCGGCGGTTATGTTGGTGAAGACCGGGAGGACGCTGCAGCCTTCGTTTTCGATGTCATCGATGAGTTTCTGGTCGATGCCAAGGTCACCGGAGATCCAGATGGACCGTGAGGTGATGATGCCGATCCAGGGTTTTGCAGGGTCGGGGTTGTACCAGGCAAGGTACTGTTCGATGCTGTCAAAGATACGGGGGCCGGTTTTCGGGTGGAAGATGCCCTGCCATGGTGTTTCGAGAGGGGGGAGAGGTTTTTGGGTACTTCCGCCGAATTCAGCGAGGAGGTAGGTAAACAGCCGCTGTATGTTTTCTCTGCCGTCTCCGAGGAAGTATTTGTAGCAGGTGGTTGCGATGTCTGGTCTGACGGAGGAGAGTCCCCAGTGGGATGCGTCGGCTCCAACGCATATGATGGGTTTTGTTTCCCGAAGGGTACGTATCTGGTCTTCGATGGTGTCCCAGAACTGGTAGTTGGTGCGGTAGAGGAGGATGAGGTCTGCGGTTTTCAGTTCTTCCAGGGCTTTGGTGCAGAGTTCGGGGGATGTTTCCAGTGCCCGGTTTGAGTAGACTGCCAGGTCTGCTCCTGTGATTCCGGCTGCGTCTTTCATCAGCGGCAGGAAGGTATCCTGCATTATGGATGCAATTTTCATTGTGTGTCGCCTCGTTCTGATTGTTTTTTGGGGAATGGTTTTGTCGCGGGTCTGGATATTTGGGGTGGTTGATTTTTGTGAAAACAGTGGATGTTCTGGTACATGCTGATCTTTGGACGGAGAAAAAGTACATGGGTGGGGACCCATGCTGTTTACCTGGTTATGCGGTGATGGTTACATCTGTTTTTGCGAAAATTTTGCCGTTACTGTCATGAAGTTCGACGGTGAACCGCTTCCCTATGGATGTGTCTTTGTTGAAGCTCAAACTGGAGGTATCCGTTATGGTGGTTGCGCCGCCTGTGTCTGGTTGGATGTTGTGTTCATTTACGTAGAAACTGTCTCCAACACTGAACTGTGAGACACCTGCCCAATACAAACCGGAAGAGGTTGAGAGATACTGCCATGTGCCGGCAGTTGATGAGATTGCTTCAGTCTCCGGGGCAGGGTATTTGTTTGATATTTGACTTTTTTTCAGGTTCCATGACAGGTATGATGATCCTGAAAAGTCCTCGGTCGGCCGGACCCAGACAGAGATGCTGTTGGTCTGCAGAGTGTCTCCGCCGATATGCTGAACTTTTAGTCCATCAGTCTGGCTGTATGTTCCGCTTAGGAGAACCATTGATGCAGAGTTGGAGGTTCCGGTGAGTCCACCTGCAAATGAGCTGACGACGGCGGCAATAATGATTGTTACGACGAGCATAAGCATGATGGCAACTACCGGTGATACGGCGTCATCTTTTGTTGTTTGGACGATACGCATGATTATGCCTCCACAGTTACTTTCTTTTCATACACCAGTCCGTTTGTGGGAATATAAATCAGTTTTACGTCGACAATGTCGCCCGGTCTCAGGTTCCACCATCCTTTACCAAGGATCGCGTCCATGGAATCTGCTCCACTACCCGCTCCTCCTTCGGAGGCATATGCTCCCCCCCCGGCAGCAGAGAGTGTGTGACGGAGGGTTGTTCCTTCTGTGAGGGCGTAGTTACCCCAGTACTGATCAATGGTGTATTTCATGGTACCGGTCGGGAGAACTCCTGAGACACCGGGTCCCCAGCCAATCGGGGAGTGGAAGGAGTATGAGGTTCCTGTCCCCATTTTGGTGGTGTATTGCGTATTGTTGTATGTACCGTTATACGGAAGCACTGTGTTTGTGACGGCAATTTTGTCTCCTTTGTTATATGTGGTTCCTTCGATTGTCTCCGAGTCTTTTTTCTCCGGGGTAGTCCATGAGGTGACCAGTTTCAGATCTTTGGTGGCAACTGCGTTGCTGACAGAGATGACCTTCATGTAAAACATTCCGGAGGTGGATCCATCGGATTTGATAGTAGTGTCAATGGATGCCGTTGGCGTTTTCCCCTGGGTACTGTACAATCCGCTGGCATACATGCTGACTACGGCGGCGATAATTATAGTTACCACAAGCATCAGCATTACGCCGACAACCGGGGAAACCGCGTCGTCTTTTTGCTTTTTGTTTGTTCTGCGTTGCATACAAATCACCATAACACCACCATCACACCTGCAGCAATGTAACATTCCTACAAATTTGGTGAAATGTTATTGTCACTATGTGGAACTTAATATTACATAAAATCTTCTAGTTAGCTATACACACATACGAATTTTATATTCGTAATACTTTTTCGGTTGCATATCCCCGTGATATATTTTGAACTCTAGGAGGAATAGGCATCAGACATTACTATTTTCTGAAAAAAGTCCCGAATTGCAATGTATTTGCTGATGTTTCAGCACGTCGAAAATTTTATCAGGATACTCTATCGGTCAGGAAATAACTCCCTTGAGTACTACCATCACGGGGTAAACCAGTGTTTTTCCGATATTCCTGAACCGTTCGGGGCGCATATCTGGTGCTGAGTAATTCGGTATTTGATAACTTTTTGTTAATATTTGAGAATTTTGTACATTTTTATCACTAAGGAAAACTCCTATTCTCTGAGGGACTTAGGGTAACTATAATTGTCTGACGGAGGGAGGGAAACTCTAATTCTCTGAGGGACTGAGGGTAACTATAATTATCGCCGCCGTAGTCAGCATGTATGCAGCCGGTGTCTCCAGTACACAGGAATCAACACCGCTCGCAATGATTGACTGTTCCATTGTCTCTGACGGACAAAACGGAAGATACGTAATGGAAGTCGTTAGTGTCAGTGAACCTGTATCCACCAAATATCTGAAACTTGTCACCTCATGGTCCACCGTTGCCAAACGTGACACGACGATCAATGGAAGATCTTTTGCCCCAGGAGAGAAAATTTCCGGCGGCAATACCACCACAGGTACCACCAATGTATCTGAGGTTAACACTGTATACAGCAGTTACAAATACAACTCACCAATCGGATACGGAGCCGGAGTCATCGGAACTACGAAAAACTCCGGAGGATTTGAAGCAAACCAGTGGTTTGGTAATTACAGTATAACTACCGGCACAGTCCTGAAAAATACTGCATCATCTCCAGTTCCGGTTTCCGGTGACGCAATGCAGGCCGTGTTCGGTGAAGGATGGGACAATCTGCGTACCGGAGATCAGGTAAATGTCAGACTGATCTACATCCCGACCGGCAGCAGTATCTTTGAAACAATCGTGGCGGTGCAGTGAGGGATAAACAATGGCACAACAAAAAAGAACACACACAGATGACGCTGTATCTCCGGTCATTGCAATTATGTTAATGCTGGTGGTCACCATCATCATCGCTGCCGTGGTCAGTTCATTCGCCAGCGGCTTCTCTATCGGAATTGAAAAAACACCATCAGTTATTCTCAAAGGAACATACAGCGTTTCTGACGGCCTGCATCTGCAGCACACCGCTGGAGATGCTATTCCTACATCCGAGGTTGAAATCTGGACAAAACCCACTAAGGAATTCGGGGACTATGATCATCTTTCTTGGCATATTGCCGATAAATCCTTGGTATTTGCCGTTCCTCCCGCCGGTTTAACCCCACTGGTAGGTTCCGAAAATAAAGACAAAGTCTGGAAATACAAATACTCTGCAAGTTCGTCCAGCTTCTTCACTGGTGTCTCGGTATTTAGTCCGGGTGACTCCATCTATATCCATCCTGATTATATCCAGCCTCAGGGAGACGGATCAGTCACGGTAAGTTCCGGCAGCTCCTACAGATTTAACACTACCACGAATATCGGCAAATCCTTCATTGTAGAACTGAGATCAAACGGAAAAGCCTTTGCCCAGGTTCCGGTACAGATCATTGCCTAACCCCCTTTTTTTTACACATCCCTTCCATGAAACACCTTACAGTACTTCTCATCCTGATCCTCTGGGTAACAGCATCATGCGGTTGTATCTCCCATGGAGAAACCGGACCGCATGAAATCCTCATCACCCAGTCCGACGGAACTACAGTTATCCTCCCCCACACCGCACAGCGCATCATCGTTACCAACTCCAACATCGTTGAAATCCTTGCTATCATGGGGGACACCGACAAAATTGTCGGAGCAGGTGATGCCGTTATCACCAATCCGGAAATCGGCCCGCTGCTCCCGGAGAACGTCACCAATGTCGGACGGTGGATCGCCCCAGACATAGAAACCATCCTGCAGCTGAAGCCTGACGTACTCATTGCCTACTCCAGCTTAAAACCCAAAAACGCAGACCTGATCGCATCCGCCGGCATCCCGATCCTCTACATCGACTGTTACAAACCCGATACCCTCGATCAGGATGTCCGATCCCTTGGACTCCTCACCGGAGACCCTGACGGAGCAGACCGGTACCTCACTCTCTATCACTCCGTCATCGATGAAATAACCGAACGTCTCAATGCAGCACCCAACCTGACGCGTCGGATCGTATACGCCGAAAACTTCCATGACTATCACGCCCAGGGTACCGGATCCGGCGGAGATCTCCTGATCCGCATAGCAGGCGGAACAAACATCATGGAAAACGCATCCGGAGGCTCCGCCCCGGTCGTCAGTAACGAGTGGATCGTCGCCGCAGATCCGGAGGTAATCATCAAAATCAGCTCATCCACCGAAACCATGGACGGTCCTGCAGAGTATCAGAAACTCATCAGCCGAACAGGATTTTCTCATATGACTGCTGTTACCTCCGAAAACACCTGGATCGTCTCCGCCAAAATCACCTACGGGCCTAGGTGCTTTATCGGGGCGCTTGCTTTTGCCAAAATACTACATCCGGATCTGTTTGCAGATCTCAGCCTCGATGATCTCATCAGCCGGTATGCAGCCGCCGGGTTCCTGCCGGATCATCCTCGGGAACATCTCGTATACCCGGATCTTGGCTGAACCCTGTCATCCATCCGACGTACCATATACAACTATACGCAAGAATTCCTATCAAAGACACGGATTTTCTCAACAAAGCCCATATTAAAAGAACTCGCATAGTGCGCATAGTTCCAACAAAACTCACGGCATCAGAGAAAAATAGTATCATTACCCCATATCCCAAAAGAACCGGACAAAAATACCTTCCAACTATACGAAATACCTCATAATAAACCCGGATTATCAGATAGACGAAACTCCTTGAATATGGATACTCCCGTAAATGCGTATCGTACTCAAGTTACGACGCTCCCGGTCGGAACACGATCATCCCTATACCAGAAAGGAAAGAGTGATTCCTCCCCCCAGTACCGGACAGGGATTCATCATCACTTCCGTATCAGAACTTCCGCCTTGGCAAAAATTTTCCCGTTCTGGGACAGGGCAACATAGAACGTCTTCCCCACATTCTCCGGCTTCAAGAAACCATACGCATCCTCCACTGCCGGACTCCCGTCTCCCGGCGGCTGAATCTCCGCCTTCGACACAAAGAATGACTCTCCCGTCCGGAACGCCGTTACATTCCCTGACCATGCATGGGCTTCGGTCTGTTCCCCGGTCTTACGGGAATCATAGATCTTCGATCGGCTCAGTACCCACGACAGATGCGATGCAGGTCCAAACGACTCCGAACAGGAAACCGTCACAATCGTATCCTGTGTGGACACCACATCCTTTCCCAGATGCTCAATCTCCAGACCATACCCGCTCTGGGAAAACTCCCCTCGGACTGAAACCTGCGGCACCTTCTCCACATTCGTAAACCCTCCGGCATACGCACTCACCAGAGCCGCAAGAATAACCGTCAGGGAAAGCATAAGCATCACCGCAATCACCGGCGACACACCGTCATCACGCGGAACATCCGCACATCGTCTCATCTTCATCGTGACACCACCACTGTAGAATCAAACAACAGTCCGTTTGTCGGCACATACACAACCTTCACCCGGACCGGATCCCCGGGAACCAGATGCGTCCAGTTCTCGCCAAGCAGTGCCTGCATACCCTCCTCCGTCGTCGCGCGCAAAATCATATCCGGCCCCAGAGCATACACTCCGAACGACTGGGTTGCACCCATTTTGGCAACATCCGTCTCAACTGTCCCAAGAATTGACGGCCCGATTCCATAGGGCATATTGATGTGAGCTGTATTATTCTCCGACACATCCCGCTTCCCGGTCGTCGTATTCCCTCCGTAAATCGTCGTGGTGATATCGGTTCTATTCTGCGTACTCCAGGACGTCACAATCTCCAGATCCGAAGACCTCACCGGAACCGAAACACTGGAAACCAGAATCTCAAACACCCCGTCTGCAACAGTCGTACCTCGGGTAATCGAACAATCCATCGTCACCTGAGGTGTCCGATCCCCCAGAGACGCAAGATTTCCGGCGTACATACTCACAACCACTGCCAGGATCACTACGACAGACAGCATCAGCATCACGCCGATCACCGCAGAAACCGCATCTTCGGGTTCCTTTTTCATATTGCACCTGTCCAGCATCATATTCTCTGTCTCCCGGAATCCTCCGAAAAAGTATTATGAATTTAATATGGGTATTTGCTTTGTCGGCATAAATAGATATTTATAATGAAATTCGTATTACCCATAACTAATTATATATTACAAAAAAACAGATAGATAGGTTATGAAGATCGGATGGCCGGAGAAAAAGCAGGATGCCGACCCTGTCCGGGAAAACGGAACAGAACCAAAACCATCCCTCAGACAGCGCCTCTCCCGTACGAAGAAAACCAGCTCAGGCGATTCTCCGCATACCTTTTCCAAATCTCTCACCTCCCTCTTCTCCGAAAAAAAACAGGACCCCCTCGAAGAAGACACAACCACTGCAGACCTCTCCGCATACCGGATGGAAAACATACCCGGAGTACTGGACCAGTACTGGCTCACCGAACCCTTTGCCTATGTCACCTTTCGGGACCTGCCTGGACAGGGCCTCACCTATGAAATAACCGAACCCGTAATCACCGTACTGGAACAGGCCCTGATGCGGCAGACCATCTATATTCTCCGCGACACCCTCCTCTTTGACGCAGAAAAAAATCCCGTCCGGAAACATGCATTCACCAACGCCCAGATACGCCACATTCTCAAAACCCAGGACCCGCTGCTTGCACCTGACCGTGCCGAAGTCCTCATCTACTACATCCACCGTGACCTCACCGGATACGGCCCGGTCGACCCCCTCATGCATGACGAAGCCCTCGAAGACATCAGCTGTAACGGCGGCGGACTGCCGGTATACGTCTTCCACCAGAAGTACGGCAGCCTGCCGACCTCCATCCTCTTCGATGAAACCTCCCTCAATGAATTTGTACTCAAACTCGCCCAGAAAGCAGACAAAAGCGTATCCCTGACCGACCCGATGATCGATGCCACCCTCCCCGAAGGAGCCCGGGCCCAGATCACCTACAGTGACACCATCTCAACCCGCGGCAGCTCCTTTACCATCAGGAAATTCCGCAGCGAACCAATGACCCCGGTTGACCTTATCCGATACGGGACATACTCACCTGAGATTCTCGCCTATCTCTGGCTTGCGGTGGAAAACAAAAAAAGTCTCCTTGTTGTCGGAGGCACCGCATCCGGAAAAACCTCCACAATGAATGCAGTATCCTTCTTCGTCCCCTTAAACGCCAAAATCATCTCACTGGAAGACACACGTGAGCTGCAGCTCCCGCACAAAAACTGGTTACCCACAAAAACCCGTGAACTGGGAAAATCCCAGGAGTTCAGCAACGTCGACATGTTTGCCCTCCTGCGTGCCGCCTTACGTCAGCGGCCCGAGTACATCATGGTCGGAGAAGTCCGCGGTGCCGAAGCCCAGACCCTCTTTCAGGCAATGAACACCGGCCACGCCACCCTCTCAACAATTCACGCAGGAAACGTACAGGAAGCCATCAACCGGCTGATCAACGATCCGATCAACGTCCCGGTGGCAATGTTTGGCGCACTGGACATCATCATCGTTCAGTCCATCTACACCATTCAGAAAAAACGGGTCAGGCGCTGCCTCACGGTCCATGAAATATCCACAACACAAGAGGGAACAATTATCCCCACACCGGTTTTCACATGGGACCCGGCATCCGATACATTTCCTGCTGACATCAGAAGATCCAAAGTCCTGCACAACATCGCATTCACGAACGGCTGGACCGAAGACGAACTTCGGCACCATCTGGACCACCGGGTTGAGTACCTCAGACACTGTCTGAATCAGGAAAACATGAACTACACAGAGTTCACCATGTCGCTTGCCAACTACAACGGAGAGGTGTGAATGGAGTTCCCCCGTTACTTTTCCACCCGGACGTTTGAAGCACCCGTCTGGCTCCGTCAAAACCGCGACATATCCGGAACGCTCAGATCCGCAGGAACTATCGCGGTTGCTGCGCTTGCCTGTGTACTTCTGGCGTATGTCTGTACAAAATATGTGATGAGAGTACAGGTTGTTGCATTCGGACTGGGGGATACTCTGTTCTGGACACTCGCCGCAGTTGTACTGCCGGTCTTTCTCTTTTGTCTGATGACAATTGATCTGTGGCCGCTGGCGTATGAACAGATTATGAATGCACAGCTGAAGTATTTCGGTGAGTACCTGCAGAAAAATATCCGGGCAGCCCGGATTGCCAAAACTCCCATCCGTTATCTCCGGGATACGCTTGTCCAGACCGTCACCGTCTTCGGAATTGTTGTGTTCGGCTGTATCCTGACACAGTATCTTGGATTTTCATTTACCTCACTATTTCCGGTGTCAGATGCAGCTCTCTGGACATTTTTCATCGTTCTGGCACCCGCTGCAGTATATATCCTGATGATTGTACAGCCGTCAATGATTTGCGCAGGCCGGAAATCCAAAATTGATCTGGACCTGCCGTATGCCATCTCATATATGCAGGCATTAAGTACGACAGTTGCCCCCTATGAGGTAATCCGCAAGATCTACGAGGAACAGAGCATGTTCCGCGAAGTATCCCGTGAGTTCGGATTTATCGTCCGGGACGTGGAAGTGTTCGGGGATGATTTCCTGACCGCAATGCGGAACCTCCAGGATGTAACACCATCGAAGGTACTTGGTGATTTCATCAATGATCTTTCGATCGTTTTTGAGTCGGGCGGTTCGGTTTCCTCGTATCTTGCAACAAGGACCGAGTATTTCCGTGAACAGGCGAAACGGGAACAGGAACTGGTTCTTCAGACAATTGAGATCATGGCAGAGGTGTATGTCGCAGCATTCGTAGCAGCACCGATTGCGATGATCATTCTCATGGTTGCCCAGGGCCTATCCGGAGCATCCCAGCTGGACTGGATGATGCCGTTTATGATCATCTCCATTCCTGTCGGCAGTTTTGCGTTGATCTGGGCACTGTCCCTGATGCTGCCTACAGAGTCACTGGATATTTCGCAGACCCGTGCTGAGATGGAACCTGCCGGAACAATGGTGCCTCTGGAGCGTCTGGAAGAGGCGGATCCCGTGTATCTCCGGGGACTTGAGGAGAAACGGAAAAAATACGAACTGATGCAGAAACTCCGTCACCCGGTCCGGACATATATGAGTAATTACGATTATGCACTGATTGCCAGTGCTGTCTGTGCCCTGGCCGTTGTTCTCCTGATGCTGACCGGATTTTTTCAGGGAATTTTTCCGAGGAATCCAATGGAGTCGGCATTCTGCGTTCTGATCATCGCGTTTCTGCTGCCCCTCTCGGTCGCATATGAACTGCGGAAACGGTATATCAGCAGTATTGAGTCGAAGATGCCGGATTTTCTGCGGAACCTCTCGGACATGAAGGATATCGGAATTACTCTGCAGGAAGCAATCCGACGGATTTCCAACGCAAAGCTGGGCGTCCTGAGCTCCGAGCTGAAGGTGGTTACGACTGATATTCAGGCGGGGACGTATCTGAATTATGCACTGAATAGGATGGAACAGAGAATTGGTCTGGTATCTGTCAAGCGTGCGGTTTCCCTGCTGGTCCGGGCAAGTGAGATTACCAGTAATCTTCGCCAGATTTTCATGATTGCAATTGCGGATTTCGAGCATTATCTGCAGCTGAAAAAGGATCGGACGAATACAACGATTGTATATGTGATGATCATCTACTTGTCGGTCGGCATTTACCTCTTTACCGCGTATCAGCTGAACGGACCGTTTATGGAGTCGTTTATTGAGCAGGGAGTCGCGTCGAATCTGGCGGCTACTGTTACGAGTATGTATGTTATTGCAATTGTTCTGGCCGGTTGTTCCGGGATTATGGCCGGTCAGTTTACGTCGAACAGTATTCTTGCCGGATTTAAGCATAGTATTATCCTCCTGGCGGTAACCGTGTTTTTGTTTACGTATGTGATCGGAGGCAGTGTATGAAATGTGATGATGCGGTATCGGTGGTCGTTGGAGAAATGCTGATGATCGCACTGGTTGCGGTGTTGATTGCGGCTGCGGCTGCGGCATTTCCTGTACTGCTACCGTCAGACAGATCTGTTTCAGCAAATATTCTTGTAATGTATGATGACCACACGAACAATTTGTCTCTCTACCATAAAGGAGGGGATTGGATGCGGATATCAGAACTGGTGGTGAGTGCGGAGTATCCGGATGGCAGCCGTGAGATCCGAAGGAATGGCGACACTGGTTTTGTTCTGGAACCGTATGCAGGTCTGGAACTTGCAGCAGGTACGAAGAAACAGACCTTCGACCTTGGGGACGTGCTGAATGTTTCCCTTGTGAACAAACCGGCAAAGGTCAAGGTATCAACCGCAAACTCCGTGGTTGTGACGGCGGAGGTTTAAATGCGGCGGGATGATGAAGGAATAGCGCCGATTCTTGCAGTGCTTTTGCTGCTGGGTCTGGTTGTTGCATTTATGGGAGCCTGGAACAGTACGGTGATTCCAACGATGAAAGAAGAAGCGGAGCTTATCCATACCGGGGAGGTGGAGGATGCATTTGTACAGTTTTCAGCGAGTGTATCGGAAATTTCCCGAAAAATGCAGAACGGAACTGCGTCTGTAACGGTTCCTCTCGGTGGCGGGGAAACACTGTTTGATGCGACCCGCACTGCGGGGACGATACGGATTCTGCCGAACATCCCCTCAGTCCAGCCGCAGCTGATGCGGATCGATGTTGAAGATGTGGCTGTTCTTCTGCCGAATGTTACACTGGCGTCAGTTGTCTACCAGTCGCAGAATACATTCTGGCAGAATCAGGGATATGGGTTTGAGTACGGATATGTGAATGTGACCCGGGAAAATATTTCAGTCCCTCTGCAGTATGGAGATATGCAGATGCTTGCCAAATCTCCTGATATCCAAAACAGGGTTCATACGTTTCTGACGGTTACGCCGGAAGCGGTCCGGACGGTTTCCTGGAGGGTGGATGAGAAAAATATTCTTGCAAGCGGGAATGGGCATGCAGTACTGTCCGTTTCGTCCCGGATACTGCCCGCAACAACAGTTCCTGCGGGAAAGAAAATTACCATTCAGATTGCTCCCTCCTCGTCACGCCCCGACTGGCTGGTAACGATGATGAAAGACCAGCTTGAGGCAGATCTGAATGGTACAGGATCGTGGTGGATGAATGCCGGGGACACATATACCTTTACTCTGACACAGGATGCAGTTCTGGAACAGATGGAGATACTGTTTTCCGTCAGATGATCAACCTTCGCTCATCGACCCCTAGCCCATTTCTAATGCCGCCTACGTCGCCGTCCGGCTCCGCGACCGCCCCCTCACAGAAATGGACCAAGTTGACATATCAACAACAAACAGCGAATCTCTAAAATAAGGAATTTCTAAAACAAGCTTACCCAGCCGCGAAGCGGTGGGTGGGTCACGCTCGTCAATTTCTGTGGGAGGCGGTCTGCCTTCGGCAGACTCACCCCCCACATTAGAAACGGGTTGGGTCGAAGAACAGAATCATAACAAATACGTTCCGGAGTATGCCTCACGAACAGAAACGAACACACCGGTCTGAACGGTTGCATTGTTTTGCAGTGTGAACCGCAGAGTCTGTGTATTCATCCGGACATTATCAGGATCCTCTGAGGATGTATAGGTTTCTCTGGTCGGGTCCGGGAATGAGAGGGTACACTGCAGCGAATAGCCGGGATAGAGTGTCTCAACCACGGTAATCTGCGGAATCCCGGCACGGCGGACATCCTCTGCACTCCGCGGCACGAGGGATGGATTGTTCAGGAACTCAGGGTTATAGACAAAACCGGTAATTACCAGTTCCGTATCCCCCAATGACAAGGGATGATTGACCGAGACATCTTCCGGAGAGATCGTTATATGCAGATACACGGAGTCCAGATCCGGATTTTTCGTAACATGAAGAGAAACACCATCACCAAGCCGCGGATCTGCCAGCACGATTGGAGTACGCAGCTGAGCATCCGCAGATGGTGCCGGATCAGTAATCAGGGATACCTTATCATCCGGTCGTGGAAAGAAAAAATTTGAAGTATCCTGACTTTTGACGACTGCATGCGCTGCAACCGGCAGAATCACACAGATACAGAGAATCAGACAGAGTATCACATACTGCCTGCGGTTTAATACCATTCCTCTTCCTCCTCTGCATAGATAACCGGAACAGACGGCTCCTCAATGTAGATTCTATCCAGTTCCTCAGGCGGCGTGACACCGTCCCAGTCCGGCGGCACAACGGCATATCCCCGGACTGTGGTTGTAATTTTATTTCCGGTCATATGAATCGTATAGTTTCCGGGAGCAAGAATTTTCAGTGTTTTCTTGGTATCATACGAATATCCGTCGGCAAACCCTTCTTCCATCATCAGCAGACTGGTTTTTCCAAGATACAGACCGCCATACTCACTGACAGCAGCATGACCGTACGCAGCTGCAGCCTCACGACACTCTTCGACACTGTCAAAGTTTTTGATGATCCCTACTTTGAACCAGGCATAGGGCGTGACCGTGGATCTGTTATATGTATACTCCGGCTTCTCCTCATATTTGTCTCCGTCCTTTTCGTAATAATATCTGGTCACTATCTGGAGAATCGAACCATTGGTTCCGGAAACCGGCACGTACTCAACATACTCTTTTGTTTCATACTCGGCAGTAACGCTTTCCTCCAGCTTCTGTCCTCCATCAAAGGTAAATTTCAGAATAACTGGTGCATAGGAAACATTTACATTGAGAATCCGTTTGTTCCATGCATAGGTATCGGTAATATTGAAATGCTCAAAGTACCGGACAGTCTTCTGGATTTTCGGGGAATAGACAATATCACTCAGAAGGGATTTTGGCGTAACATCAGTGAACAACGCCGACAAAATTTCGGGCTGGACATAATACCCATCACCAATTTCATATCCGGAATATGTGGGGACCGGTGTGGATCTGGTGTCTGCCTGTTCCTGAGACTCCGTATCGTCAGGAGTGAATATGTCGGTTACCTGCTCCGGCGGATCAATCGATTCCACACACCCTCCGGTCAGCACAATGCCAAACAGAAGACACAACAGCAGCATCATGTACTGAGTGTTCATCCGTAATATCTTGGTGATAATCGTATATAACTCGTGTGATCTTTTTTTAATTTGATAGAATCTCATCGGGGTCAAATTTATAAAACAGAATACCTTTTATGATCTGAAGGAAAATAGGTAGATACGATTCAGACGGACCGTACAGGTATTTTCATGTCAGTAACTCATTTTCGCCGGATATATCCCTTTAGCGCCATTGTTGGCCAGGATCTGATGAAGACTGCATTAATTCTCAATGCAGTGAATCCCGGAATCGGCGGGGTTTTAATCAAAGGTGAACGGGGAACCGCAAAATCTACCGCTGTTCGTTCCCTTGCCGCCCTCCTCCCGGAACATGACGTGGTTCCCGGATGTACGTTCGGCTGTGACCCGAATCTACCTTCGGAAATGTGTGAAGACTGCCGGACACACATTGGCGACCTCCCCAAAATCCGGAAGAAAATGCAGGTGGTGGAGCTACCGGTTTCTGCCACCGAAGACAAAGTCGTCGGTAGTCTTGACATCAGTGCTGCCATAAAATCCGGAGAAAAACGGTTTGAACCGGGAATTCTTGCACAGGCACACCGAAACATCCTCTATGTGGACGAAGTGAATCTTCTGAACGATCATATTGTGGACGTTCTGCTGGATGCAGCCGCGATGGGTGTGAATGTGATTGAACGGGAAGGTGTTTCATATGTACATCCATCCTGTTTTATTCTGGTCGGAACCATGAACCCGGAAGAAGGGGATCTCCGTCCGCAGCTGCTTGACCGGTTTGGCCTGTGTGTCCAGATTGCTGGAATGTCAGATCCTGATGTACGAATGGAGGTCATCCTCCGGAGAATGGCATATGATGCAGATCCTGCTGAATTTTCTGCACAGTGGACCTGTGAGGAGGCAAAACTTACGGAACGGATCTGTACGGCACAAAAACTGCTGCCGTCGGTTGTCATACCGGAAGCGATGCTCAGAATGATCGTTCAAATCTGCATTGACTCCGGAGTGGACGGACACCGGGCAGACATCGTGATGATGAAAACCGCAACAACCCTTGCTGCATATCGCGGGAGATACGAAGTATCCGAAGACGACATCCGGACTGCCGCCTCTCTCGTACTCCCGCACCGGATGAAAAAGACGCCGTTCTCCGAAAACAGTCTGGACGAAAAAACGATCAATGACTCCATCGAAAAGTCAAAGGAACAGCAGGCGGAGCGGTCCGGAGAGTCCCCGTCTGAGTCTGACTCTGACAAATCCGGAGAACCGGATGCCTCCGGGACGACACAGTTTGCTGCATCTGACCCTTTCGGATCAGATCCTCAGAACTCAACCCGCAGCTGAGGATTGATAGACTTGTGCGGGAAAGTTCCGGGCGCAGAACCGCGACGCAGTCCTCTTCCGGGCGGTATGTGGGATACAAAATCCCGCAGGGAAAGCCTGCGACGATTGCGCTGGATGCAACCGTCCGGGCTGCAGCACCACATCAGACGAAGCGGTCCGGGGAATTGGCGCTGCAGATTGAACCACAGGATATCAGAGAAAAAGTACTCGAACGAACCTGCGGCAACGTTCTCCTGTTTGTCGTCGATGCGAGCGGGAGTATGGGGGCACGGAAACGGATGTCGGCAGTAAAAGGAGCCGTTCTGTCCCTGCTGGTTGATGCATACCAGAAACGGGACAAGGTTGGCCTGATCGTCTTCCGCGGGGACCATGCGGATCTGGTGGTCCCTCCGACATCCAGTGTGGAGCTGGCTGAACTTCAGATGCGGCAGATTCCCACCGGAGGAAAAACACCGCTGGCGCACGGCCTGTCACTGGGACGGGATGTACTGCTGCGGGAAATGATGCAAAATCCTACGGTAAAACCCTTAATGATTGTAGTGTCTGACGGCAGAGCCAATGTCAGCATTTCCGGAGGTAAACCCATGGAGGAGGTTGCCGGTATTTCCCGTGATATCCAGAGCAGAAAGATTCCGGTACTGGTTCTGGATTCAGAAGAAGGATTTATTACCCTTGGATTTGCACAAAAACTGGCCGGATTCCTGGGAGCGAAATATATGAAACTGGAAGATCTTGCATACGGGCAGGCCGGACGGGGAATACTATGAACGGGAGTAATGCAGGATCCCTCTATCATGCAGCGTCCCGGCGACGGCTGACGATTTTTGCCGCTTTGTTTCTCCTGCTGATCGGTGTCGCAGTACTTGCAACCGGTATTGGAACGGTAGCAATTCCGCCTGCGGATGTGCTGGCCGTCTTTGGTCATACTCTCCTGCCGTCCCTCATATCACTGCCGGCAACACCGAACGCGGAAATGATTGTTCTGAACTTCCGGCTGCCGAGAATTCTTCTCGCGGTTCTTGCAGGAATCAGTCTTGCGGTTGCCGGAGCGGTGATGCAGGGACTGCTGAGAAATCCGCTGGTCAGTCCGTTCACACTTGGTCTGTCTTCGGCGGCCTCCTTTGGTGCAGCAGGCATGATCGTTCTCGGACCGGTTCTCTTCGGCACCGCGTATGCGGGTATGATTGCATTTGGCGGGATTACGTTTTCTGCAAGTACCGTTCTGCTGATTCTGTCGGCATTTCTTTTCGGCTGGTTCAGCGTCGTTCTGGTGTATCTGATCTCCAAAACGACTCATGGATCCCAGGCAATTATGATTCTCGCCGGTGTGGTGATAGGATATCTGTTTCAGGCAGGTCTGCTCGCCCTGCAGTATGTTTCCAATGATGAAGCACTTCGTGACATTGTTACCTGGCTGATGGGAGGTATGTGGGGAGCCAGCTGGCAGGCGGTGATTGTACTTCTGCCGGTAGTCCTCATTTGTTTTTTCCTTGTGGAACGACGGGCCTGGGACCTGAATACTCTTTCCGGCGGGGATGATGTGGCAAAGAATCTGGGAATCAACGTTCCGCAGTTCCGGATCCGTGGTCTGATGATCGTTTCCTTCGCAGCCTCAGCATGTCTTGCCTTTACCGGAGTGATAGGATTTGTCGGGCTTATGGCACCTCATATCTGCCGCATGATCATCGGAAACGATTACCGGTATCTGCTGCCCTGTTCTGCCATTGTCGGCGCGCTGATTCTGGTAATTTCCGATACTGCCGCCCGGGTGATTCTCTCTCCGGTGGAAATTCCTGTCGGTGTCATTATGTACATCCTTGGAGGATTGTTCTTCATCTACCTGATTACCCGGGGACACGGGAGGTATCTGAGTTGAAGGTTACTGCCGACCTGGTGATCCAGCGGTATGGTGAACACGAGGTTCTGCATGACGTGAGTTTTACCGCAGAATCAGGAGAGGTGGTGGCACTGCTCGGCCCGAACGGTTCCGGAAAGTCAACGCTGATCAAAACCATTGCTGATATTCTGCAGCCGGTATCGGGACGAATTCTTGTTGACGACCGCGATCTCCGGGAAACTGATCCGATTGACCGGGCGAAGATGATCGGGTACGTGCCGCAGTATTTTCATTACACACCGTTTTCCACCGTTTTGGATACGGTACTGATAGGAAGGCGCCCGTACATGAGCTGGCAGGTTTCCGATGAGGATCTGAAAGTGGTGGATGCGGCACTATCTACCATGCACATCAGTGATCTTGCCGGGCGGTTCGTGAATGAGATCTCCGGCGGTCAGCGGCAGAGGGTGTTTATTGCCCGGACACTTGCCCAGCAGCCGGCATTTTATCTGTTTGATGAACCGACCAGTTCGCTTGACCTTCGTCACCAGCTGGATACCGTTGCAACGATGCGGGAACTGGTACACCGGGAAAAAACCGGTTTGATCATCGCACTGCATGATCTGAATCTTGCACTGCGGTATGCGGATAAAGTTCTGATGCTGAAAGACGGATCAACGTATGCATACGGTACGCCGGATGAGATTCTGACAGCTGACGCAGTGCGGGATGTGTATGGTGTGGAATCCGAGATTGTGGAAAATGAACGGGGCCGATTCCTTTTATCCTATGCCCCGTCCAGGTAAAAATACAGATTGCGGTTCCTGGCACGGTCTCAATACCTGTCATATTACGGCCCCAAATAATACCCAGGAACAGATAAGGAGACGGTTGGGGTACTGTATCAGAATTATTTTTCTGCATCGTTTTTTCTCCATGACTCGCGCGAACATGACGACACAGTTCTCTCTAATTTGGTCTACTGTTTTCCTATAGAATGCCCTTTTTGGCGTTTCCATCGTTTTCCAGTCTAAACTCTGATGTGACCTTTTTTTTTCATTGTACCAGGTGACAAACTTCTCAAACTCTGTAAATTTCGAATGATTCTGTTTGTATGTTTGAAACCATGGCTCCATATTTCCATTTGTCTGTGGATGCTTCACTCGTACGATAATGTTGCAGTAATTGGTAAATTCGAGACGGGGTCACACCGAAATGGCTGGCAACATGGTTCACGGGATGGCCCATTGGGAGACTATGTTCAGAATGATAAGAAAATCGTTCGGATTGGTGCAAAAAAGTCCGGGTACTGGCAGATCAGAGATGAGTAAATCCGTAGATTTTTGCTTGGATTTCGAATTCCAGCTATTTTCTGCCACAGACACAGGTATTCAGGGGGGTAGAACAGTAGGCATATGTTGTTTCCCTGCCTCATTTGCCCGATATACGGGTCGATAGAAGCCGATTGCCGAAGGCATATGCGGGATGAAGTTTTTGTCATTTTTTCTCTCTGCTGTCAAAGATACCATGATATTTTTGATATGATATGATTTCTGATGGGGGTTTACTCCAATATCTCAGGCCCATCTCCGCAGGTAAGAAGCCAGATGCTCTGATCAGAGAACATATCTGTTCTGGTATCCCGCCTCTCCCCCCTGTGGTCATTCTGCAGACCTGTCACACTAATATGCATCCATCAACAGAAAATCCGCAACATTCACCTGCCGTACTCCTTCAAGATTATCGCCCCATCCCTCATCCAGCGTCACCACATACTTCGGATACTGATCACGCACCGCCGGATCCCGGTCAGGACTTTAATCACCGGTTTGTCGATATGGGGACGGATCGGAGGTACAGTTCACGGGGAAAATACAGAGTTCATATGTGGCTCACCATTGAGTTTACCCATACTATTTTTTTACGGAGATAAAAACCCGTGTGAAAATACATTTTCTTACAGGTATACTGAATTATTTTCAGGGTCGGCAGGAAAAATATTCTGTGGAACCGGAATCAGGAACGATAGCGTATATTTCGTGATCTCAAACTTGTAGAACTGATGGGGTCAGTAATGCGCTGAATTTTGGCAAAATATGATGAAATTATCTTTGCTTTTTCTCCAGATTATCTCCGGATAACTTTCCGCTTCGGTGAGCTGTCACCTGAGATGTTCAATAAGACGCTCCGCACTCCGGTGATTTTCTGCCGCAGGCGGCAGACATTCTGTAGTGTGGACCCGGAGGCGGACGCCGTTTTCCTGCCTCATTTGCCCGCAGCGGGTTTGGGTTAATATCTATTATTATGACGTCTGTTGTAAAGAAAGACGATGCAGTCTCACCGGTCATCGGTACGATTCTGCTTGTCGCAATTACCGTTGTGCTGGTCGCGATTGTGGCCGCAGTGGTTATGGGTATGACCGGCGGTCTCCAGAGCACGAAAGATGTTGGTGTTACTGTTACTCCGACTGTTCCTGGAGACACAGATAATGTTGCAACCGTTACCTTTTATGGCGGGAAAGATGTGGACAATCTTGTTGCTAACACGGTGAAAATGTACAATGTATCTGACGGCAAGGAAGCTGCGACCGCTCTCGATACGGGAAAAACAAAGTATGAGGTTGGGCAGCCGTACGTTTTGAAGCCTAGCGCTGCCAAGGATTTCTCGGGTGTCACTGAGATTAACATTGTCGGTGAATTTACTGATGGCTCCTCGTCAGTTCTCTATACCGGGAAAGTTGCGTTCCCAACCCACACGTGATGTGATTTATCATGTCTACAACTCGAAAAGATGATGCAGTCTCGCCGGTCATCGGTACGATTCTGCTTGTCGCAATTACCGTTGTGCTGGTTGCGATTGTAGCCGCCGTAGTCATGGGTATGGCTGGCGGTGTACAAAATACCAAAGATGTCGGGGTAAAAGTAACTCCTGTAATTGGTAGTACTGATCATTCAGTTGCCACTGTAACCTTCACCGGCGGCAGGGATGTCGTAAATCTGGTGGGCAAGGTCTCTATGTACGAGGTTGATAAGCAAGGAGTTATTGCAGAAACCACAGAAGATAAGGACTTTGTCGTTGGGAAACCATATAAATTAATTGCAGATTCCACTACAACGGGTGAGGGTGCGAGTGCGACTACAACCTATGCTGGAATCACTGGTTCAGTTAAGGTAAACGTTGTTGGTACCTTTACTGATGGTTCCTCCGCAGTTCTGTACACCGGCACAATTAACTTCCCATAATCCTCTTTCTTTTTTTCGCATTTGGCGTGTGTTCCTGACAAAATGTAGTTGCGACCGTATTATCATATCTAGAACGCGAAGATCTCGCCGTTTCTCCTGTACAGAACTTTTTTTGCGGAGACATACCCGGACGGCTTGCGGAGCGTGTATGGTGATTCCGGAATCACTTGAGTCTCTGAAAAGAAAAAGATTGCATAAGACGGGATGATGATTTCACATCCGAACAATTAGCTACCGGTCAATATCCGGTCAACACATTTCTTCAGTTTCGGATATATCATCATTCAACACAATCCAGACAAGTTCCCAGTTAACCTCAAAATATCCATGCGTCAGCCGATCACGCATACCTGCAACCTGACGCCATGGGATCTCAGGGCATGAATTTTTCAATTCATCCGAAATATGTTTCCCTGCCTCACCGATGATCTCAATCGACTTCTGAACAATATGCTGAACACGTTTATCGGAATCAAGCACTATCAAACGTAAGGTCTGTGGTAATCTCATCCAAAAACACACTTTTTTACGATGTATTGGGATCAAGGCAAGGTATATTTCCTTGAAAATGTGGGAAATGCCTATATGGTGTTAGTACCAATATACTACATATCTGGTCTCATCAGGAGGAGAAATCATGCGCAAACCCATTCGACGAAACAGTGAGATAGAGAAACTGCTGCGACAAAATGGAGATATTGATAGTGCTGACTTCAAGAAAATTACTGCCGAACTTTGTAGTATTCATAGAGAATATCTGAAATTCACACAGAGACTAATTAGAGATCATCAACGAGATGTTCTAGCAATTAGTGATTTTGAACTGGATTGTTTAAACAAACAGATTCAGATACTTAAGGAGATGCAGAAAAAACGGGAGGAATACAAATGGAAGCTGAAAATTTCAGAGATTTCGGAGGATGGTGAGCTGCACGGATTAAATACAGTTTCATGGAATACACCAGTATTGCAGCTACCGGAGATTACGAAAGACTACAGTGCGGTGGACAAGAAACTGATGGAAGAAAGCAAGAAAGCAATCGCGTATCTTGATTCGCTTTAGATATCGTCATCCGTACAAATGAAGTGCTTATTTGTATTTGCGGGACCAAACGGCTCGGGGAAATCTACAATAATTTTTGGATTTAAAAATAACAATTCTCCGGTCCCTATTTTTGGACACTGTCCCGATATCAAAGATCTATTGTACATCAATGCTGATTACTGTGCAAAAACTGACGATAAAATATCAAAGATGCCGAAAGGAGAGGAAAGGGATAGAGCGGCATGGGAAAGGACAAACCAATTAAGAGATACTGCACTAAAAAATGGTTGTACATTTGTCTGGGAAACCGTTGCATCCCACTCAAGCAGATTAGAGGTTTTTCATCATGCGCATGAGCTTGGTTATTGTGTCATTTTGGTTTATGTATGTACCAAATCAGAAGCAATAAATGTGGAAAGAGTCCAAAGACGCGTGGAACAGGATGGGCACGGCGTTCCAGAGGATAAGATCAGATCTCGTTATTCAAGATCGGTTCAATTGCTGCCCGATCTGATTTCCTGTTCTGATATTTCCTTCGTTTGTGATAATTCTTCTGAATCACCAAAATTGATTTTTCAAAAGATCAACAATCTATATTTCTCAATAGTCGATAATGACTTGGATCCGGAGGTGGCGACGTGGCTCTATGATCATGTGGTCGACCCATTGCGGCGGAAAAAAATTATTGTCGGAACACTAGCCACGTCCCTCAGCATAGTATGTGAAACAGAGATTAAATTTTAGTTGTGGTCATGAGCCGGTGGGGGAATGACGAATTTTCCCATGAAAGAGAGATCCTGTTGTATCTATCTCTTCCTCCCGGATCATGGGTTCCGGGTTCTGCTCCAGTTGGTACAGCCGTATTGAATGGATCCGAATAATGGTCCGCAACGATGTCGGGGAATTCCCCTGAACGGGTGTTTCCTGACTTTGCCACCAGACTCCTCTTTGTTTCGGACTGCATCCGCTGGAGTTACAGATATTTTTTGGCATGTTAGAATTTGACAGATAAAATGGAATACCCACGTAAGTTTGAAATTTTGTTCGTATTTAGATATGTTTTTCGGGATTACTTTGATATTATGAAGAAAATAAACCGCGAATCCACGCCAATCCCAAATTCGCCTCATCGCATTTATCTTGCGTT
Source organism: Methanobacteriota archaeon (assembly GCA_023396065.1). Classification (GTDB taxonomy): domain Archaea; phylum Halobacteriota; class Methanomicrobia; order Methanomicrobiales; family Methanocorpusculaceae; genus Methanocorpusculum. Next base: position 91,135 of record JAEWXF010000001.1, read on the forward strand.
CGGGCTACTGCGAAGGACGCGATGCTAATCGCACCGCGTCTGATCTTCGCAGTTTACGCCCTCACTGGATAAATGCAGGCGAATTTCCTGTTGATCGGAATTCTTCGGACTCTACCCTATGTTCCCAAAACTTTTG
>JAEWXF010000033.1 GCA_023396065.1 Methanobacteriota archaeon
CTGGAACTGTTACAGATCACGTACCGCGGAGTTAGCGGCGGCATGCATCAGTATGACGTCACCACCCCGGGATACAGTGACATCATCATCGCGGAAGAAACCTCACCCGTCGTCCCGCCGACCCCGGCACCGGTCGTCAGTGACAACGGCGGCGCAGACGACGGCCTTGAACTGCTGGCTCAAGCCGGAGTGAACAAACCCACCCCGACCGCAACCCCAACAGCGGGAACACCGACGGTATCCACGAAGCCGACCGCACCAACAACCACCGCATCACCCGCTCCCACGGGAACCGTGCCGGTGGGAACGGAGACCACCACACCGCAGCCTACCTCAACACAGGCACCAATTCCTGCGGCAGGGCTTCTCCTCGGCATGGGTGCCGCTGCACTCATCCTGCGGCGCAACCGGTAATCACTCCCTTTTTCGGTACCCGGGCAGTACAGGATCCGTCGGACATCTCCCGCATTCGAAATATTTCCACCCCATTTGTAGTACATCCAGGCATGAATGTATACTCTGTTGGAAACATTTGATAGACAACAACCGAAAAACACAGCAGTAGGCACCTGAATGCGGAAAACCTACACCTGACGGATCTACTGAGACCCGGGACTTACCGAACACCACCTCTTTTTAGGGACAACACCTGGACGTTGGTATCCCAATCAAAATGGTTACCGGTATTCTTTGGACGTATGAAGTTGAATGAACCTGACTTTGCCGTGCCGATGAAAATGGTTCATGGGATTCTTTGGGCGGATTCGCGGTTAATTCAACTTCACACGCTCAAAAAATCCCGGAAACCATTTTCATAGATATCTCAAAGTCAGAATTCAGAACATACGGAATCCCCACCCCGCAGGGCAGAAACTCCACACTGTTCCTCTCTCCCGTCTCACAGTATAAACAGAGAAAGGGGAACACCCCGACAATAGAATACCATAGCAATATACCAGTCTCCCCTTTCTCGGGAAAATACCATTATGCCAACCGACTTCATCCCGACCAGCACCGTAAAGGCCGCAACCCGCACCTTTACCAACCGAATCGTATCCGCCGACACCTACGACGCCGTCATCACCGCCCTCACCGGTGACACAAATCCCCTTGGCGCCTCCGCCTACCAGACCTCCGGAGAAACCAGACCCGGCATCGAAGTCACCTCCCAGACCTACCGGGCAGTCATCCAGCTCATCGAACCAAACGAAGGAAAAACCATCGGCAGCATCACCGTCACCGCCCCGACCCGGGCGGTCATCAACGCCGCCGCCGCCCGGATCGTCGCCGATGCCGACCTTGCCGCACTCTACGGTGAAGGAACCGACGCTGTCCAGAACCCCACCAAAGACGCATGGGGCGTCCGCATCAAGGTCCACGACCCCGCTGGCGAACTCTACTACCTCAACCTCACCAGAAAAGACCTCAGAATCAGCTCCTACGAAAGCGACACCATCCTCGCCACCGTCGAAACCTGGGCAGACAGCATCGCAGCACTCAACTAAGATAACAGAACCTCATCCCCCGCACCCGCAAAACAACCGCAGACAAAGACCGGGAACAAACCTCCCGGTCCTCCCCCTCTGAAAAATAGAAGAAACAGCCTCACTCCTGCTTCTTCTTCCGCACAACCCCTGCCGGCTGTCGTTCGGCCGGTGCATCCGTATCAATATCCACCGTAATACCAATCAGATACGCATTCATCCGGTCAATCGCCTCACGATTCCGCGTATCCGCAGAAGCCGCCTTCTGATAACACGAATATGCCGTATCGCGGTCCCCGCGAAGATCATACACCTTCCCCAGCTCCGTCAGCGCATGACTCTCACTCGGATGATCCGCAACATAATTCCCCAGAGTCTTCAGCGCATCATCATACTTCCCGGCCCGCCGCAGATCAACACCCGCCTCAATCGCATCCCGCACATCATCCCGCCGCCGCTTCGGCGCCGGAATAAACTGCGCCGCCTCCCGCTTCTTCCGCTCAATCCGATCCTGAACCTCCTGCGTCGCCCGCCGGGGTGCCTTCACCGCCTCCTCCGTCTCATGCATCTCCCCTCTCAGCTTCCGGCCCTGCTCACCCTTCCCGGACCGAACCTTCCGGTCACCCTCATGCTCCCGCTTCGCCGCCGCACTCGCAGACCTCTTCTCCGCCACCCATGCCGGCGGCGCCTCCGCCTTCCCCCTCTTATCCGGAGATCCTCCTGTGGATGACCGCTTCCCTGCCATCCAGTCCGACTCCTTCTTCTCCGCAGCATGCCGGTCAGCTTTCCGCCTCTCCTTATCCCGCTCCTCCTCCGCACACTCCAGCTCCGCAATCAGCTCAAGCGGATCATCCAGAACCCGGACCAGCCGCTCAATCTCAAGCAGCCGCTCCATCCCGATAAACTGCTCCGCCATAATCCGCCCAAGAGGCGACAGCTCCAGAACCCCGCCATTCTTCCTCACCAGCTTATGCCGCAGAAGCTCCGGCAGCGGATCCTCCCCGCACCCCACCATCAGCTCCCCCACCCGCACAATATCCGCCTCCCGGCCGCGGCAGACAATCGCATTCGCCGCAAACTCCTCCGACGTCTCCTCAATCTCATACACCGGCGCAACCTCCTCCATCTCACCCTTCAGAAGACGGATTGCCACCTCCTCCTCAGTCAGCTTCGTATCCCGCGAATACGAAGCCCCCGGCTCCGCCAGAATCACCACACGTCCCAGATCATGATAATCCGGCCGCCCCGCACGTCCCATCATCTGATGAAACTCCTGAACCGTCAGCCAGTTAATACCCATCGCAAGCGCATCAAAAATAACCTGTGACGCCGGAAAATCCACACCCGCCGCAAGTGCCGCAGTCGTCACCACACACGCAAGCTTCCCCTCCTCAAACTGCCGCTCAACCGCTCGCCGCTCCTGCGACGTAAGACCCGCATGATACGGCGCCGCCAGCTTCCCGATCGCCTCCGCCACCGTATGACACCGGCTCCGGGCATTCGTAAAAATAATCGTCTGACCGCGGAACCCCTTCGACGACGTCTTATTATACTCCTCAAACACCAGCTTCTTCATATACGGAACCTTCGCATCCCTCTCCGTAAAAATTAGATGCCGCTCCAGAGCCACCGGCCGGTCCGCATACGACACAAGCATCGCCCCCAGCTTCTTCGCCAAAAGATGCGGTGACCCGATCGTCGCCGACAAATACAAAAACTGTGCCTTCGGCGCAACATACTTCAGCCGGGCAATCAGACCATCCAGCCGGTGACCGCGTTCCGGATCCTCCAGCATCTGCACCTCATCAATAACAACCGTACCAATATTGTGCAGACCCGCCCCCTTCCGAAGCAGATTATCCACACCCTCATACGTCCCCACAACAATCCCCCCGCCGGACCCCCGGTTCCCTACCGGCCGCGTCTCCGGCAGATTCACCCGGGACACACCCGTCATCACCGACGTCGTCGCCACCTTCGCATATCGCTGCGAAAACCGGTCATACTTCTGATTCGCCAAAGCAACCAGCGGCACCAGAAACAGCATCCGTCCCCGCCTCTCCAGATAATTCTTCAGACCCGCCATCTCACCGATAAACGTCTTCCCCGAAGCCGTAGCCGCAACCACCAGCAGATCCTTCCCGAACAAAAGCCCTGCCTCAACCGCCCGCTGCTGTGCCGGCATCAGACTCTCCACCCCGCAGACATCCACAAACTCACGCGGCAGCGGAAGATTCTCAATCCGCTCCGTCGGCGTCTGCTCATGCGCCTCCAGCCGGTCAAACATCGTCTTCTTCGTATCCAGCGACTCCGGCTGAAGAATCGCCAGCACCATATCCAGATCCCGGTACTCCTCCAGCAGCTCCTCAATATGCACCTGCGTCCGCTTCCCCAGCTTCTTAATATGAGCCAGCTCCCGGCGCAGCTCACGCTTCGCACAATCCAGACACACAAACTCCTGACCGCACCGGATGCGCGTCTCCTCCGTAAGCGGCGTCAGCCGGTCATCAAACATGCACGTCCGGCACAGAGTAACCTTCTCCCACGGAATCTGCATACTCCGCAGAAAATCCTGAAACTCCGGCAGCGTCTCCGTCACCTGCACCATCCCGTTTGCCCGCAGAACCGTAATCAACTCCTTCGTCGGCGTCTTCTGAGCATGCGACGTCCCCGGCCTCCGAACAAAAAACTCAGAAGGCCGAATCCCCTTTGACGTCTCCTCCAGCTCCACCGTACCGATATGCTTTATCCTGCCGTTTTTCGAATCATCACAAAAATAGACTTTGTACCCTTTTTTATAGGGCTGAACAACCGTTACCACGTATTAACTCACCAGTTCATGTATCGTATAGGAGAGGCCCGCCGTCTCCAGCCGCTTGAGGAAATCCGTAAACTCCTCATCCACAATAAGCATCAGACAGTGCATTCCGTGGAATGCCGCCTCAATCACCCCTTCCCGCGCTCCGAAAAACATATCCGGCGTAACATTCACGCGTTTCAGCGCAAGATACGCCTCCAGACCCACCGCTCCCACAACATCCGCCTTCTTCACCAGCGGCAGAAGCTTCTCATGAGAAATCATCTTCGACCCCCCGCGTTCAATCCGCGGAACCTTCGCAACCTCAATCTTACCCTCCGTATGCTCAATAATACCCGCAAGCCGTGCAACACCAACATCCATCCCCGCCTTCGCATCCGCAACAATCATACCCATCGCCGTCTGCGGCTGCCGTCCCGCATACAGCCACCCGTCCTTCATATACACACCAACCGAATCCCCGGCTTTCAGATCAGAATCCGCAATTGCCGCCCACGTCGCCACCTGATGAATAATATCGCGGCGCACATGGCGGGCATATGCCTCAAGAATCTCAGCATTATTTAAAACCCACTCAACGCCTTTATGCGTCACATAATACCGTCCGCGTCCCTCCGCACTCACATACCCGTCCTCAGCAAGATCACGTACATACTCGGAAATTGCCTGCGGCGTAACCCCGAGCTTCTCCGCAATCTCCTGCTGGCGAACCGACGGCTGGTGTTCTGCAACTTCTACGAGGACCTGAAAGCGCGTCGTCTCACGTTTGCTTCTCAGGATATTAGCTAGCGGATCATCTGGCATATCATATACTCCTGGTTATCTCGTGCAGAAACTCTACACATATATTGTCCGCCGCTCCGCATTAATTCTCGCGTTGGGTCCGGGCAACTCGCACCAAAAAGTCCGTGCGGTTTGGCAACACTTTATATCCTCTGTGAGTCCATAATGGTTTTTGAGTTTAAAATGCATTGCGGCAGAATCATTGTACGCGGAATCGTCCAGGGCGTCGGATTTCGTCCGTTCGTCTACGCAGCAGCTGTACGGTTCGGCATCCGTGGAACAGTGATCAATCACGGCAGCGAAGTAGAAATTATCGCCTGCGGTGACCAATTTCAGGAGTTCTGCAACACCGTCTCAACGGGCCCCAAGATGTCGGTCATCGACTCCGTAAGCATCCAGCCGCTTCCGGACAACACCTCTGTTCCGGACACCTTCGAAATTCTGCCCAGCAGAGACGGTGCGCGGTCCGGCTGTATTCCGGCTGACATCGCCACCTGCGACAAATGCCTTACCGACATCCTCAACCCGGCAAGCCGGTACTACGGATACTGGGCCACATCCTGTACCGACTGCGGCCCGCGGTACAGCATCATCCACTCCGTCCCCTACGATCGGGAACGAACCTCCATGGAACCCTACCCTCCCTGTCCCGACTGCCGCACCGATTACCATAACCCGGAAAACCGCAGACATCACGCCCAGACCATCGCCTGCAGCGCCTGCGGCCCTGCCCTCTCCCTCCTGACCGGCACCGGAACACCCGTTCCGGCAGACGACCCCGTCATCGCCGCCGCACAACTGCTCGACAACGGCTCCATCATCGCCATTCGCGGCATTGGCGGATTTCATATCTGCTGCATCGAAGAATCCGCAAACCGCCTCAAAACACTCCTCGGCAGACCGCATCAGTCGCTTGCCGTCATGATGCAGCCGGAAACCCTCAAAGACTACGTCGTACCCGGAAGCGAAGCCGACCGGGAACTCCTGACCGGACCGGTTCATCCGATCATGATTCTGGACAAACGCGACCCCGACTCCCACCCTGACCTCTCGGAACTGCACAACCTCGGCGTCATGCTCCCCTACACCGGCCTGCACCACCTCCTGTTCCAGCACCTCCGGCACCCGCTGCTCGTCATGACCAGTGCAAACGCGCCGGGAACCCCGATGATCACCGAAACCTCCTACATCATCGAACGGATGGGAAACATTGCCGAGTTCATCCTGACCCATAACCGGCAGATCGTCAACCGGTGCGACGACTCCGTCGTCCGCGACGGATACCTGATCCGGCTCTCCCGGGGCCTTGCACCCCTGCGAACCGCCATGGATCTGGGACCCACACAAATTCTCGGCGTCGGCCCCGAACTCAACGCCAACGCCACCATCTACAAAGACGGTTTCCTCGTAACATCCCCGCATATTGGCAACATCCGCAACCCTCCGACCGTTGCATACCTGAAAGAAACAATCACAAAACTCACCAGCCTCACCGGCTCCCGTCCGGCAATCATCGCACATGACCTCCATCCGCAGTTCCTCAGCACCCGTCTCGCCCATGAACTTGCAGAACAGTATGATGCCACTCTCTGCCCGGTCCAGCATCACCGGGCACACATCGCCTCCGTAACCACGGAAAACGTCGTCGGTATCGCCATCGACGGTGTCGGATACGGTGACGATGCCACCATCTGGGGCGGGGAAATACTCACCGGCTCGCCCGGCACCGGCTACACCCGTACCGGACACCTGGAGAGTGTTCTCATGCCGGGCGGCGACCTTGCAACAAAATTCCCGGAACGCATGCTCTACGGCATCCTCCCGGACGACGCGACACGGGACATACTTGCAGAACGCGGCTGGGACGCAGTATCGCTGCGTGTACTTGCCCAGCAGACCGCAAAACGGTTCAACTGCCCGGAGACAACATCGACAGGCCGGGTTCTGGACGCAGCGGCGGCGCTTCTCGGCATCTGCCGCGAACGTACCTATGACGGTGAACCGTCCATGGTACTCGAAGCCCGGGCCGCCCGCGGCACCCCGCAGCCGATGAAAATACACATCACCGCAGGTTCCGGAGGTTCTGATGTCCTGATGACCTCAGACCTCCTCAGAGAAGGCCGCGCAATGCTCATCGCCGGCGTCCCGACGGGCGACATCGCCGCCTCCATCCAGACCGCCCTCGCAAAAGGCATCGCAGAACTTGCCGTCCGGTCTGCGGAACGGACCGGCATCCGGACCGCCGCACTCTCCGGCGGCGTTGCCATCAACCGGACCATTCGGGAAACCATCATCGCCGACCTTGCCGCAGCCGAAATTCCCTGCATCATCAATCCCCGTTACCCCTTTGGTGACGGCTGTATATCTTGCGGTCAGGTAGTAACCGCGGGAATCCTCTCCAAAGAAGGAAAATTATGAACACTCCTGCAAAAACGCAGACCCCGACCTTTGCCGAAGAAAACGGCTCAATCCTGATCGACGTCCACATCAGCAGTACGGATCAGTTCTATAACCTGCTTGACCCCTCCCCGGAGGAGGAAAAGGATCTGGATGAAGACACGGAAACCTACATCCGCAACGCCGTAGAAGACCTGACACCCGAAGAACGGCAGCGGGCGAAGGTCGTATTGTATCTCAGCCCGAACCTCTACCAGAACAGCATTACCCGGAACAACATGGAACGTGCGGTTTCGGCGAACTTCGCCTACCGGCTGCATCATGAAAAACGAAAGTACGAGTTCGCCATGTGGCGGGGCAAACGGTATCTTATCCGCGGCCTGATCTTCCTTGTCATCTGTCTCGTGGTCAGCAGTGTATTCACCCGCATCTTTGCAGACAATGATATTAACCTCGCATTCGCCCAGAGTTTTGTCATCATCGGCTGGGTCGCACTGTGGAAACCGGTCGAGTTTTACCTCTACGACCGGCGTGATCTGCTGGATGATCTTGAAGTACTGGAAACCCTGTCCACGATTCCGGTCGAAACACGGAAAGGCAACTCGGATATCGAAAATGAAACACTCGTGCTGATGTAATCCGAAAAAACTGCAGCAGCACCGAGACAAAAAAAGAATTTTTTACCAGACTGCAAACCGGTCTTCCGGTGCAAGGTACATCCCGTCTTTCTCCGTCACCCCGAACGTATCGTAGAACTCCTGAACCTGTTGTACAATCGCATTCGTACGCAGATATCCCGGTGGGTGGGCATCAGTCCGGGTCAGCATCTCAAGAATATTCGGGTACTCCTGTACTTTCCAGAGGCCTGCATAGCCGGTAAAGAATGCTTCATAGTCGAAGTTTTCCATACCTGCTGCAATCTCCATCATACAGGAAAGCCCTCCCAGATCCGCCACAGTCTCTCCGATTGTTCTCTGACCGTTCACAAAGACACCCGGCTCTACCTCAAACCGATCGAAGTACCCGGCAACCTTTGCAGTACGGTTTTCAAACGCTGCCCTGTCTTCGGGTGTCCACCAGTTTTTGAGGTTCCCGTCCTTATCAAACTGGCTGCCGCCCGTATCAAATCCGTGGGTGATTTCGTGCGCGATGATCATACCGATAGTACTCATCATTTTTTCCTCGGAAGCTTTTGGATCATAGAAGTCCCCTCCCAGAATACCTGCCGGGATGTTGATGGAGTTGTCCGGGTAGTAATAGATTGCGTTGACCGTTTGCGGGGGTGCCTGCGCCGTCAGCCACATATTACTGTCAATTTCTGTAACAGCCTTCTTAATGCTCTGTTTCCAGTTCTTTTCCGTGACTGCCATGATATTCCCGAGCAGGCTTCCCCCTTCCTCTTTGGATTTGAGGGTGATATCCGTATAATCATACAAAGACCAGTCGTCGGGATAGGCCACACGGACCTTCAGGGCATCAAGCTTCTCAATGGCTTTATTCCGGGTCTCCTCTCCGAGCCACGACGTATTTTGCAGACGTGTCCGGTAGACCGAAACAACTTTTGTGATGAGAGCCTCCACCTCCTGTTTGGTTTTGGGCTGCACATATGCGTCTGCATACATCTTTCCGACTGCCATGGTCAGTAAATTGCTGGTCTTTTCGTAGGCGGTCTGATTCAGATCAATGTGGAGACTGCTCCCGGTCACCGAGCTCACGTACTCCTCCCAGATATCCATACACTCCTGATCCAGTATCAATACACTGTCCAGCAGGGTATCGTAGAGCAGAAGCGCTTTGAACCCTTCAACATTTTCCTCAGTATAGAGTTCATTCATCTTGGCAAGCCAGTCGTACTCGGCCAAAATGAACCGGTCAACGCCTGCATCGGTGTACGGCTGAAGGAACTCTGTTATCGGAAACACGGGGGAAAGCTCCTTCAGTTCCCGGGTAGATACCGGATTATAGATTTTATCCTGATATCCCGGCACCAGTGATGCGGATGAACCGTCACAGACTGATGCGATATCACTCTCCAGTTTGGAGAATGCCTCCAGTGTCTTCGCGGTTTCCTCTTCGGTGTAGCCTGCCCGTACAAGAAGTTTTTGGAATGCAACCGCCTTTGCGGCTTTCTGACGTTCTCCCGATGGAGTTATGTTGCGGTACTCATCCATATCCTTTAGCGACAGTGTCGGTGCACCGATATAGACCGCATTCTGCGTACTGTTTTTGAAGTCGGACATGACCGCTATCGTCATCGGAACCCCGGCGATTTTATCTGTATCACTCGTGAGGTATGCAGTAAGGTCAGCCAGTGTTTTGATGTTTTGGATATCCGCAACGAGCGGGAGAACCGGTGTCATCCCGAGCGCATTGCGGGTATCCATATCAATATAGTCATGATACATCTGCTGCGCCAGTTTTGCCTCATGACTCGTCTGGGTCTTGTCGTTCAGCAGTATGAGGATCTCCTCTGTGACTTCATCCCCCCGATCCGTAAAAGTGGATATTTGTGGTTTGTCGGACGGAATTGTTGAGGAAGACAGCCAGTCTTTGTTGACCGCGGCGTGGAAATCGTCTTTTACGCTGATGTTCATATCAGCAGTAACACTGCCGGCAATGTCAGATACAATCCACCCTGCCTTTGTATTTTCCTCCGACGGAGGCGCAACACACCCGGCTGCAGTGATAAGGACAGCAAACACCAGCAGTACTGCTCCGATATTTTTCAGGAAATTCATTTTTCTACCACACTGATTGTGATACTCCTGTTCTCCGTTCTGGGGGATAAAGTGACCGACGCGCTGGTCTTCGGGATACTCGTGTAAAAACCCTGAACGTTCTTCAGGAAAAGAGACAAAACAGATTTTTCAGGAAAATATGGATAATGCCGCAGCAGTAAACTGCCGCGGCATCTTTCGATATACCTCGTATCTGAGAACGGAATCGAAATTTATCCGAAGAGTGCGCCAAGGCCTGCCATGGCGTTCTCCTCTTCCTCTTCCTTGTTCTCTTCCGGTGCTGCTGCCTCTTCTGCTGCTGCGGCTGCTGCCGGTGCTGCTGCGCCCGGTGCTGCTGCAACTGCAACCGGTGCTGCTGCTGCCTTGGAGATTGCTTCCTCGATGTCGACACCGTCAAGGGCTGCGATAAGGGCCTTTACACGGGAGTCGTCAACTGCGATACCTGCGGCAGAGAGAACTGCCTTAACCGATTCTTCATCCACAGTTTTGTCTGCGGAGTGAACTAACAGAGCTGCGTAAATGTACTCCATTTTAACTTCACCTATTTGTATGATAAATTATGCCTTCAGGGCGTTTGCTTGTCTGTATGCCTTGCTGATGATCATCTCAATGACACCCTTCTCATAGATCGGGGCCTCCACACCAAGGTTGCGTGCCTCACGGACAGCCTTTGCAATCTGAGCCTCAGTAACAAACGGACATGAGGTCGGGATTGCAGCGTTGACTGCAAGGTTGAACACCTGCTGTGCTGCAAGAGTGATCTGTGCTTTGTATGCCTCGTCGTCAATAGACAGAACTTCCGGCAGATAAATCTCGCCTTCGTAGCAGACGGCGAGAAGCGATAAACCGACGGGCATCGGCTTGATATCAAGCTTTGCCAGAACATCGGCCTGTTTCTTGTTGATAGCCTCGCCAGCCTTTACAACGGTCTTGGTCTCTTTAATCTTGACCTTACCGCCGTCGATAGCTGCCGGGATACCTGCCTGCTGGAGTTCTCCAACGATTGGTCCGGGCTTGAAAGTTGTCGGTCCTGCGGGGACAACAATGTCCTCCGGTGTGATCTCGCCAGCTTTTGCAGTACGTTTCGTCTTCGTCTCTTCAAGGGACTTAAAGAGTTTGAACGGGTTACCGTCGGCAAAGATCAGTGCAGAATGCTCACTTACATGATCGTTGAGGTCAATGAAGTGGCCGCCAAGCTCATTGAACGCATGCTCAACAAGCGTGTTTCTTGCAACCTTTACAACTGCACTGCCGTGCAGGTTTCTGCGGATCTGCTGGAACTGTTTTGCGGGAATCCCGTAAACATCAACCAGACCAACAAGCTCATGCTTGCCGGCATTCTCCACAATTTCTTCAACTTCTTCGCGTTTCCACGCGGGGAGGTGGTGGGTATAAATTGCCATGTTCACATCACCTTCACTGCGGGACCCATCGTTGTCTTGACGTAGACGGAACGAACATTCAGTTCGCCGTTTTCGAGTCTTCCAATTACTCTTTTCAGGACCGCATCAACGTTTTCGGATACTGCGTCAGCACCCATAGAGGTGTTACCGATCTTTACAGACATATTCAGTCTGTCCTTTGACCGGATTTTGACGGAGTTCCGAAGACGCTCAACGATCGGAGTAATGTCCTGACCCATCGGAATCGGCTGCGGCATCTTGCCGCGGGGACCGAGTCTCTGACCGAGCCAGCGACCAACAAGTGGCATGACCGCAGTCTCTGCAAGGAAGTAGTCATACTGACCTGCGAGTTTACGTGCCTCACGCGGGGCACCACCCAGACGCTCAATCTCCTCAGGGCCGATAATAATATCGACACCCGCGTTGCGAGCCTGGGACACAATGTCTCCCTTACCCAAGACAGCGATCTTTTTGACGCCCATTGCCTGTGGCAGAAGAATCGTCTCATCAATACGGTTTTTGGGCTGCGCCATGTCCACGTGCTTGAGATTGATAGTAATATCAATACTCTCCTGGAACTTCCTCTTGGGCGCCTGCTCCATTGCTGCCGTAACAGCGCTGATAATTTGGGTCTTGTCAACCATTTGATGAAGCCTCCATAGTTTTCGACCGGTGTTTTGCCCGATCTCCTATGATTGTTCTCTACAACTGTACATTTTCGCGGGGTGTTTCACCCGCTACCCGTTTGAAGCCGGACATCAGAGCTTATGCAAGCTGTGCGTCGTACTCGCCTGCATTGACTGCGGCAATTGCGGCTTTTGCCGACTTGCCATCGATGGTCACACCAACGGAAACGCAGGTGCCCATGACTTCCTTGACCGCATTCTTGAGGTCATAGGAAAGCATGCTCTCCATCTTCATCTTTGCAATGCGAATGGCAGCTTCAAGCGGCAGATTACCAACTGCCTGAGTGTTTGGAGTGCCGGATCCCTTCTCGACTCCCGCTTCCTTCATTACAAGTGCGGTTGTCGGAGGAATACCAACAGTTAACGTGACGTTCTTCTTGTCATCGACTGTAACCGTTACCGGAACAGACATGCCGTTGAACTCAGCAGTCTTCTTGTTGATATCATCAACGACTGCTTTCACGTTGATCCCAAGGGGACCCAGTGCCGGACCAAGTGGTGGTCCTGCAGTTGCTCTACCGCCAGGTACCAGTACCTCGACAGTTTCTGCCATTGTATCACCGTATGTCAGTACAGATCCGAAGATCTGCCCAACATTGGTTCAATAAGGTCGACGTATGAGAACATAAATCTACTGGCGGATCCTCTCACGGCAGGACAGGTAAGGGTAGGCAATTCCCAGAAAGATACAGACAACACCCAGCCACTGTATCCAGGACACCGCCTCGTGCAGCACAAGGACTGACATCAGAATGGCGACCGGCAGCTCCGCGGATCCGAGAATCGTTGCAGCGCCGGTAGTAATCTTCGGAATGCCGATTGCATAGAGCAAAACCGGCAGACATGCCCCGAACAGTCCCAGCAGAGCGCCGTATATCCAGATCTCCGAAACGACCGTGCCGTCGGTAAAATACCCCGGAGACAGCACACAAACGAGAACAAACAGAGCGCAGCTCACAATGCAAAAGCTCCGGTTAACCGGATGCATCCCCGGCTCGACATGACCGCTGAGATAGATAAATACCGCATACATCAGTGCGGAGAGGAGGCCCGCGCAGACACCAGTGGCCGTCAGGGATACTTCTGTTCCGATCGCCCCTCCGGCAAGGACCGTACCGAACAAAAGAATTCCTACAGCAATCAGCGATGTTTTCGAGGGGAGTCTTCGCTCTGCAATACTTTCGAGAATGACGCCGATCCACACAAACTGAAACAGCAGAACAACACCAATGGACGCGGGCGTTGTTTCAAGAGAGAGATAATACAACAAACAGACCGAACAGGTTGCAGCTCCCGTAAGAAGCATCAGCAGTATCCGTCGCCGGAGATTCTGGGACCGTCTCTTTGGAACTTTCGCAGAGGATTTCCTTTTCAGCGCCGCAAAGACAATCGCACAGATTCCAAGGATAATCCATCCTGAGAAATACTGACTGACCACAACATCTGCAAACGTAAACCCTTCAGCATAGGCAAGTTTCACTATCGTTGCGAGAATGCCGTAGCAGCTGCCCCCGGCAAAAACCAGGAGAGGGTACACTAGAAGATGTCTGTCCATTTGACACACTCGAAAAAAAGATTGGGGGATTAGTCGTGATTCCGATCAATCACGCGGACATTATCCCCGCGCACGGTGATCGGGATTGGAACAATGGATTCGTAGAGTTCAACGGTGATCTCTTCTTTGGTGTGGTCGACGCGCTTGACCACAGCTTTCTCACCTTTGAAGGGTCCTGCAATCAGCTCAACAATCGTTCCTTCATCAATACCGGAAACTGCCGGTTTGGGAACAAGGTAATGCTGGATCTCGGTAATTGAGGTCTCTCCCGGTATGACCGTACGCGCATGCGCGACTGTCTCTACCAGTTCCTCTATTCTTGCGTGTTCCTCGGGACTCTCTACTATGACGTATCCTTTGAGTTCCTCCGGAACAACTACTGCAGTTACAACGACGTCGGTCATATTGTTCTCAATCGCGTCACGGATGTTGTCTGCAACGGTCCGCTCATGCTTTGAGGTCGTCTTAATCGCGTAGTAATGGTTGCCAAATTCTGATACAGTCATAGTATCTTATGGGAGGAGGTAATGGAAGATCAGGTAGATGATGAACCCCAGCACGCCGATTACTGCGATACCGGCTGCTGCAACGGCAGAGATCTTAAAGAATTCGTCTTTTGTCGGTCTGCGTGCGAGTTTTAAGACACGCAGGTACTTGCGAAAGAATTCGGAGATGTTTGCTTTGTTTACCTCCGGCATCTTCACGCCGGCAGTCGCAGAGGATTTTTTATCATCCGCTTTCTTGTTTTTCGGCTGCTTTTCTGCGGCGGGGGTGGTATTGGTATTTATTTCTTCGTCTGCCATTGTTAGTTCACCTCAGGAAGTCAATCTCAAACTTTGACCTCTGAATCTGACCGGACTGCGGTGCCGTATATGTTTGTTCCTGCTTACCATAAATCTGTGGTGACTGAACACCTGTTACGATCAGCATTGTCCGCATGCGGCCTTCCATCTGCGGGTCAACCTGAACACCCCAGATGATCCGTGCTCCGGGATCAATCCGCTGGTATACTTCCTGAACGACGCCTTCCGCTTCGAACATGGTCATGTCGGAGCCGCCGATAACGTTGATGAGGGCTGCGGTCGCTCCGGTAATGTCAACGTCCAGCAGCGGGGACCTGAGGGCCTTCTTGATGGAGTCCACCGCTTTGTCTTCGCTGTCGGACTCGCCCATACCGATCATGGCAATGCCGCCCTGTTCCATAACGGTCCGGACATCGGCGAAGTCAAGATTAACAAGACCCGGCAGGGTGATGAGTTCGGTAATTCCTTTTACTGCACGCATGAGAACTTCGTCGGCAACTTTGAAGGCCTGGGCGAGCGGGAGGCGTGGTACGACTTCCAGAATCCGGTCGTTTGGGATAACGATGACCGTATCCGCAACTTCCCGGAGGCGTTCGAGACCAATCTCCGCATTCTCCATACGGGTTGCGCTTTCACTGGTAAACGGCAGGGTGACGATTGCAATGGTTAAGGCACCGATCTCTTTTGCAACTTTTGCAACGATCGGGGCACTGCCGGTTCCGGTTCCTCCCCCAAGGCCTGCGGTGACGAATACCATGTTGCTGCCCGAGATTGCCTGACGGATTGCATCTTCACTTTCCACCGCTGCCTCTTCTCCGCGCTGGGGCATTGCGCCTGCACCGAGACCCTTCGTGGTCTGGCGGCCGATGAGAATGCGTTTGCCGACGCGGCCGCGAAGCATCGAGAGATGCTGGGCATCAGTGTTGAGTGCGATGATCTCTGCTCCCTCCACACCTTCTTCGAAGATACGTGCGACGGTGTTGGATCCCCCGCCGCCGCAGCCGACTACGGTGATTTTGGTTTTGAGTGATTCCAGAATGTCATCGAACTCATCGTCATCGTCGGTGTGGTTTTTTGCCGGTGCAGTGTATTTGTACTGGCTGGAAAAGTCAATGTCAGGCTTTGCCCGGACTGGTTCAATTGTTGGTTTTGGTGCGGGAGTTGGAACAGTTCGTACCGGCTCGGGCGCCGGTTCCGGAACCATTTCCACTTCGTCCTCTGCGTCATATATTGCGGAGACTGCGCTGTTGTCGCGGGCAGTTTCTTCAAACCGCTTACGTGATAGTGCTTCTTCTACGATTGATCTCATGAGTAATTCTCCAATCCCGGGATATGGATGGTGGACTGAGTCGTTGTGGTGACCATATCCGGCGTTATGGTCCTGCCGTCGGGAAGCGTTACAGATTCTCCTGCAGCGAGCTTCCCATACAGCGGTCCGGACCTGAGTCCAAGCGTGCGCGCGAGCCCGGGCTCAAACTGCCGGCGGGTTATGGTAATGCGATTCCCTTCCACCGTGGTACCCTTTGTACGTGTTATTTGTTGGACAGATAAGGCTATTAAATCACCTGCTATTTTCCTGCGGTCGCCGGTTGTGGTGAAGAGGAGGGGGAGGAGTTTCCCGCTTCTGCTGGTTGCGTGAAAGACGTTTCCGATATCGTCGAGTTTTTGGAAAAGGGCGTCTTCATTTCCGGAAAATGCCGTGGTGAACAGGTCTTCCGGAAGTTCCAGTACTGTTGGCTCTCCGTCCTGAATCGTTCCATGAGGAAATAGTTTGAGTTCACTGTCTGTTTCCGCTGCGAGTTTTGTGAACTTTTTCCAGGTTGGCCAGGACATGTGCAGAAGTTTATGCAGATCCCCTTCGGTGAGTTCAGGTACCCCGATTTTTGCAAGAATTCCCTCCAAATGGTGATTTTCCTGTTTGGAAAGTGCCTTTTTATCGATATGCGCGGCGATGGCTCCGCTTTTTTCGATCATCTGCCGGATCATTGCCTCATCAACTGCAGCAACGTTTCGGGTATGCATCATATGTCCGAACGCCCCGTTGGTCTCAAGGGCAATGGCGGTCTGGCGTGCGGCATAGTGCGTGCCGCCGAATCCGATGAGGGGGAGTATCTGATCATCAGCGGATGGTGATGCCATGAGAACACTTTTTGCCGCTGCTTCTACTGCTGCGGTGTCGCGCCACTCGGTCTCGGTACTGCCGACTTCAACAAAGAAGTAGGGTGCATGGATGTTTGTCGGTCCATGGTGGGTAATTTCATAGGATACACGATATCCTTCCGGTGCATATTTCTGGTGATTGCGAAGGACCGCCCGCATCCAGGCAGGTGCCGCATACCCGAGCTCTCCCGGATTTCCGCCAAGGTCTGCGGTTGTGTAGTTTCCTGCCGGATGGACGGTAAGTACCGGGACCGGATGTACGCTTGCATGACGTGCGAGAAAGATGATGAGTTCTGCATCAGGACTGGTCGCGGCGTCGGTGGCGTTGATGATCCTGTCGTGGATGACATGGAAGGTTACTTCATGTGTATTCAGCAGCGGCCAGCCGTTCTCAGGTGCAGTTTGTATCAGCCGGTCCATTGCTGTTCGGAGATTAACTCCTGCGATATCGGTGGTTGAGTGAATAATGTCGATTTTCATCTGTCTGATATCTGTTGGTCGTCCGGAGAGAATTATGTTGCTTTCCAGGGTGGAATGCGAAAGGTGTATATGGGGCTGTTTTCTATATTCCTGTAATATTCTCCAGATATGCGGGATTTGTCCGTATCGTGTTTGTCTATGTGTGGAGGGGATAATTTAAAGCATACATACATACATACATACATACATACATACATACATACATACATACATACATACATACATACATACATACATACATACATTGAAAAATTCACAATCACATTTATATACGACTTCTGCCATACTAGTTATCTATCCGAATGGTAAGGGGTACTATGACAGATAAGAAAGAGTCCGAATTTCAAAATGGCGCTTCTTTCACCTCTCTTCTATCCCGTCCCGCGATAAAAATTCTTATTTTTGTCTGCATAATTCTCGCCGCTGTGTTTCTGTGGTTTGTTGTTTTGGATCAGATGGTTCAGCAAACCAATGATGTGGAGATGTCAGTTCAGGTTTCCGGCAATGATATTGTTGTGGTTGTGTTTGAGTCCGAGAGTGCTCAGCGTATTCGCTCTCTGCACGCATATATCGAGGGGAAAACAAACCGTGCCTCGGCTATGACCCGTGATCATCTTCTCCCCGGGACTGCAGTTATTTTCCATAATCTTGCCTCAGATGTATCCGGAACACAGTTCGTGATTATTGAAGCGACATTTACTGACGGATCATGCAGTATTGTAAAATATGCCCGTCTTCTCTTCTCGTGATTTTATTGGGGGCACAATTGATAGGCTGTCATTGCTGCATCCCGACGAAAAAAGGTGTACGTTTTCTATTCACAGATATCCGATTCCCGTGACAAGACTGATAAGCCACAGGAGAATAAAGATGATCGGAATGTGAATCAGGTATACCAGCAGCGTTACATTCCCATGCCCGATTCGTGCAAAGAATTTCCCCGCAGGTCCCGGATTCCGAATGGAAAACCGTCTCTTCCCCTCAGGATATACAACTGCCCCGATACCAATCCCGAACAGCATCACCCCAAACCACGGGAAAATCGGGAAATAGTCCTGCGTAAAGTCCATGAAATCTCCTCCGTGAATTCCCAGGGGATAGAGCCATCCGGGATCGGCAAACTGCGGAACAATGAACAATCCGATAAGAATAACGATCAGACCCGGGATGATATTCCATTTCCCGAACCGCAGAAAAGGAATGGAAAGCAGCATTGAGATACTGAGCATATGCAGGAAACCGAATTTAATGAAAGCATCACTATGCATGAACAGATTCGCCCCAAGAAAGGACGCAACCGTAATCACCATTGCAATGACAAACAACTGCAGAGCACGTTGTACGATAGAGAAGTAGTACTCGCGTGTTGTCGTACCTTTCATCCGCTCATGCCGGAGAACTAGGGCAGTTCCCGCAATGAGGACAAATGACGCTGATGCGATATTCACCGTCCCGTATACGGAAAGAAACTGTTCATCCTCCACAATCATGTGAAACATGACCATACAGGCAAACCAGTGATACACAATCATACCGACGAGAGCCAGTCCCCGTATCGCGTCAACTTCCCAGTACCGTTCACCCATGCGTATCCCGTCCTATTTGGTCTGCACTGTAAAATATCTGGCGGTTCACAGGTATCCCCACGGCACGCCGAGCAGATGCGTCACGGTCATAATCACCCACAGCACGGCAAACAGCACCGGGATATGCAGCAGATAAATCTCCAGAGGATACTTCCCGACAAAAGCAAACATCCTCCCGATACGTCCCGGATCTGCAATCGTAAACTTGCGTTTTCCTCCGGGATATACAACCGCTCCGATAGCTATCCCGAGAAGCATGATACCAAGCCAGGGAAAAATCGGGAAGAAATCACGCGGATAGTAATCCCCCGGAAGAATCCCGAAGACCATCAGCCACAACGGACCCCGGACCGTTTCCAGAAAGAATCCGAGGAGGATACAGAGAACAGCAGGAATAATATTCCATTTGCCAAACCGCAGGAACGGAATACTGAGGATCATCGAGACCCCCATCATCTGCAAAAAATTAAAGAACATATAGCGCCCGTCCCCGACAATGAAGTAGATGAGGATGGATCCGACAACTGCAATCGCAAGACCTATGAGGAAAACCTGTAACCCCCGCTTGGCGATAGCACGATAATACTCCTTTTTTGGTTTCCCTTCCATCCTTCCATGACGGAGAACGAGTGCAACACCGGAAATGAGAACGAAGATACTGGTTCCCAGATGAATATACTGGCAGAGATAGAGGTAGACATCCGTGGTAATCGTCATATGAAGAATGACCATCAGTGAGATGAGATGGAACACGATCATACCGGCAAGGGCGAGTCCCCGTATTGCATCAACTTCCCAGTACCGTTCTCCCATTACCTTTCGCGTTGGTGCTTTGGCATAATCTGTTTTGTGATATAATGTCCGGACACAAAAAGAGTCGGGAGTCACCGTCCCTGTCCCGTGTAACAGCAGAGATAAAGAATAAAAAATTAGGTTTCCAGATCTTTCTTCGGCTTTTCCGGCTTCACATACGTGATCTCATGGCTCTCCTTACCGCGTTCATCCGGCGTCGCCGACTTCGAGTACTCATAGGAAAGCGACAAACCGCCAAATTTACACAGCTCCACACACTGACTGCAGATAACACAGCGGAACCGGTCAATCGTCCAGGTCTTCGCCGCCCGGTCCACGACAATCGCCTGCGAAGGACAGCGTTTCATACAGATCGTACACGACGTACACTTTGACGGATCAAAAACAATGTGGCCGCGTGTCCCCTCAAAATGTTTCGCCGGCTCTGCCGGAAACATCGTCGTCACCGGCTTGTGGGTAAACTGCTTCAGAACAGTCTTGAGCATCTTCATCGCACACTCACCTCTCCATACACCCGATACAGGGATCAATCGTCAGCACAATCTGCGGCACATCCGCAAGCTCCGCACCGGCAAGCATCGCCACCAGTGACGGAACATTTGTCAGCGTCGGCGTCCGCACGCGGAACTGGGTAAGATATTTCGTACCGTTCCCGCGGAGATAGTGGACCACTTCACCCCGGGGCTGCTCGGACCTGCTGAAGTACTCGCCGTCCGGATTTCCTTTCACCGGCACGGCAACGTCACCGTCCGGCATTGCAGCAATGACGCGGTGAATAATCTCCGCCGACTGGAACAACTCCTTACACCGTACCTCACAGCGTGCGTAACCGTCACAGCCGTCGGCGGTCACCGGCTTGAACCCGAGATCCGCATACGCCAGATACTCTGACGTCCGGACATCCATCGCCAGACCGGACCCGCGGGCAACCGGCCCGACCGCGCCAAGGGCGTAGGCATCATCCGGCTTGAGAATCCCTTTCCCGACCAGCCGCTTCTTCAGCGTATAATCATTCAGAAACACATTCGCCATCTCATGCATCTCATCCTCAATGGTCTCAAGCCGTGTGTCCATCTCAGCCAGAAACGCATTGGAGACATCACGGCGGACACCCCCCACCTTACAGACGCCCTGAATCACCCTGCCGCCGGTCGTCGCCTCCAGCTCATTCAGAATCGACTCCCGGATCTTCCAGGCATTGTAGAACAGACTCTCAAACCCGAGAGCATCCGCAAACAACCCGAGCCAGAGAAGGTGACTGTGGATACGCGAATACTCGCCCCACATCGTCCGCAGATAGTTGGCACGTTCCGGAATCTCAATACCCATCAGACCTTCCACACCCTGACAAAATGTCGACGAGTGCGTAAAACTGCAGATACCGCAGATACGCTCCGCCAGATACACAAAATCCGCATACTCGCGGCGGTCCACCAGACTCTCAAGACCCCGGTGAACATAGCCTATCGACGGAATTGCCTCTACGACATGTTCATCCTCAATCACAAGATCCAGATGAATCGGTTCGGGCAGCACCGGATGCTGCGGTCCGAACGGAACAACAGTTCGCTTCCCGGTCATGATTTATCCTCCCTGGACACCTTCGTCACCGTCGGAGCCGGTGTCTCCTTCTTTTTGAACGGGAACGGCACCGTCGTTCTGATAAACGTTCCCTGGAAATCGATCGTCATTCCCTCAAACGTAAATCCGTACAGATCATGGATCTCGTTTTCGTAGACAAACGCCCCGCCGTAGGACGCCCCGATTGAAGGGATGACCGTTCCCTCTGGAACCGTCATCCGGTAATGTTTCAGATCATTGTTCAGATCAAAGGAGTACGTAAGGTCATACTCTGTTTCCGCCGCAGTACAGGTAATTACCACCAGCCGGCGCCCCTCAGCCTTCATATCGGCTGCAACCTTCTGAATACCCGCAGGGGATGCGGGAATAATTTCCATCGTCATACTCGTCCTCCGGCATCCAGTGCCGCACGTTTTTTCTCCAGTACCCCGATCGCCTTTACCACTCCCTCAATCAATGCCTCCGGTCGTACCGAACAGCCGGGCACATAGACATCCACCGGGATAATCGTATCAACACCGCCGGAGACATTGTAACAGTCGCGGAATACCCCGCCGGACGAAGCACAGATGCCGACGGCAATAACCACCTTCGGGTCAGGGATCTGATCATACAGATTTTTCAGAACTTCCTTATTCTGCTCGTTTACCCCGCCGGTCACCACAAATATATCTGCGTGTGCCGGATTGCCGGTATTAATAATACCGAACCGCTCCACATCGTACAGCGGCGTCAGGGCTGCGAGAATTTCAATATCACATCCGTTACAGCTGGATGCATTATAGTGCAGCAGCCAGGGGGATTTTCCTGCCGAACTCATATCATTCCACCTCCGAGAATACCAAGTACCGCAATGTTTGCGACACCGAGAATAATCGTTGCGATCCACAGGCTTTTCACCGTCATCTTCCACGTAACCCGCGGGAAAAGATTGTCCATCAGAATTTCCAGGAAGTAACAGATGATAACCACAACAATACCAAGGACCGGGTTTCCTGCAAAGAACAGGAACAGCAGTGCAAGGATCAGAATCGTCTCATACCAGTGGGCAATCTCAACCTTTGCAAGAGTCCTTCCGGAAAGCGATGAGGTCACCCCTTTCACCAGCTCCTGATGAGCATGGTGGGACGTCGCAATATCGAACGGCGACTTCCGCAGCTTCAGGGTGAGG
This sequence comes from Methanobacteriota archaeon, assembly GCA_023396065.1. Taxonomy (GTDB): domain Archaea; phylum Halobacteriota; class Methanomicrobia; order Methanomicrobiales; family Methanocorpusculaceae; genus Methanocorpusculum. The sequence goes on from JAEWXF010000033.1 coordinate 22,459, forward strand.
ATCGCAAACAGTGCTAGGAAAACACCCGGCAGATAGAGGATCGCCGGCGTTCCCGCAGCGAGAATCTCAGATACAAAGAAACTGCCGGTCACCAGGAAAAATCCTGCAGCCAGCAGAATTAGGATCGGTTCCGCAACCATAACGCCGATCAGCTCCCGTTCAGCCCCGACACCCGAGTACGGGGCGTTTGCCGCGTACGCTGCGAGGATAAGGAACGTATGCGCAAGCGCAAGCGCAAAGACCACCAGCAGCAGATCTCCGCCGGCGAACAGAAGTGCGCCGGAGAGGGCTATCAGAATGAGGTAGCCGGTGGTAAAGATCATCTCCACAGGACTGGTGAATGCTTTTTCTTTATGCCAGAGTTTGCTGATGTCGTAGAACGGCTGAAGGACCGGCGGGCCGCGCCGGCTCTGCATGCGTGCGGTCAGAACACGGTCAATCCCGGCGATAACACCGCCGAGAAGCGGGGCTGCGATCAGAAAGAGGACCGCACCAGATATTGCCAGAAGGAAGTTCATATCATCACCCCCAGAAATGCCAGGACAAACATGACAACGATGAGGAGAACTGCGATCACCCATGCCGGTTTGAGGAGTACCTCCTCACCGCAGTACTCATCCAGATAGTAGTTGGAGGATTTTGCCTCTTTATAGATACCAAGCGACCCGCGGAACCTGCCGTGTTCGTCAACTCCCCGGCCGCAGAGGTACGGGGCAAGCTCCCGTCCGGTCTTTGAACCGAAGTGTGCGGCTCCGACGAGGACGGCAAGGATGAGAAACATAATCGCTATCATGAGAGTATTATCGATCATGAGCAGATTTGCGGCGGCTGCGGAGTAGCCCGGATAGATCGCTGCAAGGTAGGGGTCAATGAAGAGACCGATGACCGCGATGAACCCGACACAGCAGACAACAGTGAGAACACCAACAGTCGTCACCGCAATCTTTTCCGAAGGATGCAGGGTGGTGTCCGGGGCCTGCGGATGATTCATCCGCATGAACAGTTTGCCGAGCCACTTCGTCCAGAAGAATATCGTAAAGGCGCTGCCGAACGCGAGGAAGATAACAAAGGCCCATCCGAACGGCGCGTCGAGGAATGCGACGACGGCCGCCCACTTGGAGATCAGCATACCAAACGGTGCAAGATACATTCCGCAGATGCCGATCACCATCATGGTCGCAAGGAGCGGCAGCCGGACGAGGAGTCCGTCCATATCTTCAATGTCGCGGCTGTTGATTCTGTGTTCAACCGCGCCGACACACATGAAGAGGAGCGCTTTGGCAACCGCATGGAAGATAATGAGGAGAATTGCAGCCATAACCGCCTCCGGTGTTCCGATTCCGGCACATGCGGTGATCAACCCGAGGTTGGCAATCGTTGAGTAGGCGAGAACCTTCTTTGCGTTGGTCTGCGAGATCGCAAGGGCCGAGGTGATAAAGAATGTAAAGACACCGGTAAAGGCGAGAGCAATACCGACGTAGGTCTGGGAAAAGACCGGGGCAAAGATAACGAGGAGATAAACTCCTGCCTTGACCATCGTACTTGAGTGCAGCAGGGCGGAAACCGGGGTCGGAGCCACCATTGCGCCGGTCAGCCATGTGGAGAACGGCATCTGGGCAGCTTTCGTGAGACCGGCAAGGGCGATCAGCGCCGCGGGGATGGTCAGTGCTGCCATGTCGGGATAGGTGATAATATTGGTGATGCTCAGGAGATTGGTTCCGGTCGGCTCAATCCGTAAGAGGCAGATGATGGCAAGAGTAAAGGCGATACCGCCGATGAGGTTCATCCAGACGGCGCGGAACGAGTTGGTTACCGCTTCAGGGGTTCTGGAGTACCCGATTAACAGGAACGAACACAGCGTGGTCACTTCCCAGAAACAGAGGATCCACATGAGGCTGTTTGAGAGAACGATTCCAAACATTGCCGAAAGAAACACAAACAGCATAGCAAAGAAGTAGGGTTTGCGGTTCGCAATTTCGGTATGATGGTGATGATAGTCCTTCATGTAGCCGAGGGCATAGACGCAGATCAGCGTCCCGATGATGCCGATGATGAGGACCATAACGGCGCTGAGATCGTTTACCACGAAGGTCGTAGCAACACTGACCGCTTCTGCATAGAAGAGTTCTACGATGCACACCAGTATCAGCTGGATGATTCCGAGAATTAAAGGCAGTATCCGCCGGTATTTGAGGGAGAGTCCGATGATTGCAAGGGCAATTATCAGTTCTATTCCAAAGAGACCTACACTGATCGCTTTGGCGTTTTCCAGGGCAAGTACTATCGGACTGGTCCATGCGGCCCATGCGAGATACAGGGACGTACCGATAATTACTACCGATGCGACACCGACGATACCGCTGCGGAGTGCGTCCCTGTTGAGGACCGCAAGGAGTATTGCGGCGAACAGGGGAACGAGCAGCAGTAACAGGATGGCTACGAGTTCCGGCGGGTACATACTATCACTTGTTGAAAGTATGGGGATTGATCATTATTAATCATTCTAATTCAATGCGATATCAGAGGTGGTCAGGATGTGAGCTGTTTCCGGACATGCGCCTGAACGATGCTGTCTGACGTCGCAGCATTTTCCCTTTCCCGATACATTTTCCAGAGTCTCGCATAGGTGGGATACTCAGGTCCTGCGGGATAAGAAAACATAAAAACTGGCACGACAAACTAAGAACAATTATGGCTGAGGAAGTTTCCGGCGATACGATGCCAGAGGATATTCTGAATATTTTTTATACGGGTGAGATTCCGCTGTGTGTCATGGAGAATCTGCTTGAGCAGCGTGAGGTCTCGGGCACGCGGCGCAAGATGCTTGTGGTGAGCAATCAGCGGCTGATGTATTTTGAGGAGAACGCAACCGGTCTGTACGATGCGACGACGTTTGCGTTTGCCCGGATTGACTCGGTAGTTTTCCATGCCGGGAAGAAGTGTGCGGAGTTCCGGATTGCAGATACGGATGGTATGGCAACGAAGATCGGCTGGCTTGCAAATGAGGAGGCGGAGAAAATTCTGCTTACCCTCCAGTCTTCCATGAATGAACTGGGAACGGCTGCGGTGTCGCTTGACCGGAAAAAGTCGGTGTTTTCCGGGGAAGAGTGGACACTGAAAAAGCCGGTTGATTATCTGACGAAGACAATCCGTTCGGAGAGTGTGCCTATGTCGGAGAGTTACGTTGCGCCGATTCTTCCAAAGTCCGGGGACGATGCCGACCCGGAACCGGAGAGCGTCGCAGAGGAGGAGGCACCGTTTTTCGAAGAAACATCCGAGGAGGTTGTTTTGGAAACAGTCGTTCTGGATCAGGAGTCGATCCGGGAATGCCTGCGGGCCCTGCGTCTGCTGCATGAAAAACAGATCATTCCGGAAGATCTGTACCGTAAGCTCCGCCTGCCGCTTCTGGAGAAACTGGATATCTGATTTTTTCAGGCCGTTTCTTCCTCTTTTTCCCGGTATGATGAACTGGTTTCATCAAACCTTCACCAGTATTCCGCAGCGAACCGGCGCGACTGAAAATGTTCCTTCTGAGACTATGGTGAGATACTGTCCCGCTTCGGTCGCTAAACCTGAATCTGCCGATACACCTGGGATAAAAAACGGTTTCGCGAAAAAAAATTAGTTTTGCGGGGTTTGTATCGCGTCCGGTTTCTTTTCGTTTTTGAAGAACCAGCCGCGATAGATCAGCGGGACGATTATCGTCGTTATCAGGGACATCAGGACAATCGAAATAAACACTTCATTGCCTAACTGCAGCAGATGTGCCTGTTGTACGGCGTCGGTTGCCGCCGCTGCCATATCCTGAAAGTGAGTCAGGGCAATCAGTCCCACAATCATTGCCACCTCACCGCGTGGTGCCATTCCAAATCCGACGATCAGTGCGTCCCGGCCATTCATACCCAGCAGACGTGCCGGCAGACCGCAGCCGACCACCTTTGTAATAATCGCAACGATGATCAGTGCTATGATGAACCACAGCATTTCCGGGGTAAGGAACCGCAGATCGGCAATAATTCCCAGCGATACAAAGAATATTGCCGCGAAGATGATGTACAGATACTCAGCACCCAGTTTGATATCCAGACTGTGTTTGAGACTCACGCGGTTCACGCAGACTCCTGCCAGGAACGCACCGACGATTGCGGATACGCCGACGAACTCCGCGGCCATTGCATAGAAGAATGCTACCATCATTGCAAAGATGAAGACGAACTCCGGAAACTGCCGGGCAAGTTTGGTTGCATCCATCCGTGAGATCAGCGGAGGGATAAGTTTCACGCCGACGAGTGCGGCGATCACCACAAAGCCGATTGCTTTGATGACGGTCAGGGCAACTGCCATTGGCACAAGTTCCCCGGTAGTGCCGAGGTCTTTACAGATTGAGAGAACAATCAGACTCAGAATATCGTCAATGACTGCGGCTCCGATGATGGCTTTTGCAAACGGCTGGTGGAGCTTTCCCATCTCCCGCAAAACGTTTGCCGTAATGGCAATACTCGTCGCTGTAAGCGCTGTTCCGATAAATATTGCCGTGTAAAAGTCCATGTTGAAGAACAGGGATGTTGCGTAGCCCCCTATCCAGGGGACGATAACCCCGATGAGGGCTATCACCCCGTATCGCCAGTTGGTGATATCACTGAGTTCGAACTCAAACCCGATGACGAAGAGAAGTATAATTGCACCGAGACCGGCCAGGCTCTGGACGAAATCCGTGTAGGTAATCAGCCCGAGAACGCTCGGACCCACGATCAGGCCTACCAGTATTTCGCCGATAACTGCGGACTGGTGGATGCGTGTTGCCAGGAGATATCCTCCGAGTGCCACGAAGAGGAGCAGGCTCATCTGGAACTCGACCGTTGATGTGATATCCTCCATAATAAATCACTGTCAATTGGGGCTTGAGAAGTAAAAAGAATATCGTTATGGCGAAACTTCTTCGTGCACAGAAAACAGCTGTTCGTTCGGAATTTCCTTCATGATCCGGAACAGGTCGTCTTTGATCCGGTTCATCCGGGAGAGGTCGTCCGGGGTGGCGGTGTGGTTTTCCACTTTCTTTTTGATCTCTGTCAGTTCATCGGTACTGAGGTGCGTTCCGGGAAGTTCGTCAATACAGAGTCTGCTGCCGTCAGGTTTGGTGAAGACGAGGCTTACGGTGTTGGTATCTTCCACGGTCAGCCGTTCCGGATGATTTTTGGTGTCGAAGGTTACTTTGACCGCGTCCAGCGGACAACGGGTGGTGTGTGACAGAATGTGGATATCGTCAATGGTATCGGCCCATTCTGCGGCGACGACGGCAATTTTATAGCCGAGTGCAATGCCCGGACAGGTGTGTCCGTGAGCTTTTGCTACTGTTTCAAACGAGGGAATCTGTGTCATTGTTGGTGTGACCGAAAAAATGGTGTTTAAAGATATTTGTGTGCCCGGAGCCAGTCAACCTGGGGCGTGGTATAGCGGTAGATGATATCACATTTATCGTCCTGGAATCCCCAGGGGACAACAATTAATATGTCTCCTTCCCGGATCCAGACCCGTTTTTTAATCTTTCCCTTAATCCGGCCGAGCCGGGTTACCCCGTCGGAACACCGGACCTTGATATGGTTTGAACCAAGCATGAGTTCCGCCTGGGCAAACTGCTCTTTTGCACGTTTTTGCGGCAGTCTTACACGGATGATACTTCCGTCTTCTGCTACATCCTGATTATCATTTTCTATTCGTCCCAGAATACCTACCTCGCAATCGTTGGTATATATTAGTCTGCAGATGTGATAAACATGCCTGATATTCCAAGAGTTTGTCCAATCTGAGTTTTTTCTGATCGGAGATGCCTTTTCCCTCCGTATACTGATTGAATCCCGTGTGCTGTTTCTCTCGAAATTGTTGTTATGAGGGCGGCTTCCGGGAACTGCCGTATCCTGTGGTACGTTCGGGTGTTGGGGGATATGAGTCCTAAAATAGTCTCAAATTTGGGTTAAATTCCAGATTCCTGTCAGATATCAGGAATAAGAGGGATTTTTGGGTGATGGTGCAGGTCATCTTTGTACGTATCGTGCCTCAGTTCCCGTTTATCGAGGTCCGCAGAGGACTGCTGTTTTGGGGTGTGTCGGGAGGATGTTTTTGCTGTTTTTTCCGGGATACTGTCTGTATACTATGATATTATAGATATCATGAGATTTTTGAGGGTGGGGTATGCCCATATTCAGCGGTACTGTTCGCCGGAGACCGTCTCAGGAATGAACTCTTCCCCGTCCCATACCCGGACTACAGCGGTTCCCCCTCTGAGGAAGTTTCGCATCCGCATGTCGTGATCTTTTCTGACAAATCTGATCCCCTCTTCCCGGAATTTTTCCAGAAGTGCTTTGTGGAAGGTGATCTCCTGCTGCAGGTATGCCGTCTCGTAGACCATGACTGCATCCGCAGCGCCTGCGGCCTCCTCCGGGGAAATGTCTGTGTCGTACTCCCCGTGTTCATCGAGTCCGCTGATCTGCCGCCAGTCGGTGTGTCCGCGTCTGTCTGCTTCACGGTGGAGCATGTAGGGGTAAATCCGGCAGATGGCAAAGCGTTTGTCGTATATGGTGCATCGCCGGTCTTCGGCGAGGAATACACAGTCCCCGTTTTCTTTTGTCCGGAGCGCGTAGCCGGAGACGTAGAAGTTTCCCTCCGGATCAGAGTAGGGAAAGTCCGGAGCAGGTATCATGGCGTTTGGTGCAAACTCCCGGAGACGTCGTGCGTCTTCGGCGAGGAGAAACACATGGCCGTTGAATGCTTTAGTACAGCAGCGGCCGCAGCAGGTACAGGAGAACCCGACGTCCCGGATAATTGCCGCAAGTTTTTCTTGAGGATATTCCCGCAGAAGGGAAAGTTCACTCTGAAGGACAGCAAGTTCAGCTTCGGGACGGGCCGGCATATCTTCAGATATATGGGTCCCGCAGAATTAAAGAGTGACTGACGGGTGAGCAGATTTCCTGAAAATCATCCAGCGGTCATCGGGAGAATTTTCGTTTGTCTGTCGATACGTTTTCTTGGGTGTCAAACAGATCGACAGACGAAGATACCCGTACCCTTACGTTGTATGAGAAAAAAGCGAACTTCAGCCCCCATTTTCATGGGGGAGAGCGAAGTATCAGAAACATTTCTGCGGAGGTTCCCCGGTGCGCATCACAAAGGAAACCCCCGCGTGAGAGATTATACCGGTTCCGCGTTACATATTCTCCAGATATCTCTTCACCGCGTTCCAGTCGCGGATCTTCAGAATTTCCCCGACCGTATGTTTCTCGTGGTGATTCAACTCCTTGGAATGATGAATGGCATCGGAAAGCTTCGCGATCCGCACCTCCAGAACATCATTGTCGCCCTCTTTGAGAATGGCAGCAATCTGTTCCAGATATCCGACAATCTCTGCTTTTTTTGCTGCGCTCGTTGTCATACTGGAATATCCGCGGTCATCAAATATACAGATACGGATAGCGGCAAAAAAGAAAATTACATGGAAGCAAGCGCTTCAATACCCAGAACCCCGAGGGCTTCCTGCAAGGTATTGCGGCTCGCATCCACCAGTGTCAGGCGGGCATTGCGCACAGATCCTTCAGCTTTGAGGACTGGGGCAAAGCGGTAGAACGAGTTGAACAGATCCGCAAGGTCACGGACGTAGGTCGCCAGCAGATGCGGGCGAAGTTCAACGACCACCTTCTCCACCACATACGGAAACAGTGCCAGATGTTTGGCGAGAGCAATCTCATAGGGATCCGTAAAGGTATACTCCTCTGAAAATCCTCCCTCCAGAGCAGCCTTCTCCAGAATCGAACAGGCACGGGCATGGGCATACTGGACATACGGCGCGCTCTGGCGTTCAAAGTCCAGAGCTTCCTTCCAGTCAAAGACCGTCGACTTCTCAGCCGAGACCTTCACAATATCATACCGGACAGCGCCGACCGCGACCGCATTGGCAATCTTTTCCCGTTCCGCTTCCGAAAGCTCCGGCCGGCGGACGGTTACCTCCTCCATTGCCCGCTTCTTCGTCTCGGCAACCAGTTCATCCGCGGTGATAAACACACCGCCACGGGTGGTCATGGACCCTTCCGGCAGGGAAACAAACTCAAAGTGGACAATCTCCGGCGGCCGCTCGCCGATCAGTTTCAGCGTCGTCTGCAGCTGGGCACCGATCAGCTTGTGATCCGCACCGAGAACATCGATACTCCGGTCACACCGGGAGTTTTTCCAGAGATGGAACGCGAGATCCCGTGCCGCGTAGACGGAGGTCCCGTTACTCCGCCGCAGAACATACCGGTTGCCGAACCCTTCAGCCGAAAGGTCCAGATACATCATCTGTCCGTCATGCTGCGCCTCAGGCAGGGCCTGAACTCTGTCAAGGACCTTCTGCATTTCGCCGTTCCACAGGAACGTTGTCTCCCGGACAAAGTTGTCATGGTGCACGTTCATGGAAGCAAGGGTCTCCTGAATACCTTCCGCACAGGTTTCCACCGAATCATGGAACAGCTTCACCGTCTCCGGATCGCCGGCCTCGATCTTTTCCATCATCTCATCGAACTCAGGTTCGATCTCAGGCTTCTCTTTGGCGATCCTGTTCGCTTCAACGTAGTGACGAACGATAAAGTCGTCTCCCTTCTCCCCCGGGAGACGGTCATAGTGAAGGTGTTTCACTCCCCATGCAACGATGGCAATCTGGCGGCCCATATCGTTGAGATAATACTGGGCTTCCACCGGGTAGCCGGCTTTCCGGAATGCCCGGACCAGCGTGTCGCCGATCACCGTGTTTCGGATGTGACCGACATGCAGAGGCCCGTTCGGGTTGGCACTGGTATGTTCGATGATAACCCGTTCCGTCCGCGCCGGCAGCTGGCCGTAGTCTGGGTAACGGGCCGCACGGACGGACTCCGCCACATAGGTTCCGCCGAACACGAAGTTGATGTAGGGACCCTTGGCCGAGACTTCAATACCCGCGGCTTGTGGGGCGGCCGCAACTTTTGCGACGATGTCAGCGGCAATTTGGGCAGGGTTTTTTCGCTCCTTTTTTGCCAGGGCAAATGCCACAGTTGACGCAAGGTCGGCATGATCGCCGCCGTCGGTGAGCAGTACGTCCTCTTCGCCGGTGATTTCCCGGAGGAGGGTTTCTATTTTGTGAGTATATTCACGATACATGGTCTTTACATCCCCGTGGGGTATCGGAGAACCGCGGCGATGCCGCCGAATGCGCTGAACAGCATGGACCCTTCCTCAAAGTCATCGGAGATGATCTCCACGCGGGTATTGGATGAGTCAGCAAGGGCGGTCAGCTCGTCGATAATATCCGTCTCATCCTCCAGAAAGAGGGGGGACTGACAGTTCGGACAGCGGCCGAATGGCAGGTTTTTGAACTTGACACCGGCTTCCACCTGTAAGGTTTTGACTTCGCTGTGTCCGCAGTTACCGCAGCGGATGGTGAGTCGTGCTTTTCTGAGTTTTTCCGAGAGGAGGAGGGTGTCAACGGCTCCCGCTTCGAGGTTTGCCCGGACACTGTCCTCTCCGTATGCGGCACATCCGTTTTCTTTGATGAGTTCCTTGAAGAAACGGGTCATCTCCTTTTTCTCGTCCATGATACCAACGCCGCGGAGGGCATCCTGAGCGTTGTCGACCAGTTCCCGCAGACCGAACTCATTGGTATAGGAGGCGTCAAACAGACCGATAATCCGTTTCTTGATCTCGTGATGAAGGAACTCTCCTTCAGCGAACTCTTCCTTGGTGGGCATCGGGCCGCCGATTAAGAGGCCCTTGAACTTTTCAAAGAAGTTGGGTTCGGCAAGGAATGCTTCCGAGGAACGTTCTCCGACTTTCTTGTAGAACTCGTGGATGGCGATCAGCCGCAGACGTTCGAAACGGATACTGGACTGACCTCCTTTCCGCTGTTTCCCGGGAACCGTGGAGTTGGTGCCGTTGATAGGTTCGATGTGGGTGCCCCGCAGAAATCCCCAGTACGCTTCTCGGCGGTCGATGACAAGGAGACCGTAGACGAACTTGTCGTCGAGCATCGCTTTGAGAGGCTCAAGTTCGAAGCTGGAACTGCATCGGTAGCTGTAGGTCCGGATGGCTTCCGGCGGCTCAACGATGATGGATTCCAGATCCGTTTTGTCGCCGCCAACGTTGATTGCGCCGCAAAATACTGCCATGCCGTTTTCCGGCGGGGTTTTGTAGTATTTGAGCCGTGCGAGAATCGATGAGATGGCGCTCTGGACGTTGGACCGCGTCTGCTTGCTTTTGATGTTGGCGCACTGGCCGAACTCGTCGCGAAGCTGGGCGGTGACGTCGTAGATCTGTTTGTCCGGCGGGATGTACAAAGAAATGAGTTCGGTTCCCGATCCCTCTTTTTCTTCGAGTTTTTCGAGAGCTTTTTTGAATTCATACCGCTTTCGCGCTTCGTCTTTTTCAATTTGTGCCTGAGATATTTCCTCTGCCATTGTATATGCAATCCTGAAAATGTATTTGGGTATAGAATGTGGTGTACCATTGGGCGGCTGAGATGATTAATGATAGGGTATAGGATGGGGGACAAAAAGGAATCCTCAAATGTGTGTCCTGCGTAAGATAGGAGTTATGAAAAAATCCATTGGGTTAATAGTAGGTATTGCGGCATTTCTTGCCCTGCTGTTAATCCCGATAGATCCGACACTTCTTCCTCCGCTTGCCCGGTATGCTGCGGCGGTGACTGTTCTGATGGCAGTGTTCTGGATCACCCAGCCGATTCCAATGGAGGCTACGGCGCTGATTCCGATCGTGGCATTCCCCCTTCTGGGAATTCTGACGCCGGCAGAGGCGTGTGCCCCGTATGCAGATAAGGTTATTTTCCTGTTCCTCGGCGGTTTTATCATTGCTATGTCAATGCAGCGGTGGGGCCTGCATAAACGCATTGCGCTGAAAATCATCAATATTACGGGAACAAGTCCGCGACGGCTGGTTCTCGGGTTTATGATTGCGACGGCATTTTTGTCGATGTGGATGTCGAACACGGCGACTGCGATGATGATGATTCCGATTGCAATCGCAATTATCGCAACCGTTCTGCCGACGAAGAATTACCGGGAAATGACACCTGAGCACAAGGCGTTTGCCGGGTGTATTGTGCTGTCGGTTGCGTATGCGGCGGGAGTCGGCGGGATTGCAACGCTGATCGGAACGCCGGCAAACGGGATTCTGATTGCACAGATGGAGACGCTGTTTCCGGGCTCGCCGTCGATTGATTTCTTTACGTGGCTGAAGTTCGGTATTCCGCTGCTGCTGATTTTGATTCCGATTATGTGGCTGTGGTTAACGCGGGTTGCGTATCGGAAGATGCCAAAAGTGCTGGATCATGCAAAAGAGGCGCTGGAGCATGAGGTTGTGGCGCTTGGTCCGATGAGCCGGGGCGAGAAAAATACGCTGTTCGTGTTTGTGTTTACGGCATTCTGCTGGATTTTTGCGAAGAATAAGGATTTCGGGTCGTTTACGATTCCGGGACTTGAGATGATTTTCCCGGGGATTGATGATTCGACGATTGCGATTCTTGGAGCGCTGCTGCTGTTTCTGATTCCGATCAGCTGGAAGAAGCATGAGTTTACGATGAACTGGGAGTGGGCGGTGAAGATTCCGTGGGGAATTCTTCTGCTGTTCGGAGGAGGTATGTGTCTGTCTGCGGCGTTTATTAAAAGCGGGCTTGCCCAGGCGATTGTGGGGTACTTTTCGGTGCTGAACGGTGTACCGATTATTCTTTTGGTACTGATTGTCGCAGTGGTGGTGATGCTGATGACGGAGGTGACGTCAAATACGGCGATTGCGTCGGTGATGATGCCGATTCTCGCGGTAACGGCGTTGTCTCTGCAGGTAAACCCCTGGATTCTGATGATGACGGCGGCGGTCTGTTCAAGCTTTGCGTTTATGCTGCCGGTTGCAACACCGCCGAATGCGATTGCGTACGGGACTGAGTATGTGGAAATGAAAGATATGATAAACGCAGGATGGGCGCTGAATCTGCTGGGGATTATGGTGTTTACGATTCTGCTGTTTACGATTGTGCTGTGGGCATTCGGGATTTCGATTGAGCTGCCGGCGTGGGCGGCGACGTCAACGATCCCGATCTGATCTTTTTTTGCGGGACGGGAACCGGGATTACACAAGATAGTTAATGTATAGTAACCTATACATCAGCCATGAAATATCTGGCGTCCCTTCTCCTGATTTTTCTTCTCGGAGGAATCCTCTGTACTGCCGGCTGTGTCGGGGAAGAAAAATCCGTGCCGGTTGCGGCGGGAGAGAATATTACCGTACAGTTTACCGGATACATCGGCGATAAAGTCATGGTTACTTCGTCGACGGAGAAATACAATGAACTCCTCAAAGCCGGACAGATGCCGACCCCGCTCCTGCTGGTTGAAAATCCGGTGATTACGGCCGGGGCAACGACCGATGACGATTATATGACGATTCCGGCGAAAGTGGGTTCATCGCCGTTCTGGCTGCTTCCGGGGGAATACAATGTTATGGCGGCAAACCTTGTCGGGATGCAGAAAGGTGAGACGAAACTGTTCCCGATCTATGCATCCGGCACGAACACGACGTCGTTCTGGTCGAATGCCGATTGTGTAAATCTGAGTATCACTCCCTCTGCATTAAAACCCGGAGATATGATCACCTATACCCGGACGATCGGGGAGACGGGCGTTGATGAGAACGGCGAGTTTAACACGACCGCGATAGAGACTACCCAGAAGATGGTGCGGGATATGCTTGTTGTGTCCATATCTGCGGACGGCGTTACCTATCAGGAAATTTATGATACGATCGAGATGACGGTACTCTGAACCCCTTCTTTTTTCCTGTGTGCGCGACGGCTGTTTTGTGTTGCCGGGACACACAGATATTTTTTACGGACTTGCCGACACCATAAAGTCTTTGTGGGGTTGATTATCCGTTTCCTCCCCGGACCTGGCAGTTTGAATTCCAAGAGAAACGTCCGGATATGAAAAAATCAGGCAATATATCAGCATTTCTGAGGGGACATCTTTAAGAAATCACGGACGCAACAAAATTACGTAATATGTGGTGTGTGTCACGGGTGTGGCAGCTGCAGTCTTTCTGAATATTTTCCTGATTACCTTGGAGTGTGGTCTATGGGTTTAGAACAAGCAACACAATTTCTGGTGGACAACCTGATCGTAATCATCGTTGTCGTCTATATGGCCCTGATGATAACCATCGGATACCTCGTCCAGCGGAAAGGCGCAGATAAAAGCGCAGAGAATTACCTGATTGCAAGTAAAGGTGTCGGGCCGCTGATGGTCGGCGGAACGGTGTTCTCGACGAACTGGTGCGGCGGGGTGCTTCTCGGTGCTGCCGGAACGGCGTATACCGGATACGTGGTGTCGACGATTGCTGATCCCTGGGCAACGTGTCTGACGCTGGTGTTAATGGCGATATTTTTCTGCGCCATTCTGCGGAAACTCAAGATTGCGTCGTTAAGTGAGATGTACCGGCTCCGGTTCGGGAAACGCGGGGCGACCGTTGCCACGCTGATGTGTATTCCGTCGATGATTACCTGGACTGCAGCAAATATCGTTGCTCTCACGACGATCTTCAAACTCTTTCTGAATTTTGATCCGATTCTCTGTGCAATTGCCGCGGGAATGATTGTTGTTCTGTATACCTATCTCGGCGGAATGCTTGCGGTTGTGTATACCGATAATATCCAGGCGGTTATGATTATGCTGGGTCTTATCATCCTGATTCCGACCGGTATTGCGTTTGTCGGGGGTCTGGATTCCCTGATTGCGGCAACGCCGGAAAACTTCTGGAATCTTTTCCCGAATGACGGAGCAGGCGCGCTGGTGTCAGGATTCACCGTAGATCCGCTTGGTATCTTTACCTGGATTGCCGGACTGTCCGGGATGGGATTCGGCTACCTTGCATCCGTGGAGCTGACCCAGCGGGTGCTGTGTGCCCGGGATACGAAGGCGGCCAGACAGGGTCTGTTTCTCGGATCAGGGATGTACGCCCTTGCAGGATTCTTTTCGATGATGATTGCCCTCATTGCAATTGTGATGGTTTCTCAGGGGGCAACGACACCGACGGGTGTTCCTATGGCGGACATTCTCGCCGAGGATGGAAATTATGTGCTGCTGGTCCTGGCCGAACGGCTGTTTGATCCAAGTGTAATGGGAGCTGTCGGGGTTGCACTGATGGCGATTTTTATCGGGTCACTGCTGGCAGCAATTATGTCGACGTCGAGTTCTACGATCTTTGCCGCAGCGGCGGCAATTTCGACGCTGATGCTGCACGGGTCTCTTTCGAAGTATGCAACGACGTCCCTGCAGGTACTTCGGCTGACGCGGCTGCTGGTGCTGGTCATCGGCGTATTTTGTGTGCTGTTCAGTTTTGTGATCGACAGCCTGTACTGGATGATGATCTTTTCGTTTACGATTCTGTTCAACTGCATGTTCTGGGCGCTGGTCGGGGGCCTGTTCTGGAAGAAATGCAATGCGTCTGCGGCAATTGCTTCAATTGTCGTCGGATTTTCCGGGGTTATCCTGTGTATTATTGCCCAGTCCCTCTACTTCGGTCAGATTGCCATTGAGCCGCAGGATAATCTCTGGATCGGGATTCAGACGTTCGTTCCGTGGGCCATGGGAGGTATTGCCCTGTTCGTCACGGCGTACCTGACCCGGAAATCCGATCCGCCCATGGCGCTCTGCGATACCGACGGCGATGTGGTAAAGTGGCCGGAGCTGCCGGTCTCACAGGATACGCTGAATGTCCGGAGACGTGCGGAAGAGATGAACACAGACCGGAAAGAGTAGCGGCCTCTTTCCGGTTTTCCTATCCCCTTCTTTTTTCACCGGCCCGCAGACAGCCAAAGAGTATTCCTGTGATCAGACAGATCACGGCGGCGACACCGAAGACACCGGTCTGGGAACCGACTGCGGCCTGAATCTGCGGAATAATCCACGAGTTGCTGAACTCGCCAAGATAGGCAATCATGGTAATTATCCCCATGACAAAACCCATGGACGCGAGCGGGGTGACATGACTCAGCCAGGAGATCAGTGTCGGGAAAACCATGCCGGTGGCAAAACCGGTAAGGGCTGCCCCGATTCCGATCAGGGATACGGATGCAGCCGTGCTGATGAGTGCAAGACCGCAGGCGATCATCAGAAAGGCCAGTGACAGAATGGTCATTCTGCTGAGAGAGAGGGATATTTTTCCGTAGAATGCGCCGGAGACTGCACTAAACACGCCTATGGTTCCCAGAAGCATGCCGGTGACCATGGTTGATCCGGACAGAAGACCGGATACCAGATAGGGGAGTTTGGTCGGCAGCAGGAACAGCATAAATCCGTACACAAACATGGTCAGGCTGATTCCCAGCGTTATCGGGATGTTGATTTTTTTCCGGCTGTCCTGTCCGGATGCCGAACGTTCACCGTCATCCGCTGCCGGTTCCCGGACGGCAGCAACCACGCCGAGAAGGATGACCAGACCGATGAGATAAATCAGGAACGGTTCTCTCCATGAGATCAGCGCGAGAGTTCCTCCGCCGGTTTCCAGTACGAGCATCCCAAGGCCGATGAAGGCCCCTTCGTATCCCAGTATTTTGTCCCGGGTTTTTCCGCTGTAGTAGGAGGTGATGAGTGTGGTGACCGAGGTCATGATACCGCCAAGGCCGATGCCGAGGAGGACTCTCCCCAGAAGGATCATCGGGAGAGATTCCAGGAAATAGCCCGAGACACCGGCGATGGTAAACAGCAGCAGGGACAGGATAAATACCGGGACTTTTCCGAACCGGTCGACTGCCATTCCGATGAATATACCGGTCAGTGCAACGGCAAGCGACGGGAGGGTGATAATCATGGAGATGATACTTTCAGGCACGTCCGGGAACGCCTGACTGATCAGCGGCAGGGCGGGTGATACGGCGGCAGCCCCCATGAGCGGCAGCATTGACGCCAGAAGCAGGACAATCAGGGTTCCTTTTGTGGGCGTGAAGGCGTTTTGATTCATTCCTACTGGGTAGATAGGATTTTAATATATATATGGTGTAACTCTTTTCAGTAGCATACATTCATATATCTTAAGGACCATACAGAGGATTTACGGAAATATTTTGGGATATTTTTCTGCGGGATTTCTGGACAATGTGACCGTCCGAAAAAATTATCGGGAATACTCTTGAGAAAATCCGATTTGCACGAAATATTTCAGATACTTTGCAAAGTATCACCTGTGGAGGAGAAAATGGATGAAGATCTGCTGAGAAGGCTGAAGGAGTTTGGGATGGGTGAGTATGAGGCAAAAATCTACTCGGCCCTGTTTTATCTGAAGTTTGGCACGGCACGGGAAATTAATGAAATTACCGGGGTTCCCCGGGGAAAAGTGTATCAGACGCTGGATACGCTGATCGAAAAACGGTTTGTTCTCCCGGCTGGCGGGGAGCCGATGCGGTACCAGCTGGTGGATGTTGCCGAAACGTTTGAACGGGTGAAAAAGGAACAGACGGACCGGGTTGATCAGCTGAGTTCGTATCTTCAGAGTCTGGACCGGGAACGTCCGCAGCGTCTGGTCCAGGCCTATGAGATCCGGACGCCGTGGGCAATTGAAAGCAGGGTTCAGCTGATGCTGCGTCAGGTCAGGTCCGAGATGCTGGTTATCTGCAATGATCCTGCATTTCTGAAAAAATATGCCGCGGATCTGATCCGGTTATCGGGAAAAATCCATCTGTATGTGCTGGTCCGGGAACCGGCCATGGCGGAGGGACTGAGACTGAAGTGTTATCTTGGCGGGCCGCTGCTGGACAAAATGTTTGGCCGGTTCACCGTACCTGCCGACAGAAGCCTCGATATACAATGTATACTGTATGCAGATACCCACGATTCCCTGGTGATTTTTGAAGAAGACGGCACAACAGAAGCGTTGTTCTGTTCGCATGATCCGTTTTCGGAATTTCTGTATCTGGCAATGATGCGGGATATGAAACCGGTCTAAAACAGCTGTTAAATGGACCCGGCGGGATTTGAACCCGCGGCATCTACGTTGCGAACGTAGCTATCTACCCCTGATATACGAGCCCGATAAAAAGTATTGCGGGATTTTCGTCCCGATCAGAGAATAATCTCAATATCTAATTGTTCTGCCAATTCCTTATATCTGTTCCGGATTGTGACCTCCGTCACACCCGCAACATCCGCCACTTCCCGCTGTGTTCTCCGTTCTCCGGAGAGAATGGAGGAGATATAGATGGCGGCAGCCGCAACGCCGGTCGGACCGCGCCCGCTGGTGAGTTCCCGTTCGCCTGCCTGCTTGAGAATTTCCATGGCCCGCGACTGAACTTCGCCTTTGAGTCCGAGACCGGAACAGAACCGCGGGACATAGTCACCGGGTGACGTCGGCAGGAGTTTCAGACCCAGTTCACGGGAGATGAACCGGTATGTTCTGCCGATCTCTTTTCTGGAGACACGGGATACTTCGGCGATCTCATCGAGTGTCCGGGGGACATTACACTGACGGCATGCAGCGTAGAGCGCGGCTGCGGCAACACCCTCAATACTTCTGCCGCGAATCAGATTCTTGTCCACGGCATCACGGTAGACGACCGCAGCTGTCTCACGGACGTTCCGCGGCAGACCGAGAGCGGACGCCATACGGTCCAGTTCCGACAGTGCAAACGCAAGGTTGCGTTCCGTTGCATTCGAAACTCTGATACGGCGCTGCCATTTTCTCAGCCGGTACAGCTGTGCACGATTCTTGGAGGAGATCGCACGACCGTAACTGTCACGGTTTCTCCAGTCGATCATCGTCGACAAACCTTTGTCATGAATCGTAAAGGTCATTGGAGCGCCGACACGGGACCGTTTCATCCGCTGGTCGTGATCAAACGCACGCCACTCCGGTCCGCGGTCGATGAAATCATCATCCAGAACGAGACCGCAGTGCTGACAGACCAGCTCGGCACGTTCATAATCATGAACCAGCTGCCGGCTGCCGCATTCCGGACAGACCGTAGCAGTCGCATCGCTGCCACCTTCCTTTTCCTTCACCTTTTCCACAGCAGCACTCTGCCGCTGTTTCATCATCTCGCGTTCCTGTTTTAACTGTCTCAGCTTTTCTATTTCTTTTTCCATATTGAACCCCCGGTCTTCGGACGGTACGAACTGCCTCCGCCCTGGTATCCGGATGTGTGACGATGTTTTTTCCCGGGCTTCTCAGGCCTGGTCTCCGGCAGAACGTACAGTGAATCGCCAACGTCTGCGCGAATGCCATCGTTACAGAGAACGGTAAGATATGGATGACCGACACTCCCGTACAGATCAACGATTTTTCCGACGGGCTGGTTTTCCTCATTTGCAACGCCTGTATACAGAGGCGGAAGCTGGCCGGCATCACTTTCTACAATAAGCAACCGCTTTCCGAAAACTGCCGTAACCTTCCCTGCAAACTTCACCAACGGTACCCTCCAGTACACTACCGCATATAGCAGAATCCCGTGGTAATCAAACCACAGGGTATATATGCAATATATTATGAACCTCGAACAGTATATAATCTTTTTCCAGAATCCTAAAATAGAATTTATGTGGAGAAAATCTCATCCGCACAGTGGGAAAGGACCCGTTCAGCCTCGTCCTGCGTCATCCCTGACCCGCGGGCAACCAGATACTTCATCCGTTCACTCAACAAATCCTGCGGTCCGTGGGCATCTGACTCCACCAGTACTCCGGCCCCCGCGCGGCGGGCGGCAGACAGTACATGACCGTTTGTCCGGTTGTGACCGCCGCGGGAAGTGATCTCCAGGAAAATATTGTTGCGGGCGGCAAGCGCAGCCTCCTCATCAGTGATGAGACCGGGATGCGCAAGGATATCCACATAGGGACAGGAGAGAGCAGCCATATTCGTGCCGGGAGCAACCGGTTCCACAATGGTCTCGCCATGCACCACAACCACGTCGGCCCAGAGGAACTTCGCATACCGTGCCAGCTCCCCGATCTGCTCCGGCGGCACATGGGTAATTTCAATTCCCGAGTAGAGGGTAACCCCGTACAGCTCCGCGGACTTCTTTATCTGCGCCTGAGCGCGGAGCAGCCCGTCCACATTGGAAAAGTCCGCGTGATCCGAGATCGCCATCTCCGTATACCCGAGCGCCGCCATCCGCCGAACCAGCTCCGTCGGCAGAAGTTCGCCATCACTCATCGTTGTGTGGCAGTGAAAATCGTACATGAGATCCCTAGTTTCCGCTCAGCTTGCGGGCAATTTTCTGGAGAAGTTCCTCTTTGCTTCCCTCATATTCAACACGGAGTCTGCCCTCCCGGGAAAACCAGCGAGACGGGTGCATGACGCCGCGTTCTTCGTCAAGAACGGTTACGCCACACTGTTTGGCTGCCCGGGAAAGCTGAGCAAGGTTGGGGGCTGCGGTTGCAAGGATTGTATTGACGCGCCTCCCTTCAGAACGGGTCAGCTCCGCATTAAAGTAACTGGGATAGAGAAAACGAATCGCCATTTCTGTATGTACTATTGGGTGTGAAAATCTATAAGGTAATTGGCAGAGGGTTAAAAAGAAAGGGAGGGTGTGTATCTCCGGTTATGGAACTGCTGCGTACTCAAAGGTCTGTATCTCTTCAGCAGGGGCTGCTGCAACAGAACCCTCGACAAACGCTTCATACGGGATTATCATCGTGGCATTTGTATCGGTGCAATCCCGAATTTCCGGATCATTGTCCCGGAAAAACGGACGGAGTTCTGCATGTTCCGGAACCGATTCGTGCCCGGGGGCAGGCACTTCGGTTATATGATCTATCGTGGAGTCCACGGGATCAACCAATACCAGAAAGACATGATCCTCCTCCATGGCCGCGGCTGCGGGGATCGCCAGAATGGCCAGGGAAAGCAGAAGAACTGCTATTTTTGATAACGTGTTCATGATTATAGGCTCCTGGGGTTGTATTTGAATGTCAGAGATTCTCTGACACATAGTAGTAGACTCTCAATGTTAATATAGCTTTACATTTTGTTGGAATTATATTACTATATGTCGACCACAAGAAACATATGGCATATTTTTACCATCAGGAGTGTGACGCACTCACACACACAACCGCAATAGTGTATCTATAAACCAATCGCCCTCCAATACATCTGTATGCACCACGTGGATGTTCACATGGAGGCCGAGATCTACGGCGCAAACAACCGTCTTGCAGAGCACAACGCAGAACACTTCAAAGCCCACGGTGTTCGCGCATTTGATCTCCTTGGCGCCATTGGATCCGGCAAAACCTCACTTATTGAACAGATCGTCCCCGAACTGAAAAGTCGCGGCCTCACCACCGCAGCGATTGCCGGTGATGTCTACGGCGACGACGACTTCCAGAGAATTGTCAAAACCGGAATTACTGCATTCAATGCAAACACCGGAAAAGAATGTCACCTCGACGCGCATCTCGTACATCACGCACTCGACCACATGGATCTGGACGATGTCGATGTTGTCTTCATTGAAAACGTCGGCAATATGGTCTGTCCGACCGACTTCAAACTTGGCGCAGAGAAGCGCGTGGTTGTAATCTCGACGACCGAGGGTGACGATGTGGTCAATAAACACCCGATGATGTTCCGTGACTGCCAGATTGCGGTCATCAATAAAGTGGACCTCGCCGAAGCGGTCGGCTGCAATGTGGAACGGATGATTGCCGATATCCGGCGGTACAATCCCGAGATGATCATTCTCAAAACCAACCTCCGGAAAGGTCAGGGTATCAAAGAAGTTGCGGATGCCATCCTTGCCTAAAGGAATTTAAATATCGGGAAAACGTATACATATAGGACTCTGGAAAAGACTGAAATTACCCGGCCGGACTATCCGGAACGGTATCGCCCGTGATGTTTGTCACAGACGTTTATTATCAGAGAAAAAACTATAGGAGATATTTATTCAATGCTTTGGCAAGGAAAATCAGTGAGAAAGTCGTCAGGCGGTCGTTATCACGCCTGCCGCGGTAAGAAGCGGTTCGAGATTGGAAGATCCCCGGCAGATACGATTGTTGGAGACACCCGCGTAAAGACCATCAGAGTTACCGGTGGCAACACAAAGGTCCGTGCCCTTCGCTGTGAATTTGCAAACGTCAGCGATAAGAAGACGGGAAAGATTCAGAAAGTCAAGATTAGCTCTGTTGCGGAAAACGCAGCAAACCCGAACTACGTGCGCCGGAACCTCATGACCAAGGGAGCAATTATTGCAACCGAGATCGGTAAAGCGCGCATTGTCAGCCGCCCGGGTCAGGATGGCGTTATCAACGCTGTTCTGATCGAATAACTATACTTTTTTTCTTTTCTCTTTGTGCTTTGTCAGACAATTTGGTTCGGGAAAACATACTTATCCGTTGCAAGGACCAATAACTCTGTATGAGACGCGTATCCTATCAGTTTCCGAACCGCTGTGATCTTGAGTTTGAAGTTGATGTTTCTTTCCCGGTTTTTCTCGAGGGAATCGAAAAACTCGCAGACACCCAGGACAATTTCCGCACAGAACGCGGGCCGGTAAAGCGTGAGGTTGCCGTATTTCTCGCGCATGACCGGCTGGGATTTGAACAGATCCGGCGCGGGTCTGAGATGAAGAAAACGGTGAGCGAAGGCGCAGATATTATCATAACCCTTACCGATACACTGCTGAAGGCTTCCGGAAATGTGCCGCTGACGGAACACAAATTTATGATCCGCTCCTTAGAAAAAGGAGACCACACCGAAATATTCATCACAAAGTCCGCGCAGGCCGAAGGCGCTGACGCGATGGATATGAAGAAGATGATCCTCGGAGTCCTTGCGTGAGTGAGTTTGAAACAACCATCGCCGCGCCGTTCAAAAAGAACGCCCGGCAGACAGAGTTTACCCGGACGAATCTGGTCTACTTCTATGCCCTTGACCGGAAATGGATGAGTACGGAACAGGCAAAAAAACTGATAGAAGCTGCTGAAACAAAAGGTCTTCTGATAAAAGACGCAAAAGGAAACTACACGCTTTCGGAGGCGCTGGCAGAGGAAAAAATACCACTCGGATTTCGGCCGAGCGATGCAATATTTGCGGCGGACGAAACAGAGATAAACCCGGTAGAAGCACTGCTGGATGAACTGACCGCGGCAACTGGGAAAACCAAAAAAGATCTGGCAGCTGAGATGCAGGAAATATCCGCACACTTTGATAATCTCATTCTGCCGGAGGCCGCGGTCATACTGCTGGCAAAAAAATACCGCATCTCCTCTGCAAAATATGCCGCCGCGCTTCAGCAGCGAATAAACGAACAATAAATTTATTTTTTCACTGCGGCAGCACCCAAAAGCCCGGGGATCCCGGAGAAAAAGTATTGGGGGTTTACTCTGCTGCTTCAGCAGGAGCAAAGATCTCTGCTACCGGTTTTTCGCCGTAAACAGTAATTTTTGCATTTACCTGAACAAAATCAGCTGCAATTTCATTCCCGCGCTGACCCTTCCGCATTCTCTCGCCGTCGTGTTTTGCATGGAAGCCGAAACCATCGGAGAGAAGCAGATTTCTTCTGCCGCTTCCCGGAAGATCAGCGCGTGCAGGAGTTCCGGTCTTGTCGGAACCGCCGGTGATTGTAATCTTGTAGCCATTCAGACCAAACGGAGCGCCGTCAACCTCAGTGCCAATCTTCTTTCCCAGAAGAGCACCCGCAGCTGCGCCCGTGGCATCTATTTTGTACGAAAGACCGGTTTTCGGGTCTGACAGTACGACCTTAAAGTCTACCATTGTATAAGCACATCTCCTCGATATCAATAGGATGCCGAAGTACCCATATAGTTAGTCTCTCCCCATTTATACTACTTGCCCCAGAAAGGTTGGGTCTTCCGATGGATGTTGGCATACTCTTCGAGTGCCTCCTGTGTCCCGGCATTTAAATGAGAGAGCATCTCGGTCTCCAGAACCTTGACATGTTTTTCGGGAACGGCGGCGTAAAGTGTGTCCCCGACATCGATTTGCCGGCCGATGGTAACGCCGTCGATAGATACGGCAACCTCAAGGCCTTCGGTTGCTTCCTGAATATTTTCCTTATTCAGTTTGATCTGTTTGATCTCACCGACAATCTTGCCATCGCGCGTCATGACCCCCACACGCGGGCGAAGGGTACCTCCCAGAACGCGAACGCCCACAACTGCCGGGCCGCTCTGACGGAACACGCAGCCAGGGAGAATGGAAAATTTCGCCGGAAGCACAACGGTTTCAAACTGTTTTGCCTCACGCGCACGGATTTCTGCCTCGCGCCAGTCCGTGTAGTCATCGATCAGTTTGTAGATGACGCGGTTGGAAAATATTCTGACGTCCACCTCTTCGTTGCGAATCATCGCGTCCGCGTCCGGGAGCAGCGGAACGTTAAAACAGAGCACCGCTTTGTAGAGATCCTCTTTCATGACGCTGATCTCAATCAGATCATGACGGCTGACCGGCCCCACCTCCGCACGCATAATCGGGATATGTTTCTCCTCAAGTTCCTTGGAGAGAGCTTCCAGTGCCCCGATCGTATCTGCGCGGACGGTAATACCCACCTCCGAGAGTTTGACATTGATCTCCTGCATCTCTTCTTCAATCCGGGCGATCATGGCATCCCGGTCTCCCCGGATTACCCGGATAGGTGATCCGGCAACGATGCTCTCCAGATTCGGCGCGGTAATTTTCACACCGGCCGCAGCAGTAACGGACTTGACCCGCTGGAACCGGTCTTCAATCAGAATCTCCTTCATCGGCCGGGGCTGGAGGAGAGCACGGACTTTCGTCGAAAACGCCCCCTCGGCACCTGCAACAGCGACCTCATCCCCGACATTGATGATACCGTCATAGAGAATGACATCCAGTGTCGTGCCAAGACCTTTTTCCTCCTTGACCTCAAGCACTGTGCCGATACCCGGACCCTCAACCGTAGTCTTCAGTCCCTCGGTCAGGAACCGCTGGGCAAGTCCGATCATCACCATCAGCAGATCGCCGATACCTTCGCCGGTCATGCTGCTGACCGGAACGATAACCAGATTGCGCTGGAAGTCGCTCACCCGGTCAAACCGTTCGGAGTTAAAGCCCATGTCGGAAAGCTTTCCGACGAGTTCATAGACGCGGTTCTCACACTCGGTCTGAACACGTTCGCTCTGATTTTTATAGGATTTCAAAAACGATGCGTTCTCCGTCGGGCGCCAGCCCGGAATACGGTCAATCTTTGTCGCGGCAATGACAAACGGTGTCTTGCAGTTGCGAAGAATCTGGAGGGCTTCGACGGTCTGCTGTTTGAATCCTTCATTGACGTCCACAACGAGAATTGCGATGTCGGCAAGCGCCCCGCCGCGGGCACGCAATGTTGTAAATGCGTGATGCCCGGGGGTGTCAATGAAGAGAAGACCCGGGACGGTTGTGTTCAGTTTCCCGAGATCTCCACTCATTTTCCGGATGGATTCAATCGGAATCAGTGTCGCACCGATATGCTGGGTAATTGCCCCTGCTTCTCCGGCGACCACACGTGAACCGCGAATCCTATCCAGCAGCGATGTTTTGCCATGGTCTACGTGCCCCAAGACGCAGACGATGGGTGTGCGGATATGTTCCTGTGCCATGTTATTTTCCCTCATCCTCTGAATCCAAAAAGCAGAGGTTAAAACTACGTAAGTATAGGAAGTGGTCACTAATAAACGTAAATGACGACTGAGATACAAGAGGGTGTGCATCTCCCGGGACAGAGAGATAGCTTAATATTTGGGAACGCCATATGTTATAGAGTATTTCTTATCCGGATACCGGAGACAGAAAAATCCAGAATTTTGGGTTGTGCTAAGGTAGGGTAGCTGGTCATCCTTTAGGACTGTGGATCCTTAGACCCGGGTTCGAGTCCCGGCCTTGGCCCTTTTGTATTTTCAGAGTTTACAGAGTTTACATTCCTGACTGCCGCAGGGAATGTTGTCGATCTTCCACTTTAATGCCCAGTATTTGATTCCTCTGACGACGTCCATCAGTTCGATGCCGCTGTCGGTAAGGGTGTACTCGGACTTCACCGGTACAACACTGGCGTCCACTTTCTTGGTGATGATACCCTCCTTTTCCAGTTCCTGCAGCCGTTCGGAAAGAATCTTTGCGGTAATGTCCGGGAGTTTCTCTTTCAGTTCGGAGAATCGGCGGGTATAGTTCTCCCCTTTGAAAAGTTCCAGGATGATCCGAAGGGTCCATTTTTTCGTCAGATATTTTACCGTGAGGTTTACGGTGCAGAACTCGTCCATGATTGTACCTCTATTCGCCAGCTCTGCCTATCTATGTATCTTTTCTATACTATGCAGACAGATCGCGGTCCATGGTATGGTTTTGGAAACTTTTTCCTATATATTCTTGTATCATCTATATACTCAGTATCCAAAAGAAACCAAGGTGAAATCCATGTACTGTCAACAATGCCAGGAAGCAAAAACTCCCGCCTGCACTCTGGGCGGAGCCTGCGGAAAGAACAAAACAGTTGCCGAAGCTCAGGACAGGGTCCTGTATGCCCTCTCCGGTCTTGCTCTCCGGGCGAAGGTTGCCGGAAAAAATCTGGAACCCTGTGTTCTCGAGGCACTGTTTGCTACACTGACCAATGTGGGATTCGATGAATCCCGGTTTACCGAATACCTTGCCTGCATCACAGCTCACCGGGATGCCCTGCCGGCAGTTGCCGGCGAACCCGCGATGGACGGGCCGGCAGGTCTGGACGCAATCCCGGATGCAAACGTCCGGTCACTCTACTCGCTGCTGCTGTTCGGGATCAAAGGCCTTGCCGCCTACTACTCTCATGCAATCGTTCTCGGAAAAACCGATGACACGGTTCTCCCGTTCATCCGGGATGCCCTCGCTTCACGGTTTGAGGACCTTACCATTGATCAGCGGACCGCACTGGTTCTGGAATGCGGTAAATGTGGTGTAGCTGTGCTTGCCCTCCTTGATGCTGCAAACCAGCGGTACGGGAAACCGGAGATTACGAGTGTCTCCACCAGTGCCGGGGTTCGTCCGGGAATTTTAGTGACCGGCCATGACCTCAAAGATCTGGAGATGCTGCTTGAGCAGGCGATGGATGCGGGAGTTGATATCTACACCCACGGCGAGATGCTGCCGGCAAACGCCTATCCTGCGTTCAAAAAATATCCGCATCTCCGCGGACATTTCGGCGGTTCATGGGCAGAACAGCGGAACGAGCTCCCGAAGTTCCACGGTCCGGTTCTCTTTACCACCAACTGTCTCGTCCCGCCGGTCCCGGCCTATGCGGACAAGGTGTTCACGACCGGGGCGGTCGGGTTCCCCGGTTGTCCGCACATTGATGCACTGCCGGACGGCAGCAAGGACTTTTCCGCTCTCATTGCCCTTGCAAAAACATGCAGACCGCCGGAGGAACTGGGCCGCCCCGATCTCCTGACCGGCTGTGCCCATGATGCAGTGCTTTCCCTCGCCCCGAAGGTCATAGAACTCATCAACGCAAAAAAGATCCGCCGTTTTGTGGTGATGGCCGGATGCGACGGCCGCGACAAGCGCCGCAGCTACTACACCGAGTTCGCCAAAGCCCTGCCGAAGGACACCGTAATTCTCACGGCAGGCTGTGCCAAGTTCCGGTACAATGCCCTCGATCTTGGAACCATCGACGGTATCCCCCGCGTGCTGGATGCCGGGCAGTGTAACGACTCCTACAGTCTTGTCGTCGTGGCCCTCGCCCTTGCGGATGCCTTCGGCTGCGGAGTGAATGATCTGCCGATCTCCTATAATATCGCATGGTATGAGCAGAAGGCAGTACTCGTTCTCCTCGCCCTGCTCCATCTCGGCGTCAAAAATATCATGCTCGGTCCCTCGCTCCCGGCGTTCGTCTCTCCCGACATTCTGAACG
The DNA here is from genome assembly GCA_023396065.1 of Methanobacteriota archaeon. Lineage (GTDB taxonomy): Archaea > Halobacteriota > Methanomicrobia > Methanomicrobiales > Methanocorpusculaceae > Methanocorpusculum. Next base: position 49,352 of record JAEWXF010000033.1, read on the forward strand.
TCCTGGTAAGCACGTTTGGTCTGCAGCCGAGTTCAACGGTGGACGATGATCTGGTGAAGCTCGCCTGCGTATAAAACCACCCCCTCCTATTTTCACGTTCACCGATGAACTTTTCCCTATATCCCACGATGTTTTATCCGGATTCGTGGAAAAAAATGAGTCTGGAATGTATTGCAAACTGCAGGCTGGATGAAACCGGCTTTGGCTACACCCTGTCACTGATCAACGGCAAATACAAAATGGTGATTCTCTATGTGCTGATGGAGTTTGGCGTCGTTCGTTTTAACGAGATGAAAAAATGTCTTGGGACAATCTCATACAAGACACTGAGTGTCATGCTCAAGGAACTTGAGGCGGACAAGCTGGTACACCGGGAAGAGTATCCGCAAATTCCGCCGAAGGTGGAGTACAGTCTGACTGAACGGGGTAAAACGCTGATACCCATTCTTGACGCCATGTGCGAGTGGGGAGAACAGAACAGGCTCCTGCGAAACTGATTCAGTTATTCATTCTTTTTTTGAACCGTCCACCGGAGAACGGTCTTCTGTTTCTCCGGAGAGACCCGCCGGGCATCAGAGAGATAAATTTCCCGATGCGTGAGAAGCCGGCGGACCAGTCCCTGTTCCGCAAGAAATGCAGCCATTTTGGCGAAACTTGCCGGTTCATCGTCGTAGGAACCAAGATGCAGCATCTGAACCGACAACCCGTCTTCCATGTCCCCGAACGTAACCTCATCCACCGGACAGTCAGGCTTCTTCTTTCTGACCGCATCAACCGCCCGCCGGACCACGTCTACGGTTACAAACTCAGGCTGGCGGATCATCAGGGTGTAGGTGAAATTTTCTTTGTCGGAAATTCCTGCTGCCGGATCGTTCAGGCCCCATACCCCTTCCAGCGGGTAGACCGTGTACGGCTCAAATCCGTCCGGGGTATATCCCTGTCTGGGCATCATGCGAACCGCATAGGACAGTGCATACAGTGTCTCAATGTGTACCGGAAACAGAGGACTGGTGTTCGGATTCCCGGAACCGGATATACGGAAAAATTTCTGCCGGGGAATGGTTACCAGTTCCGGGCGCTGTTTTGGAAGATAGAGTCCTTTGTCCTCTTTCCGCCACTCATGCTTTTCTGCCATTCCATACGCTTGTGCATGGCTGGTATAAATATCCGGTGACGCTGGTTTGAAAAAAGTTAGAGAAGGGTTGCCTTCTGAATGACAACGTCCTCAAGCGGTTTGTCGTTGTAGCTGGTCTTCGTCTTGCCGATGGCATCAACAACGTCCATACCTTCGACAATGGTTCCGAATGCCGGATGGGCTTTGTCGAGATAGTTGTTGTTGACAAGGTTGATGAAAAACTGACTTCCTCCGGTGTTCGGACCGGCGTTCGCCATTGCAATCGTACCGCGGTTATTTTTATTGTCCGACGGAAATTCATCTTTGATGGTATAGCCGGGTCCGCCACAGCCGGTACCTGTCGGGTCACCGCCCTGAATCATGAAACCATCAATCACCCGATGGAAAATGACACCGTTATAAAATCCCTTGCGGACCAGATCCGCAAAGTTTCCGGAGGTAACCGGCATATCCTCACGAAGTTCGATGACGATGTCGCCACGTGTAGTTTCCAGTTTTACTTTCGTCATATACTAAAACGTCTACCGGAACGGCAATAAACATGAGCATCCGGTCTCATTGCACAGATTTACCTCGTCTGCCGTCGCATGATAATCCGGAAATATCCATGCGTCATACGACAGAGATCCTGATTGACTGGAACGACCTTGACGCGTTCGGACATGTGAACAATCTGGCAGTTCTGCGATACGTGCAGACGTCCCGCATTCACGTGTGTGAGGAAGCAGGGCTGATGAACGGGAGCGGCCGGCCGGACCGCGGACCGATTCTGGCTGCGACCGGCTGCCGGTACTGCCTGCCTCTCTACTATCCCGGAACGGTGCGGGTCGAGTCCGTCGTCACCGAAGTGAAACATACGAGTTTTCTGATGGAACACACAGTTTTTGATGCGGACGGCCGGATTGCCGCACAGGCCAACGACGTGTTAGTCTACTTCGATTATACCGGCAACACGAAGATGCAGATTCCAGACGGGCTTCGCGCCCGGCTCTCCGCATAATTTGTTGAAAGTCTGTTTCGGCAGACACTTATCTTTTGCCGGGAATCAGTATGATACTGATGAAAAATCCCTTCCATGTGATGATCATCCCGACACTCGGCTGTCCCGGCCGGTGCAAATACTGCTGGAGTTCGGATGTGAACTCACCGAAGATGACCGCCGAGACTGCAGAAGCCATTGTCCGATGGCTGGAACCATTGCAGGACCAGCGGGTGACGTTCACGTTCCACGGCGGCGAGCCGCTGCTTGCAGGGCTTACGTTTTATCAGCGAATTCTGCCGCTGATCCGTACCCGTCTGGCGCATTTGTCCCCGGAGTTTGCGATGCAGACGAATCTGTGGCTGATGACGGATGAGCTTGCAGAAATTCTTGCGGAGTTTCAGGTACCGCTCGGCTCCTCTATTGACGGTCCCGAGGAGCTGACCAACTATCAGAGAGGCGACGGCTATTTTGCAAAAACAATGGCCGGTTACGAGATTGCGATACGCCATGGACTGCTGGTGCGGTTTATCTGTACGTTTACGAACTCATCGGTCTCCCAAAAAGAGGAGATTGTCCGGTTTTTCCGGGAGAACGGCTGGGTCATGAAGCTGCATCCGGCACTGCCGTCTCTGAAGGGTGATAATCCGAATGAATGGACCCTGGCGCCGGAGGAGTACGGGGAGCTGCTGGTGTATCTGCTGGATGAGGCTGTTGCTCACGCCGGGGAGATGGAGATCATGAACGTGAATGATCTCTGCCGGTGTGTGTTTACCCGCAGCGGCAGTGTGTGTACGTATGCGGACTGTATGGGAACGACGTTTGCTGTCGGACCGGACGGTGCGATCTATCCCTGTTACCGGTTTGTGGGGATGCCGGAGTGGGTTATGGGAAATGTGACCGACGTGCCGACGATTGCGGAGCTGATGTACTCTCCCGCAGGAAAGCGGATGCTCGCGTTCAAGACGCATGTGGATACGGCCTGCCGCGACTGTGCCCACATTTCATACTGCCGGGGTGGCTGTCCGTACAATGCCCTTGCAGGATCCTCTGCGGATCAGAACGGTGTTGATCCGCACTGTGTCGCCTACAAGCGGATATTCGATGAGATCACCTCCCGGATGGAAGCGGAGATGAGCGCCGCAGTACCTGCGCCGCTTGCGGGAACCAGCCGCGTCTCCCGTGTCCGGCGGAAAGTAAAACCCGGGGTTATGACGCTCGTGAAAAAAATCGTGGAGGAGTGATATGAAATTCTGCGGTCCCCTGATCGTGGTAAAAGATCTTGCAGTGTCCGTCCGGTTTTATCAGGAGCTGTTCGGTCTTGTAGTTGCGTATGATTTCGGCGAGAATGTGGCGTTTGCCGGAGGTCCTGTTCTGCAGTCGCTTTCGTCGTTTGCGCAGATGACCGGCGTGGGCGAGGATACGATCTTCTGCCGGCCCCACAATATGGAGCTGTACTTTGAGGAGGAGGAGTTCGATCTGTTCATCGCCCGCCTGAAAACGATGCCTGATATCAGGTATGTGCATGATGTCGTTGAACACCCGTGGGGTCAGCGGGTAGTCCGTATCTATGATCCGAACTTCCACATGATTGAGATCGGGGAGAGTATGGAGGTGGTGATCCGCCGCTGCCTTGTAAAGGGTATGAGTGTGGAAGAGACTGCGGCAAAGACCCAGCATCCCCGGGAACTGGTTGAGAGAATTCAACAATCTCTCTGATTTTTCAGATCTACCGCTGCCGGAGAGTATTTATGCCCTGAGACGATACTGAAAGATCATTGAAAGAGGTACAATGATCATGGGTAAAATGGAGAAAAAAGTTGTTCTGATCACCGGCGGTGGTAAGGGTATCGGATTTGGGATTGCAACCGCGTTTGCCAAAGAGGGTGCCGATCTGGTGATCACCGGCAGGACGGTTGCAACGCTTGCCAAGGCACAGGAGACACTGGAAACTTACGGAGTATCGGTGCTGCCGGTCGCCGCTGACGGTGGTCAGGAGGATGCGGTAAAGAGTGCCGTGCAGCAGACGGTGGAGCGTTTCGGAAAGATTGATGTGCTGATTAACAATGCTCAGGTTTCCCGGTCGGGGGTGATGCTCGCGGATCACACGAAAGAGGACTTTGATCTTGCACTCAATTCGGGTTTGTATGCGGCATTTTTCTATATGCGGGAGTGTTTCCCGTATCTGAAGGAGACCAAAGGCAGTGTTATCAACTTTGCTTCCGGGGCAGGGCTGTTCGGGAAACCCGGTCAGTCTTCCTATGCGGCGGCAAAGGAGGGAATCCGGGGACTGTCGCGGGTCGCGGCGATGGAATGGGGGCCGTACGGCATCAATGTGAATGTAGTCTGCCCGCTGGTATACACTGAGTCTCTGGATCAGTGGCGGCATGAGTATCCCAAACTGTATGAGCAGACGATTAAGGGGATTCCGCTCGGCAGGTTCGGGGATCCGGAGAAGGATATCGGCAGGATCTGTGTGTTCCTCGCATCCGAGGATGCGTCATACATCAGCGGTGAGACGTTTACTGTCCAGGGCGGCAGCGGACTTCGACCGTGATCTTTTTTGCGGGAGTTCCGGGATTTTCCGAGAACCGGACAAGATGATGTGATCACGTTCATGACTCTCCTGAAATCCGAAACATTCAGATGAGTGCCGAACCGGGCAACAAAATGGAGAGAATATCGGAAAAGGAGTAATTACATATGTCCCGAAATACTATATCTTGTAATTCTCAGAGATATGATATTGAGTTTTCCCTAATCCGCAGATGTCCGGGAGAATGTGTGATGTGTTAGAACAACAGATGGTCACAGTACATTATGAAACCGGAAGATAAGGCACGGCTGGATGTGTCAAGCTGGTGACTGAGCATGCTCAGACAGACCTTTGCCAGAGAACGCTAAGATGACGGAACACGCCAACGCCCGCCGCGTCACCCTGTCTCGCTGCAAAAATACCTTCGCAGCCGGAGAAGACCACGAACAGATCACAGATACATCTTCTGCACACATTCCAACCGTTCGGAAATTCCGAACAGCTGCCCGGACACAGCCATGACAAAAGACCTCTACATCCGAAGCAGTACCGCCGAGTACCTCATCTTCTCCGCACAGGCAGATGCCGACGGCATTGAAGTCCGTTACGAAGACGGGACGCTCTGGCTCACCCAGAAGCTGCTTGCACAACTCTTTGACGTCGAAAGCAATACCATCACCTATCACCTCAAGGAAATTTACCAAAGCGGCGAACTACTGGAAGATCGAACTACTCGAATTTTTCGAGTAGTTCAAACCGAAGGCAGCCGACAGGTCACCCGCGACCTCACCCACTACAATCTCGATACCATCATCGCGACGGGCTACCGCGTAAACTCAGTCCGGGCAACTCAGTTCCGCCGCTGGGCCACGGGCGTTCTCAGACAGTACACCCTCAAAGGCTACCTCATCGACAGAAAACGCATGGAAAACGGCCCACTCCTCGGAGAAGACTACTTCGAGGAACTCCTCGAAGAGATCCGGGAGATTCGCATCAGCGAGCGGAGATTCTACCAGAAGATCACCGACCTCTACGCAACCGCAATCGACTATGACAAAAACGCCCCTGCCACCAAACAGTTTTTCACCAGAGTCCAGAACGCCATGCACTACGCAGTAACCCACAAAACCGCGCCCGAACTCATCTACAGCCGTGCAGACAGCACCAGACCCCGCATGGGCCTCACCTCCTGGAAAAACTCGCCCGACGGTAAAATTCTCAAAAGCGACGTAACCGTCGCCAAAAACTACCTCACCCCGGACGAACTCAGCGAACTCGCGGCAATCGTCAGCGCATTCCTTGATCTCGCCGAAGCACGGGCGAAAAAACACATACCTATGACCATGCAGGACTGGGCAGAACGAATCGACAAATTCCTCCTCGCCGACGACCGGATCATCCTCCAGGGAGCAGGAACCATCACCGCAGAACTTGCAAAAGACCACGCAGAAACCGAATATGACATCTACCGCATCACTCAGGACAAACTCTACCGCTCAGACTTCGACCGGCTCATGGAAGAGGAACCGGAGTACCACCCATGACACCTGAAAACACCTCCGCTATCATCCAGAAAATCTGGAACAACCCCTTACGGGACGCCGGCGTCTCCTACGGAGACTACCTCGAACAGCTCACCTACCTCCTCCTCCTCAAAATGTCCCACGAGTACGCCCGTCCCTCCCCCTGAAACCGGAAAAGATATAAAAATATCGCCAGATCCGGTACCTGGTACCATCACGAAACCAGGAACAAGACTGGATACTAATACCCTCAGTATCTGAAAAACAAACCTACTGAAAAAATACCCAAAAGGAGTGGACCCGAAGGGAGTCGAACCCTTGATCTCCGCCATGTCAAGGCGACGTCATAGCCTACTAGACCACGAGTCCTTGGAAGTTCGCACCTATGTGCTCTAATACATACGACATTCTCAAATATAAATATTTTCAAGTGAAATTGTCAGTACAGGTTTATCCTGCATCACTGTAAACAGAATAATCACACATGGAACAGGGGACAGACATTCAGCGAAAAAAACGGCTCATGCAGTATCTCTGCGTTATCGGCCTGTTCGCCATATTTTCCACCACCATTGCCAAAAACCCGGTTCTCCCCTTATATGCCGAATCACTGGGAGCAGGCAGCGTAACGATAGGACTCATATCTGCAGTCTCTCCATTTGCAGGAATACTTCTCAGTTTCCCGGTCGGTGTACTTTCGGATCAGCTCGGCAGACGCAGACTCCTCATCCTTTCCGGTATCGTATTCCTCATCGCCCCGCTACTGTATCTGGCGGCCATTGACCCGCTCCTCCTGATTCCGGTACGATTCTTCCACGGCATGGCAACCGCTATTCTGGGGCCGGTCATCGGTGCCGTAATCACCGAACAGTTCGGAGAACACAAAGGACAGATGATGGGAACGTACAGCTCGGCAACCCTCGTCGGCAGATCCGCAGCTCCGCTGATAGGCGGAGTGGTGCTTTCAGTCTTTGTTGCCGCCCCGTCTCTATCTGCGTATCACATCGTCTACCTCATCGCGTTTGCCGCGGGCATCCCGGTCTTTCTTCTAACGCTCCGTTACCATGACACTACATCTGTACAGAGTTTCTCTTCGATAACCATAGCCTCTTTCCGGGAAAATCTTCACGTCTTCTTTCGCAACCGCGGCCTGCGATATGCATCCTGCGCAGAAATGGCAACATATTTCTGTTTCGGAACCTTTGAAACCTATCTTCCCCTCTATCTCCTAGCTACAGGCATCACCGCATGGCAGACCGGCATCATCTTTTTTGTGCAGGTAATCATAATCGCGGCAACAAAACCCATCTTCGGAAAACTCGCCGACCGCAGCGATCCGATCCGTCAGATTCTGACCGGCCTGATGCTCACCGGCATATCGCTTGCCGCATTCTCATTCACCGGCAGTTTCTGGCTGCTGCTAGGCATCAGCTGCATCTTCGGCATCGGAATGTCACTCGCAACCGTTGCGGCAAATGTGTATGCAGCAAATGTTGCCGAACGCAACCGTCTTGGCGCGTCCATGGGTGCACTCTCCTCAATCATGGATATTGGCCACTCCGCAGGTCCGCTCGTCGCAGGAATCGCTGCTGCACTCGCCGGATACACCGCCGGGTTTACCCTCTGTCTCGTCGTTGCTTTTGCAGTTGCCGGATACATCATACTCGGCACGCGTCACTGACAGAATATGCCACGACAATTCTCTTCAGAAACAGCATCCTCTCCCGATCCGAAATGAGGCATCACCCATGAGTGAAGCCAGGCTCAGTATCATCAGGAATGTATCTCCAGCATTCATTTTTGAACAGATACCGGATCAAAAAAAAGTTCGGGGGAAATTTACAGCTGCACAAACTTTGCCGAGATGATGCCGTCGCTCTCTGCGACCTCACGCATAATCTCTGCCGGCACAACATCGTCCACGGCAAGAATCATCAGAGACTCAGCACCCACATCCACTTTTCCGACCTGCATACTGGAGATATTGATATTGTGTTTGCCCAGCAGAACACAGACCGGCCCGACAACACCCGGACGGTTAATGTGATCAGAAATGATGAGGTTGCCTCCCGGAACCATATCCATCTTGTACTCGCCGATTGCAAGAATTCTCGGACCGACCCGGGTCACAATACCGGAAATCGTCTGGCTGCCGGATGCGGTCGTAAACGTCATCGTAACCAGAGACTTGTAGTCACCTGCATCTGCGGAGGTCTTCTCCACCACGGCCATACCGCGCTGCTGTGCGATGAACTCGGCATTTACCAGATTTGCCGGCTCGTGCAGAGCCTTGTCCAGCAGACCCTTCAGACCCATACGGGTAACATACTTCAGATTCTGCTTCATCTCAGCAATCTCGCCGAAATACGCAAACTCCACTTCCATAACAGCACCGTCTGCAATCTGAGCAGCAAGGCTGCCCATCTTCTCAGCAAGTATTGCGAACGGCTCAAGCTTCGGCCGGAGTTCCGGAGAAACCAGAGGAGCGTTGACCGCATTCTTCGCAGATCCGCCTTTCAGCACCTCAATGCACTGCTGGGCAACCGAGATTGCTACGTTTTTCTGGGCCTCAACCGTACTTGCACCAAGGTGGGGGGTGACAATGACCTTGTCAAGCTTCAGAAGCGGGGAGTCGGTCGGCGGTTCGTGTTCAAACACATCAAGCGCCGCGCCCGCAACCTTACCTGCGGTGACTGCCTCATAGAGGGCAGCCTCATCAATGATACCGCCGCGGGCACAGTTGATTAAGCGGACGCCGGTCTTCATCGTTGCAATGGACTCCGTGTTGACCAGGTGAGTCGTCGACGGAATCAGCGGGGTATGAACCGTGATGACATCGGCTTTCGTAAAGAGTTCTGCGACCGGCATCATCTCAACACCCATGGCAGCTCCGACTTCGGCCGGAATAAACGGATCGTAGGCAATGACCGTCATCTGCAGTGCCTGAGCGCGCTTTGCAACCTCGCGGCCGATTCTGCCGAAACCGACAACACCGAGCACCTTGCCGTTCATCTCATTGCCCATAAACTTCGAACGTTTCCATTCACCGCTCTTTAATGAGGCGGACGCCTGCGGAATATTGCGGGCGAGAGCCATCATCATGGCAATCGTATGTTCGGTTGCGGCGAGGGTGTTTCCCTCTGGAGCGTTGGAAACGATAATTCCTTTTCTGGTGGCCGCATCGGTATCGATGTTGTCCACGCCAACACCAGCACGACCAATGTATTTCATCTTGTGTGCCGCTTCAATGATACGGGCGGTAACCTGCGTCCCGGAACGGACAATCAATGCATCGTAGTCGCCGATAATGTTCACGAGTTCGTCTTCGGAGAGATCGGCTTTCTCATCTACGTCACAAAAGCCCTTTAAAATGGCAACTCCCTCACGTGCGAGGGGGTCGCTGACAAGTACTTTGAAGCTCACGAATAATCCCATACATATTTGGAATTGCTATCATATAGTGTTGTCCAACCCCTCTAGGGACAAATAGAACAGAACATATTATTGTTGTCTGGACCTATCTAATAGTGAGTGTCTATGGACAAATCACCCAATATCCTATGGCTGAATGAAATCCGTAAAGAGGATATCCCCTCTGTCGGCGGAAAAGGCGCCTCTCTTGGTGAGATGACCTCGATTGGTCTTCCGGTTCCGACCGGATTTGTCGTGACCGCCCAGGCGTTCCGCCGGTTTCTTCAGATGACAAAACTGGAGGACTCTATTTTTGATATCCTGGAAAAACTGGATGTCGATGACAATGATGCCCTGAATGCTACCGCCGATAAAGTCAAGGCGATGGTCAGCTCGGCAAAGATGCCTGCGGCGATCAAGAAAGAGATCGTCAGTTCCTACAAAAAGATGGGAGCAACCACGGTTGTTGCGGTCCGATCCAGCGCCACCGCAGAAGACCTGCCGGACGCATCCTTTGCCGGTCAGCAGGATACATACTTGAATATTCTGGGTGAGAAAGATCTCCTCCAGTCAGTTCAGGACTGCTGGGCATCCCTGTACGGCGGCAGGGCAATTTACTACCGCGCAAAGCAGGGATTCGATGACCGGACCGTGAATATTGCGGTCGTGGTTCAGCAGCTGGTCTTTTCGGAGAAGGCAGGTGTGATGTTTTCTTCGCATCCGATTTCAGGAGCCGCAACGGTTATCATTGAGGGGTCCTGGGGTCTGGGCGAGGCGATTGTGTCCGGTACCGTTTCCCCGGATAACTATGTGTATGACCGCAAGAACAAGCGGATCACGAACAAACACATTGCAAACAAGTCCGTGGAGATTATTCCGGACGGCAACAAAGGTACGAAGACCGTGGCCGTTCCGGAAAACCGTCAGGATGCTCAGGTTCTGTCCGATAAAGAGGTGGCACGACTTGCGGAGTTTGCCGTAATTTCTGAGGGGCATTACAAGGTTGCTCAGGATATGGAATGGGGAATGGTCGGTGATACGATTTATATTCTGCAGTCCCGTCCGATTACTACGATCCAGAAAGGAACGCCGAAGAAGGAGGGAGCAGCAGTTTCCGAGCCTGCGGGCGGCAGTGAGATTATTCTTCAGGGATACGGCGCTTCTCCGGGCGTTGCTTCCGGACCGGTTGTTATCGTAACGGATGCGAAAGATACCTCGCGTGTGAAGGAGGGCGATGTTATGGTTTCGCCGATGACGAACCCGGATATGGTTCCTGCGATGCGGAAGGTTGTCGGTATTATCACTGATGAAGGTGGAATGACCTGCCATGCGGCAATTGTGTCCCGCGAACTTGGAACGCCGGCGGTAGTCGGGACCAAGAAGGCAACTTCTCTCCTGAAAGAGGGACAGATCGTCACCATTGACGGTGAGAAGGGTCTTATCTACGAGGGGAAGATCAGCCTTGGCGGTGATGCGGCTACCGGTGCAACGCAGGCGGCAGGCACGGTTTCTATGGCTCCGCCTCAGATTATTACCGGAACGTCGGTGAAGGTGAACGTATCCATGCCGGAAGCCGCAGGCCGTGCGGCGGCAACCGGCGCTGATGGTGTCGGACTTCTGAGAATTGAGCATCTGATTCTCGGGATGAATAAGACGCCGGGCTGGTATATTAAGAACGGAAAAGAGGAGGAGTTCATTACCGAGCTGTACAATGGTATTAAGGTTGTACTGGATGCGTTCCGCGGCAAGCCGGTCTGGGTGAGGACGATTGATTCCCCGACGGATGAGTTCCTGAATATGGCAGGCGGCGAGGATGAGCCGCATGAGCACAATCCGATGCTCGGGTTCCGCGGTCTTCGCCGTGATCTCCGGCAGCTGGCCCAGCTCAAGATGCAGGCCGAGTGTTTCAAGCGTCTGTGGGATGCGGGATACGATAATCTCGGGATTATGTTCCCGCTGGTGCAGCATCCGCGTGAGTTTATCGCGGCAAAGGAGGCGTTCCGTTCCTGGGATATTGATGTGGATAACCGTGTGCTCGGGATTATGGTCGAGATTCCGGCGTCTGCGATTATTATTGATGAGTTTATCAAAGCAGGTATCAACTTCTGTTCGTTTGGAACGAACGATCTGATTCAGTATACGCTTGCGGTCGACCGGAATAACGGTATGATCGGTGATATGTACGAGCCTGAGCACCCGGCGGTTATGCGCCTGATTGCTCACTGTATCGAGGAGTGCCGTGAGGCAGGGGTTGAGTGTTCGATCTGCGGTCAGGCCGGTTCGGATCCGAAGTTTGTGAAGTGGCTGGTGAATCAGGGTATTTCCAGTGTTTCTTCAAACATTGATGCAATTCCGAAGATTCGTGAGACGGTCGCGAAGACGGAACGCCAGATTCTGCTGAATATGGCATTTGCGGCGAAGAAGAATTAATATTCAACCATTTTTTTGGGTGATTTTGTATGGAGGATAAGGGATGCAGCAGGGAAGAGGTTCTCTCTTTCCTTTCCAGATACCGGGCTGAGGATTTGCATCATGATCATATCCTCAGTTCGATGTGTACGATTCCGCATCCGATTGCGGTTGCGGTGCATGAAATGTTTAGTTCAGCAAATCTTGGAGATCCGGGTTTGTATCCCGGGACGACGAAGATTGAGGAGCTGCTGATCGAGTCGCTCGGCGATCTGATGCACCATCCGGCGGCGGGCGGGTATTCGACGTCCGGCGGGACGGAGTCGAACCTGCAGGCGATCCGGATTGCAAAGAAGCTGAAGCCCGAGGTCCAAAAGCCGAATATTGTGGTACCTGCGTCTGCCCATTTTTCTTTTGATAAGACGTGCGATATTCTGGGTCTGGAGATGCGTGTTGTGCCGTACGGGACAAACTATACGGTGGATACGGAGAAGATGGCCGGAATGGTGGATAACAACACGATTGCGGTTGCGGCGGTTGCCGGGACGACAGAGTATGGTATGATCGATGATATTCCGGCGGTTGCAAAAATTGCCGTGGAGAATGATACGTTCTGCCATGTGGATGCAGCCTTCGGGGGTCTGGTGATTCCGTTCCTGCCGGATCCGAAGCCGTTTGATTTTGCGGTTCCGGGCGTTGATTCCATTTCGCTCGATCCGCATAAGATGGGTATGAGTACGATTCCCTGCGGTTGTCTCCTGCTCCGTGAGGCGGATCAGTTCGGCTGTCTGAATGTGGATACGCCGTATCTGACGGTGAAGAAGGAGTGTACGCTTGCCGGTACGCGGCCCGGAGCTGATGTGGCGGGAGCGTATGCGGTGCTGAAGTACCTCGGCCGGGAAGGTTTCTGTGATATGGTTGCCGGCTGTATGGAGAATACCCGCAGACTCACCGAGGGAATGGAAGCGTTCGGATTCTCCCGTGTGGTTGATCCGATCATGAATGTGGTTGCGTTCTCCGGTGGAGATGCACCAGACGGGTGGAAGGTGTCACATACGCGGGCCGGACATCTCCGGTTTGTGGTGATGCCGCATGTGACACGAGATGTGATTGAGAACTTCCTGGCAGCTGTTGCGGCTGACCGGGGATAATATTTCCTTTTTTGAGCGAATCTTCGTTTGTCTGTCGATGCTTTTTTCGAGATTCTTCAGATGTATGTGGTTACCCCTACCTCCCAAAACCCCGTATTTTTCCCTTCGCACATAAATACAGTATACCCATGCTTCTTGACTTTTCCCAAATGCCGGACACCGTCATCCCTCACTTCTACGGTGGTGAAAAAGAGATATCAGCCCGCATGTTTGCCGACCCGGCCAACCGGATCATGTACAGCACCCTTGTCCCGGGGGCTTCGTTCGGTCTGCATACCCATGAAACCGGCAGCGAGATCATCTACATTCTCAAAGGTACCGGAACCGCACGGTTTGACGACGAAATCGAACCGCTCTCTCCCGGCGTCTGCCATTACTGTCCCAAAGGCCACGCCCATGCAGTCATCAATGACGGGGACGAAGACCTGATCTTCTTTGCCGTCGTACCGCAGCAGTAGGAACAAAGAAGCCGGCACTCACTCTTTTTTCTCTCCCAGCAGATACTGAATTACCCGTTCATTATTCTCAATAACCCGCAGTAACACCGCCCGGTCCTTCTCCGTCTGATCCAGCATCTCCGCAATCTGCATCTCCAGATGCGCCATTCGTTTCTCCAGCTCATCAATTTTCTTCAATGTCGTCTGATCCACAGCCCCTGTTCCTCCAATGGATACCCAGTGCCGGCAGGCACCATTAATCTCGGCCGTTCGATCGTGACTGTTCTCCTCCGCCATCTGCTCAAGATGCTTCAGCAGACTTCGCGGCATGCGAAAATTGATGGACACCGTTGGTTCTCTCGCGGTTCGTGGCATGTACCCATACAATATTGTGTCGTTTTGTATTATGTTACGCAAAATAACGATAGACTAATGTATTATAATGCTAAACATAATTACAACACTCCTCCGGAGAATCTATGAAACGAAAACTGGAAATCACCGCATCCAACATACAGACCTGTATTGCAGAGATATTTGACGGCATCCTCATCCATGGCTCCTCCTCTCAGCTGAAAAATTATCACTCCTTCCCGGAAGAAAATTACACCTACCGCCAGACCATAGACTGTATCCGCCGCACCGAATCCTATCTCCTCAAAGCTCTCGAGTTCGTTGAATTTCTGGGCACTCCGTCAACCATGGAATATACTGCCACCGCTAAATCTGGAACCGTCAAAAAAGATCCCTACGGCACCTGCAGCTACCAGTACCGGGATGAAACCGGCACGATCTCTCTGGTTCGGCACATCACCGGTCGTATTGACATCACCCGGGACAAGGATGGAACTACCATCTGCATCACCCTCGAAACCATGGGAAAACTCTCCCTTGAATCCCCGCAGGAAACACGTACCTACTACCCTGACCAGACCATCCTCAAAGAAACAACCGGCTGCCGGACACCGGACCTCCGGCAATAAAACGTCGTGTCAGAGACGATTCTGTCCGGAAGAATCTGTGTATAACCTGATTCTCCCAAATATCCCGGCATATCCTCTCTACCGACGTGTTGATACCAGAGCTTCTCCGGAAATTGTCACCATCCCAACATCTATAACCCCCACTCCCCCATATCACAGCATGCCGAAACGTACTGCCCGGCGCACCGAACTCACCGCAGTACTTGGCCACATCAGCACCCTCAGCGGTGAATGCAGTGACCGTACCTGCGCCGTCCACGTCATCAAAGTAGCACACGCGCTCCGCAAATCCCAGGAACTCACCCCCGAAGAAAAAGAAACCACCGCAACCCTGCTCACCTCCCGGCAGTGGGACACCCTCCGGGAATACCTCACCGGCTTACTCGCCCGGGAATTGTAACCGCTGTAACCGCTCTGTAGACGATTCATTTCACCCCATCGGTTACAAAACAAACAGTAGTTTTTCCGTAAATTCAGAATATACCTTGTATTCTCTCTTTTTCAGAAACTGTAGACGATGTAACCGGAATAATCTCTCTTCTCACAGAAGCAAAAAGATACATCTCACAATAGGAAATCATCGGCTACATCGGTTACACATTCTGAAACCTTCCGAATTTCCCGGATTCTGGGTGAAATTGGCCTTGAATTGTAGACGATACACTACAGATCACCGTCTACACCTCCTGCCCGCAGTCTCCAGCCGATCAGTACATTACTCATCACCCGGTTGTTCACCCGCATCTTCTTCCGCATCTCCACCCCATGGGCCCGAAGCTCCGCATAAAACTTTGCCGCAGTCACCGGGACCCGCAGACCCCGGCCGCCCCGTTCCTCAAACAGCTCCTGATCATCCCCGAACTCCCGGGAATACCAGCGGGAAAACGCCGCAGCTCCCGGAGTCCGTGCTGTCTCATCCATGACCAGCTCATGGACCACAAAATCCGCAACCGCATCCTGTACCGCAAACACATCCCGGGAATCATTCCGGATTCTCGGACAGAAACTCTCCCAGAACTCCCCCGAACACTCCTCCCGGATACACTCCTGCGCCCCGCGGATCATCTGCGCAAGCAGCCAGCGATTCCCTTCCGGTGTCATCAGCCGGTCAGGCAGTCCCGGATCCTGCGCCTCCGGCGGCAGATCCAGATCAAACGGTACACACACCTGCCGCCTCTGCATCGCCTTACCGCCGTTCTGCATCGGCGGCGGCACATTCGCCAGAAGAATCAGGCAGGCATTCACCTCATGCATCTCCTCACCCCGGTAAATCGTATTCAGAGACACCGCCGCATCCCCAGTCAGCCGCTTCATCAGATCATCATTCAGCTTCCCCGTCCCGGCTCCCCCCGCCTCACTGGCGACAAGGAGCCTGCGGTGGATATTATTTGCAATACTCGTCTCCCGCTGGGCAGTATTCCCGGAAAACAGCTCCCGGGAAGAAATCCGGGCCGCCAGCTGATCCAGCGTCCGAAGCACCCACTCCATCAGCACACTCTTCCCGTTCCCACCGATACCGTGAAACACAAAATATTTCTGTGCGCGGTTCCCCGGAAGCAGACAATACCCCAGAATCCGAAACAGATCCCGTACCCATGCCGGATCATCACAGCTGATCTCGCGGAGAAACTTCTCCCCCTCCGCAAACTCCGGCGGATCCTCAAGATAGGGAGCCAGTGCCCGGCAGCGGACATAGTGACAGGGCTGATACTGCTCCCGGGTAATGGACCCGTCCGCAGAAAATTCCAGAATACAGTTCTGCACCGGAATCCCGCAAATTTTATCAAACGGATCCTCCCGGGCGACTTTCCGGTCCTTCATCCGGTCGACAAGCTCCCGCTTCAGATACCGCAGCGGTTTCGGATACCCCTGCGCATCGCAGATCTCCTCAACTGCACTCCCGATCTCGCCATGATGCTCCCGGTACAGCCCGGTCGGAATATCATAGACATACAGCTTCTCCTTCCAGGTCACCGGCTTAAACCGTGTCTCCAGATACCGGACAAGCGGCACAAGCAGGATTCTGGTTCCGCCCGCCTCATCAAGATAAAAAATCTGGTCGCGAAACTGTGCCAGCTCCAGAGTGAACCGGTAGGGTTTCAGGGTCTCCTCTTCCGTGTCAACGACACGAACCTCGAACGGCTCGCTCGGAGAGTGCCTCTCATCAAATTGATTCTGTGATGTCATTTGTAATACAGTATGTTAATATGCTTTTAGAGATAATAAGTGTATCGAGTGTCTGGTCTATGACATCAGAAATGCCGGGTGGGAAACCCGAAAAAAAATTAATCTCCCTGCGCTTGCCGCTCCCTCTTCTGGACGAAATGGATGAGTTCGCCTGGAAAAACCGTACCGATCGCAGTGACGTGATCGAAACCGCGTGCCGGTTCTATGTCGGGGCCGTGATCTGTCCTATCTGCGGCACCATCAACGCAAAAAACAGTAAACGTTGTTCCATCTGCGGCGTGAATCTGGATTCCCTGGATGAGTGGAAAAAACGGCTGCAGGCTGATACTGACGAGTTTGTTCTCCTTCAGCGCCGGCTTGCCGGTTTGCAAAGTCAGCTGGAGGACAGCAGTCTCTCTCTTGAGCAGGCAGAGTCTGACGATGCAACGCCGGAGGTGGTAAAGAAGTACTTCCGACTGCAGATCGGCACAACTGCGCTTCTGATCAAGGAAATCTCCACAGTCCTGATGGATACTGGAAAGATTGCACAGGATATCCTGCAGGCAGAGGCGCTCCTGAATGATCCCTCTCCGGATCCCCGGAAACTTGCCGAGATGCTGCGCGTCACCACCGCTGACATTGCAGAACTTGACTATCTCAGTGACAATGCAAATGCTACCTTAAGCTATAATAAGGAAATGCTTGATCCTCATGTCCCGCAGTAATACGGCATCATTATTTTCTTCTAAGCATTTGACTATGCAAATGCTACATTGGATGTTACTGATTTTCCTGTCAATAATTGGAACGCAAACCCAAAAATGCCTGACATCTCTGGGACCGCATACTTTCCATATGCAGGCACATTTAGCAATTGACTATGCAAATGATGCAAAGTTTTCCCGCCGGTGTGAGGCCTGATTTTCATGACACGTAGACGCAGAACCTCCTGTCCCGCAACCGCGGCCACCTCCCTTCACCGTCAGGGGTACAACTTCATTGCCCCGGAGTCCGGTTCCTCGGCGGCTGTAAAACCCTGCATGTGGTGCAAACGTGCCCTTCGCGGCGGAGACCAGTGTTACAAACACCAGTTCTACGGCATTGAAAGCTGGCGTTGTGTCCAGATGACCCCGACTCTTCGCTGCAACCAGCGGTGTCTGTTCTGCTGGAGAAGTATGGAGCACGAGATCACCGCCGAGACCGAACTCTCTCCCGCAGAGATCATCGCCGCCATTCCGGTCGTCCAGCGCAAAGGTCTTTCCGGGGACAAACCCTGGACCGACCCGGAACGGTGGGAGACCGCCGTCTCACAGCCGAACCAGTATGCCATCTCACTCTCCGGCGAACCGACCCTCTACTCCCGGCTGCCGGAACTGATTGACAGCCTTCGTACAGCCGGCAACAGCGTTTTCGTCGTCTCCAACGGAACCGTTCCTGAGATGATCCGGCAGATACGGCCAACGCAACTGTATCTGTCGCTTGATGCGACCGACGCGGAAAGCTATGCTGCGCTCTGCCGTCCGGTCGGTGACGCAGTCCTCATGTGGGAACGTGTTCAGCAGTCGTTTTCCCTGCTTGCCCAAAAAGAATCCGAGGGCGTCAGGACAGCGGCCCGGATAACTCTGGTAAAAGGATACAATGACTCATCCGCCGCTGGGTTCGCCGCGATTCTGCAAATCGCCCGGCCGCAGTATATCGAGATTAAAGGATACATGTATCTTGGATACAGTCGAATGAGATTAACAGAAACTGCTGTCCCGGACATGCAGGAGATTCGTTCCTTCGCCGCTCGCCTTGCGGTAGGACTGAATAATTACACGATAATGGACGAAAACGTTCCCAGCCGGGTCGTGTGTCTTACGAGGAAACCATGAAATTTGATATCGAAGAGTTCAGACAGCGCAGAAAGACGGATTTTGAAGGTGCCTGGCATGCCGGCCCCTCAGTGATTACCCCGCCGGCATCGTCGGCGGTATACCCGCGGTATGCGTACCGCCGGGCGAAGGTCCACCCGATTTTTGACACGATTGCGCGCCTGCGGGCGGCATATATGTCGATGGGTTTTGATGAGGCGATGGTGCCCGTCTTCATCGATGAACAGGATGTCTACCGCCAGTTCGGCCCGGAGGCTGCGGCGGTACTTGACCGTGTGTATTATGTGGGCGGTCTGCCCCGGCCGAACGTCGGAATTTCCCGCGAACGGCTGGAAGCGATCGCAGTGATCACCGGGGTTTCCGTGGATGCGGCGACGGAAGAGAAGCTGATGAAATGCCTGCACGGGTATAAGAAAGGCAAGTTTGACGGCGATGATCTGACCCATGAGATGTCGGTCGCTCTTGGGGTGGACGACGGGGTAGTGGTCCATATTCTGGATACGGTGTTCCCGGAGTTCAAGAATCTCGTTCCCGAGTCGTCCCGGACGACGCTTCGGTCGCATATGACCAGCGGCTGGTTCCTGTCGCTTGCCCAGATGTGGGACAAGCGGCCGCTGCCGATCCGGATGTTCTCGGTCGACCGCTGTTTCCGCCGGGAACAGGAGGAGGACGCGACGCATCTGCGGACGTATCACTCGGCATCCTGTATCGTTGCCGGTGAGGATGTGACGGTTGAGGAGGGAAAAGCGGTTGCGGAAGGTCTGCTTTCCGCGTTCGGGTTTACGGAGTTCCGGTTCCAGCCGGACGAAAAGCGGTCGAAGTATTATATGCCGGAGACGCAGACTGAGGTCTACGGAAAGCATCCGGTTCACGGCTGGGTGGAGGTTGCGACGTTTGGTATCTATTCGCCGGCAGCCCTTGCGGAGTACGGGGTCGGTGTTCCGGTTATGAACCTCGGTATGGGTGTTGAACGGCTGGCAATGGTTCTGACGGAGGCTGAGGATGTCCGCAAGCTTTCGTTTGCCCAGTTGTATCCGCCTGAGTATTCGGACAGTGAACTTGCGAAGGCAGTGGGTCTGCGTGAGGAGCCGGTAACGGCTGAGGGCCGTCGTGCGGTTGCGGCTATTGTTGCAACTGCGACGCCGCATGCGAATGATCCGTCCCCCTGTTCGTTTTCGGCGTGGAAGGGTGAGCTGTTCGGCCGGTCTGTGGAGGTGACTGTTGCGGAGCCGGAGGAGAACTCCCGGCTTCTGGGTCCTGCTGCTCTGAATGAGGTGTTCGTCCGCAACGGTGCGATTCTCGGTGTTCCGGATACGGAGAAGTTTGCCGAAGTCCGGGCTGAGGGTGTGCCGACAGGAATTTCGTTCCTGTATGCTGCGGCAAATCTTGCGATGGCCAGAATTGAGGAGGCTGCCCGGGTCGGGGAAGGGACGAGTGTTCAGGTGAAGATGTCCAAGCATCCGAGTGATGTCAATCTGAAAATTGAGGAGTACGGGATGCGGTACATCACGGATAATAAAAAGAAGCTGGATCTTCGCGGCCCGGTGTTTCTGACGGTGAGTTCCCGGGTTCTGTGATCCCGGCCTATTCTTTTTTCCGGCAAAAAAGATGTATTCGGAAAGAGAAGTTACTCTTTTCCTCTGATCTCGATGCCGCCGAAGAGTTTTGCCGAGTGGTTGAATGCCCATGCGGCGATTGCTCCGGTTACCAGGCCGACGATGAGGCCGACAATTGCGTAAACGACAATCATGACGATGGTTTCGACGAGTCCAATGCCGAGTCCCTGGATGAATCCAAGGTGGAACTGCAGGTTCAGCATTGCTGCAAGACCGTCTAATAATCCGGCAATACCACCAAGCACGGTAAACACTCCTCCGAGGACAAGTGCTGCGGAGGACACACCAATATACTCTATTTTCATAGCTTTCTACCTGTAGTAAAAATTTACGTCTTACCTATATATATTCATGGTTTTCTCACTGAGATTGCCGAATGAGATAGGTCAGAAGCTGTATAGTTCCCTGTTTATCCAGCGGCTGATTGTTGTTTCCGCACTTGGGTGAGTGGATGCAGGAGGGACAGCCGTTTTCACAGGCACAGCTGCTGACCATGCGTTCTGCGAGTCTGAAGATGTCGGGATACAGGGATGCTGCTTTTTCCGCAAGGCCGATTCCTCCTTGGCAGCCGTCGTAGATGAAGATGGTCGGCTCACCGGTATCCGGGTGGCAGGGGGTGGATACGCCGCCGATGTCCGTCCGGTCGCAGAGGACGTGAACCGGCATTGCGGCGATGAGGGCGTGTTCGCAGCCGTGGAGTGAGCCTGCGGCGGTTTCGGGGGTGAGGGCTTCTTCGTCGATGGTTATCCAGCATGCTTTGGTGGTAAACTCCATGGGGGGTACGGTGAGCTGATGTGTGGCGATGATCTGGTCGTATTCCAGAACCGAGTATCCGAGGATCTGGGTTGCGACCGAGACGGAGCCGAAGTGGACGAGGAGGTTTCCGTGCCGGTGGGTGGTTTCCCGGCTGAGTATCCGGATGTCGGTGGTGTGGAGGGGACGGGTATGGTAGGTGTCGGCGGACGGTACGGTATGGATGATGTGGTTTTTCCGGTCGGTTTCTTCGACCCGGTAGCGTTGTCCCTGATGAAAGATGATCGAGCCCTGGTATGCTTCCCGGTATGCCTGGGTAGCGTCCATGGTTTCGAGGACGGTTTTGCCGGCGACGACCGTCCATGTTTCTGCCGGTGCGCCGGAGAGTGATACGGAGAGGGCGGGGGAGGTTGTGCCGCAGTAGACGAATCCTTTTGGGGTTGTTGCGATGAGGTGTTCGTCTTTGAGGGTGGTGATGATCTCGGCAGCGGCCGGTCCGAAGTACTGGTCGTCGCGTTCCCGGCGGTAGGGGAGCTCTGCGCAGGCACAGAGGAGGTGGGAACGGAGAATGTAGGGGTTCTGGAGGTCAAGGATGGCGTGTTCGTGCGGCGCGTCGAAGAATGCGTCCGGGTTCTGCAGGAAGTACTGGTCGATGGGGTCCTGCCGGGCGACGAAGGTGATGATTGCGTCCTTTCCTGCGCGTCCGGCTCTGCCGGCCTGCTGGTGAACGGAGATCATGGATCCGGGAAATCCGCTGATGATGACGGAGTCGAGTCCGCCGACGTCGATCCCGACTTCCAGGGCGTTGGTGCTGACGACGCCTGCGATGGTTCCGGTTTTGAGATCCTTTTCGATGGTTTTCCGTTCGTTCGGGCGGTATCCGCCTCGGTAGGAGGAGATGCTGTTTTTCGGAAGGTCGTCTCTGCATTTCATGGCGGTGATCTCGGCCATGCTGCGGGATTTGGTGAAGCAGAGGGTCTGCATGCCGGCACTGATCTGGTTCTGGATGAGGTCTGCGGTGGCGGAGAGTGTGCTTTTTCCGGATTCTGCCGGATTATATAACCGGAATATCTGTTTTGCCCGGGGGGATCCGTCGTTGCGGATTTCCGCCGCAGGTACGCCGGTGAGGGTTTCTGCGAATGTTTCTGCATCCGCGAGGGTTGCGGACGAGAGGATGAACTGCGGCCGGGCGTCGTAGAATCTGCAGATACGCATGACTCTTCGGAGGAGGAGGGCGGTGTGGGAACCGAATACTCCCCGGTACCGGTGAGCTTCGTCGATGATGATGTAACGGAGTCTGGTCCAGAAGTCTCCCCACTGCATTCTCCATGCGAGGATCTGATGGAGTTCATACATGTTTGTGAGGATGAGCCGGGAGCTGTTCCGGATTTTCCCGCGTGTTTCCCGGGGGGTGTCGCCGTCGTAGATTGCGGGACGTGTTTTGGCAATGAGGCCCTGATCAATTTCTTTGAGGGAGGCGAGCTGGTCCCGGGTGAGGGCTTTGGTAGGGTAGATGAACAGTGCCGTTGCTTCCGGGTTTTTTCTGAGCGTTTCCAGGACCGGCAGGGCGTATGCGAGTGTTTTTCCGGACGCGGTGGGGGTGGTGAGGATGATATTTTCTCCTCGCATGATGTGGTCGAAGGCGTCGGCCTGATGGGTGTAGAGCCGGAGATTGCGGTCGCGGAGGTATTTTCGTCCGGATTCCGAGACTGGTTCTGCCGGATTTTTGTATTCGGCTGCACGGGCATTGAGGATTCGGGTGTACATTTCAGGCTGCATAGAGAAGCTCCGTTTGTTTTGCGAGAAGGCGGGCAAGGCTTGCGACGTCCTGACGATTATGGGTGACGATCGGGCTGAGGTAGGCGGGGTCGCGGGTGGAGAGGTATTTCTGATAGTAGAGAGGGACGAGGTAGCCGGGGAGGTCGTCGTTTCGGGGGATGTCCAGTATATACTCCTCGACGGTTCCCAGACAGCAGTCGGGGAGGCCGCCTTTGAACATTCGGCGTGCGGGATGCAGGAGGTCGATGTGGTATTCGGGTCTGAGTTCCCGTTCTCCGTAGTAGCCGAGACGGTTACTGGTGTAAGGGAGGTCGAAGGCTTTTCCATTGTAGGTTACGGGAACGGGATGGTCTTTGAAGAGACCGGCAACAATTTCCAGTGCGGTGATCTCTTCGCCGATGTTGCGGAGAAGGTACTGGGTGATCTTCAGTTCCGTTCCGCAGCAGACTCCGCAGCCGAAGAGGATGATGGGCGAGTGGGTCATGCCGAGTGTTTCAATGTCGTAGAAGAGGAGTTTTTCTTTCCGGCAGGCTGCTGCAAAACCGGTCAGCAGGGGTTCTGCGCCGCGACCGATGGTCTGGTAGTATCTGATGATTTCTGCTGCGGTTCCGTTCTGGAGGATGTCTGCGGTCTCTTCTGCGTCCTGTCCCCATTTGGTCCTCTTCAGATCGTTCAGGGTACGGATACCTTTTTTTCGGAGAAGTTTTTCCCGTTCGGGTCCGATTCCCCGGACGAGGGTCAGGTCTTTTTGCAGGAGTCTGCGGACGGTTTCCTCGGCTATCCGGAATTCGGGGATCGGTTCGCTGGTTTCAATGGTCCAGCAGGTTCCGTCGGGCGTTGTTGTTTCCCGTCCGCCCAGTTCGGTCAGGATACGGTCATCGCTGCTTTCCGGAGTCCGCATGGTGAGTGCGGAAATGAAGGATCTTTCAAGTACCTGCATGTTTTTCCCCTGTTCTTTCCAATCTGATAGTCATATGACGGTTGCGGGACTTCTGATCGATCTTGACGGCGTGGTGTATCTCAACGGAAAGCCGATTCCGGGCGCAATTTCCGCACTCCTTGAGCTGCAGCGCCTCGGAATTCCGTTCCGGTTTGTTTCCAACAATACCCATCGGAGCCGGGGCGCAATTTCCCGCCGGCTGCAGCGGTTTGGCGTTGAGGTGCCGGTGGACTGGATTTTTACCCCGCTTGTCGCGGTCGTCCGGTATCTCCGTGATGCGGGATGTTCGTCCTGTTATCTTCTCGGAAGTCCGGACGCTGCGGCTGAACTGCGGGAGGCCGGAATTGATCCGGAGGATCTCTCTGCGTCTTATGTGGTTGTCGGGGATCTGAGCGATGTTCTCACCTATGATATGTTTGTTCGCGGGTTCCGAGTCCTGATGGCAAACAATGCGACCCTGCTTGCGCTGGAGCATGACCGGTATTTCCAGGGGGAGGACGGTCTGCTGCTCTCCGCCGGGGCGTTCGTTTCCGCACTGGAGTATTCCAGTGACCGGACTGCGGTGCTTCTGGGAAAACCTTCGTCCGAGTTTTTCCTGCGGGCGCTTGCGTCCCTGGGCCTATCTCCCGCCGAGGTTCTGATGATCGGCGATGATCCCCGAAGCGATGCGGCGGGGGCGGCATCAGCCGGTATCCGCGGGGTTCTGGTTCTGACCGGGAAGTTTACCGGCGAACTGCCGCCCGGCGTTCCGGCACCGTACCGGGTAATTCCCGGACTTGCCGATGTCGTTGATCTCCTTACGCAATGAGGTAGGCCGGGTCTTTTGCGGATGCGAGCGAACTCTCCGGTCTCCCTGCCGCATACCAGCAGAGTTTGGAGAGCTGGTTTTTTCGCTGAATAATCGTGTACTTTGCGGCGCGTTCTGCCATTGAGGTTAAGGCAATGCTTGTCATAATCAAACATCGGAATGACACCTTATAAACCCCTGACCGCGCGTACTGAAAGTGCCCGAAAATGCAATTAACCCCGGGGGAGCTTTATCCAAATACGTATCTTTACAACCACCCCCAACCAAATATTACGTGATTTTTCATGCTTGAAATCAGCAATCTGCATGTGGAAGTTGGCGGACGCGAGGTTTTGCACGGTGTTAATCTCAAAATTAACGATGGCGAGACCCATGTCCTCCTTGGACCGAATGGTTCGGGGAAGACCACTCTTCTGCGTACGATCATGGGATTTGGCAGTTCCCGTGTTACCCGCGGCACGATACTCTTTAACGGTGTTGACGTTACCAATAAACCGGTTCACGAGCGTGCGATGCTTGGAATGGGTATTATGTTCCAGCGGCCGCCGACCATCTCCGGACTGAAGCTCGGAAAGTTTCTGACGGCCACCACAAAAATCGGTGAGGAATCCATCCCGGATCTTGCCGAGCAGATGCATATGACGAAGTTTCTTGACCGTGATGTGAATGCAGGATTCTCCGGCGGTGAGATCAAACGCAGTGAAATCTTACAGCTGATGGTGCAGGACCCTTCGTTCGTCATGCTGGACGAGCCGGAAAGCGGTGTTGACGTGGAGAACATGGCTCTCCTGGGAAACGCCGCGGCAACCCTTCTGGAAAAGGATCAGCACATGATAAACCGTACGAAATCCGGCCTTATCATCACCCATACCGGATATATTCTTGATTATATTGAGGCGGATGTCGGTCATGTCCTGATCGACGGTATGATGCGGTGCAGCGGAAATCCGCGTGAGATTTTGCGCAGTGTAAAAACATCGGGCTATAAGGAGTGTATAGCATGCCAGAAATGAATGGATTTGAGGGAATCAGCAAAGAGGATAAGGAACGGCTGGCGCTTACCGGTATTCAGACCGAGTCAATGGAAGGCCGTGCCGGCAGTTTCCTCCTGGTGAATGATCATGTCCTGCACGCAGGTTCCAACGCCGAAGGCGTTGAGGTCATGATGATTGACAAGGCTCTGGAGAAGTACTCCTGGCTGTCCGAGTACTTCTGGAACGTTGTTCCCGCTGACAAGGATCAGTATACCAAATATGTCTCGGAACATCCGCAGCGCGGGTATGTGATCATCGCCCGGAAAGGCGCCAAGACCACGTTCCCTCTGCAGAGCTGTATGTTTTTGCAGGGAGATTCCATTCAGACGGTTCACAACATTGTGATTGCCGAAGAGGGGGCTGAGGTTCATCTGATTGCCGGATGCGCCAGTTCCCTTGCCACTAAGGAAGGCGCCCACTATGGTATCAACGAAATTTACGTCGGAAAGAACGCAAAAGTCACGTCCACGATGATTCACACGTGGGGTGAACATATCGAGGTTTTCCCGCGGACTGCATCGGTTGTTGAGGAGGGAGGGACGTTCATCTCCAACTATGTCTGCATGCGGCCGACGAAGATGGTTCAGATGTATCCGACAGCCCACCTTCAGGGGAAGGGAGCCGTCGCCCGGTTCTCCAGCGTGATTGTTGCCGGTCCCGGTTCTCATATCGATGCCGGTTCCCGTGCGATTCTGCATGCTCCGGAGACCAGCGCGGAACTGATTACCCGTGCGATTACCAACGGGGGAACGATTATTTCCCGGGGTTCGATCATCGGTGAGGCGCCGCAGACGAAAGGCCACATTGAGTGCCGCGGTCTGATCTTAAAGGACGGGACGATGCATGCGATTCCGGAGATTGACGGACGTGTGGTTGATGTTGAGCTGTCCCATGAAGCGGCTGTCGGAAAGATTGCCCGCGATGAGATTGAGTATCTGATGGCGCGCGGTCTTTCTGAGGAGGAGGCGACGGCAACGATCATCCGTGGATTTTTGGATGTCCGGATTGAAGGTCTGCCGGATGCGCTGCAGAAACAGATTGACGATGCGATCGACTCTGCGGATCACGGGTTCTGAATGAAGATTTACGATGTGAGCCGGACGCTGTATCCCGAAATGGAGGTCTATCCCGGAGACCCTGCGTTTACGATGACCCCGCTTCGGTCGGGTGCCGCATACCTTGCGGCGCTGACGCTTGGGACGCATACGGGGACTCACATCGATGCTCCGGCCCATTATTTTCCGGAGGCGCCGGGCGTTGATGCCCTGCCTCCGGAACGGCTGGTGGTTTCTGCCGAGCTGCTTTCTGCCGGCGGGATTTTTTCCTGTACTACGGGTGCAGTCCTGTACCGGTCCGGGATGCTTTCGCCTGAGGAAGCGGAGGAGATGGTCTCCTGCGGTGTCTCTCTAGTCGGGACTGATATGCCGTCGATCGGGGATGATGAGGTTCACCGTACCCTTTTGCGTGCCGGTGTGATCATTTTGGAGATGCTGGATTTTACCGGGGTTCCGGACGGGATTTATCAGATGGTGGCCCTGCCGCTGAAGATTGCCGGCGCGGACGCTGCTCCCGCCCGGGTTTTGCTGATGGATGAAAAACTATGATTCTGCATGATGCTGTTGCGCGATTGAAGAAGGTCTCGTCCGGTTCCGGATGTGAGGATGGGACTCTGATGTACGCCCCGCTTCCGCTGCATCCGGTCTGCCGGTTCTGCCGCGGCAGTTGTATGGGTGTGGAGTACGGGGGGCGTGTTGCCGAGGTGAGTACGCTGGAACCGTTCTCTGCGAAAATGCGGCTGGATTATCTGTATGATGCTCCGCTGAAGTCTCCGAAGACCCGCGCGGCGGCTGCCGGAGCTCTGACGGTTACTGCCGGGTTTCTGCTGATGGCCCGGAAACTGGGCGCCTGTACGCCTGCGTTTCATGAGGACTGTCTCGCAGAGCTTGTCCGCCACTGTTCCGGCCGGGTTGTGTATGTTATCGGCGGGGATATCCGCGGTCTGCGCCAGGCACTGTTTGTCGAGGAGGCGGATCTGGTGATTGTTACCGGAGACGGACTTCTGGAAGAGGAGATGCTTGCGGAAATTGAGGAGGCAGCGGCCCTGAAAAAGGAGATGCTGTATCTCGGTCCGTCCTGTGCCGGGGTTGCGGCACTGCTTCAGCAGCCGCATTGGTGTCCCTACGGAACATAATTGTTAAAATCTCTTATCACCTATAATATTTTACTATGCTTTTCGGTTCGTCTGGTATCAGACAGATATTTGCGCAGCCGCTTCTCTCTCTCGCACCGAGGGTGGGGGCTGCGGTTGCCCGTGATGCGAAACGCGTCATGCTTGGGACGGATGCCCGGACGTCCCGGTCGATTCTTGCGGATGCGGTAGCTTCAGGGCTTGTGAGTGCCGGTGCCGAGGTGATCTACGGCGGGATCTGTCCGACGCCTACGGTGGCGATCGCGGCTGGGTCTGCGGACGCCGGGGTGATGATTACTGCCTCACATAATCCTGAGGCATATAACGGCATCAAGCTGTTCCGGCCGGACGGTTCGTCGTATACGCTTGCCCAGCAGGAGATGATTGAGTCCCGGATTGCGGATCCTGTCTGGAGCGACTGGAATGTGCTTGGGTCAATGCAGAATGCCGATCTGATCACGCCCCACAAAGAGAAGATTCTTGCTGCGGTCTCTGTTCCTGAGGATCAGACGATTGTTGTGGACTGTGGAAACGGTGCCGGCGGGAGAGTTACGCCTGATGTTCTGTCGGCATCCGGTGCGAAGGTAATTCCGGTAAACTGTGATACGTCCGGCGTGTTTGCCCGTCCGTCCGAGCCGCTGGAGAAAAATCTCCTGCATGTCCCAAAAATCATCCGGTCCCGCGGTGCTTCCTGCGGTGTGGTGAACGACGGGGATGCGGACCGCATGATGGCATTTGACAATCGCGGCCGGTATATTGACGGTGATCATATGCTGATGCTGTTTGCCAAGTATCTTGATGCAAAGGATGTGGTGACGACTGCTGATGCGTCCATGGCAATTGAGGAGATTGCAAACGTCCGCCGGACGCCGGTGGGGGACAGTTTTGTCTCCGAGGAGCTGATTTCGTGGGGAGAGTTCGGCGGCGAGCCTTCGGGAAGCTGGGTGTTTCCGAAACATTCGCTTTGTCCGGACGGCCCGTATGCGGCGGCATTGTTCTGCGAGATTGCCGGTGTGTGGGATGTTGCCGCTGAACTAGATGCGATGCCCCGGTATCCGATTCTCCGTGATGCGGTGATGACGCCGAAGGGCCGTGAGATTCTCACTCGGCTTGGCGCGGAGAATCCGACGGACGGTATCCGGATTACGGAGGAGTCGGGCTGGTGTCTGATCCGTGCCAGCGGGACTGAGCCGAAGGTCAGGTGTACTGCGGAAGGAAAGACGAATGAGGATGCCCGGCGCATGCTTGCGCTCGGTATGGACAAAATTCATGCGGTTCTGCATGAGCTGAAGTAATGAGGGAGGAGATTTCTATGCAATGTGTAATTCTCGCTGCCGGTGAGGGGTCCCGTATGCGGCCTCTGACGACGACCCGTCCGAAGGTTATGCTGCCTCTGGTGGGCAGGCCAATGCTTGAACATCTGATCTGCGGCGTCCGCGATGCAGGTATTACCGATATTATCCTCGTTGTGGGATATCGGGAAGAGGCGATCCGTACCTGGTTTGGGGACGGGTCTGCCTTTGGTGTTTCGGTCAGGTATGTTGTCCAGAGAAACCAGCTTGGAACTGCGGATGCTCTCCGGGCTGCGGAGCCGTTTGTTGACCGTGAGTTCCTGATGCTGAACGGGGATATGATTCTGGATGTTGCGGATATCCGGGCTGTTATTGCGCTTCCGTCGCCGGTTATGGCGACGTCTGTGACTGATCATCCGGAGAGTTTCGGTGTGGTGACGGTTGCTGATGACTTTGTGACCAGTCTGGAGGAGAAGTCTCTCTCTCCGAAAAGCAATATCATTAATGCCGGGGCGTACCGGTTTGATCCGGAGATTTTTGCTATCCTGAAGCAGGTGAATCTCTCCGGCCGCGGTGAGTATGAGCTGACGGATGCGTTGTCTGATTATATTGCCGAAGGAAAACTTCGTGCGTATCCGCTTTCGGTGTGGATGGATGTGGGGTATCCCTGGGATATGCTTACTGCCAATGAACGTCTGCTTGCTGCGGTTCCAGAGGGGTGCGAAGGGACGATTGAGGAGAATGTGATGATTCACGGTCCGGTCCGGATCGGGAAAGGTGCGGTTATCAAGTCCGGGACCTATATTGAGGGTCCGTGTCTGATCGGCGAGGGTACGACTGTCGGTCCGAATGCGTATCTGCGGCCGGGAACGACCGTCGGCAGAAAGTGTCATATCGGGCATGCGGTGGAGATTAAAAACTCTATTATCTTTGATGATACGAAGATTCCCCATTATAACTACATCGGGGACAGTGTGATCGGCAGCGGCTGTAACTTTGGCGCGGGGACCAAGATTGCGAATCTCCGTCATGATCACGGGGATGTGAAGGTTGGCGGCAGATCTACCGGCCGCAGGAAGTTCGGTGCGGTTATCGGCGATAATGTGCTGTTCGGGATTAACTGTTCGGTGAATACCGGCAGTTCGATCGGCAGCGGCAGTAAAATAGGCCCGCATGTTCTGGTTCAGGGTGTGCTTGAGAATAATACGGTGGTGCGGTAAGATGGAGTCTGTTCAGGCTGTTATTCTCGCGGCGGGTGAGGGCACCCGACTCCGCCCGCTGACCCGGAATCGTCCGAAGGTTATGCTGCCGATCGGAAACCGCCCGATTCTCGCGTATGTTCTGGATGCGGTTGTTGCCTGCGGTATCCGGGACATCACGGTTGTTGTCGGATACCGGAAAGAACAGGTGATGACGTATCTGAATACGTATCCGGTTTCCGTGAACGTGGTTGTGCAGAACCGGCAGCTTGGAACGGCTCACGCGCTTTTCTGCGCAAAGGATTTCATTCACACGAAGACGATTGTGCTTCCGGGCGATGATTATATTGATGCGTCGTCGATTCGTCTGATGATGGCTCGGGAGAATGCGGTTCTGGTTTCGCCGCATCCGAAACCTGCAAACTTTGGTGTGATTTCCCAGCATGACGGGCTTCTAAGCGGGATTATCGAAAAACCCTCCCGGGTGGAACCGGGTGCGCTGGTGAGCTGCGGGGTGTATACATTCAGTCCCGAGCTGCTGCACAGTATTGATGTGGGGACACTTCCTGAGTTTCTGAAAATTCTGCTTGAGAGAGGTCATGCATTGTATGCGGTTCGTGCTGCCGACTGGCATGACGCGGTGTTTCCCTGGGATCTGCTGCATCTGAACGATCATGTTCTGCAGGATCGTGCATCTGTTATCTCCGGGACGCTTGACCGGAGTGTGGTTATCCGGGGGAGAGTGGTGATCGGGAAAGGTACGGTTGTGGGTCCCGGAACTGTTCTTACCGGTCCGGTTGTTATCGGAGAGAACTGTACGATCGGTCCGAATGTGGTGATCGGGCCGGGAACCAGTATCGGCCGACGGGTGTCGGTTGAGCCGTTTGCCTATATTTCTCACAGTATTGTGATGTGGGACTGTTCTGTCGGGTCGCATTCGCGGATTGTGGATGCGGTGATCGGGGAGGGATGTCATGTGGCGGATCATCTTTCGACGGTTACCAGTCAGGCGCTGTGCAGGACCCCGGAGGATTTGGTGTATGTTTCAAATCCGTTTGGTGCGATTCTGGGAGACCGGGTTGTTACCGGGCCGTTTACGGTTGTGCGGTCTGCAGTGGTAGGGAACAATGTTGCAATATCCGGGAATACGTCTGTTGACCGGGAGATTCCGGATGATGCGCGGGTGATGTAAGAGATGTGCGGCATTGTAGGTTATGTCGGCTATCGTGAGGCGGCACCTGTGTGTACGGCGGGTCTTCGCCGGCTTGAGTACCGAGGGTATGATTCGTATGGTGTTGCTGTTGTCAGTGATGCGGGTCTTTCGGTGTTTAAGCAGGTCGGAAAAATTTCTGAGTCTGCATCTGCAGCCCATCATCTGACCGGCAGGGTTGGTATCGGTCATACGCGCTGGGCGACGCACGGTGTTCCCAGCGAACGGAATTCTCATCCGCATCTGGACTGTACGGGGAAAATTGCGGTGGTTCACAATGGTATCATTGAGAATTACGCTGAGCTTCGCCGGGGTCTGGAGGAGCGCGGGCATGTGTTTTCGTCGGATACGGATACTGAGGTAATTCCTCATCTGATTGAGGAGCAGGAGGGTGATCTGTTCTCTGCGGTTTCTGCTGTTCTTCCGCTGCTGGAGGGGTCGTATGCGATTCTTGTGGTGAAGGAGGGGTGTGATGAGGTTGTTGCGGCCCGAAAAGGGAGTCCGCTTGTTCTTGGTGTCGGTGATGCGGAGTTTGTGCTTGCTTCGGACTCTCTGCCGATTCTTGAGTACACCCGGTCGGTTGTGTACTTTGAGGACGGGGACTGCGCGCGGATAACACGTGAGGGGTATGTTCTCCGTCACGATGGTCAGGAGGTTGAACGGTCTCTGTCGCATCTGGAGTGGAGTGTGGATGAGGTCCGGAAAGGCGGGTTTTCCCATTATATGCTGAAGGAGATTTTTGAGCAGCCGGATGTGTTTGCGAATACTTTGCGTGCGGTGAAGGATTCTTCGGAAGCTATGGCGATGATCCGCGCGGCAGAATCGGTGACGGTTGTTGCCTGCGGGACGTCGGCGAATGCGTCGATGGTTTTTTCGTATCTGATGGAGCGTGTCTGCCGGGTTCCGACGCGGGTGATTCTCGGGTCAGAGTTTAAGTATTTCCCGCCGCCGCTGGACGGTCTGGTGATCGGGGTTTCGCAGTCCGGAGAGACGGCGGATACGATTGCAGCTCTGAAGCTCGCTAAGGAGACGGGGTCTCCGGTGCTTGCGGTGACGAATGTTCTGGGTAGTTCGATTACCCGGGTTGCATCGGCCGTGGTGTATATCCGTGCGGGCCCTGAGATGAGTGTTGCGGCGACGAAGTCGTTTACGGCCCAGGTTGCGGCGTTTATGCAGGTGGTGAATCTTTTGTCTGAGCACGGGTGCGAGTCTGAGCTTTGCGAGATTCAGCGGTATCTTGCGGATGTTCTGACTCTGGATCTGACTGAGGCGGTGAAGCTCTGTACGCCTGCGTCAACGCTGCTGTATGTGGGTCGCGGGGTCTTTTATCCAGCGGCTCTGGAAGGTGCGCTGAAGATGAAGGAGATTTCGTATATTCATGCGGAGGGGTATGCTGCGGGTGAGCTGAAACATGGTCCGTTTGCGTTGTTATCTCCGGAAACTCCGGTTGTGGCAATCTGTGTGCCGGGTCCTGTGTATGCGGTGATGATCTCGAATCTGCGTGAGATTACTGCCCGCGGGGCACCGGTTATTGCGGTCGGTGTTGCGGGGGATCATGATCTGGAGGATATTGCCGATGTGTTTGTTCCGCTGCCGGCAATTTCCGAGTATGGTCTGCTGGTTTTGTCCTCTGTTGTCTTACAGATGCTGGCCTATCATACGGCGGTAGCCCTTGAGCGGGACGTGGATATGCCGAGAAATCTTGCGAAAAGTGTGACGGTGGAGTAGTTACTCCCCGACTTTTTTTGAGGTGCTTTCCCAGATGACTGCATCTTTTCTGGGGGAGTAGAGCCCTGCTGCGAGGTAAAACTGATTTGCCACAAATGATGTCAGCAGGTTTCCTTTCCAGAAGATACTCAGGAGTACTGCAAGGATCAGGAGAATGAGGAACAGAAGCGGGATAGTCAGTATGAGGCCTGCGGCAAAGATGAGTGTTCCGAGGAAAAACAGGGTCGGTGTTACGGTATACATCCAGATTCTCATGGGATAGAATCTTTTGGAGAATGGTCGTTTCATTTTGAGGAGATCACGGTTTGCGAGTGTTGCCTGAATGAGGCCCTTTGCACGGCGGGCTTTCTGGGCATACTGTCTGCTCATGTTTTCCGGTAACTCTTCGTACACTTTGGCATGTGTGTCGTAGATGGTTCTGTATCCTTTTCGAATGGCAACAAATGCAATGTTTGCATCATCAGGTCCGATACATTCGGTGATGCCTTCGATGATACTTTTTTTGAGCGCAATCAGATTTCCATTGAAGATATAGGTTGCATCATGGGCACTTTCCCATTCGGACATGCTGCCGAAGTAGGATCTGTACGTCTGTTCCATTGAAGTAACTCTGTCTGTTCCCGTGTACGGCTGAAGGTCGGCACTGACTGCAGCAACTGTTTCATCCGCTGCTAGTCTTCTGACCAGCATTTCTACGGTTTGCGTGTCCCAGATTACGTCTGCATCAGTATCTATGATGATCTCGTTTGCGGCCATTTCAATTCCCATATTGAGGGATTTATTTTTGCCTGTTCTCTGATCGTTGGTATGTATTTTCCATCGTAATCCTGATTTTTCCAGACAGTTTCTCGCGACTTCTTCGGTGTTGTCGTCAGCTTTGTCGATGACGATAATTACTTCGATGTTTTCGTTTGGATAACTGCAGTCAAGGATGCTTTGGATTTTCTTTTCGATGTTCCTCTCTTCTTTGTATGCGCAGATTACAATGGAAATATCCGGCAGGGAGGTTTTATTGGTGAGATTTGTCGGATCTATTCTTCTTCCGAATTTTACGCCGAAGAGGTATACTATGTAGGGAAATACCGCAATTACGACAACTGCTATTCCCAGGGGGATCAGGTATTGATACATCGTCTCACTCAGTGGTTCGTTCTCAAAAATGTGCAAAATTTCTGAACTGAATCCTAATGGAGTAGGATATCTAAATTTAAATACATTGCCCACATGAATCGAATTTTGGGATTTTCTCCCTGCAATTATTTTTCCGGAATTGTGTATATGTTCTCAAATTCCATACTCCAAACTCTGTCCAGGGCTCTCGTATTTCTCTCATTTCGTAATTCCTCCTCCATTAGGAGATAATGAGATTGTATTGTGTTCCCTTGTCATCTGCGTTATTTCACTCTGGATTTTCCAAAGTGTCAGCCTGAGTACTGTTTCTCTTCTCTGTGGTTATGTCATGATCCCTGATATTGCAGTTATTTTCCTCGCTTTCGGTGTCGTATTGGGATTCCTTGCGGCGTATCCGTATCTGTATTATCTGTATCATCTGCATACGTTTGTCCCTGAGTATTTTGATACGACGCCGGAGTTCTATCCGCATATCAGTGTTGTTGTAAATGCGTACAAAGAAGGGGAGCTGGTCAAAACCCGCGTCCATGATATTTGGCGTTCCGCGTATCCTCCTGACAATATTTCAGTTTATGTCGTTAATGACGGAGCAGATCCTGCCACAAGCCGGGCAGCCCATGCTGTTTTGGCAGAACACTGTACGGAAATATTTCTGAGAGAACCTTCAAACCGACTTGGAAAGACAGCCTGTCAAAATGCGGTCCTCTCTGAGATTCAGGATGAAATTGTTGTTTTTACGGATGCTGATATTACCACGCGCCCCGATGCGCTGAAAAAACTCGTGGCCCGGCTTTCGGATCCGGAAGTGGGTGCTGTATGTGCCGATCTCATCCCGGTCGGCTCAAATGTATCGGTTACTGGATCCGAAGGGGCATACCGTTCCATCTATGGCAAAATGTGTGAGTATGACAGTTTCCTTGACTCAACCTACAATTTTAACGGTCCGCTTATTGCATTCAAAAAATCTGCGGTGTCCCATATTCCTGCATCTTCGGGTGCTGATGATGCAAATCTTGCCCTTACCTGCATTTCCCACGGATACCGCGCGGTATACGCATCAGAAGCAGTTGCATATGAACTGCAACCCACGTCGTTTCGGTCCCAGTACCGGCAGAAAATCCGCCGTGCTGACGGACTGATTCACAGTACCCGTCTGTTCCAGCATACGTCAAATGTACCGCGTGCGAAGTTCTGGAATGTTGTGTTCCCCATGCGAAAGTGGATGCTGCTGCACTCCCCCATACTCTTTCTCTTTGCTGCAGTTCTGTTCGGGGCTGGTATGTACTGGTGGTCATTCCTTTTCGGGACGGTATATCTTGCGGTTGGTAGTTTCATCTGTGCGGTCTCTCTGCTGCGGCCAAACCATCTCTTTTCCAGTTTTGTACTGAACCAGTTCTATCTGGTAGTCGGCCTTCTGAAAAAACAGAATGTCCTTCTCTGGGAGAGAGTAGAGAAATAATTTCTCTGTCTTTCCCTCCCCCTCAACTACTTTATTCTATGAGATACCAAGTAATGTATACATCAAAACTGTCTTTGTGATCGCGTATGGATCTGAGCTTTTGGAACGATCGTCGATATCGTTATGGAATTCTGGGAGGTATTGTTCTCATCTTTACCCTGCTTGCCTTCTGGATACGCATACTGCCGTTCCCGGACCTTGTCGGGACCGGCGATATGATTGCAGGCCCTGATGCCTGGTATAATCTCCGGTTGATTGAAGTCGCCCTCGCAAATAATTTTGGGTATATCTTCTTTGAATCAATGACTCTGTATCCAACCGGACAGGATATTGTCTGGGGTCCTCTGTTTACCTATATAGCCGGTATTTTTGCAATCCTTGCCGGAGCCGTAACCCGTGTTGAAGTGATTGATGCAGCATCCTGGGTCCCGGCCCTGATGGGAGCTGCCATGGTTCCGGTCATGTACGGTCTTGGTGCGAAAATCGGCAACTGGAAGACCGGTCTTCTCTCTGCTCTGTTCATTGCAGTGATCGGAGGTCAGTATCTGTCCCGTTCGCTCTACGGCCATCTGGATCACCATATCGCAGAAACCCTGTTTTCCACGCTTTTCTGTCTCTGTTACGTTGCAGCACTGTATTCCCTGAAGGATCACAAGACTGATCTCAAAGAGTTTGCCAGTCTGAAACTGCCGATACTGTATGGTGTTGTCTGTGGAGTTGCCCACTTCCTTGGGTTAATGACCATGACTACGATGGTCTTTTTCGCCCTGTTTGCGGCGTTCTTCACTCTGATTCAGTTTATTCTGGATCATCGGGCCGGAAGACCGACTGAGTATCTTCTGGTTCTGAATGTGGTTACCTTTGGTGTTGCAGCGCTTGGCCTTCTCTTGTACGGCATTCGTGACATGGGTTTTTACTATGCCTACTACTCGCTTGGTCTTTTCCTCGCGTACGTTGCGGTGGTTGGCGGAACTATCCTCATGTATGCCATATCCGAGGTCCTGAAAAAGAAAACCGCTCCATGGTATTATTATCCTGTCTCGCTCATTGTACTGATTGTGATTGTGGTCGGCGGGATTGCCGTGGCTCTCCCGGAGTTTTTCTCCACTGCCATGGGTTCCCTTACCCAGGTCTTTGGATCTGCCGCCGCACAGAACACCATTGCCGAGATGTCGGCCTGGTCACTTGACAGCGCCTTCAGTGCGTACAACTGGGGTCTGCTTCTCGCGATCGGCGGTCTTTTCTATCTCATCTACCGTGTGTGGAAACATGAGGACCCTGCATCCCTGTTTTTGATCATCTGGTCTGTCCTGATGCTGTTTGCCACCGTTCAGCATGTCCGCTGGGAATACTACGTTGCGGCGAACGTCGCTCTCCTTGCCGCGGTCTTTGTAGGCTGGGTAATCTCTTTTGCAGAAAAAGACCTTCTCCTCCTTATTGGCGGCTCCTCATCGGTTGAGCCGTCGGAAGGTGCAAAGGCAGCCAAAAAATCCAAAAAAGCTGTCTCGTCTGCCGGTCCTGACTGGATAAAAGTCGGCAGCTTTGCCATCGTCATCATCGTAACGATTGCCTTTGTCGGCATTTCTGCAGTATCTGCGGTGTCTACTGGTGCCAATTACGGAAAATACGGTGGTACGGAGGACGACTGGATTTCCGAAACGACCTGGCTTTCCACCGGAACTCCTGATCCTGGTGTGGATTATCTGACACTCTATGAAGAAGATTCCTTCACCTATCCGACCGAGTCCTACGGTGTCATGTCCTGGTGGGATTACGGACATTACATCACCACGATTGGAAAACGTATTCCGAACAGCAACCCCTTCCAGGCAGGAGTTGCCGGAGAGTATGGTGCTGCTGCCGTTCTTACCAGTACTGATGAATCGGCCGTTTCCGAAAAGCTCGATCATCAGGGCACCCGGTATGTGATGACTGACTATCAGATGGCCGGCGGCAAGTTCGGTGCGATGGCGATATGGAACGACTCGGTAGCCCAGCTTGATCCCTACTACTATGTCCTCCTTCAGCAGAATCTGGGACAGTACTCAATCGTTCAGGCGTACACACCTGAGTATTACAACACACTGACCGTTCGTCTGCAGTACTATGACGGTTCCCTTACGGAACCCGGTCAGGTGGCAGTTGTCTACACGGACACGGCATCCGGATACAATTACCCGGTAATCACCTCGGTCAAATCGTTTGATACCTCAGCCGCAGCACAGGACGCAGCTGCCCAGTACAATGCCCAGGCTTCATCTACAACACATGCGTATGTTGTTGCCAACAATGCCGCGACCTCCGCGTCAGCCCTCCTCCCGAGTGTGACGGTCCCTGCTCTCCAGCATTTCCGTCTGGTACATGAATCTCCAAACTATGTCCTGACTGCATCTGGTCAGTACACCAGCCAGCCGCTCAACGGTACGACTGCCTGGGTGAAGACCTTTGAGTACGTTCCGGGCGCTGTCATCAAAGGCGAAGGCATCATTGAAGTCCCGGTTGTTACCAACAACGGGCGGACGTTTACCTATCGTCAGGAAAGTGTGAATGGTCAGTTCGTGGTGCCGTATGCGACATCCGGCAGTTCCTATGATGTGAAGACCACAGGTCCCTACACGATTGCGGGTACCGGAAAAACCTTCGAGGTTTCTGAGACTGCCGTCATGCAGGGTCTTACGATCAACTAACTTTTTTTCTTTCTGTCGAAAAGCGCATCTTTATACCCGGGTCCCGTGATACATACTGGTATGAGCACACCTGATATCGGACAGACTGTGCGGTATGGACGAACCGGAACGGTGGGTAAAGTCGTCTCGTTCCTTGAAGAGAACGGGTATACATTTGCTGAACTTGACAGTACCGGCCTGTACTATCGCGTTGATCAGCTTACACCGATCCATGAAGTTGTTCTGAAAACAGATGCGCCGCGTGATCTCAAGAAAGACCTTCTTGAGGAACAGGAGCGGTTCCGTGAAATGAATGAAAGTGCCTGGCAGAATACTGACCAGAGCTGTGAAGGCGGAGGATAAGCTGTTCCGCTTATCTCCGTTTTAAAAAATCAGTTCACGGGAATCGTCGTGAGTTTTACCGACTCAACACCTTTGAGTGCCATCAGTTTTTCTGCAACTTCTTTCAGTTTTGTTCCGTCTCCCCGGACCAGGATCACTTCCAGACAGCGCTCATCGTTTACATGCGCGTGAAGGGTGGACTGAATGGTTTCCCGGTTCTCATGCTGAATCTCGGTAATCGTCTGCATGAGTCCGCGATGATCATGATCATATACCATCGTGATTACGCCCTGCCTCTCGCCCTTTACATCTGCCATCCATTCGTAATACGTAATGTAACTGCGGATCGCATCACGGATTCCCTCTGAGCGCGAGGAGTATCCGCGCAGCCCGATGATTCCGTCGAATTTGTCCAAAAGATTCTGCGGGAGCGATATCCCGATCCGGGAAAGTTCTGAATCTCCAACCATTATACTATATCTTATTCCTGTTTTCATATTTTATTGTTCTTACAGAATCGTATGCCGCAGGTATATTCTTCATACTTTATTTGCGCCTTCTTTTGAGATCACGGTATAGCTGGCATCACACACTTATATTTGTCTGGAGGTTGATTATATAAGGTTGAGGAGGTTTTGGTTTCTTTGCATGATCCTACTATACCAAACGTAAATATCGGCGTGGTGGGCCACGTTGACCACGGGAAGACCACCCTGGTCAGCCAGCTCACCGGCTCATGGACGGACCGCCACAGTGAGGAACTGAAGCGCGGAATTTCCATCCGTCTCGGATATGCCGACGCGACGTTTTACAAATGCCCCAAATGTAAGGGTGCAGAATCCTGGTCAAATACAGATACCTGCCCAATTTGCGGTGAAAAACTGGAACCGGTCCGTTCGGTATCCTTCGTGGATGCTCCGGGTCACGAAACCCTGATGGCGACAATGCTGTCCGGTTCCGCGATTATGGACGGCGCAATGCTTGTCATCGCCGCAAATGAGCCGTGTCCGCAGCCCCAGACCAAGGAACATCTGATGGCCCTTGAGCTGACCGGTATCAAGAATATTGTCATTGTACAGAATAAGATCGATGTAGTGCCGCAGAAGCAGGCCATTGAAAACTACAAACAGATCAAGGCGTTTGTCAAGGGAACTGTTGCAGAAAATGCACCGATTATCCCGGTATCCGCTCAGAAGAAGATCAACTTCGGCGTGCTTATCGATGCACTGAATACAATGATTCCTGATGAGGAACGTGATGCTGATGTTGCACCGATTATGCTGATTGCCCGGTCCTTTGATGTGAACCGTCCGGGAAGTTCCTGGCGTGACATTAAGGGCGGTGTTATCGGAGGATCTTTGATCCGCGGTGTGTTCCACGAAGGGGATGACATTGAAATCCGTCCCGGCCGTCAGTACATGTCCGAGAACAAAGCCAAATGGGAGCCTATCACAACCAAGATTACCTCCATGAACAAGGCGTCCCATAAAGTTCCTGTTGCAACCCCCGGCGGCCTTGCCGCCATCGGTACCAAACTGGATCCGGCGATTACCAAAAGTGATACGCTTGTCGGTCAGATTGCCGGTGCGGTCGGTTCTCTGCCCCCGGTATGGGATAAACTGCGGTTTGATGTGACACTTATGGATCGTGTGGTAGGATCTGCATCTGAACAAAACATTGACCCGCTCAGACTGAAAGAACCACTGATGCTTTCCGTAGGAACTGCTGTTACCGTCGGCATTGTGCTTTCTGCGAAGAAAAATCATGCAGAGGTTATGCTCAAACGGCCGGTCTGTGCAGAGTTAGGATCACGGATTGCAATCAGCCGGCAGGTTGGTGGCAGATGGCGTCTGATCGGCATGGGTGTTCTGACCGAGTAACGGTCGTTTTGGACACAAATGCGCTGATGATGCCCGCTCAGTTTGGCGTGGACCTCTTTGAAGGTCTGCGCGAACTTCTGGGAGGATATGATGCAGTTGTACCTGCCGAGGTGGTGTATGAACTGCGCGGTCTCTCAATGGGCAGAGGGAAAGATGCGGCGGCTGCACGGTTTGGTCTGACCGTTGCGGCGCGCTGTGCCGTTCTTCCGCCCCTGGAGGAGAACATCCCGGTAGATGATAAGGTTATCCGGTCTGCAGAGATGTTTAATGCTGTTGTAGTGACCAATGATAGAAAGCTAAAAGATCGTCTGCTCAGTCTTCGCATCCCCGTGGTTATGCTTCGTGCGCGTTGCAGACTTGAGCTTATCGGCACATAATCTGAAAAATTCGACGTGGAGTCAAGATATGTATTATAAACTGAAGCTCAATGACAAAGTCAGAGTTCCCCCGGAGCGTATGGGCGAGGATCTGAATACGGTTATCCTCGATGTGCTGCAGGAGCAGTTTGAAGGAAGTGTAGATAAAGAGATGGGTATTTTCATCGCCGTGACGGGTGTTGACCGTGTTGGCGACGGTGAAATTATCTATAGTGACGGCGGGGTTTACTATGATGTAGACTTTGAAGCGGTTACCCTTCGTCTGACCCTTCAGGAGGTCATTGAGGGTGTGGTTGTTGAAACAACCAGCTTTGGTGCGTTTATTTCCCTCGGCCCGATCGATGCAATGCTGCACATGAGTCAGATTACTGATGAGTACATCGATTACGATGAGAAAAACTCCCGGCTTGTCTGTAAGGATACCGGTCGTACTATCGCTGTGGGTGATGCGGTGCGTGCGCGTGTTGTTGCCTTGTCACTGAATGAACGTGAACCGCGTGAGTCCAAGATCGGTCTGACCATGCGTCAGCCAGGCCTTGGTACGCTTGCATGGATTGAGGATGAACGCAATCGTGAGCAGGCTGAAAAGGAGCGGAAGTAATGGCAGTGAAACGGGGCCAGAAAAAACAGCTGCAGGCATGCCGGAACTGTCACAAGGTGCTTGAGGCTGATAAGATCACCTGCCCCGAGTGTCAGGGCAATGCACTGACCACCGAATGGTTCGGCTACATGGTGATCATCGACTCCCGCCACTCTGACGTTGCAAAAAAGATGAACATTGAGTACAACGGTCGCTACGCCCTTAAGGTCCGATAATGCTGTATCTCCCGTCGGAACACCGCGGGCTGTTTAAACAGCCATTCGGTTCTCTTTTTCCGGAATTTTCTGATATACTTCCTCTTCTGAAAGACCGGATAGTCTGTACCGTCGGGGATGTTGTCACGCACTCGGCGTTTTCAGCCGGCATTCTGCCGGCGGTCGGTGTGATTGACGGGTTTACGATGCGGTCACCGTATCTTTCTATGCCGGAAATATCACATCATATTCTGCGCGTGAGAAATCCGGCGGGAACGATTACCGACGAGCTTGTTGCAACTCTTTCCGATGCGGTGGCGTCTTCCCCTTGCGTAATCATG
This sequence comes from Methanobacteriota archaeon, assembly GCA_023396065.1. Classification (GTDB taxonomy): domain Archaea; phylum Halobacteriota; class Methanomicrobia; order Methanomicrobiales; family Methanocorpusculaceae; genus Methanocorpusculum. Next base: position 91,494 of record JAEWXF010000033.1, read on the forward strand.
GTGGATGGTGAGGAGGATCTTGCCGTTCTTCCGTTGATCGGTCTTCTGCCCGACGGCGCGCTCGTGGTGTATGGCCAGCCGAATGAGGGTGTGGTGCTCTGTGAGGTAAGTCCGGCTCTCCGCGTACGCGCCGGAGAACTGCTGTCCTATTTTGTTCGGAAGTAAGACACCAGTCTTAAATATCCAGCATTCCAATAATTGTGGGATATCGATGGAGATTAAGATCACCTCTAATACCAGAAACGAGCTTTTAAGCCGTAACGAGGTTGCCTTTACCGCTATGTATGACGGCGCAACCCCGGCACGTGCAGATATCGGGGCAAAAATTGCAGCAATGCAGAACGTCCCTGTGGAAAACCTCATTCTCTCTCCGCTGAAGGGACGCTTCGGAGTGCGGGCAGTCACCGGTGTTGCACGCGTCTATGACTCTCCTGAGGCACTGAAAGCAACGGAACGCGAGTACCTGATTGCCCGCGGCCAGCCGAAGGCAGCTGAGGAGGAGTAAGCGTATGGCAGCAAAGAAACCAGTAAAGGAATCCCAGAAACGCAGTGAACTCTACTCCGTTGACGGACAGGGAAAGGCAACCACCACCCACCGCCACTGCCCCCGCTGTGGCCCGGGTGTCTTCATGGGCGAGCACAAGGACCGCTTTGCCTGTGGAAAGTGTGGATATACTGAGTTTAAGCAATAATATAATTATGCCCGAAAAAAGGGTTCTTGGCATTGAAGGGACGGCATGGAACTTCAGTGCCGCTGTTTTTGATGAGGATTTAGTCAGTCTGCACTCTTCGCCGTATGTACCGCCGCATGGAGGGATTCATCCGCGGGAAGCGGCACAGCATCATGCGGGTGTTGCAGCAGAGGTCATCGGACAGGTCCTTGAAGAGGCCGGAACTGACATTGACGGTGTGGCGTTTTCCATTGGTCCGGGCCTTGGTCCGTCTCTGCGTACCGCAGCAACTGCAGCCCGGTCACTTGCCCTGAAGTTCGGTGTTCCGCTTATCGGCGTGAATCACTGTGTGGCTCATGTGGAGATCGGTCGCTGGTACACAAAGTTCACGGATCCGATTGTGTTGTATGCGTCCGGTGCGAACACGCAGGTCCTCGGCTTTCTGAACGGCCGGTACCGTATCTTTGGCGAGACGCTGGACATTGGTCTTGGCAACGCGCTGGATAAGTTTGCCCGCAGTCATGACCTCCCACATCCGGGGGGTCCGATTATCGAGGAGATGGCAAAGAAAGGATCCTATATTCCTCTTCCGTATACGGTGAAGGGGATGGATCTTGCATTCTCCGGGCTGATGAGCGCGGCAAAAGATGCAACTGTCCGGGGCGCGTCAATGGAAGATGTCTGTTTCAGTTATCAGGAGACGGCATTTGCGATGTGTGTTGAGGTGACGGAACGTGCTCTGGCCCATACCGGCAAAGATGAGGTCATTCTGGTCGGTGGTGTCGGGGCGAACTCACGTCTTCAGGAGATGCTCCGCATTATGTGCGAGGAGCGCGGTGCGCAGTTTATGGCGCCGCCGCGTGTGTATATGGGTGACAACGGGGCGATGATCGCCTACACCGGGAAAGTGATGCTGGAGGCAGGCTCGACGATCTCTATTGCGGACTCGGTTGTCAATCCTGGATACCGGTCAGATCAGGTTGAGGTAACCTGGCGGCAGGATGCAGGCATGCTGTTTGCCCCTGGTCAATCGGAAACGGCGGAACGGGGTGCTGAGGCTTCTGTGGATCTTACCGGCACTGACGTAGTCAAGACCCGGTTGTCAAAGGGATACCGCGCGCCGGAACTGGACCGGCATCTCATTCTTGAACGGACCCGCGCCGAGGCACGGTGTATCTCTGCGGCGCGGCGCGGCGGTGTTCCGGTCCCGGTCATCCGTGATGTTACGGACCATGCAATTGTGATGGAAAAGCTGAACGGCGATGTTCTGAAGTATGTTATCAACGAAACATACGCCTATGAGGCAGGGGTGACGGTTGGCAGGCTTCACCACACCGGCATTGTCCACGGCGATCTGACAACCTCAAACATGATCGAACGAGCAGGCCGCGTGTATCTCCTTGACTTCGGTCTTGCCCAGATGACGGATGAGATTGAGCCGCGCGGCGTAGACCTCCATGTCCTGTTCCAGACTCTGGAGAGCACAACCTCCTCTCCTGCTCTGCTGAAGGATGCATTCTGTACCGGGTACCGGTCCGTATTCTCCGGCGCGGATGCAGTGATCGCGCGTGAGGCGGAGATTGAACTCCGGGGGAGATATTTATGATTACACTTGTGACCGGAAACAAAAACAAAGCCGCTGAGGTTGCTGCATTCTTTTCCGGCATTACTGAGGTCGCGCATCGGGATTTTGTCTGCGTCGAGCCGCAGGCGGATACCGTAGAGGAGATTGCCCGGTCCAAAGCCGAACAGGCATATGCCGCGCTTGGGGTGCCCCTCATCGTTGACGATACCGGTCTGTTCATCTCCGCACTCTCCGGTTTTCCCGGCCCCTATGCCGCATACGTGCAGGATACCATCGGGAACGACGGAATTCTCCGGCTGATGTCCGGTGTACCGGACCGGAGCGCATACTTTGCAACGGCCGTTGCTTATGCGGATGCCGACGGTATTTCTGTGTTCTCCGGTCGTGTTAACGGCATGATTGCGGAGGCTGCCAAAGGGACGGACGGGTTTGGATATGATCCGATCTTTTCCGTCGGCAGCAGGACTCTGGCGGAGATGACCGTTGCGGAAAAGAATCAGGTGTCCCATCGTGCACGTGCCCTGTTGGCGTTTCGTGACTGGTATGCTGCGTCCCGATGAGCGTAATTGTTAATATCACCCACAACACACATTATAGAACTCAATATACGGGGTTATTCATACATGAGATTCCCAGAAGCAGAAGCAAGACTTCTCAATGTTAAAGTTTGCATGAAATGCAACGCACGTAATGCTGTTCGCGCAACCACCTGCCGCAAATGCGGGTCTACCTCTCTTCGCCCGAAGAATAAGGAACGCAAAGCATAATTGTGTAATGTGGTGCGGTATTTTTCCGCACCGATTCATTTTTCCCAAAAAAGTTATACGGAATAATACGTTACCCGCTTGCCTTTTTCGCGGTATTCACCTGCATACGTGTCAATATTGCGCTTGTATCCGATACGGTTAACGAATCCGAGTTTTTTCAACTCCTCGCGCACCCGCATTACATCTGCTTCATCCGCCCAGTCAGGGGTGAAGATATAGATCACTTTCCGATCGTCGTGCGAGTCTTCATTTTCTTTTGCCGTGCTCACCTTAGCTCCGATGCCGAGTCGTCCGTCCACCGTAGCGTTCCGGATTTTCTTCCACGCTTCATCGGCCTCTTCCGGGGGCAGAAAGATCAGCCACTTTCCGGCCTCTTCTGCGGCGCCCGCGCCGGCAGCAGTTCCCGGTTTGTCTTGCTGAATCCAGTATGACCGGGTTGTTTTTGTCGGGACAATTCCCTCGCCGGTCGCATACAGTGCGGCAATCTCTCCGCCGGATCCGACATCGGCAAGCGGTTCTGCAAGCGGCGGATACTCTTCAGCGAATTTTTCCAGAAGCTCCGTGCAGCGCCCGGTCAGATCAACACCCGCTTCTGTCTCGCGGTACAGGCATGTTCCCTCCGTTTCCAGCTGCTGTTCCATGAAAATGGTGAACATCCCAAATGCCAGATCGGCCAGTTCCTCTGTCATGATCTCTTCGTCGGTATTCAGGGTTGCATCTTCAGCCATAACTCACTGAATTATTGTATCACCGATCTATCTTTAGATTTCGCATTGCGGGACACGAAGCATATTAGCTCCCGCGTATACATTAATACATACAATGATTTGGAAGCGTGATTATGGCCTCGTCGCCCGTCAGATGGTAGCTTGGGCAGTAATGCTGCTCATCTATATTGTCCTTTTCTCAGTAATTGGATGGTGGCTTGCCGGTACAGGCATGTTTGGTTCCTACTATCTGTATATTGTGATAGGTATGGCTGCCGTTATGGCGCTGATTCAGTACTTCCTTTCGGATAAGTTAGTGCTGATGACTACCAAAGCCAAGGTTGTCTCAGAGGATGAGGAGCCGAAGCTGTATGCAATGGTGAAAAAACTCGCGGATCAGGCAGAGCTGCCGATGCCGCGCGTTGCAATCATGCCGTCTCCGGTACCGAATGCATTTGCGACCGGCAGAAGCCCAAAACATGCGGTTGTTGCCGTGACGCAGGCAATCAGAGGTGTTCTGACGGATGAGGAGCTGGAAGCGGTTCTGGCGCATGAACTGGCCCATGTAAAGAATCGTGACATGCTGACGATGACAATCGGGAGTTTCGCAGTTTCGGTTGCGGCAGCGATCATCAACAATGCCTTTATCATGGCGTTCCTCAGCAGCGGTCGTGACAGTGAAAACGGTGGCGGTATCATCGCGTTTATTGTCGCGATGGTTGTCGTTGTAATCGTCTACATCGTTGGCATTCTGGTGACGATGGCAATCTCCCGTTACCGGGAGTTCTCCGCTGACCGCGGCAGTGCATACATTACCCGTGACCCGGACGCACTGATTCGTGCACTCAAGAAAATCTCCGGCAGAATGGATACGATTCCTCCGGACAAGAAGCGGGAGATCTCCGGAAACAATGCATTCTATATCATTCCGGCAATCTCCGGTGAGTCGATCATGGAGCTGGTCTCTACACACCCGACCCTTGAGAAGCGTATTGCAAATCTGGAGAAGGTCAAAATGGAGATGCAGGGATACTAATCCCCTTATTTTCTGTTTCAGGAACTATTTCCGGTAGATTTAATAACTTCTAAATGAAACATATGTGACGCAAAGGCACTGATGGTCTAGAGGTATGACTTTGGCCTTCCAAGCCAATAGCCCGGGTTCGATTCCCGGTCGGTGCACTCCCTTTTTGTGGGTTTTTTGGATTCGTGGTCTAGTGGTATGACGTCGCCTTCACACGGCGAAGGTCAGGAGTTCGAATCTCCTCGGATCCATCTTTTCGTGTATTACTAGTAAACAAGTGTACAGAACGAAACGCTATGGATATAGTAATGCTGCAGGAGTTGCGACAGAAACGTGGCTTACAGACATTTTTAGCATCAGAAAAAGAGATCCGTGTTCCGGATATGGGGAATTCCGGAACCGGTATTCTGTATTGTGGTGGAATAGTATGCTGTTGTGTGTGTAGTGCTGTGTGTGATGTTTTGGTGGTTGCGGCTCCGGATTACCGTTGCCGCAACTATATACTACTCTGTTGCCAATGTATATATTCTTTTACATAATGTCTGGTTAGTCATTCCATACTGCGGACACTACTCTTTCTTCGCGGGAACACCGCCAATCGAACAACTGGCGCCGCAGGGTTCCTTTGCAACTTCAGGAATCACACGATAGGCATTTGCAAGCACGGAGGAGTTCGCCAGAAGCCCCGCGACCAGCACCGCCTCCAGAATTTCTTCTTTGGGAATACCCATCTTCTTTGCAACCTGCATATGATATGCCGTACAGTGATCACACCGGAGAGCAGCACCAACCGCCAGACTGATCAGTTCAATCACCCGGGGTTCCAGATTACTCATCTGATTTACCGCATTCTTATAGAGAAGATGTGAGATCAGCGCTTCCGGGGAATCCTCCAGCTTCCTGTAGATCAGCGGAACAGTCCCATACTCCTCCTCGACCCGTGCCAGCCAGTCCGCCGCAGTCTTCTGGGCGCCCTTCACCTCAACCTCACGCATCGCTTCCTGAAAATCCAGATCAAACTCAACCATAACGACTCACACCACAATATTTGTCTCAGACAGCGGCCGGATACGAATCAGAATATAGTTCCGCATCCGGGACGGCAGCACATCCGCCACATCCCCGACACGGATATCATCCTCAATCACCAGCTCATGGATTTTCTGTGCATACTCAGAGTATGCCAGCTTCACCCGCAGACCGGTCAGCTGCACCGCAATTGGTGATGGGGAGTACACCTCCTCAATCTCAGGAATCTCCTGCTTGATCAGAGCCTGAATACGCGCCGGAGACACCGACAACGGATCCATTGCAAGCTCATCGCGACGCCGGGCAATCACCCGCTCCACCTCCTCAATCACCAGATCCAGCCGGTGAATATCCGCTTCCGTTTGCGTCCGGTGCATAAACCGCCCGAGACCGCCGACGTAGCCTTCCACCGGCGGATCAGTCTGCTTTTCCAGCATCTCACGCGCCGGACCGCCGGTCAGGATAATCGGAACCGTAATGCCGCGCCGCAGCTTCGGAAACTTCCGCTCAATACAGGAAGCAAAGTTCCCCAGAACATAAATCGCCAGATCATGTTCATTGATCAGATCCCGCTCCTCATCATTCAGCTGCGCAATCCGCTTCCCGAACCCGCGTGCCATTCCGAGAATATTCGACTTCGACCCGTGACTGCGCAGATACTCAGCCACATCACACGCAGAATGCGGCAGATGATGAATCTCAAGACTCGGAATAACAACCGCAATCTCTGTACCTACCAGAGGCGAAGACTGCACCTCCCCGGCAAGAGGACGGGAAAACTCCTTCAGCCGCTCAACATCCGCCTGAGGCATCAGCACCTGCAGAACAACCTCACTCGCAATATTGTGCCGCTGCACAATATACCCGCCCATATCCTCAATATAATCAACAATCTCATCAAGCCGGTAAACGCCGCCCTTATAGGTAATCGGTATGAGAATCATCTGAGTGCCTCCTCCATAATCCGGAACCGTTCGGCAATAATCTTCTCCACATCCTCTGCCGGCAGAGTATTCTCACTTGCCGCATAGGAGAACCGGTCGGACCCGTAGTTCTCACGGCGGACCTTAAACCCTTCCGGTGCAATAACCTGAATCGCATAAATCAGATCCTTAAACAGCGACTCCGCCGGATCGATGACAACCCAGCTCTCCAGATCTTTGGGAATCTCCACATCACTGATGATCACCGTAAACCGGTCTGGCTGGTCCACAGTATCATGACCGAGCCTGTTCCACAGCATCTTCAGCATCGCGGCAAGATAGGTCTCGTCCCCGACCGCGATCGTCGCTTTGCCGTCCTGCACCAGAACATTCCCTACATCTGAAACGCGGATAGCGGCACGCGGCGGACGAATCAGACCAGTTGCAACAAACAGCGGATACTCCGGATCAATGTAGAGATGAAGCCCTTCGACGATCGAGAGCAGATTGTGGTCCTGTAAAACCGTCGTAGTAATTTTGTGGTAATTATCGGCACCATCCTCCGTGGACTCAACCGCGAAGTAGTCTAAGCCTGCCATCTACGCCTCCTTTTTTGTATCAATAAACCCGGATGCAAGAAGCGCACCGCCGGTCGCACCAATATACTGGGAGTGATGCGGCACAACAACCTCGGTATTCAGCATACGTCCCATCGCACGGACCAGACCCTGAATCAGCGAGGAGCCGCCGACCATAATCACCGGTTCCTTGATATCGACCTCCTGCAGCTGCTGCTCATACACCTGCTGGGCAACACTGTGGCAGGCGGCTGCCGCAACATCCTCACGCTTGTATCCGGCCGCAAGCGCATTGACCAGAGACTGAGTGCCGAACACAATACAGTAACTGTTCATCGGGACATCCTCGCCGCCCTCACTCTTCATCGAAAGAGCGCCAAGTTCCGTAATATCAACGTCCAGACGTTTCGCCGTCATCTCCAGGAACCGTCCGGATGCTCCGGCACAGATACCGCCCATCGTAAACGAACCAGGAATCCCGTCGTTTACACTAATGGCCTTGTTGTCCATACCGCCGATATCGATAACCGTTGCAAACCCTTTCTGGGCATTTGCCAGATACACCGCACCCTTCGAGTTCACCGTCAGTTCCTCCTGAATGAGATCAGCATTCATATGCTTTCCAATCAGGAACCGGCCGTACCCGGTGGTCGCCACCGCCTCAATATCAGACATCTTCAGACCGGCCTCTTCAAGGGCGAGGGCTACGACCTCGTCACCGCTTTTCAGAACTTCGGTCGTCGGTCTCCAGCCGGTACCGATGATCTCGTTGTCCTGCATAATGATGCATTTCGTCGTTGAGGAACCCGAGTCCACGCCAAGCGTTGTTCCGACCTGAACCTCACGTGCCATCAGACCGCGTCTGCGCGCAATCGTGGTGAGTGCTTCCAGACGGGTCAGCAGGGTAGACGCACCCGTCCGCTCGTTGAACGAATAGGATACCACAGGAATCCGGGAATTTTCCACGATGTACCGGCGAAGCTCGTTTCTGACAATCGCCGCTTCCGCACAACGGAAACAGCTGGCAATGAAGATACCGTCCGCCTCAATGCGGCCCTCCACAATCGCTTTCGCGCGGGCAATCGCCAGTTTCAGATCAGGACTTTTCACCTGAAGACCAAAGTCCTTGTACGCGGTTTTGACATCCTTTAAGGTGACATCCGGGTAAAACATCTGACCGCCGACTGTCCGGGCCGCGGACACGATCTCATTTTGGATACCGCTGTACTCTGCACCGCAGGTAATCTGGGCAATACGAACCGGCTGCTCGCTCATGATCTCACCTCCAGATTTTTCAGGAACGATTTTATCTGTGCAACAAACGTGACTCCCTCCTCACGCGAAGCAGGATACCGCAGTTCAAGCCGGGGAATATCCTTTTCCCGGAGCATGAATGCGAGAAGCTCATTGGTTCTCGCACAGCCCATACAGCCAAAGGCAAGATCCGGATCATCAATGATGATCGCAGCCTCGGCTTCGTCCACAAGCGGGCCGTAGAGGGACATCCGTCCCCGAATACCGCTCGGTACCTCAACGGCCGCCCACTTCAGACCCTTTTGCGGATCGTCGGAGGTCATCTGCAGCGGCGGCGAGTCGAAGCCGGGGGTCTGGATGTGTTCGCGTACCGAGATCGCCGATCCAAGCGGCTGGTGGCCGAAACGTGCTACAAGATCGGATAAGATAAGGCTGGTTGCCGGATAGATGAATACTTTTGCCATTGGTTCACTCCTCTTTCATGAGAGATTCCAGAATATCGATATCAAGCGCAGCCGGCACGGGCATCTCCTGCCCGGCTGCGGTTTTGAGTTCCTCTGCGGTCATATGGTCGGTCTGTTCCAGACCGTAGGCGATGTAGCGGACGAGTCCCATTTCATACTCGTGACCGAGATACCCGGGACGGGCACCCCCGAGGTCAGCCCGGCATCGGCGTGCGTCTCCCGGCGGGAATCCGCGGTCTTTTACGTAGATGCGGTAGGGATCCAGTTTCCGGAGATGAGCAATGATCCGCTCCACATCCTTCGGGTTGCCGGTGATCTGGCACCCGAAACAGGTTTCCTTGATCATCACGCCCTGTGCTATTTCGTATGCGGCGGTTGCAATGTCCTGCGGGGTAGTGTCGGGCGAGTCAACAAAGACATACTTGGTGACCGTGCCGACATACTGGGGAACATACGGTTTCACGGTTCCACCTCACGGATGAAGACGGTTGCCCCTTCCTTGATGAGCGGAAGTTTGTCGACATCAACGATTCTACCGATGACGTTCGTCCCTTCAAACGGTTCACCGGTCGGGCCGTACTCTTCATTGACGACGGTCCGGACACCGGTCATCCCGCGTGCCTTGCGTGCATCGTTGGTGATGGCGAGGGCATGTGGCGGCACCGGCATCGTCGGAACATTCTCTGGAATGATGTTCACGCTTGAGGAGAACTCAGGCTTGAAAAGATACATCTCATCGTCGATGTTATAGAAGAACGGCATCTGACCGATGGCATAGATCTTGAGGCCGGTCACGCGGCGGAACAGATCAACGGTTTTGGGCGCATGCGCATAGTCAAGGGTGATGTCAATTACAGCGTTCGTCGCGACGGTCGTAAAGGCCACTTTGCCTTCTTTGAGAATTTCCAGTGTGGTGGCCGGCGTCTGATCAATGACAACGCGGGTTTCCACATCACGGTTATCGGCAAGCACCCGGAGACCGCGTGCTTTGGCACGGGCAACCGCTTCTTTCAGGGGGAGGCCGCGAAGGTCCAGTTGTTCGGGTTCCGGACGAATGGAGAGGGTCGCACCCGGTCCGGCAAAACGCGCCAGTTCAAGACCGCGGGTAATGGTCCCGGTTCTGGTATGATGAGGGTTGCTGGGCACATCCATTGTGTAGATGTACATCGCTCCCGAACTTTTCCCGGATGTCCGGACGGTAACCGTTCCTTCACGCCGGGGTTTCTGCCGCTCCTGCGGAACGGTGAGTCTGCCCTCGGCATGATCCCGTATGTAGGTCGACGCCATCCGGTCAACTGCATATGCATGATTCCGGAGGCAGAACAGCATGTGTTCCACGGAAGCGGTACAGGCGGTATCGATTGCAGTGTGATCCTCGTGGTATCCTTCGGCTCTGACGAGAAGTTCTGAGAATATCTGCATCCCGTCCTCAACCGGCAGCGACAGATCAGTTGTCACCACTGCATTCGTTGAGTCGGTGGACGAGAAGACATGTTCGATCCGGGTGATCCGGTCGCCGTTTCTCCAGCGGTTCATGATTCCGCGACCGGAGATAACAGTCCCGATTACGGCGCCTCCGGCAGCCGCCCCATGGTCTGCCATATGCTGAAGACGGGAGAAGACGAGGTAGGACGTTTCCGAGTCGTATCCGCCGCACCCGAGGCAGACATCCCCGCGATCATAGCGATAGGGCTGGTGATCCGGGATGAAGTCCGCCCGGAACGGACCAAATGCCGCGGCGTACTTATCCTCCCAATGGACACGGAGATTCACGTCAGCGAGGTCCCCGGTCGGAACCGGGAGAACGACACCCGGTACAAGTTCAACTACGATATCTCCGGAGGTCGTTACAAACCGGAGATGTGCGGTCTGTTCCCGGGAAACGTTCCCGGGACGGAGAACAGCAACACTGGTTCCTGCCGGCTGGTCCGGCAGCAGATCCGCAAGGCAGGTTCCTGCGGGAACAGTTTTTGCATCTCCGTTCAGGTTTATCTGGATGTCTGTCACGTGATTCCTCTGTTACATTTCAAACATTTCGTCGGTGCTTGCATGCAGCGTTCCGGCAGGCTCTGCGGCATCGTCGGTGTCCGGGCTGTCAGGGACGGTGGATGTCTTCTTCGGAACATTGTTTGCTGCCCGTTCCCGTTCGCTGGCAACTGCACGTGCCATGATGTCGCGTTCCGAATCCGTGAGGGTTGCAAGAATTTCATGGGTCGGACCGATGGCCACAATCTTTCCGGATTTCATAAACATGCAGCGGTCACACACATCGCGAACAAACTCCATGTCATGGGAGACGATGACGAAGGTCTCATCCATCTCTTCGCGTGCATGGATGATGGAATGCTTCACATCAACTTTGGTGATCGGATCCATGGTTCCGGTTGGTTCGTCGAGGAGAATGATTCTCGGTTCCCTGATGAGAACCTGAGCAAGGGCGACACGATGCTTCTCACCTTCAGACAGGCTTGCCGGATACCGGTGGAGAACGTCCTGTGCTTTTTTCTCGGTAAATCCTGCCATCCGAAGCGTGATGAGAGCTTTGCGGGTGGCAAGTTCCTTGGGGAACTCAAGGCCGATTGCGTCGGTTAAGTTATCGATAATGGTCCGGTGTGGATAGAGATCGTACTCCTGATGCAGGAGACCGACATACTGTTTTGCCCGTCCGCGGTACAGGTAGCCGGGTTTGGTCATGTCGATCCATTCATCGCCGATGCGGATGTCGAGGCGGCCGTCCGTCGGCTCGTAGAGACCGGCGATCATTTTGGAAAGGGTCGTTTTCCCTCCGCCGGATGCTCCGATGATTCCGAAAATCTCCCGCTCGTGAATCTCGAAGGTGATATCATCCACAGCCCTGATGACACCCCGGTCAACGGCGATGAATCGTTTGGAGAGGTGATCGGCACGGATTATCGGATTGCCTACCTCAAGATCGGTGTAATCAAGATCATCCGTATACCCTTCCATGAATGCGGCGACGATCTGATCCGGGGAACCGATCTTCAGAACTTTTCCGTCGTCAAGGAGGACCGCACGATCCGCGACGTCTTCCAGTACCTGGGAGAAGTGGGAGGTAACGAGCATACCCATGTTCTTTTCTTTTGCCACAGTTTTGAGGAGGTCATGCACGACCTTTGCGGTTTTGGGATCAAGGGTGCCGGTGGGTTCATCGGCAAAGAGGAAGACGGGATCACGGGCAAGCTGGCGGGCGAGGACTACACGCTGTTTTTCGCCGCCGGAGAGATCACGGGCGATATGCATCATACGGTGACTGAGCCGGACTTCATCAAGGAGGTCAGCGGCACGGCCGAGGGCTTTTTCACTCGGATAGCTGACGTCGTCAAGGGCACGCAGGACGTTTTCAATGACGCGGTCGTTGCCGTAGAGACCAAACGTACGCTGGAACATGATGGCGGTTTTCGCCATGATCCGGGTTTTCAAGGCCTCATTTTCCGGTGCCCAGAAATCAACATCCTCGGCTTTGAGAACGGCCCCACAGTCAGGGCAGGGCATTTTGGCATGACTCTGCAGCTCGACATGCCCGCAGTTCGGACAGACTGCCACATGATAGATAATTGATCCCGAGGTGGGAGGCTGGTCAATACCCCGGACGAGGTGAATGAGTACGGTTTTGCCGCAGCCGGACCGCCCGATGATTCCGACGATCTCGCCTTCCCCTATTTCGAGGTTGATATGATCCAGAACACGGACCATTTCCGGGCGTGCAGACCGAACGGCGTCAGCTCCGGCATCGAAAGGAGTGTCAGGATTTGCGGGGAAATCCATGCAAAGGTCCTTTATCGTAATAAATGGTGTCGTCATGCAAACATCCTCAATAATACTAACTGTATGTGTCACAAGCAGATATTAGTGTTTAGAATACGGCGGGAACCCGGGAAAAATGTTGAGATAGGAGACTCTCGAAAAGTATTAGAATTGTTCAGTCCCCTGACGGAGTTCCCCAATTATCCCGACAATATCCCGGATGTCTTTGATGATGTAGTCAGCTGCGTCATAGAGTACTTTGGGCCGGTCCCCGGCCTGCTGGAGAGTGAGAACAGCTACATCTGCGGTCTTAAAGGCAGAGAGATCATTTATACCGTCGCCGGTCATGACAACGACATCATATTCGTCCTTGAGGTTTGCAACAATCTGTGCTTTCGTCACCGGGGTTGCAACACCGTGGACACGGTTCCGGGGAATGCCAATGCTGTCAGCAACGAGTTCAAGTTTTGCGGTACGGTCACCGGATGCGATGAATGCCGCAACCCCCATGGTATGCAGACAGGAGATCATCTCCCGGACACCGGGAAAAGGATATCCCGCTGCGGCGATCGTGTACTCAATGCGTTTCGTACGAAGATTCACGATAACACCAACATTCATGGCAAAACGCTCGGTTTGTTGGAGAACTGTTGCACGGCAGGAGGAAATGACATCCTGCATATCTGCCATCCGGCATTCAAGGTCATGATAGAGAATGTCACCGACGGTGTCTGCCACGATTATCCGGCGGCCGCAGCTGATGCCAAACTCTGTCCCGGTCTCTGAAAGATACGATGAGAGGAGCTTCCCGGCAGAGATATTCATCAGGTCCATCGTATGGACGTTCAGGAGAACGAGGATTCTATCGGGATCCTGAAAGGTCAGGGTAGTTGTTTCGATGCTGTCGTCCAGGAGAGAACCGGACAGTACACATTTTACCGACCGGTTGGTTTTCAGCAGGGTTCCTGCACTGTCAAATACGACTGCAATCGTCATTTCTAACAGTGTGTATTCTGGATGTAAAGAGAGATATAATCTTCGGAGGTGATATCTGCAGAATTGGGAAAGAAAAAGTATACACAGGGTGGGGGGTCACAACCCTCAGATATTTAAACATCCTGTACCCAATCATCTACCTATGACACTTTTCCAGACCGCTGAGAAGATCCGGACAATGGAGATACGCGGTGCCGGAAAAATTGCGCGTGAAGCGGTTGCCGCCCTTCGGGATCATGCGGAAACCCTGCCGAAAGATGAAGATGTAACCACATTCATCCGGGAAATGGAACACGCTGCAGGACTACTCCTTGCAACCCGCCCTACCGCGGTTTCTCTCCCGAATGCGATCCAGATGGTCATGCGTGATGTCCGGACTGCACGAACAAGTGATGATGCTCACAGAATTCTCAGGGAGCGTGCAGACTCCTTCATATGGTCTTCACGAACCGCACTTGACCGGATTGCCGCAATGGGTGCAAACCATATCAGGGACGGCAGTATCATTCTCACCCACTGTAACTCCAAAGCAGCGATAGGCTGTATCCTTGAAGCGAAACGACAGGGAAAGGATATCAGTGTCTATGCAACCGAGGTACGGCCGTGGAATCAGGGACGGCTTACGATCAAGACCCTCAATGACAACCAGATTCCCACTACGTATATCGTTGATTCTGCAGTTCGCAGTGTCATGAAAGATATCGATCTGGTCATTGTCGGGGCGGACGCTATTACCGTTAACGGTGCGGTGGTAAATAAAATCGGTACATCCCAGATTGCTCTCTGTGCAAACGAAGCACGCAAAAATGTTATCGTTACAGCCGAGACATACAAGTTTGCGCCGCGGACAATCCTCGGCGAACTGATTCAGATTGAGGAACGGCCGCAGTCCGAAGTACTCCCGGACGACATCGCCGCCACCCTCCCCTATGTGAAGATCAAAAACCCGGTCTTCGATGTGACGCCTGCGGAATACATAGATATGATCATCACCGAAGCAGGGGCGCTTCCGCCGCACCTTGCGTACACCATTATGCGAGAATACCTTGGATGGGGACTGGAGGAACTCCAGAACCAGTTCCTCGATATGCAAAAGAGTTAACATGAAAGATCTGATTGCAACCTACTTATTCCGCCCGAAAAACGGAGTAACTCCTGAATTTGCAGCGAATGCAATTGCTGAAGAACAGACTACTGGAACATGGACCGGCCTGTCCACTGTCAACGATGCGACAGCCTATGTTCATACCTATGACGGTGAGGTTATGGACATCCGGGCAGTCGGAGACGGAGAGTACAGTACCAAGCTCCGCTACCCTGTGGAGATCTTTGAGCCGGGAAACATCCCGCAGTATCTCTCCGTTATCGCAGGAAATCTCTTTGGTCTCGGGAAACTTGAATCCGTCAGACTGACGGATATTGACATTCCCCAAACACTGTATGCCGGAGACGGCCCGAAGTTTGGTATCGACGGTATCCGCAGGATCATTGGGTCGGACAGAGACAGAAGACCGCATGTTGGGACAATCATCAAACCTAAAGTAGGGCTGAACCCTGCAGATACGGCAAAAGTCGCATATGAAGCCGCAATGGGTGGAGTTGACCTCATTAAAGATGACGAGACCCTTACCAATCAGAGCTTCTGTCCTCTTATCCCCCGTCTTGAAGCGGTGATGGATGCACTCGACAAAGCCGAGCAGGAGACAGGCCAAAAAGTACTCTATGCGGTCAATGTTACCACCGGCGGTGATAAAATCGTGGAGTATGCCGCAAATGCGGTGCGTACCGGAGCAAATATGGTTATGGTTGATGTTCTGACCGCAGGATTTTCGGCGGTGCAGGCGCTCGCCAACGATCCGGCAATCACGGTTCCGATTCATGTCCACCGAACCATGCACGGCGCACTCACCAGAAATCCGCACCATGGAATTGCGATGCTCCCGATTGCAAAACTTGTCCGGGTCTGCGGCGGGGACCAGCTCCACACCGGGACCGTATCCGGAAAGATGGGCGGGTCTGCCGAAGAGGTGCTCATCGACAATCTGGCGCTTACAACAGAGGCACCGCATCTGAAGCCTGTCTTCCCGGTGGCGTCCGGCGGCCTGCATCCCGGGAAAGTCAATGCGGAGCTGGCAACTCTGGGAACGGAGATTGTTCTGCAGGCCGGGGGCGGTATCCACGGGCACCCGGACGGAACCCGTGCCGGAGCTGCCGCAATGCGGCAGGCGGTTGATGCATTTCTTGCGGGAGTGTCCGCCGCAGAGTATGCAAAAACGCATCCGGAACTGGCAAAGGCCCTGAAAAAATGGGGAACCGTCTGAGGTTCCCGGAACCCAAAAAATTTATTTTTGCTTTCATTCGAACCCGCACTCGCCCTTCGGGCTGGGGTTGTGACTCATGAAACGGCTTGCAGTTAAGTGATAGCGAGCGAAAAGCCCTTGGTCCGGCAACTCATTTTCCGGGAACCACGGAATATTTTACCTCTGCCGCCCAATAGTATACAATCATGGGACTCACGTTTACGAAGTTACAGGGAAACGGGAACGACTTCATTCTGATTGACGAAATGGCGGGAGTTGTCATCCCCGACGATATGAAAGCACAGTTTGCTGTTAGTT
Source organism: Methanobacteriota archaeon (assembly GCA_023396065.1). GTDB lineage: Archaea > Halobacteriota > Methanomicrobia > Methanomicrobiales > Methanocorpusculaceae > Methanocorpusculum. Next base: position 107,875 of record JAEWXF010000033.1, read on the forward strand.
ACTGTGACAGGAGATTTGGGATCGGGGCGGACGGGGTTCTCTTCATCTCTCCGTCAAAGGTGGCAGACGTCAGGATGCGGCTTTTCCAGCCGGATGCAAGTGAAGCAGAGATGTGCGGAAACGGTATCCGGTGCCTCGCAAAATATGCATTTGACCACGCGTATGCCGACTGCAAAAATGCAGACACCTTCACCGTAGAAACCCTCGCCGGTGTCCTCGCAGTCCGTGCAGGATACCGTGAGGACGGCAGTTTTTCGGCGACCATTGACATGGGAACTCCGATGTACAATGCACCGGAGATCCCCGCAGCCGGAACCGGCGAGTTCTCCGCAGATATCGACGGCATGACGGTCTATGCGGTAAACACCGGAGTGCCTCACGCAGTCATCTTCGTTGATACCGTTGAGGACGTTGACCTTGATGCAGTCGCTCCGAAGATTCGCCACAACGCCCTCTTCCCGAAAGGAACCAACGTCAACTTTGTAGAAGTTACCGGTCCCTCTGCAATTACCATCCGTACCTTTGAACGCGGTGTGGAGGGAGAGACACTCTCCTGCGGGACAGGTTCCACCGCGTCCGCACTCATCGCTGCAAAGGTTGGAAAAGTTACCGGAGACGTTATTCACGTAGACACCGTCGGCGGCCCGCTCGACATCGCCGTCGGTAGCTGTGCAAAAATGACGGGACCCGCCGAGACCGTCTTTGTCGGCGAGATACCCTTTTAATCTTTTTTCTCAGGATTTTTCGTTCACTCCATCCGGAACTGAACATAATTTCCCAGCAGTTTGAAATAACTGCTCTGTTCCCGGACACGTCCCAGTGCGATCAGCACGTTTGCATCCTCAAGATTTCCGGCAATATCCAGGAAAAACACATACTCCCACGGAGACTCGCGCTTCGGCCGGGACTGAATCTTCAGCAGGTTCAGACCGTTGTACGCAAAGTGAGATAGGACTCCATACAGCGCACCGCTGGTATGCATCGTGGAAAAGACAACACTCACCTTATCACAGGATCTGGAGATCTCCATCCGCCGCGACAAAACAATAAACCGCGTATAATTATTCTGGGCAGTCTGAATATTTTCCGCAAGCACCGCAAGACCATATAGCTCCGCACACCGCAGACTCCCGATAGACGCTTTCCGTGCATCCCGCTCCCGGGCAACATACTGACCGGCAAGCGCCGTATTTGCATAGGGAACCTCAACCATGTCAGGATGCGCATGCAAAAACTCCCGGCACTGACTCAGCGCCTGTGGATGAGAATAGACGTTTTGGATCTCCGCAATGTTCGCACCCGGCAGGCCCAGCAGATTATGCCGTACCCGGAGGATGTGCTCGCCTACAATATAGAGATTATACCGGATAATCAGATCCGAGACCTCCAGAACATCCCCGGCAAAGGAATTTTCAATCGGCAGAACCCCGTAATCAATCTCTCCGGCGTTAAGTGCCCGGAGAACCTCCTCAAACTCCCGGTAATGCGAGATGGAAACCGGCGCATCTCTGAAATACTCAACGGTCGCCTGCTCCCCGAACGAACCGGCAACACCCTGATACCCTACCCGGGGATGCGCCAGCCGCACCGTATTCAGACCGGATTCAATCTCCTGCAGGAGGTCCTCGCCGCCCACATACAGTTTATCCACAGAAAGGCGCAGTGTTTTTTCCAGAGAAAAATCCGATGATTCAGAAACCGGAGCCGTCATAATCATCCAATTATTGGACGACTGCCGGCATCAACATTCCCAAATCTGTGGCAGTGTCACTGCATCAGGCATGGATACGGTCCAAAACCCACGCAGCCCCTTCAGGGGTCCGGAACAAAGGAAGATCCTCATCAATGACTGCCGTCCGCCGCAGAACACGCACATCCTCACCCGTAACGGGGTTGTGACCGCCCTTTTCCACAACCGTACGGTACACCGCCGTACCCCGCCGCTGCCACGCCGGCGTCTCCGCAAGATTCACTCCGAATGAAAATGCCAGCTCATGCAGTGCTGCCGCAGGCATTCCGTCCAGTCTGCGCTGCGCGACGGTTGCGGACAGGCCTGTATCCATCAAAAGTTTCTGGGCATATCCGTTGATATGATTCCGCCATGACTCCGCCTGACGCCACGCCAGATACGCACACAGCTGTTCCTCAGCAACCGGTACGACCCGGCAGTCAAAGGCAAGCGGATCCGAAGACTCCGCAAAAAGCGTAAACGCAGATGATGCAAACCCCGCAGCAACCGACAGAAGCTTCTCCACCCGGCAGTCAAAAACCGGTGTCGACACATACAGACTGATCTCATCAGAAAATGTATACGCAAACGCAGGAGACAGACCGCTGTCATTCACCAGTGACAACGCGGTTTTTGCCATCGCATCGGAAAACCTCCGGTCGTACGGCTTTTCAAACTCCCGTTCCCGGGAAAAACGATGAAAGGACCGTCCGTCCAGCCTCAGAACAAAAGGCACCGTCGTAATGAGCCCGGCGTATATCTCGCGGTCCTTCATTGCAGCAGTATCTGAAAATTCAGGCTCCGAGCAATGGTTCCTCTGAAACCTTAAAAGCACCGGGAATGTGGCGGACAAGGATGATGTCGCCGACTTCTTTTACAATACGGTACGGAATCACAACACCCTGATAATTTTTAATATCGAGAGCACCCGTATTTACATTGGTCAGCGCAAGACCGCTGATTTTTTTATTGGTTACATCCAGCACGACGTCCTCCACTTTCCCGAGGAAGACCGCCTTGTCCGAGTATACACTCATGCCAAAGAGTTCAGATATCTGCCACTTCATACTTTTGAATGTTATACGTCTGCAGATATAAGTAACTTGTCATACTGCGGAATCCCGGGAGACTGCCGGGAAAATCACTGCAGGCAGATACGTTCAACATCTTCGGACAACAAATACTTGAGAATCTATGTACTCCATCCGTGTCCGCCGGTACACCTCAGCAGACTACCCCCGTATCTGTGCTCTGGATACACCTATGTTTCCTGAGATGGGCGGGTACGTTCTGTTCCGCCATGTTGCAGAGCTGTTTCCGGCGCTTTTCTTCGTTGCAGAACGTGAGGACACCGGGGAGATTGTCGGATATATTCTCGGAGGAGTTCATCTGGATCAGCCGGACTGCGGAAAGCTCATACGGATTGGTGTCATCCCCGGTTTCCGGAGAATGGAGTGCGGCACCCGTCTGACTGACGCGCTTTTTCAGGAGATGCAGATGCGCGGCGTACGCCGGGTTCATCTCACTGTCGCGGAGACAAATATCGCGGCACGGACCTTTTATGAGAAAATTGGATTTGTCGAAAAAGCACGCGAGGAAAAATACTTCTACCCTGATACCCCGCGACTGGTCCTCGTAAAAAATTTCTGAGAATTGCTAAGACTATGGTTGCTAAGACTATGGTTGCTAAGACTATGGTATGAAAAAACTAAGGAAATGAGAATCTTTGTTCGGATGTCGATACGTTTTCTTGTGCATCTTTAGACGTATGTGGGTAACCACGGAACAGCACGGAACACACCGAATTCCACGGAAAAAACACGGAATACCGCTTCGCTTACGGAAAAAACGGAAAGACTAAGGAAGTGGGATGCTTCGGACGTCCGTCGATATTTTTTCCTGCAAGTCTTGTCCAAAAAGTCTAAGGCTTCGACTTGGACGGCACG
>JAEWXF010000032.1 GCA_023396065.1 Methanobacteriota archaeon
GCCACAATACCAACGTCAGAACCAACTACCGCACACCCCCTACCCGGGGCGCCGGTTCGCGTTCAGTTCTCCACTTAAACAGCCTTACTATATACGCATCATGCGTATTTATACTCTTCGGGAAGACCCCCAGAACACAAAGATTTGTGCCCAGTTTGTCTTTCCGCGCTGTTTGCGAGGTAACAAAGTAGGCTTCGCGGGTATTTATACCCACCGATCCATTCACTCCGGAACGGAGTAATTTCCGACCGGAACTATGGAATTAACCTGCTCGCCTTGCGAGGTAACAATGTAGGACAAGGAACTATTTAGAGATGACGGAATAAAATTGGGGGTATCCGAACAGTCAGACTCATAATCCCGTGACACCAAAATGTACAGGCACTTGGAGCAAAAACGGTGAATCCTGAAAAAAATCTGCAAAACATAACCTTTGCACTCACCACAAACTGGCAGGCTGACGAAATTATCGAACTGTACCGCGCCGGCGGGTGGTGGGAAATGGGCTGGAACCCCAACGGTATCGCGCCCCTCATGAAAGGAAGCTACCTCTTCCTCATCGCAATTGATACCGCCACCAAAAGCGCCGTGGGCATGGGTCGACTCATCGCCGACGGAAGTTCCGACGCATACTTTCAGGACATAAGCGTCCTCCCCGAGTACCGGACGCGCGGAATCGGCAGAGAAATCGTCCGGATACTAAGAAACCTCGGCAAAGCCTACGGTCTCTCCTGGATGGGCCTCATTGCAGCTCCGGAAAAAGAAAACTTCTATCTCCGCCAGGGATTTTCCCCAATGCCCAACTACACCCCCATGCTCCTCGACGAAGAACGCCCGAACCGATACCATGACGCTCAGTAAAACCGATTACCACCCCGTAACCCTCGCAGACAAACATACCATCACCAGCTATCTCAAACGCTACCCCCAGATACACTCGGAATGCAGCTTCATGAACATGATCTGCTGGAACCATTACGCCCCGTACGCCTTCGCCATCATCCGTGATCACCTCCTGATATCCTGTACCGTAGACGGCCAGACCTCCTACCACCCCCCCATAGGAGATCCCGACCCGGAACTCTTCGAGGAAGTTCTCCTGCTCGCTTCCCGGGAAGGCGGCCGCATGGCCATGGACTTCTTCGACGAAACCGATGTACAGTACATGCGTGACCACCACCCGGAAACCCCCGTATATACCAATCGCGCCTTCTCCGAATACTATTACAAAACCGAAGACCTCGCCGAACTGCACGGCAGAAAATATCTCAACATCCGCAGCCAGATCAACAAATTCAACGCAGCCTACACCTACACCACCGAAAAAATCACGCCGGAGGTCCTCCCCGAACTGCACACTATGATCGAAGAGTGGAGTATCTCCAAACACTGCGAAGCAAACCTTGTCATGAAAGAAGAAGTAAACGCCGTCCGCTACGCGCTCGACCACTGGCAGGATCTTGACTGCGATGGTCTTCTCATCAGAATCCAGCCGGAAAACACTATTGCCGCGCTTGCAGTCTGGGAGGAACTCAACACCGATACCGCACTCATCCACTTTGAAAAAGGGTTCGTCCACTACAAAGGCATCTACAAAATTATCAATCAGGAAACCGCCCGACACCTTCGCGATCGCTACACCTGGATCAACCGGGAATCCGACCTTGACGTTCCCGGCCTGCGGGAAGCAAAACTCCGGTACCATCCCGACCACTGTGCCAGAGCCTGGTACATCAAAAAGAACGAAATTGTGGTATAACCACAACATCCTGCCGGATCCGGAAACTCATCATTTCGGACGACAGAGAGCAGCCCCTATGGCTCCGGCAAACGGGGCGTTTTCATCCGTGATCACATCCCTGCCGAGACGCACCGAAACTGCGGACCGCAGTGCCGCAGACCGGCAGAGGCCACCGGAGAAAAATACCGCATCCGCAACCCGGAGCCGTGAGGCAAGGCTGCCGATACGCGCCGCCGCAGATTCAATCACTCCCGCCAGAACCGCTGCCCGGTCAGCTCCGCTCGCCATCAGACCAATAATCTCAGACTCCGCAAACACCGCACAGGTACTCGTAACATGTACCGGCTCAACGCCGGCAACAACCGAATCCAGCGTAGAAAACTCAGCGCCAAGCGTCTGCAGCATCATCTCAATGAACTTCCCGGTTCCCGCAGCGCATTTATCATTCATCAGAAAATCCGTAACCGCCCCCGTCTCATCAACACAGATGATCTTACTGTCCTGACCGCCGACATCAATCACCGTCCGGACTGACGGGCACAGATAATGTGCCCCGATAGCATGACAGGTAATCTCCGTAACCACAGTATCCGCATCGATGGATACACGGCCGTATCCCGTCGCCGTAACCCAAAGAGAATCCGGAAAAATTCCGTGGCGGCGGCACAACTCTGCCGTGACCTCCGCTGCCAGTTCCTTTGTCTGCCAGCCCGACGGACGAATCAGCAGCTCGATAATCTCCCGGTCATGCATCAAAGCAAACTTCGTATACCGCGACCCCGCATCAATTCCCAGAAAATACGGATCCGGCATCACAGCATCTCCAGAAATGCCGAAATCCTGGTTGATATCTGGCCGGTATCTGCCGGGGAATAGTCTGTTTCCAGATGAATACAGGGTTTACGGGTAACATCTGCAACATACCGGCGCAGTCTGGCACTTTCAGCGTTAAAGGTATGGCAGGCAACAAGGCCCATATCCACCACACCGTCCACCCGGTACTCGTCAATCACCTCTGCAATTCTCGTAAACCTGCCGGTGTTCGGCGTCATACAGGAGCATGGAATCTGCAGATATTTCCGGGCGAGTGCATCGTAGACATCCGGGTTTTCCTCATCAACCAGCGGCAGAACCGCACGGGACCCGACACATCCTTCGATATACACAACAGTCCCCCCTGCCTGCTCAATCGCAGTCAGAACTTTTACGGTCGCAGCCGTCAGCGGCGAACCGGTCAGAAGAATTCTCTTCGGTGTCCCGGAAAACTTCCGCACCCCTTCCGCATGTTCCCGGAGAGCTACCTCAAGTCTTTCCTGAATCCGGCAAAGTTTTTCCTCCTGATCCCCGGCAGTACTCAGCGAGCTGAAGAGCGAGTACAACTCGGTTCCTGTAAGAAGCGGAGGGTTTGCCTTCGTCAGAGAAGACACCTCCGTGAGTGCCTGACGTTCCCGGTTCACCGCATGAATCTGTTCGCGGATCATTTCGTCCGTGAGGACAACCCCAAAGGTTTCCTCAAGTTTTGCGGCGAAGCGGCGGAACTCCTGTGCAAGAAATGCCACACTGTTCTCATCGACCATCTGCGGCAGCTGAATCACATGAACCGGTTTTTCCGTACTCAGATACTCAAACATCTTTTTCTTGCCGTCGCAGGTGGTCTCGCCGACGATCAGATCCGCATAATAAAAATGCGGACAGGTCCCGGCCTTGGAAAATCCGTAACTGGACTTGACCAGCGGACAAAAGTTCACCGGGAGATCCGCTTCCGCAGCAGGGATGGTTTCATCAGTTCCTGAACACAGGGATATCGGTACCGCGCCGGCAGCATAGATCAGTTCCCGCGGAACAAACGTACAATAGGTCCCGACAATCAGCCGGGATGCATGAAAAGAACGGGCCTTCAAAAACGCGTTCTGCCGGGCTTCGGAAAATGTGGAAAACTGGTCAGGAAGATCTTCCATACCCTATTGTATGATAAAAACTCATATAGGGCTTCTCTTCCCCGACAACTTCGGGGAACTGTTACGGACAGTCCGTCTTTGCAATCTGCTGCATTCGTTCAACACCGTGAACCTCCCGGATAACCTCCGCAACCTTCGGCGGCACAAACTCCTCCCATGACTCGCCCGAGATCATCCGGGTCCGAATCGTTGTTCCCGACAAAAACTCACGCTGATAGAGAGGCGGTGACATGACACAGACACCTGCCTCCCGGAACAACTCAATCACCAGAGGGTTTGACGTATACACGATATCAAACGGCGGGACCATCGACCGAACATGTGCAACCCACAATGCATTCCGCTTCACATCCTCCAGAGGAATCACATATACCGGAATCCCGACGTCTTCCAAAGCCCGGGTAATCATCAAAACCCGTTCGCCCGCGGTAAACGGGTGCCGCAGATCATGACTGATCTCCGCACTGCCGATACCGATAATCAGTTCGTCCACTTCACGGGAAATCCGCCCAATCACCGAGTGGTGCCCGTAGTGATACGGCTGAAACCGGCCTACATATAATCCGCGTTTCATCTCCGGCCCCCTCCCACAAGTGCCGCAATCCTGGCGGCAAATGCTCCCGCACAAAATCCTGCATCAATATTCACTACCGTAATTACCGCACAGGACTGCAGCATACTCGCAAGGGCAGCTTCACCCTTTCCCATGTATCCGTATCCCGTACTCACTGGAACACCCACCACCGGTTTATCCACCAGCCCTGCCACCACCGACGGGAGTGTTCCTTCTCGTCCGGCGCAGACCACATAGACATCCGCCTCATGCAGCGCTTCCAGTGCCGGAAACAGACGATGAATACCGGCAACGCCGACATCATACGCAGTCAGAACACGGGACCCCATCTCCTCGGCAATTGCACGCGCCTCCTCGGCAACCCGGATATCCGAGGTCCCTGCCGTCACCACCGCAACCGTGCCGCCCGACGGTGCAGGTACCGTACCGTCCGATAAAATGAGAATTCCGCAGATTTCCCGGAACTCAGCCAAGACTCCTGACGGCAGGCAGGCACATACCGCTGCCGCCTGTTCGGGCCGGACACGGCTTGCCACGCAGCGGCCGGTTGCCTGAACATAGTCGTGCATAATTTTCACCAGAGACTCCGTGTCCTTTCCCTCGGCAAGCACAACCTCAGGAATGCCGCAGCGAACGCCCCGCTCCAGATCCAGACGTGCCACTTCCCCCACACAGGCAACGGAGGAATCGGCAAGCATCTCTTCTGCTGCTGACGGATCAAGAACGCCGTTTCGTACATTCTCCAGAATCTCTGCCACACTCGGACGCCGGGTCATAATACTATATAGTAGGACAGAGACCGTATAAAAAGATGTGACGAGGATCGATGTTCATCTTTAAAGAGGATCCGCCCCAAATAGTAATCATTCATGTACGTTGATCCGATTACCTACATCGTAGCCTTCGGAGCGGTCGTTGTATCGTTCCTCTGGCTGCGTGACACCCGGATTTTTGCCAGAACCGGTCTTGCCGGTTACCGCAAAGCCGCATATCAGGGCGTACTGTTCACCGGCCTTGGCTGGTTTGCCTGTGCCCTTGCGGGTTTTTCGGGAGAAACATTCCTCTACCTCGGCTGCGGCCTGATCCTTTTGGCAATGTATCTGCAGTCGCGGATACAGAGAGGAAACGTCTGGAAAGGAAACGAATCAGCATGGCAAAGGTTTACCGGAGCGGCTCCCCGGCAGACCGCCCAGAGGAAATGAGAAACTATGATACAAAAACCACGCGGAACCCGGGATTTTCTTCCCGCAGAGATGGCACAGCGCAGAACAATTGAAAACAGAATGCGCTCGGTGGTCAAGTCATTCGGGTATGGGGAAGTCGTTACCCCGATGTTTGAGGAACAGGAACTCTTTACCGTGAAGTCCGGTGAAGGAATTATCGGTGAGATGTATGCATTTGAGGACAAAGGCGGGCGGAAGATATCTCTGCGGCCCGAAGTTACCGCCGCAGTTGTCCGTGCCTATGTAAACGAAGCGCAGGTAGCGCCAAAACCGCTGCGCTGGTTTTATTTCGCCGAGTGTTTCCGGTATGAACGTCCCCAGAAGGGCCGGTACCGGCAGTTCTGGCAGTTCGGGGCAGAACTGATCGGAGCAGACTCAGCCGCTGCGGACGCGGAAGTGGTCGCACTCGCCTATGCCCTGCTGAAGTGTTCGGGGGTCAGGTTTGTACTGAAGGTCGGCCATCTCGCACCCATGAAACATCTGCTCTCCCACCTTGATGCTACCGGTCAGAAGAGAGTCATGGCAGCTCTCGATAAACGGGATATGGATCTGCTCCAGACAACCCTTGAAGCAATCGGGGAGACGGAACTCTTCACCCCGCTCAAAGGACTAATCGAGGCAAAAACCCTCGCAGAGGTCTTTGCCATCACGGGAGATATTCCGGAGAAGGCAAGAATAGAGGAGACGTTTGCCTATATCACCGCCCAGAACATACCGTTTGAGCAGAACTTCGGCATTGCCCGGGGTCTGGACTATTATACCGGCATGGTGTTCGAAGGGTTCGCCGATAATCTCGGTGCAGAAAACCAGATTCTCGGCGGCGGTGTCTACCGGCTCGCTCACCTGTTCGGCGGAAAGGATGTTCCCAGCTGCGGGTTTGCGATCGGGTTCGACCGGGTGATGGTCTCGGTCGGCGAGATTACGCCCGAGGAAAAACCAGTGGTGGCGGTTGTCTGTACGCCGGAGACGCGGATTGCCGCATACCATGCAGCTTCCGCGTTCCGGGATGCCGGCATTCCGGCGGTCATGGATCTGATGGACCGGAGTTTCGGGGCGCAGCTCTCCTCTGCACTGAAGTCGGGAGCCGCATTTGCGGCGGTTATCGGACCAAAAGAGGCAGAGGCAGGAACCGTAACACTGAAAGACCTTGCGGCGGCAACGCAGCGGGAACTGTCCGTGGAAGATGCAGTATCCGAGGTAATCAATGGTACTTGCTGAGGAACTTGCAAAGAAACAGCGAAGCATCAGTGTAGCGGAATTTTTTGAGAAAAATAAGCATATGCTTGGTTTTGATTCCCCGACGAGGGGAATCATTACCACCGTGAAAGAGGCGATTGATAATTCGCTGGATGCCTGTGAGGAGGCAGAGGTTCTGCCGGATATCCTGGTTTCAGTGCGGAAGACCGGACCGGAGGTGTTCCGGGTGGCGGTTGAGGATAACGGACCCGGGATTATTCCGGAGAAGATGCCCGACGTTTTTGCAAAACTTTTGTACGGGTCCCGGTTTCATCAGGTCCGGCAGACACGCGGACAGCAGGGTATTGGTATTTCCGCGGCGGTTTTGTATGCTCAGCTGACTACAGGCGTTCCGGCTCTGGTGATTTCCCGGACCGGCGCCCGCAGTAAGGCGCATAAAATGACGCTGATGATCCGGACGGAGATGAACGAGCCGGAGGTGCTGTCGCATGAGGAGGTGGACTGGGTTCTGCCGCACGGAACACGAATTGAACTGGAGTTCCGGAGTACGATGGCAGCGAAGAAGAAGCTGCTGGAGTATCTGAAGTATACGTCGATTGTGAATCCGCACGCACGGTTCCGGGTGGAGATTGATGATGAGTCATTTACATTCGACCGCGTTTCGTCGGAGGTCCCGCCCTGCCCGGTGGCGATCAAGCCGCATCCGTACGGTATTGAGTTCGGTGTGCTGAAACGAATGGCCGCGGGAAATGATCTGACGGTGAAGGAGTTTCTGATTGAGAGTTTCTCCCGGGTCGGGGAAAAGACGGCTGTGGAGATCTGCGGGTATGCGAAGGTCAAGCCGGAGAATAAGGTTGCGGGTCTGGGTCCGGAACAGCTGAAAAGTCTGCTTGAGGCGATGCAGACGACGAAGATTCCGGCACCGCCGGCTTCACAGTGTCTGTCGCCGATTACGGAGTCCCTGATTGTGAAGGGGATGGAAAAAGAGTTCCAGCTGGATTTTATTAAGGCACGAACAAGGCCGAGTAATGTGTTCGGCGGAAATTCGTTTATCGTGGAGGCGGCGATCGGGTACGGCGGGAAGTTGTCTGCGGAGGGGACAGCGATGCTGCTGCGGTTTGCAAACCGGGTACCGCTTCTGTATCAGCAGGGAGCGTGTGCGATTACGTCGGCGGTGTCGAATGTGAACTGGAAGAATTACGGGGTGTCCCAGCAGGGTCTGCCGATGGGTCCGATTATGATTCTGGTGCATGTGGCGTCGACGAATGTTCCGTTTACGAGTGAGTCGAAGGATGCGGTTGCCTCTGTTCCGGAGGTGGAACGTGAGATTACCCTTGCCCTGCAGGAGCTGGGACGGGATCTGAAGCTGTTTTTGTCGCGGCGGGATAAGAATAAGCAGCAGGATGACCGTGCCCGGGCGATTTGTGCGGTGATTCCGCTGATTGCCCAGAAGGTCGGGGAGATTGTGGAACTGCCACCGCCGGATACCTCACTGATTGAGGGGAGGATTATGCGGCGGGTGGTGCTGAAGAGGAGCTGTGCGAACGGTAAGATTCTGGTTCATGTTGATAATTATACGACAAAGGATCAGGATATAACGCTGTATGATATTTCCGGGGATGCGGCGGCGGATGCGACAGTGCCTCCGGGATTTGTGACGGAGATGGACGGGGAGTTTACGAAGGTGTGGAAGTTTGTTCTTGGTGCGGGAGAGTCGTTTGAGGTTGTGTACTCGGGTGCGGGCGGCGGGATTGTGGATATGCAGGGTGTTGCGGAGAATCTGAAAGTGGTGGTGGATTTAGATGTCTGACTGGAAGGAACGCGATATTGCAACAAAGAAACGTCTGATGGAGATTGCGAAGGTCTGGTATGATCAGATGGATGACGGTGATCTGCCGTCGATTACGCTGCCGACGCGGACGAAGTATAACATTGAGTATGATGATGCGTCTGAGGTGTGGACATACGGGTCGAAGGAGAGTACCCGGAATGCGGGTACGGCGAAGTCTGCGATTCATATGCTGAAGATGGCGTATGTAATCGGGTTTATTAAGATGCAGCTGGCAGAGAACCGGTCGTCGACATTAAGAGAGATGTATTACATCTCTGAGGGATGGAAGCAGGCGAAGTTCCATGCGCAGAATGAAAGTAATTATCTGGTGGAGGATCTGGAGATTATTACGAGTCTGCAGCGCGAATTTTTCCATATGCGCCCGGAGGAGGATGGGGCATCGATCTTCGGCCCTCTCCGGGTGCGGGAGAATACCCGCCGCGGGATGAAGGAGATTCATTGTCAGGATGATGTGGGGGAAGCCGGCTATAATATTCCGAATAATGTGGAGAATGTGGAGCTGGTGGATCACAATGCGAGCTGCGTGATTGCGCTGGAAACGGGTGGTATGTTTTCGCGTCTGCAGGAGAACGGGTTTGATGAGGAGTATAATACGATTCTTCTGCACCTGAAAGGTCAGCCGACGCGGGCGACGCGGCGGATGCTGAAGCGGATGAACGAGGAACTGAAGATTCCGGTGGTGGTGTTTACGGACGGTGATCCATGGTCCTACCGGATTTATGCGTCTGTTGCCTACGGGTCGATTAAGGCGGCACATATGTCGGAGTTTCTGGCGACGCCTTCGGCGCAGTTTATCGGGGTGAAGCCTTCGGATATCCGGGATTATAATCTGCCGGCAGATACGCTGACCGAGCAGGATGTGAATGCGCTGCGGGCCGAGTTGTCGGATCCGCGGTTCGGCAGCGATTTCTGGAAACGCGAGATTAATCTGCAGCTGGAGATGGGACTGAAGTCAGAACAGCAGGCGTTCGCGAGTCATGGTCTGGATTTCGTAACAAAGGAGTATCTCCCGGATATGCTGTCGGAGATAGGGGTACTGAAGCGGTAAATCTTTGTTCGGGGATGTGCAGAGACTCATCTAATTTTTGGCACTCTCTCAAAAGAGAGATGTATCCATACATCGAACGTTCATTACTCGTATTTCAGAGATCCCCAGAGTGGAAAGCAATGACGGACAGAACATTCGGGATAAATAAGGATTGAAACGGGTGACACCATGAAAATAGAGATATTTGATACAAAACATGGTACAGTTGCATACAGATGCGAGGCAGATGGCGATCCCATGGCACCGAAAAATATGCGCATATCTTCAGACATCAGCGATCAGGTTCGTGATGCATTCCAGGCTAAAATGTCTGAATGGTATGCCGGCACATCCCAACACGTCCGCGAAACGCTGCACTGCGAAGATACCGATGGTATCTATATCCAGTTGGTCTGTGCATACAATGTGGCGGATAATGATAGATATATTGTGTTAAACGACATCCCCGAATACCCGGAGCAGCGTATCCCTGACGTAGACTATCGCAAATTTGTTCAGGACCCGGACGGCGAATGGAAATGAATGGACGATACCATTGATGATACTCCCACCAGATATTCCTTTTAGTGAGTTCATCCCATGGCTAATTCCCACCGAACCCGCTGGAGATCCGATCATATCAGACGACGCCCCCGATGATATCAAGGCAGCGTGGCATAGTTTTATGGCCCGACTTGAGAGTATGTATGATACCACAGAAATTTCTGATTAATTTCTAACCCTCCTTTTGTACAACCCTGTAATCATAAACGAAGATTGGACCACAGAATCAAAAAAAGGATGACCGAATTTCGGCATGCCACACCCCGGAAAGAATAACCAATCCTTATTCCTCCCCGCCGCCAAACATAACCAGCATGTCCCTGATGATCCTCGGCACCTCATCCCACGCAGGAAAAAGTATAATCACCACTGGTATCTGCCGCATACTCAGCGACCGCGGAGTTCCCGTTGCTCCCTTCAAATCGCAGAACATGAGCCTTAACTCCTATATCACCGAAGAGGGGTCCGAAATCGGCATCGCTCAGGCGGTTCAGGCAATCGCCGCACGTGCCCGGCCAGTTGCCGATATGAATCCCATTCTCCTCAAACCCAAAGGAAACTCAGTCTCCCAGATCATCCTCCATGGGAAACCCTGGAAGGATACAAAAATCCAGGACTACTACACACAAACCGAATACCTTCTCAACGAAGCACTCACCGCCTACAACCGCCTCAGGAATGAATACCAGAACATTATCATCGAAGGAGCAGGAGGAGCAGCCGAAGTCAACCTCTACGACCGTGACATTGCCAACATCCAACTTGCAAAACGCCTCAGGCTCCCGATCATTCTCGTAGCCGACATCGAACGCGGCGGAGTATTTGCCCAGATATATGGTACAATTTCCCTCCTCCCGGATGACGTCCGGCCCCTCGTCAAAGGTATCATCATCAACAAATTCCGGGGAGACGCAGACCTCTTCGCCTCCGGTAAAAAAATACTGGAGGACCTTACCGGAGTCCCGGTCATCGGTATCGTTCCCTGGAAACAGCTCAACCTCCCCGACGAAGACTCACTCTCCCTTCAGGAAAAGGCTCCCGCCAATGCACCCGTGAAAATTGCCATTATCCGCTATCCGCATATTGCAAACTTTACCGACTTCTCCCTTCTCGAACGTGCCGCGGCCGTCGAGTACGTCCCTCCCGGAACCCCGCTGACCGGATATGATGCAGTCATTCTCCCGGGTACAAAAAACACCGTATACGATCTCACCGTCCTGAAGGAAACCGGAACCGACGCCCGGATTCACGCATGTGTCAATGCAGGAATTCCGGTCATCGGCATCTGCGGCGGATACCAGATGATGGGACAGACCATCCATGACAATGCCATTGAAGGTGACATCATTGCTGACTATCAGGGTCTCGGCCTCCTGCCTGTGCAAACCAGATTCGATCAGTATGATAAAATCACCCGGCAGGAACAGAGAACTTCCGCAGGCATCGGCCCCATACTGTCCCGCATGACAACCGCCGCAGGCTATGAGATTCACTCGGGCCGCAGTACCGTTCAGGGTCCCGGGGCCTTTACGGATGAAGGTTCCGTCTCCCCGGACGGTCTCATCTTTGGTACCTACCTCCACGGACTGTTCGCAAATGCCGGACCAGTCGACGCACTCGTCGGCTGGCTGTCCGAGCAAAAAGGTATCCCCTACACCCCGATTGGTGAACTTGGTGATCCGTATGCAACTCTCGCCCGCCACCTGGAAACCTGCCTCGACACAGACGCCCTCCTCACCCTTGCCTGCGGGACAGAACCCAAAGCATGACTTCATGAACCTGTGCAACAAACACATTATCTGATATGGTGCTCAGACTCTCGTTTACGCTCGATCCCGAACTCGCGGAACGAATCGATCAGTTCACAAAAAAACAGGAACTCGACAGAAACGAAGCAGTCCTGCGGCTCATCGAAGCGGGCCTCTTTCAGGCAGAGCAAAAAGGGGAAATTCCGCCGGCACCCCAGAGGAGCTTCAAGGAACTTGCACGGATGCAGAAAAACGTTGATGTCCTCCTGCACAGCATCGACGAACTCAAAAAGGAAGTCCGGACTATGCATCATGTACTCGATCTGCAGAAAAATCCGGAAACTGATGAAAGGAAACCTGCAAAACCTTCCGGGAAATGGCGGGACCTGTTCGACCCCAGAAAATAGACCGGCACTGCAGCTGCGGGATGTGGCATCGAAAATAACCATTATTTCGGGTTAAATTTGAAATTCGGGCACTATTTCCAAAAAACACAGGGTATTTTGGAGGCCCTAGTCTACGTTTTCGGGAAAAACGCGCCTCAGTTCCCGTTTATTGAGGTCGATAGAAGGCGAATAAAGAGGGTGTTTCTGAGATGAGGTTTTTGCTGTTTTTCCCCTGATCCCAGACAAGATATCATGATATGTGCGACACAGGGTATTTTTGAGACTGACCTGCCCGCCACAGCAGATCCGAATGGTTCGATTTTACTGCGGTGTGTACCTACCGAAAAGAGGGGAAGAGAATAGGAAAAATCAGAGAGTGCAGTAGGTCAACAGTTTTCTCACCAGATTGTCGACCAGTACCTCTGCAAGACCAATATAATTATCCGGATTCAGCAGCCGTACCAGCTCCTCACCGGAAATATACCTAGTAATATCCTCTTTTGCGCCAAGCACCTCTGCAAGCGGTACCTGTCTGGCAAGCGCATCCATACTGCTTTCCCGGATAATTTCATGAGCATCCTGACGTGCCATCCCGCGCCGGGTCAGCTCAATCATCACCGATTCTGCCAGATTAATCCCGTGAAGCATCAGCAGATTCCGCCGGATGTTCTCTTCCTTTATTACCAGATTTTCCAGAACATTGATCATCAGCTTCAGACAGTGATCACACAGAATCGTTGCCTCCGGGAAGGTAATCCGCTCACAGGACGAGTTCGTCAGATCCCGTTCATCCCACAGGGTATTATTCATCAGAGCCGGTTCAACCATTGCACGCACGATCCGCGACAGCCCGCCCACCTGTTCACTCTTAATGGGATTTCTCTTATGCGGCATGGTTGAGGAGCCCACCTGTTTCTTTCCGAATGCCTCCTCAACCTCTGCAATCTCCGTCCGCTGCAGACTCCGGATCTCAATGCCGATCTTATCCAGTGTTGTGGCAATATTTGCCAGCAGAAAAATATACTCGGCATACCGGTCGCGGGCGATTACCTGGGACGAAACATCCACCGATCCGATCTCCAGATACTTCATCATCGCAGCCTGCACCTCAATACCTTTCGGTCCCATTGCCGCCATTGTACCAACTGCGCCGGTCATCTGACCCACAACCGCACGAACACGGATTTCCCGCAGCCGGTCAATATGGCGGGCAACCTCAGACGCCCAGATTGCAAACCGCAGCCCGTATGTCGTCGGCACACCCTGCTGGCCATGTGTCCGTGCCGCACAGACAAGGGTCTTCGTTGCTTTCGCACGGTCAAGCAGCACCGTCAGCAGAGAGATAAGTTTCTTTTCCAGCGTATCAAAGGCATCCTTCAGCTGCAGACCGGTTGCGGTATCCAGAATATCGTTCGAGGTTGCCCCATAGTGAATCCAGCGTCCTGCATCCCCGCAGACCTCAGAGATTGCACGAATCATCGCCATGGTGTCATGATTAATCTCCGCCTCAATCTCCTTCGCACGGTTGAGGGATGCCGACAACGCATTCTGCTCAATTACGGCTGCGTCCTCCTCGGGAATCATACCAACTTCGGCTTCTGCATGGGCCAGAGCGATCTCGGCACGGATTATACAGGTAAAACGGTGTTCCTCGCTCCAGATGCTGCGCATCTCAGGAGTACCGTATCGATAGTCTATCGGATGGATGGCCATAAATGAGAAAAGTATTGGTGCTGGGGAGATATGAATGGTCTTATTCGACGGATGTTCGGAAAATTTTGTTTGACGGGGTCAGAGTATCCATTGCCAAAACCCTAATGATGTCCGATGTCTATTAGTACTTATCAGTAATGCCTGAATACGTGAGCATCAAAGAGGAAGTCCTTACCCAACTGAAGATACTTCTCTCTGAGCTTCGCGAACGTTTCGGCATTGAGACGATTGGAATTTTCGGCTCGGTCGCCTGGGGAGAAGACACACCTGAGTCTGATGTTGACGTCCTCTACTGTTTTCAGAAGGGACGGGGCGGCATGTTTGATCTGGTCGGTCTGCATGATTATCTTGCATCATTATTTCACCGGCCTGTGGATCTGGTATCTGTAGAATACATCTCACCGCTTATTGCACGGGCTGTAAAAGCCGACGCGGTGTTGTTTGGGGCAATGCAGGCAATAGTATGAATGAACATGATAGGATTCTGCTGACACATATTATTTTTCAGTGCGAGAAAATTCTCAAACTTACCTCGCGTTTTTCCTATGGGAGTTTTTAGGAGAGACGATGTACCAGGATGCTGTAATCCGGCCTCTGGAAATTATCGGTGAAGCTGTCGGGCAGTTTTCCGATTCATTCAGGGAAGCGTATCCGGAAATTCCTCTTGCAACGATGAAAGGTCTCCGAAATATTCTGGTTCATCAGTACTTTGGTGTTGACCTGTGTTCGGTGTGAAGTATTGCGACACATGACGTTCCCGGTCTCCACGATACAGTTTTGATGATTGCAGCATCCACGGAAATTACCAGTGATGCGGAAAAAGATACTCCTGATATTTCCGCCATTCGGGATTCATCGTAAATTGCAAAAGTCGGAAGTCACACATCCATTCTGACAGCAGAACAACGGCATTTCATTGATCCATCACACATCGTCGGAGGACTGAACCTTCGACACCTCCTCTTCACGGGAAAACAGCGTACATCCTCCGGTATGCGGCATCCCTGCCTCCCGCATACTGATCTCCCGAATATCCCGGAAAAACGGTGACTGCAACACTTCCAGAATCGAACAGGACCTCAGATTCTGCCGGGAATAGGGAGAAAACGGACAGGGTTCCGCATTACCCGCAGAACTGATGTGGAAAAATCCCCTGCCTGCCGCAAGGCAGCCGCCGAGAACCGACTCATCACCGGGAAATGAAAGCAGAATCATATCAGGATACCCGGCACGCAACGACTGTACCCGTTCTTCGAGAAAAACTGTATCCGACTCACAGAGAACCATATCTTCGGTACCTTTCTCCGCAGGAACATACTCCAGATAAAAAACAATCCCGCATCCGGCCTTCCGCAGATCCGCTACAAACGTATCGGATGTAACGGCCCTGAGATTGTGCGAAGTGACGGTAATAGAAACACCATACAAAATACCCCGGGCCTGAAACTCCCGGATTACCGCGAGAATCTTTTCGGAAACACCTAACCCTCGTCTGTGATCTGTCTCCTCACCGCTTCCCTCGATACTGGGAACCGGAATAATATTCCGGTGCTCATCAAAGAACCGGATATACGACGCATCGATCAGCGTGGCATTCGTGAAGGTCGGAAACACCATCCCGGGATAGGATGCAGCCAGATCAAGGACATCCCGCCGCATCAGCGGCTCACCACCGGCAAGCAGAACAAACGAAACCCCGATATCCGAAGCCTCCTGAAAAATGCGGCGCCATTCAGCCGTCCCAAGAGTTGTTTCCTCTTGGACCTCTGCCGGAGATGTGATGCCGGGACACTCCCTCGCCTTCGCATAGCATCCCGCACAATGCAGATTACACTGTGACGTAATACTCGCAATCAGAAACGGCGGAATGTGAACCCCGCGTGCCGCATATCTTTTGCGGATTCCGGCACTCTGCCACAGTGCCGGAACGAGTCCGGTAATAAACCGCATATCACGGGTATTGGTGAGATAATACCGGGAAACAGTACGGGCCATAGACAGAATCCATGCATCCAGATACCGGTTCAGTGTCATCAGCAGTTCACCGCCGCGAAGATATTTTCGTATAGGTCCGATACTGCTGCCATCCGGGATTCATCGTATACCGCCCGGGAGCATACGCAACCGCGTACCGGATAGCCCCGTCCACAAACTCCTTCGCCCGCTGCGCTGCCTCCCGGACCGGATACCCGAGAGCAATATGCGCCGCAATTGCAGACGCAAAACAGCAGCCCGAACCGTGGACCTCCGCAAACGGATACACATTCCCGGAAAGAAGCAGCATTCCGTCCCGGTCAACGAACACATCCGTCGCTTTCCGGAATCCGGCATGGCCGCCCTTAATAATCACCGACTGTGCCCCGCAGTCAAGGAACCAGCCGGCAGCCTCCTCCATAGTTACAGAATCCGTAATCTCAATACCGGACAGGGCTGAAGCCTCAGGAAGATTCGGTGTCAGAACCGTCGCCCGGGGAATCAGCTCCTCAACCAGTGCCTGTGCCCCGGACTCCTCAAGCAGCCGGTATCCGGCAGCAGTTGCAAGAAGTACCGGATCCACAACGAGTGGTGTTGCATCCGGCACGGACTCTGCCACCACACGGACAGTCTCCGCATTTTTCAGCATCCCTGTCTTATAGCAGCCGATCGGGAAATCTTCTTCAAGCGCCGCAAACTGCAGCCGTACAAACCCGGGATCCACATCCGCAGTTCCCAGAACATGTGTCGCATTCTGCGCGGTCAGGGCTGCAACAATGGTCATCCCCCAGACACCGCAGGCTGCCATCGTTTTTAGGTCAATCTGTAATCCGGCACCCGCCGAGGGATCCGAACCGGCGACCGTCACTGCAAATGCCGTTTCCGCCGGCACCTCTCTCATAATCATACTATAGGAATCGAAATGATATGATCCCTTGCCCATGTCCTGGAACGTCTCGCGTCCCCGTGAGACTTCGGCAAAACCGGGTATATTTATGATCTGTCCCTTCGCATGTATGGTATGGATGTTGAAGGCTACGTACGCCGCAACCTGCAGAAAAATGTTCCCGAAGAAGAAATCTGTGCAAAGCTTCAGGAACGAATTCTGGAAATAAAAAATATCGACCGGAATTTCTCGGGAGAGTTTGCCCGTGCCGTTCTGGAAGAAGTGAAAATCACCCACGGCCTGTCAGGAGACCTCTTTACCTACGAACATGCAGGAGTCACCATGGGCGAGTTCGGCGTCGGGTCCCGCGGCTCCGGAGATTTTTACGCTCATAGAAAAATTGCGGAAGTCATTGGAAAAACCTCAGCCGACGTCGGTGTAGACCAGATGGACGACGGAGGTGTCGTCGAAGCCGGAGGAAAATATATCATCGCAACCGTTGACGGCATGCACTCGCGGCTCTCCGACTTCCCCTACCTCGCAGGATTTCATGCAACCCGGGCAACACTCCGCGATGTCTACGTGATGGGTGCCCGGCCCGTCGGCCTGATCTCCGACGTCCACATCGCCGACGACGGAGACGTAGCAAAACTTTTTGACTACACGGCAGGCATTACGACCGTCTCCGATGCCCTCGGAGTCCCGCTGATTGCCGGGTCCACCTTGCGTATCGGCGGGGACATGGTGATCGGAGACCGGATGACCGGATGTGTCGGCGTCGTCGGCGTCGCCGATCACGTAACCGCCCGCAAAGCAACCGCACCGGGTGACGTCCTTCTGATGACCGAAGGGTCCGGCGGCGGAACGATTGCAACCGCTGCCCTCTACTCAGGCAATGCGGACGTTGTCGACGAGACAATCAATCTGCATTTCCTCAAGGCCTGTGATGCCCTGATCCGGTCAGCGGTGTTCCCTCACATTCATGCCATGACCGACGTTACGAACGGCGGTCTTCGCGGGGATGTGTTCGAGATGGCGGAAACGGCAAAGTGTACGGTCGTCGTCGAGGATGCACCGCTTCGCGGTCTCGTAGCACCGAAGGTACTCGCACTCCTTGACAAGCTGGGAATCGATTACCTCGGTGTCAGTCTGGACGCCCTGCTGGTCGTAGCACCTCCGGCCTATGCGGATGAGATCATCGCAACAGTGGCAAAAGCCGGAGTCCGCATGGAACGTATCGGCTATGTCCGCGAAGGTCCGGGTATCTCCCGGTTGGTGAAGAACGGGGTCGAAGGTGAGTTCCAGCCGAAGTTCCGTGAAGCACCCTACACGCCGCTGAAGAAAGTGGTCGACCGGCCCGGCAGGGACTTTGACGAAATGAAGCAGGGAATCGACCGGGCAGCCGCAGCCGCACGGCAAAAGAAAGAACGGATGGTTGCCAGACTGAAATAAAACCGGCCGGTTTCCACACAGCTATAGTGCTGTGCGTCAAATATATCAGAATCATGTCAGGAGTGTTTGAACTATCCTCAGAGTTTGCCCCGCGGGGATCCCAGCCCGAGGCAATCGCAGAGCTGACCGCCGGAATTCAGGATGGAGAACAGTATCAGACACTGCTCGGCGTAACCGGTTCAGGAAAAACATTCACCATTGCAAACGTCATCGCCAACGTCCAGAAACCGACCCTCGTCCTCGCCCACAACAAAACACTCGCTGCACAGCTGTACAACGAGTTCAAAGAATTTTTTCCCAACAATCATGTGGAGTACTTCATCTCCTACTATGATTACTATCAGCCTGAATCCTATATCGCCAAAAAAGATCAGTACATCGAAAAAGATGCCCAGATCAATCCGAAAATCGAGATGATGCGACTGGCGGCAACCGCCTCCCTTCTCTCGCATCCGGATACCATTATCGTTGCTTCCGTTTCCTGTATCTATGGTCTTGGCAACCCGGAAAACTTCCGCAACCTCGGATTTGAGCTGCGGTGCGGCCAGCAGATATCCCGCCGGGAGATACTGGAAAAGCTGATCGCCATCCTCTTTGAACGCAACGATCTCGAACTCATGCCGAGCAGATTCCGGGTTAAAGGCGATACGATTGACCTCATTCCCGGTTACTTTAATGATATCATCCGAATCGAGATGTTCGGAGACGAGATTGACCGGATCTCGGAAGTGGACAAAAACACCGGGAAAGAAAAGGAACGTCTTGAGTACTTCTACGTCTACCCGGCGCGGCACTTCGTGACTCCTGAGTCTGAGATGAAACGGTCCCTTGACTCGATTCGTGCCGAACTTGCCGAAGTCCTCGCAGAAAACAAACTGGACGATCTCTCGGCCCATCGTCTGCGGCAGAGAACCCAGTATGATCTTGAGATGATTGAAGAAACCGGTTCCTGTAAAGGCATTGAAAATTACTCCCGACACTTTGACGGGCGGAAAGCCGGGGAAAAACCATTCTGCCTGCTGGACTACTTCCCGGATGATTTTCTGATGGTTATCGATGAAAGTCACCAGTCACTTCCGCAGGTCCGCGGTATGTACAACGGGGATCACTCCCGCAAGGTCTCTTTAGTAGAGTACGGATTCCGCCTGCCGAGTGCATTTGACAACCGGCCGCTGAAGTTTCCTGAGTTTGAGCAGTACATGCATCAGGTCATCTTTGTCTCGGCAACACCGGGAGAGTATGAACTGACGCATACGGACGGCGTTGTGGAACAGATCATCCGGCCGACCGGACTGGTGGATCCGGTCGTGGAAATCAGACCTATTGCCGGGCAGACCGAGGATCTCATCCGGGAGATTGAGGCGGTTATCGCCCGGGGAGACCGGGCATTGGTCACCACACTCACCAAAAAACTGGCCGAGGAGCTCACCGAATACCTCGCAAGGCAGGG
This sequence comes from Methanobacteriota archaeon, assembly GCA_023396065.1. Taxonomy (GTDB): domain Archaea; phylum Halobacteriota; class Methanomicrobia; order Methanomicrobiales; family Methanocorpusculaceae; genus Methanocorpusculum. Next base: position 19,746 of record JAEWXF010000032.1, read on the forward strand.
TATCAAAACCCGGTATCTCCACTCTGAAATTCAGTCACTGGAACGTACGGAACTGATCCGGCAACTCAGACTCGGAATGTTCGATGTTCTGGTCGGCATCAACCTCCTCAGAGAAGGTCTGGATATTCCTGAGGTAGGATTCATCGGGATTCTGGATGCGGACAAGGAGGGCTTCCTGCGGGATGCCCGGAGTCTGATTCAGATTATCGGCAGAGCGGCACGTAACGCGGATTCCCGGGTTGTTTTGTATGCGGATGTCGTTACAGAGTCAATGCGGACCGCCATGTCGGAGACTGCACGCCGCCGCGAGCTGCAGATTGCCTTTAACACGCAGCACGGCATCGTGCCGCAGACCATTAAGAAGCCGGTCCGGGAAAAGGAGATTGACATCAAAGATATCAAACATCTGCCGAAGTCCGAAATTCCGAACCTGATCATCGAACTGGAAGCGGAGATGAAAGCGGCAGCCGCGGCTCTCGATTTTGAGCGGGCGATTGAACTGCGTGACCGGGTGAAGGCGCTGCAGGAAAAATAATTATTCTTTCATCCGGATTTTGTAAAATTTTCCGTCGGATGCGTAGCGGGCAAGACTTCCGTCCTCCATCTGGTACACCTGCCCGACCACAAAGGCGGCATTTTCCTCAGCGGCCTCAAGCATCAGTTCCTGTTTTTTACTGAGCAGCCGCTTTCCCCGCTTCTCTTCGTACCGGGAGATCAGATAAATTACGGCCAGACAGCCGAGGATCATCACGCCCAGTATCAGCCAGTTGACCATTCCGGGATCCATACTCATACTGCTTGAATGATTTATCCGGGAGCGGTCTTAAAAGTAATGGGTACTAATGACACCATGTGCCATGCTAACCTTTGTCAGATTTTTTATACTGAAACGTCCAATAGAGTGAGGCATCAATGTCCCGAATTTCCGGGACTCTGACGGGGTATTTTCACTATGATCGATACCGGCTCTGTTGCGTGGGTTCTTGCATCCACGGCATTAGTATTACTTATGACTCCGGCCCTCGGCCTGTTTTACGGGGGTATGGTCCGCAAAAAGAATTTTCTTTCCGTTTTAATGCTGGTATTCGCATCACTGATGATTGTCATTCTCCAGTGGTTCCTGCTTGGATACTCTCTGGTGTTCGGCACAACGCAGCTTGGCATTATCGGCGGTCTGGAACATCTCGGTCTGGCGGGTGTGGGATTTGAGACAGTACGCGGTCTGGAGATTCCTGATCTATTGTTTGCGGCGTTTCAGATGACTTTTGCCGGTCTCACGCTCGCAATTATTGTCTCAGGTGTTGCGGAACGTATCCGGTTTGAAGCGTTTCTGATCTTTGGTCTGCTGTGGACAACATTTGTCTACGATCCGATTGCCCACTGGCTCTGGGGCGGCGGATGGCTGGCACAGCTGGGAGCTCTCGATTATGCAGGAGGAACGGTTGTACATATCAGCGCAGGTTTTGGTGCTCTGGCCCTGGCAATTTACATCGGAAAACGGTCCGGGTTCGGGGTACACAACCTTAATCCGCAGAATATTCCGATGACCTTCTTTGCCGGCGGTGTTCTGCTGTTCGGCTGGATGGGATTTAACGGCGGGAGTGCACTGGCCGCAAATGATCTGGCGATTCACGCGATTATGGTTACGCTGATCTCAGCTGCCGCGGGTACGATTTCATGGATGATTGTGAACTGGCGGCACGGAAAACCAAGTTCCCTCGGTTTTGTGTCGGGAACGATTGCAGGTCTTGGTGCAATTACTCCTGCGGCCGGGTTTGTGAATCTGTGGGCCGCACTTCTGATCGGTTTGGTGGCCGGAGTTCTCTGTTACTATGCACTGCTGTGGCGTGTCCGGCAGAAGTTTGATGAGAGTCTGGATGCCTGGGCAGTTCATGGTGTCGGTGGGTTCTGGGGCACGATTGCCTGCGGTATCTTTGCGGTATCTTCAGTGGGAGGGATATCCGGACTTCTCGAAGGAAACGCATATCTCCTGGGCGTCCAGATTCTGGACGCGGTGGTGACTGCGGCATTTGCATTCGGAGCCACCTATCTGCTTGCGTGGATTGTGGATAAAACGATTGGTCTCCGCGTCACGGAAGATGAGGAGTACATCGGTCTGGATCTGACGCAGCACGGTGAGATGGTCACCTGAATTGGGTCATCTCATCCCTTTCCCCATTCAAGCTGTGAAAGGGAGTGGAGAATACATACAAAAACCACAGCTTTTCGAACCGGGTTCAAGTGAAATCGTAAAAAAAAGAATTGCTGGACAGTCCGGCTTACTGAGCGGTCGGAACAGATCCAGAACCTGCAATCGCATCCTGAATCTGTTTCTGTAACTGTCCTGCCTTCGTCGTCATCGCCTTCTCCTGTTTGTCCAGCGAAGAAATACGAAGCTCCAGAGAGTCGACCTTCTCCTGAAGATCCGCCGCAACCACTGACTTCTCTTTCTGTATCAGAATGGACCCTGCCGATGCAAACACCACTGCATTATCCGCAACCGCGGCAAGCTCCTCCTGCGCGCGTTTTGTCTCGCGAAGGGTCATCTCATACTGCATCTTCTGTGACGATACCTGCTGCAGCTGCTGCTGAATCTGCTGAAACATTGCCAGCTGCTGTTGAATCTGCGGAGGAATTCCTCCTGCCTGTGGATTTACCATTTTGTTGTTACAACTCCAGAATCTCTTTACTCACATTGACCAGCCGCAGCCACATGTTCAGTGAAGCCCGGAGCGCAGACACATCCTCCGCTTCCACCGTCAGCGTAACCGCTTCCGCATCATGCGACAACAGAACGCGGGACCGGTCACCCGGATCCGATCCTGCCTCCGGTGCAAGCACCGCATGCAGAACATCCGCATACGGGCACACAAACCGGAACACCGCCGTGTGCGGCCGGAACGAGTTCACACCATCACCTGCAGAACATACTGCATCTTCTGCGTACCGCAGAACACAATCGGTCCCGGTGCGTTCTCATCAAAGAGCATCTTCACATGCGGCGAGAGCGCATCGAACAGTTCCCGTTCCCGGGTCAGGAACCCCGAAAAAAAGGGACCCGTCCGCTCACTTTCCAGCACATTCGTAATCAGCATGGAAAAAACGATCTCACCGTTTACCGTCAGATCAAAAAGCGGACCCTTCCGTTTCGAACCTGACAGAAAAATAATTTCAGGGTCTTCGGCGCCCATTGTCCGAAGACCAGCCTTACCCCGCTGAACATACGAAAGACTCAGCGCAAAGGCTATCTCCTTTGCAAGCTTCCGCACCTCTGGTGCCGGTTTGCGCGATGAAGTAACGAATGTCATCTGGCCTTCAGTGACTTCACACCGGAACCGCGCGCCTTAAAGAGAATACGGTGTCCGCAGTAGGGACAGCGGACATTCGCATCAATCTCAACTGTCTGTTTACAGCGGGCGCACTTATAACTGGCCATTCAGCTTAAACTCCCTTAGTCTCGATCGAACGAAGGACGACTTTCAGGGACGGGGTCTGCGGAACATATGCACCGCCGGCATACTTGTAGCCGCACTTTTTGCATTCCCAGATGCCGGTACCCACACGCTTCACAGCAACCGTGTCGCACATCGGACACAGATGCTTTGCGCGGGAAATCTTCTCACTCTCATTGACCATCTTGCGTGCAAAACGGCCATATCTCGGACCAAAACGTCCGGCACTGCCGGTGACGCGTCCCTTTGCTACATGCTTGTTCTTGGATGCCATAAGTATTCCTCAGAAATATCTATTATCATTAGTTCTCTAACTTTTTAACCTTATTCCAGGATCTTCAGTTGGGCGTCCCCTTTCGCGGCATGATTCGCCAGATTGAAAAACTCCTCCTGCATACCGGCCGGGATTTTCACCACACAGATCCAGGACCCGTCATTCTGCCACTCATTCTTTTCCAGAGTAACATACGGAGCACCGGCCACCGCCGCATACCCCCGGGATGCAAAGTCCATCGGAAACCGGACTGCAATTCTCCGTTCCTCAAACCGGATCGGCAGAATCGGACGAAGCGCCTTCACCGTCTCCTTAACCAGATCATCCACTGATTTGAACGGGTCAAAATTAATCCTGACCTCTTCCAGTGCCAGCTCAATCCGGGTAACCGGATGCGGCAAACCTGTCTGAGGGTTCACAGCATTCCGTGCAATAAATGCAATGACTCTGCGGCGCTTCTCCTCCATTAAGTGACGACGCTGCTCCGTGGTAAGGTGGATCTCTCCTTTGAGGATAATCTGCTTTGCGATATCCTCAAATCCTGTCGTCTTAAAGACCTTCTGAAGGTCTTCATCCGGAGACTTATCGCCGTGCGATGCGTTTTCATAAACATACAGCGCGGCAACTGCATCTTCAATAGCGATACTTTCATCACCATGGCGCATTTTGTCTGCAAGTTCCGGATCAACCAGAATCTCAAACTTCAAACCATGCGTTTCCAGTCGTGCAACAACAGCATCATCCAGGGAAATCATACCGGTCACCTCACTCTGCATCCATCGCAGTGTCGGATTTCGGAGTGGATTTACTGAACTTTGCAACTGCGACCCTGACCTCTTCCGGATTCAGCTTCCTGAACGGCAACATGGAGATCTTGCCGGCAGCCGGAGTCTCAGTACCTTTCTTTGCGACAGTCTTTTTCTTCGGCGCGTAGGATCCGGCAATCCCGATCTCAACGGTATTGACGTCAAACTTACCTTCAGTAGCGGTGTGCAGGGCTTTGAGACCGAGCAGAATCGCATCCTCTGCAGAGAGAGAGTCTTTGTACTCCTCTTCAAACAGTTTCATGACAGCAGGCCGGCCGATACCGATACCGGTTGCAGTGTACTCCAGCAGAGTCCCTGACGGATCGGTCTCAAAGAGGCGGTACTGCGGACCGTCCGCACAGTTTTCCACACCAGCAATCAGCAGAGCAGTGCCGTACGGGCGTGCGCCGCCGAACAGAGTGTAGGTCTGCATATGGTCGCAGAGTTTTTTGGCGAGCGTTTCAACGTCGATGGGTTCGCCGTAACTGACACGGTTGATCTGTGCTTCAACTCGGGCACGGTCAACCAGAGCGCGGGCATCTCCGACGAGGCCGGAGGAAGCGACACCGATGTGTTCGTCGATCTTGAAAATCTTCTCAATGGACGAAGGTTCCAGAAGACGGGAACTTACCCGTTTATCGACGAGGAGGACAACGCCTGTTTTACATTTGATACCGACGGCGGTCGTACCGCGTTTGACTGCCTCCCTGGCGTATTCAACCTGATAAAGACGTCCGTCGGGGGAAAACATCGTGATGGCACGATCGTAACCCCCCATCTGGTATTGTTGTGGCTGCATGGTTACTCCTGTATATGTATGTCATCTCGGGTGAGATATCTGTGCGTATTACTACCTGTGAGACTATCAACTTTTTTACCTGAGCACCGGTAACCGGGCAGGCTGGTCTCGTCCCAGGGTGTAGGACGCAGATGTTGTTTTGCACCATGAATGGTGCCGGACACGATTACTGTCCGAAGTGCGGCAGGTTTCCCGCAAATCCGGGTAACGGTTGCAGCAGAGGCGATGAGACGCTGCTCACTGCCGCGGCTGCACCGTGCGATTGCATATTCTCCCTCAGACCAGACGATGGCAGGATGCATCTCAGCCGCACCCGCATCCCCGAACAGCGAGGTCACCGCATCCGAAAGGGCGTGATATATCTCTTTCTGGGAAGGAACCGCTTCGCTAATAATCCGGAGAAGAATGTACCGGCGGTTTTCCCGGAGTGTCGGGGGAAGGGCCTTCATCGCTCCTCCTCCGCTTTTGTCTCCACTATGGTGACCTGTCGAGGAGGATTCAGGATACCCTCCAGAGATCCGAGGGAGATATCTACCTCTCCACGGGTCATGCCAAACAGGGCACATAGAGCGGTAATCTCCTGAACCGTCCGGAAACCGAACAGATCCCGGGCGCCGCTTGCGATGAGCAGCGGAAAATGGAACTTCCGGTGGAAAGCAAGAATCTCAGCGTATCGGGCGAGAGCAGTTCGTCGGGTTTTATCGTCAAGGATTTTTGCAAGATCAATAACAACCCCGACATTATGCTGTGCGGCCATCTTTGCAACAATGTGATCAAACCCGCCTTTCGGAAGGTCACACATACCGGTGAGGAGATGTACTCCTCTGGTGGTAATCGCCGTCCGGTTGAAACTGTTGTCTGCAACAGAAACGAGGACAATCGTTCCTTTGGGTGTTTTGCGGATGCTGTCGAGGAAAGTTTTACCGCTCTGTTTACCGATGAGTTTTCCCGGATACAGGGTAACTCCGGCATAGGAGACGAGGGGAGTTTCCGGACCGCAGAGGACGATGCTGTCAAAGCCGCAGGAAGCTGCAGTGAGTGCAAGACGACGGGGTGTAGTCGTCGCGTCCGATCCACCGCACACGCAGACGTCAGTAATCATGCTGAAAAAAAGAAGACAGGGTTATTTGCCCTGGTTCTTGTGGGAGCGGATGCTCGGGCGGCACTTTTCAGCACCGGTTCCGCGGTTGTGGAGTCCGCGTGCCTTTCTGCCAGCGGAAGTCTTTCCACGGTAGACACGACCGCGAGTGTCGGCAACCCACTTAAGGTTTTTATCAGAGAGAACCACAGGGCTGCTGCGGTCAACGAGAATTACCTCGTAATATTTGCATTTACCGTCTTCTCCGACCCAGTAGGAGTTCAGAACTTCCATGTTCGGGTAACGGTCTGCTGCACGGCCTTCGGCAATTGCCTGAAGGTTCAGTCCCGGCGTGGCCTTGCGCATTCCCATACGGTTGGTTCTGCGTCCGCGGATATACCGTGACTTCCTGCGGCCACCACGGCGGATGGTGGAGCGGACAACGATAATACCCTGCTTGGCTTTATAACCGAGGGCCCGTGCCCGGTCGGGACGGGTGGGGTGCTCAACACGAACGACGGCACCCTGACGGCGCCAGGCCTGCATTCTCTCCCAGAGGAGTTTCTTTACACCGGAGTCTGCGGGTTTTTTCCACGCATCCCGAACATAGCCATACATAGATTTAGACATTGTGTGTTCACCTCAGGTTCAGCTGGTCGCGTTTCACGGATACATTCGATCCGATGATTATGTCACAGCCACATTCCTGTTTTGTCCAGACCAAAGTCTGTAAACTCACTATTATTGGGTGTATGTGGTATAAAAGATGTTGGAGTGAACATTCACTTTTGTGTTGTACACGAAAACGACAGAGCCGCCGCGATCAGACAGAACACCATACCGCAGAAAAATGACCAGTGCATCGCCGCAAGAAACGCATCCAGATTTTCTGCAATCTCCGTAGTCCCGCCGAGAAACACCGAAATAAAACACGTTGCAAGTCCCATCGACAGTACCATCCCCATCTGCCGCATCGTTCCTATAATACTATTCGCACTCCCGTACTCCCGGCGGTGTACCGACCCGAGAATCATATTATTGTTTGGCGATGCAAACAACGCCACCGCAAATCCCATCAGCACCAGCGTCCCCATCAGCCCCGGCAAAAATACATCCGCGGAAAGCTGCAGAAGCAGGCCCAGCCCGGCCGCCATCAGCAGCATGCCTGCCGTCGTCAGAAACCGGGGATCCACCCGGTCCGACACTCTGCCTGCCAGAGGGGAAAACACCATCTGCGTAACCGGCATCGCAACCAGAACCAGCCCCGCCTCCATCGGAGACAACAGCCCCGCAAACTGCAGATACAGACTTAAGAAAAAACTGAGCGCATACGTCGCCCCGAAGTTAATCACCGTCGCCATATTCCCCCGGGTAAATATCCGGTTCCCCGAAAACAACCGGATCGCAAACACCGGAAACGCCGTCCGCCGTTCCACCAGTACAAACAGCGGCAGCATCACAATCACACCTGCCCCCAGCAGCAGAACCGCCCAAAGATCCGGCAGATGAATCAGACCCAGAACCAGCATCACAATCAGGATCATATACACAAACGTCCCGAAGAAATCGTAGGGTTCCCCTGCATTCTCCCGGATATCATGCGTAATTGAAAACCACACCGTACCAAACGTACACACCGAAAGCACCGCCACAAACAAAAACAGACTCTGCCATCCAAGTACCTGCGTCAACACCCCGCCCAGAACCGGTCCTGCCGACAGACCCAGAAACACCGCCGAAACCGCATACCCGATCACTGCACCCCGCCGTTCCGGCGGATACACCGCCGACAGCAGCGCAATCGCATTACTGGTAATCGCCGCAACACCCACACCCTCGATAATCCGACAGAGAATCAGGACATCAATCGTGGGGGAGAGAGGAGCGAGAACCGAAGACAGGCCAAGAATAAAAATACCGACAAGAAAAACCTTTTTCCTCCCGAAAATATCCGCAATCCGGGCCGACGGCACCAGAAACACAACAGAACTTATCAGATATGCCGTCGACAGCATCGCCAGTGACTCGGCCGATGCAACATATGCCGCCCCGATTACCGGGATCGCGACGTTCACCATTGAGCCGAGGAATGGGCTTAGAAACGAGGCGAGGGCAGCCGCTGCCAGCACCATCTGCATCTCCCGCTTTGTGTACCGGTAAGCTGCCTGCATACGTTTCTTGTCCGACCGGACCGGATATATAGGTTATTGTTCTGTTTTTTGTACTGCTGTCCATGCAACCACTCCCCCAATAAAGGAGAGGACAGCTCCCAGAGCAAATGTCAGGTGCATTGCCGCAACCAGACCTGCCGGACTGCCTGATACTCCCTGATAGAAGATCAGGATGCAGCAGGTTGCGACTGCCATGGAAATTACCATGCCCATCTGCCGCATAGTGGCGATGATACCGTTGGCACTACCGTTGTCCTGGCGGTTAACCGACCCAAGAATAAGATTCGTGTTCGGTGCGCCAAAGAGGGCAATGCCAAAACCAACCACTGCAAGATTCAGAATTATCATTGTCTGGTTATAGACGGTTCCGGTAAATCCAAACAACGCCAGACCCGCGCCGGTGACAAACATCCCTGCAGTCATCAGAACGCGCCCGCCAATACGGTCCGAGAGTCGGCCGGTAATCGGTGAAAATATCATTTGTACGACCGGCATTGCGATCATCACCAGGCCCGCTTCCATCGGGGTCAGGACGCCGATCACCTGCAGATACAGGCTCATAAAAAAACTGACGGCATAGGTTGCCCCGTAGTTGATCATAGTGGTCAGATTTGCCCGGGCAAATACGCGGTTGTCGGAGAACAGCCGGACCGGGAAGACAGGGTATGCGGTCCTCCGTTCAAACCTGAGAAATATGAGGAGCAGTCCCGCGCCAATGACAAGACTTACAGCTGCCCACGGTTCCGAAATACGGATGAGACCGGCCATCAGAAACAGGATCACACCGCTGTAGAGAACCGAACCCCAGAGATCAAACGGCTGGCCGGGCGTGGTAAAAATTTCGCGTTTCACCGAGAACCAGACTAAACCCGCGGTTATTCCACAGAGAATACAGACGAAGAAGTAGATTGATGCCCAGCCAAGGAACGAGGTCAGGGTTCCGCCGAGAATCGGACCTGCCGTCAGACCGAGATAGACGCCAGCCACTGCAACACCAATAGCCCCTCCCCGCCGTTCCGGAGGATACGTCACCGACAGCAGGGCAAATGCATTGCTGACAACGCAGGCAAATCCTATACCTGCCACAATCTGGCACAGCAGAAGCATACCGATTGAGACGGAGAATACGGCGGCAAGGGAAGCAGCTGCCGAAATACAGAGACCCGCCGTAAACACCCGCCGGAGACCGACAATGTCGGAAATCCGTGCTGCGGGGATCAGGAACACCACTGAACTGATCAGATAGGCGGTCGGCAGCATTGCCAGGGTATCGGTCGAAACTAGAAATGCGTTCCCGATCGCCGGGATGGCGATATTGACCATCGACGTGTAGAAGGGAACAAGAAACGAGGCGAGTGTTGCGGCAAGCAGAACTCCCGCGAGCCGGTCACCTGAAAATACGGGTAATGAAGGTATACGCATCAGATCACATCCAGACCGCTCAAAGCCGCAAAACAGCGGAAACCCATTTTGGCTATGGTTTCCCTGGACCTGCACCCGGTCTGTCGGCGGTAAAGTGTGAATCGTGTGGTGCTGCGTCAGGGACTGCGATCAGAAATGATCCGCGATTATGTACAGGTTACTCCGAAAAAATATAAAGATGACGATGTGACCATCTGCAGAGAAGTTCCCAAAGCTCCTGTTTGTTACTCTTTTTCCACACCCCGGAGGAAATGCGCCGCCGTAACCCCGCCGGACGCCATCTCCCGGACCTGCTCCTTGAGTTCCTTCAGGTTTCCACCATCCAGTGCCTCCGAATATACTGCCACCATCCGCCGGATATACTCAGGGGACCGGCCCCGGGCATCGATCGAGAGAACGGCAACACCCGCAGCCGCAAGTTTTCCCACATGCTCAACCAGACAGATCTCCGCCGCATTCAGAATATGACTCCGGCAGAACTCATCCGTCCGCACCCGGAACACACGACCGGTCCCGTCCTTGAGCGCCCATGACTGATTACAGCTCCGGCACCCCTGTGCCGTAGCCGGAATACAGTTCTGCGTCACCATCACCTCAAGATTCCCTTCTACCATCACTTCAACCTTTGGCGGATGGACATACGCTGCAAGATGCATCATCAGCGTCTGAATCTGCTTTCCGGACAGCTCCGGCGAGAGACAGACCTGACGGCAGGACTTCCCGTACACCATTGCCGATCGGGCGTTGAAAATATTCAGGCCCGGTCCGCCGTACTTCGGCAGACCCTTCAGCTCCCCGGCAACACCCGCCCCTTCCACCATCACACCGGCAGCAGATGCCGGCAACCGGGAAACAGCCTTGACAAACTCTGCCGGATGCAGAATCCGCGGCAGTTTATAGATGACCGGCTGATCATAGATCTCCTCGGCTCCTTCATATACCACCTGACCGGCTCCGGCAGACCGTGCGGCCTTTGCACCCACGACCGAATCCGTATACACTTGCAGGATTGGCGCTGTCCGTTCCGGAACTGCCGTCTCCGCGTCCCGCAGAGACCGGCACCGGCGGACCGGCGGCGCCGTCAGTGCCACTTCACACGCTGCCAGATACCTGCGGCGCAGATCATTGATCGCACCGGTTGGTAAAAACCGGGTCCCGTCATAGGTCATCGTCAGGCTACGGATCACAAACGGAGTCCCGCCGGTCTTGCGCAGCTGCATCTCCAGTGCTTCCCGGGTTACCGGGCGGGTCCGCGACTCCTGCATCGGTGTCTCGCTCACCACGGACACCCCGTGACCTTCGATACACAGCTTCCCTTCTGCATCGGTATCAACGGTGATGTCAAGAGGAATTCTGCCGGCACGGGGACGGGAGATGACGGCCGAGGCTTTTCGCTCGGTCCGCAGTCTGCGGGTGATCCACAGTTCGCTTCCGACCAGCACCTCCGGCGGGGCGGGAATCTTGTATGCATCGCCTTCCGGGAACAGATACGGTTCCTTATTCAGGGCAAATCCAATCTCGCGGCCGGCAAACCGGAACACCAGACCGTCACCCGTGTCGGGAATCGGGCCGTCGATTTTTACGATCACTTTTCCCCGCCGGTCATCAACACCGTTCACAATTCCCGCATACACACCCCGGTTATCCGGTTTTTTGGTGTTGATCAGCGAGGTTCCGCGGTCACCGAGCAGATATCCTTTGGTAAATCCCCGGTTGAACGCAAATGCGAGGTCTTCCATGGTTTCCTGTTCCGGATGCCAGTCTTCACCTGCGGCAATTGCGTCAAGCGCCCGGCGGTATGCATCGGTAACGACGGCAACATACTCCGGTGTTTTCATGCGGCCCTCGATCTTGAGTGCAGTAATCGGGGCGGCGCAGATATCCGGAAGATACGGGTAGAGACAGAGGTCCCGGGGAGAAAGGGGATAGGTTCCCTGCGTTGCGACGACGTCGCCGTCGGCAAGCAGGGTGTAGGGTTTCCGGCAGGGCTGGGCACACATGCCCCGGTTTCCACTCCGGCCACCGATAACGGAGGAGAGGAGGCACTGACCGGAGTAGGCATAGCAGAGCGCTCCGTGGCAGAAGACTTCCAGTTCTACGCCGCATTCGGCAGCGACGATGCCGATTTCCCGGATATCGTCGAGGGCAAGTTCCCGGGCGAGGACAACACGGGAGATGCCGTGTTCTGCGGCAAACCGAATACCGGCGGCGTTGTGGATGGTCATCTGGGTTGAGGCGTGGAGCGGGAGATCGGGAACGATCTCCCGGGCGATAGCGAGTATACCCTGATCCTGAACGAGAACGGCATCTGCCCCGGTGTTCGAGAGCCAGATGAGATACTCGGCAAGTTCCGGGAGCTCGGTATCGTCAGCGAGGGTGTTTACGGTGACATAGACTTTGACACCGTTTGCATGGGCGTACTGTATTGCGGCGGTGAGTTCGGTGCGGTCGAAGTTTGCTGCGTACCGACGGGCGCCGAATGCCTTTCCGCTAAGGTAAACGGCGTCGGCACCGGCGGAAACGGCGGCCTTAAAGGCGGCGGGAGATCCGGCAGGTGCGAGGAGTTCAGGAATGTGCGGCATATACTGTATTTCTATTGGTTGCGGGAGAGGTTAAGGGGTCGTATCCATGGAGAAGTATGGTTTATATCTCCTGCGAACGATTCTATGGTATATGACTCTCGCACTGTTGTCGGTATGGGATAAGACCGGTATCGTTGATCTGGCAAAGGCGCTTGCTGCACGGAAGATTGGCATTCTGAGCTCGGGGGGGACGGCAAAGGTTCTCCGCGAGGCAGGGATTCCGGTTACGGATGTTTCCGAGTATACGGGTTTTCCGGAGATGATGGACGGACGGGTGAAGACGCTGCACCCGAAGGTTCACGGAGGACTGCTCGGCCGCCGCGGGGTGGACGATGCGGTGATGCAGGCGCACGGTATTGAGGGTATTGATATTTTGTGTGTGAATCTGTATCCGTTTGAGGAGATGTCGAAGAAAAATCTGCCGCTGAATGAGCTGATTGAGTTTGTGGATATCGGCGGGCCGGCGATGATCCGGGCGGCGTCGAAGAATTTCCAGGATGTTGCGGTTGTGGTGGACCCAGACGATTATCCGATGGTGATTGCAGCCGTGGAAGGGAACGGATTTACGTATGAGCAGAAGCTGACCCTGGCATCGAAGGCGTTTACCCGGACTGCTGCCTATGATGCGGCAATCTCGAACTATCTGAATGGTATCGGACAGGATTTCCCGTCGACGTATACGTTCCAGTTTGCGAACGGGCGGCATCTGCGGTATGGAGAGAATCCGCATCAGAAAGCTGCGGTTTATGGTACCCGCGGTATTGCGGGACAGACTGCTCTGCAGGGAAAGGAGATGTCGTATAATAATTATCTGGATGTGCATGCAGCGGTGGGACTGTGCCGCGAGCTGGATGGTTATGCGACGGTAATTGTGAAGCACAATAATCCGTGCGGTGTGGCTCTGGGTGCGACGCAGCTGGAGTCGTATATCCGGGCACGGGAGGTGGATCCGGTGTCTGCGTACGGGTCGGTTGTGGCGATGAGTTCCCCGGTGGGAAAGGATGTGGCCGAGGAGATCTGCAAGACGTTTGTGGAGGTGCTGATCGCACCGTCGTTTACGGAAGAAGCCCGGGAGATTATGCGAAAGAAAGAGAATATGCGGCTGCTGATTCTGCCTCCGGCGGTTCCTGCGGATGAGGTCCGGACGATTGACGGAGGAATTCTGGTGCAGCGGACTCCTGAGTATTCCGAGAAGTGGGAGGTTGTGTCAAAGCGGGCACCGACTGCGGAGGAGGAGGCTGCACTGCGGCTTGCGTGGAAGGTGGTGAAGCATGCAAAGAGTAATGCGATTATCTATACGGATACGCATGCAACGGTGGGTCTTGGTGTGGGTCAGATGAGCCGCGTGGATTCGGCGAAGATTGCGATTCAGAAGGCGGCGGAGTTTAACCGGACGATGGAGGGTACGGTTGTTGCGTCGGATGCGTTCCTGCCGTTTGCGGATACGCTGGAGGTTGCGGCAGCAGCCGGGGCGACTGCGCTGATTCAGCCGGGCGGGTCGATCCGTGATGCGGAGGTTATCGCGAAAGCTGATGAGCTGGGCGTGGCGATGGTGTTTACGGGCACGCGGCACTTCCGGCATTAAGTGCTATTTTTTCCAGTGGATTTCCCCTGTCCCTGATTCCAGGGGAGACTCACCATTCATGCCTATGCGATCTGTCAACGGAGATAATACTCAGGACATGGGACTCTTTGGTTGTGTGTTGATACGTTTTCTTGTACGTCTTTGGATGTATGTGGTTACCCATATACATCCAAAAACGGAACTGCTGCACGCCGTGTACAAAAACCATGAAAAGAGTGGCAGGCCCTGCCAACGAACCGAATTATTTTAATGCTTATACAGCATTCTTTAGTAGTGCAAGCATCGATAGTGTAGTGGTTATCACTAGGCGTTGCCAACGCCTAAACTCGGGTTCGAGTCCCGGTCGATGCATTCTGTTTTATGACGTTTTGTGTGTTCGGTGTTGGAAATTCACTGCATTCGGATGATGGTGCGGGTCCTGCTGCTGCGGAGGCTGTCCGAGAGTTGTGTCCGAGCATTCCTGTATACAACTGCGGAACTGCACCGGAGAACTTTACCGGTCCGGTTCGAAAGCTTCGACCGGATCTGCTGCTGATTGTGGATGCGGCAGATATGGGTCTTTTGCCGGGGAGTGTACGACGCATTCCGGAACACCGGATTCATGATACTGCGATCGGGACGCATATGATGGCGTTGTCGCATCTCATGCGGTTTCTGGCGGATGCGGCGGGGGAGATTCTGGTTATCGGAATTCAGCCGGCGACGCTTGCCGATGGCGAGGGACTGAGTCCGGCGGTTGAAGACGCTGTGGCGCAGGTAGCGGCTGCAATCGCCGCAGGAACGGTGCGGGAACTGCCTTTTCTGGAATAAAGGGTTTCTGTCAGACAGATACCCAGGGATGTATCCAGGAAGTAGAGGAATCGAGAGGCGCAACAGTCGCTGATATGCAAAAAAGAGTGGTTATCTTCTCTGGTAGAGGAGAAGTCCGCCGGCTGCAAGACCAAGGAGTCCTCCGAGCAGCGGTACCGGGGCCTCAGTAGTTGAGGGCCGGGATGTGGCAGTTTCAGTGGGAACCGCTGTTGTCGGAATCGCGGTTCCTGTCGGGGATGCGGTGAGTGCTGCCGTTGGCGTGACGGTGACGCTGCCGGTGGGTTTCACCGTGGGAGCTGCGGAAGATGTGGGTCCGGCACCGACACTTGCGAGGAGTTCGGCTCCGTCATCTGTGCCACCGTTGTCCTGAACTTCAGGTGTCGGCGGGACCGGAGTCTGTGGGATTCCGACGAGTGAGTAGGAGGAAAAGCCGTATGGACTGTCGATCTTCAGAGTATAGGCACCGTTCACCGGTCCGGCCCATGTTCCGCCGGTCAGGTAGCTGATGATTCCGCTGTCTGCAAGATGGAGGACTCTGATGTTCTGCGTTCCGCCGTAGGTATCAGTCCATGCTTTGCTGACGTTGTCAAAGGTGAGGGTCACTGAGGAGACGTTTGTCTTGAATGACTCCGGAGTCCGGGCCTGCAGCATGATGCCGACTGCATTGTTGTTTTCTTTGATCTTTTCTTTGTCCGTAAGGTTTATCGCCGGGAGGAATGCCGGAAGCTGAGTGGTGACGTTTTTGAGTGTAATTTCGATGATGAGTCCGACATTGGCATTGGCCAGACCGGCTGCTTCGATGTCGGGAATAGCGGTCATCTGCTGGTAAACTGCGGTGATTCCTGAAATGTTGCCGGTTACGATGCCGCCGACGTTGGTCATGTCGTCATACTGAACGATGACGGAGGCGTTGGTGTCGGAGATGATGATCTCTTCATCTGCATCTTTGATCTCGATACCCGGTTTGCCGGTGGTGTCGATGGTAGTGGAGCCGTCGTCATTTTTCTCTGCGTCGACCTCAGGCAGGTCAGGTTTGACCGGGGCCGGGAGGACGGTGAGATTCACGTTTGCGGATACGCTGCCGTTGACGGCGGTGAGTACAACATTTCCTGCGTTGTTTGCGGTGATGGCTGAGCCGGAAACCGAGAGGATGCTTGGGTTGGATGAACTCCAGTCAAGGAGGATTCCGGACATCTCGTTTCCGTTCTGATCATACACCCGGGCGGCTGCGGTTGCAGCATCAGAAATATCGTACTGGGTTCCCTCCGTCGGGCTGGTGATGGTGATAGAGGTTACAAGCAGAGCTTCCATGTTTGCCGTGATGTTGACGATGTTCCCCGGCATGGTGAAGGTGGTATTTACAGCGGAAGCGTTTGCAAACGTGCCGCCGTTGTCACTGATCCAGCCGGTGAAAGCGTAGCCTGAAGGGAGTGTGGCATTGACGCTGACCGGGATTCCTGCAGCATAACTGCCGCTGCCGGTTCCGTTAGTGACGGTCAGGGTGTATCTGGTTCCGGCAAGATGCGATGCGTCACCGGCGACCGGGGTAGTCTGCCACGCAAGGACCGGCAGTTTGTAGTTGCCGTTTCCGTCGTTCATCTTCCATACGTCGATAAAGTCCCAGCCTGCTGTTTCGTAGAAGGTCTGGTTGTTCCAGACTGAAGATGATGCAGCGTCAGTCCCGTTCAATCCGCCGGAGCTAAAGGTGGCACCGGAGACGTCTTTGGTTCCCGCCCATCCGTAGCCGGATGTGAGAGAGCCACCATCATTGTATCCTATAATCCGGTTAAGATCAGTGCTGCCGGATGTGCTGCCGTTGAGATATTCGGAAAGGGAAATGGAGTTGGTAATTGATCCATAATTCTCACCAACGAGACCTCCAATCTCCAGATTAGTATTTCCTGAGGCTAATTGGACGGTACCGGCTGCGTAACTGTTGACAATGGAACTGGAGCCTGTCATGCCACAGTAGAGATAGCCTACCAAACCACCGGCAGAGTGATAGCCTACGGTTTCGGGTACGTTTGCGGTCACATCGCCGACGGCATAACAGTTGCTAATGGTGACTGCACAGGCTCCAGTTGCAGTAGAACCGATCAATCCGCCAAGTTTGTCAGCACGTCTCTCCGAGGTTACCGAACCGGATGCATAGGAGGAACTCACGGTTGTTGAATCCCCTGTCGCAAGTCCGATAAGACCTCCGACAGACACGTTTCCGCTAACAGCTGCGGTTGAACCGCACATATCCACACGAGTATCGTTGATGAATCCAGCGAGACCTCCCACATTCCAACCATCTGTGCTGCTCACGGTTCCGGAAACCTGACAGTTCTGAATTGTGCCTTCAGCGTAACCGACGAGACCGCCAACACCACCGGAGTACATGTCTCCGATCCAGCCCGACACAACGTTCACATTCGCGAGGTTCACGTTCTTCAGTGTTCCGGTTGAGTAGCCGAACAGACCGGTGTAGTTGAGAGCCGAGTTGATGGTAAGACCGCTGATGATCTGGTTGTCTCCGTTGAACACACCGCTGAACGGGTGTGTCTCACTTCCCACCGGAGTCCAGCTGCCGGTAAGGGTGAGTGGAGCGGTGATGAGATAGTCTGCCGATGCATAGGAGGTTTCTCCCGCATTCACCAGCGTGGAAAGATTTGTCAGATCACGTTCGGATGCAATCCGGTATGGATCGCCGGCTGACCCGTCACCGCCGGAGAAGTAACTGACCGGTGCTGGGCCGCTGCTCAGATATGATGCATCGCCTGCGACCGGGGTCGCCTGCCACGCAAGGACGGGAAGCTGATAGTTGTCGTTTCCGGCATTCATCTTCCATACATCGGCGAAGTCCCAGCCGAGACTCTGATAGAAGGTCTGATTATCCCATACTTCGGTGGCGGCGGCAGTTCCGTTCTTGCCGCCGGAGGTAAAGGTTTTGCCGCCATTGGTCATACCAAACCATGCATAGCAGTTTAGAGGATCGGATGCAGAGGTGCTGAAACCGAGAACGCGGCTGACATTTGCTTCGCCCGTTACCTGCTGATTCAGCGCAGCACAGTTGGTCACATCGAATGTGGCATATCCTACCACACCGCCGGTGCAAACCTGAACCGAACCTGTACAGGTGACCGGGCCGGTTGCATAACAGTTCCGGACTGCGCCATTGTGGGCATAACCAACCACTCCGCCGGCACAGTTCCATTCCGTCTCATCACATACTATACCGGTCATGGTGACACTGCCGGAGGCAGAACAATTTTGAACCGGACTGCTGCCGGCATAACCGATTACACCGCCGGCAGCACCTGTTGAAGAGGTTCTGAGAGAACACACAACATCGCCGGAGGCGGAGCAGTTGGCAATCGTTGCGGCTGTTGCCTTTCCGACGACTCCGCCGGAAAATCCGTTTCCTTCGATTCTGCCCGATGCAGAACAGTCAAAAATCTTTGCAGGATATGAGGAAGTGTCACCGTTGAGGGATCCCGCCACACCGCCGGCAGCCCCTCCTCCTAAGGAGGAAGAGATACCGGTAACATCACCGGATGCAAAGCAGGACATAATTTTTGGAGATGACTCTGTCATAGGTCCCGCATATCCAACCACACCGCCAATACAGGTTTTACCGGAAACGGTGGCGTCTGAGGAACACGTATCTATTTCAGAGCCTCCTCTTATCACGCCAACAACGCCGCCGACATAGGTTTCGCCGGTAACGGTACCGCCGGTGACATGGACGTTTTGTATCAGGATATGATGATTCGGGGCATTTCCAACCGCAGCACCAACATTATCCTTTCCGGTGATACTGGTGACACCAATGTTCAGGTTTTTGACATGGGCACCATAATCGATGTACCCAAAGAGACCCACATTGTTTTCCGCAGGGGTGCTTATGTTGAGGTTCGTTATGGCCTTATTACTGCCGTCAAATTTGCTTTTGAAAGCGCTGCTGGATTTGCCAATCGGGGTCCATTCAATGTTGTTGAGGTCGATGCTGTCGGTCAGTTTAAAATACGTGTTCACCGTCCCCTCAGGCGTAGTGGTCGCAGCAAGATAGGCAAGCTGGGCGCCGGTTGCAATGAGATACGGATCTGTTTCCGTTCCGGTACCGCCGGCAAAACCTGCGGCGACTGTTCCGTCCCACGTATCGGCAGCCGCAGCCGGTATTATACACACAATACTCACAAGCAGCAGTACCGCAATCATCGTCACACCACGACGATGCAGCCTGCCTCTCTCTTTGGGACGCACCGTCCCGCAGTCTGATAAACGCATGAGATTCCTCCTCAGGACAATTCAATCCGGTAAAAACAGTTTTTGTCACACGACAATACTGCCGGTTAAATCCTAAGATGAGAGGAGTGAGTTCTGAAAAATATTTTGTGCAGGAATGCGGAAATTCTTCCATTACCAGAGAAAATTCTGCAGAATGCTCTACGAAAAAACGGGGCAACTGAACTATTCTTTTTTCTTTTGAAATTCTTTCCCTGTTGCAAAAACCCGTAAATTTTACCGGAATATGAGAATTTCCGCAATTTTTGAAACTATTGGGGATAGATTAATATTCGGTTATGCATAATATACTCTCATCTAAGGATTTAATAGGCATTCTATGGTGTATCCGGGCCATTCCCACCTCAGTCCCAGATACACTTTTTCTGCGAAAAGAGGTTTTTCTGCAAAGCAAGAAGTATCTTCTCTTTTCCTGCCTCTGAAACCTGAGTTTCATTCCCTGTCAGGTAGCACCTCTGAAATATTTGTTTTTGAGGTTAGATTCTATATTCGGGCGCTTATTCTCATTTTTACAGAGCTTTTCGGAGGTACTGCGGGTCGGAACGTGTGATTTTTCGCCTCATTTCCTGTTTATGCAGGTCCATAGAGGGCCGCTGGCAGGAGGTATTTTTGGATGAGGTTTTTGCTGTTTTTGCTGTAGATTAGTTTTTAATATCATGATATCATAGTTAGAGAGGGTTTTAGAAAGAGGGGTGATCTGGATTGCTGTTACATATGCCGTATCTGAATTATTTCCGTACACTACCGCCCCCGCAGTTTCAAACCCGCAAATGGTGAGGAGTGAGTCGAAGACGTATCCATGAGGTCCGTTACGCAAAGTCTGCGACCCTGCATTCAGCAAATCCCACCTGAAAACTATGTGGATTCGCCTTTCAGCTTCTCCACCACATGAATGCCTTCAATCCGGGTCACCGGATACTGCCCCTGTGCATCCTTCTCCGCCGACTTCACCATATCCCAGATCGTCAGCAGAGCCACGGACACCCCCGTCAGAGCCTCCATCTCAATCCCGGTTTTCCCGAACGTCTTCACCCGGCACGACGCCTCAATGTACTCAGCCTCCTGCACAAACGACACCGTCACCGCCCCCACCGGAATCGGATGACACATCGGAATAATGGCCCACGTCTGCTTCACCGCCATTGTTCCGGCAACCTGCGCCGTCGCCAGAACATTCCCTTTCACCACCGTCCCGGCAGCAATCGCAGCAAGCGTCTCAGGCCGGAGATAAATCCTCCCGCAGGCCAGCGCCTCCCGGGAAACATCCGGTTTCGGCGTCACATCAACCATATGAACCTCATTCTTCTCATTTAAATGCGTAAACGTCGGCATACAATCACACTTCCCTGTATAGTACGCCGCCAAGCTTTCTAAGGAGATCGGTTGCCGTCATCCCGTCACCCGAGTCCGCATCCGCCGCCATCCCGGCCTTCCCGACCGCAAATGCCGCAGCAGCAGCAGCCGGCAGCGCATCCATACGCGCCAGAAGCCCGCCGCAGCATCCCGCCAGAACATCACCCGTCCCTCCGGTCGTCATCCCGGGAGCGCCGGTACGGTTCAGCCGCAGCCGCACACCATCCGAAATCGTATCCACCGCCCCCTTCAGAAGAATCACTCCGCCGGATGCCGCCGCAGCCCTGCGGACCTGTACACCCCGCTCCGCGAGAGACACAGCAGGAACCTCCCCGAACACCCGCGCAAACTCCCCCGCATGCGGCGTAAAAATCGTCTGCTCGCGAGCACAGGGCAGCGGAAACCGCAGCAGATCCGCATCCGCCACTGCCCGCCTCGCCTCCCGGACCACCGCCCCCGCAACCCGCAGACTCTCCGGATCCGTCCCGAGGCCCGGACCGCAGACAACCACATCCGCCTGCCTCGCCAGCTCACACAGATGCGCCGCATGCTCCCCGGAAACGTGATCCCCCGGCAAACGATCCAGAATCAGATCCGGCACAAACCCATCCACTGGTGCCGCCACCCGGACCACATCCGCCCCGGCACGCAGCGCCGCAAGTCCTGCCAGAAACGGCGCACCCTGATACGGGCCCCCGCCCACAACCAGAACCGATCCCCCTGCTCCCTTATGCGCACCGGCAGGCTTGCGGGGAACCAGCAGCAGCTCTCCCTCCCCGCAGAACACCTCAGCAGCCGGAGGAATCCCGATATCACACACCCGTGCCCCGGGAGTCTTCGCCAGATGAAACGCCGCAACCAGATCCGACCGGGCCGACGGCGTCGGAAGATCGCAGGAAATCACCCGTGCTGCTGAATTGTTCAGCAGCCTGACAAACGACGCATACGGTTCACGGAGCGGCAGCCGCGCCCCGGTCCCAAGGAGAGCATCCACAATCACATCCGCCTCCTCCACCATCCCCGCACTCTCCGGCACATCCGCCGCACTCTCCGCCATCCGTACCGTAACCGGGCATCCCTCCAGTGCCGCAAGCGCACTCCTGCTCTCCGGTGTCTTCGGCACCCCGCAGCAGATCACCCGCGTATCCGCATCCCGGCAGAGATACCGGGCAGCAACCAGCCCGTCTCCCCCGTTATTTCCCGTCCCGCAGAGAATCAGCACACGTCCCGGAGCAGACTCCCGCACCACAGACGCAAGGGCTGATCCGGCACTCTCCATCCGCTGCCCCGCAGACACCCCGTATCCGTCCGCATTCCGATCCACAACACGCATCGTATCCGCAGACACCACGCCGGACAGACAGAACTGCATCAACTCCCGCATAATTATACTATTATAGCATCCGGAAGATTGAAACGTTTTCTCCGGAACCAATCGAAAAAAAGAAGCGCGTCGATACTCAGAAATGTACAAGTATCTAAAAACCGAATGAACCACTTGTGCCATTCACTGACTGCACCGATCTCACTCGTGAGGAGAAACAGGCCCTGAGATACTATCAGGACATTGGCAATCCGCAACACAACTGGGATGTTGCCATCCCGAAAGATGAGACGCACCGCGATTGCTACGTCATCAACAACGCCCTACGCTCGATAGAGTTCCGGGATAATCTGAGTAAGCATGATCGAGATCTCGTAGATTCCTTAGTAACACAGATTGACGCGGCCATTGCCAAAAATGTCGTAAAAAAAGATACTTTGGTAATTCGAGGACTAACGAATCCCGACTTCATGCGAAAACATACGATTGACTCTGAGTATAGTGACGATGCGTATGGAAGTTATTCACTGTCACCGTCTGTTGCACAGCACTATGCAGGTCTGAAATCTTCTTCTCCCCTTGTATTTGTAGTACAAGACTTGAAACAAGGTCAAAATGCGATTTATATTGGAGGAAAAGAACAAGAATATCTCATGGCCAGAGGTAGAAAATACATTGTTGATGATATTCAGCACTATGCATCGGGAGAGTTGATCGACGATTATGAGGCAACTGTTTATTATCTCAGAGAGGAATAAGATAGATCATGTTTCCCATGAGAGGATCTGATTTCCGATACCTTGGTCATCGGGAACGCACACCCGAAGAGAAAGAAGAAGGGCGTAAACTGGTTGCCAAATTTGAAGCGAAATTTGTCCGAAAAATTCGTGTCGAAGAAAAACACGCGTAATACATGGTGAATTACCATGGAGCGCGTGACGAAGGATATTTATCGGTGGCTCGGTCACCGCGAATTAACGCCAGAAGAAATTGAACACACCAAACGAATGGTAAAAGAGTCAGAGACATTCCTTGGCATCAAGACAAGAGATAAGCAGACTCAATAGATCATGTACCCTCTGAAAGGTTCTGACCTGAGATATGTAGGTCACAGAGAGCTCACCCCCAAAGAGAGGAAGGAGGCACGAATACAAATCGCAAAATTTGAGGCAGAATTTCTCCTGAAAAATCGCAAGGGCACCAGTCACAAGTAAAATCAGGTCGAATTTTCCAAATGGAACACGTGGCAAGAGATATCTTCGAGTGAATACCGATAGACTGGGAAGCGTAACGACCCACTCCCGTAAATAACCTTTTTTGAGATGAGGCCGTTCGATGACCACCTCATCTCGTTGAACAGAAAACCGTGTGAGAAGTCAGCGGTTTCCGGCCGCAAACCGCACCGCAGCATACGCCGGATTATCATACAGATCCACCGGACCGGAAAGCTTCCCGTCCGCCACGGAAAATCCGAGCGCCACTACCGGAATAACACCCGGCCGCACCGCCGCCGCATCACAAAGACTGACCGGACAGACCTTCCCTGAAGACGCCACCGCATCACACAACTCAGCGACCGTCGGAAACGGAGCTTCCGCCCGGGCAATCATCGCCACACCCGGTCCCGCAGAAGCCGCAGGTCGTTCAACATCCAGCGCCACACCCAGAACCCGTCCATCTTCCGCCGCAGAAATCAGCTTATACAGATCCAGCGGCACCGAATAAGCAGAAGCATCCTCCATACAAAACACAAACCCGGACCCTGCGGACAGTGACGCCGTAGAAAACGGATCCGCAAACGCCCGCAGCAGTGCAGAATTCCAGAACCGCTCCGCATCCGACGACGCAAGAAACAGCACCAGAGGTTCACTCTCCCGCTCCCCGAACGAAAGTCCGAGCTGCACCGGCGGCACATCCCGGCGAAACAGCCGGCGCCCCTCCGCAACCGCAGAAGCCTCCGCAACCGCCGCATCTTTCAGCACATGAATCACCGGCGACGACCCGCCCTGCTCATGTACCATCACCAGCACCAGCCGGTCCGCAACATGCGTAACCAGAGAATCCGTCAGAAGCGACCCTTCCGCATCCTTCAGAACCTTGGCAGCCTTCTGCAGCACATCCGGAAATATCCGTGCCGAACCCGGAATGCCGCCAAGCGCCAGAGCATAGACAGAAACGGTCGTTGCCATGTTATGCCGCGTGAATCTTCTCAATTGCCGCAATCATACCGCGACTGCCCACATAAATCGGCGTCCGCTGGTGCACCTTCTGCGGAACAACCGCAAGCGTACTGGAAACACCGTTCGACACCGCACCGCCCGCCTGCACCGCGAGGAACCCGATAGGATTTGCCTCAAAAAGCAGACGCAGCTTTCCGTTCTCAGAAGACGTCGTCGGCGGATAGGCATACACACCGCCGTACTTCAGAATCTGATGGAAGTCCGCCACAAACGAACCTGAATATCGGTTTTTCCCGCCGGCAGCCTCAATATCAGCAATATATTTCGCATGCTCGGGCAGCCACTCGGTCCGCAGACCACCGGACCCGTACAGATTCCCTTCCGGCATCTGCACCTTATCCTCCAGCAGCTGATACACACCATCCGTATTCAGAGCAAAAATTGCAACACCTCTGCCCACAGAAAGAGTCAGCGTCGTCATCGGACCATACAGGACGTAAAACGCAGCCTTCAGATTCTTTCCCGGCTGCATCAGATCTCCGTCGTAAATACCCACAATCGTACCCACGCACAGATTTACTTTAATCAGTGACGAGCCGTCCAGCGGATCCATAACGACCGAATACCGAGCTGAAGAAGAGAATGTCGTGATATCATCCTGCTCCTCGGACGCCACAGCCCGCACCAGCCCGCTTCGGGCAAGGACACGGGTAATATGCGTGTCGGACCACGTATCCATCGCAGCCTGCTGCTCTCCGGAAGCATTCACCGAACCTGCATAGCTCTGATTACTGATGAACGCAGAACGAATCGCATTCGCCTGTTCGGATATCAGCAGAATAATTTTGCTCAGATCCTCATATACACCAGAATTTTTCAGATATTCCTGTAAGGTCGTCATGCGTATCTCCTATATTCATTCGTCGTGGAACGTTATAAGGGATTCAGCGGAGGGCAGTTTTCAGACAGGCCAGACTGGGTTTTACATCCCGGGACCGGATAACTTCAATCACCGCCGTTGCCGGGGAAATCCGGCGCAGTACCTCGGGAAAGGGAATCGTTCCCGACCCGCAGGCAGCATGCTCATCTATGCTGCCGTGATTATCATGGAGATGAACATGATCCGGGTGTTCCTCCAAAAACGCCGAAAGAGTACCGCAGAGATGCGCGTGCCCGACGTCCAGAGCAAACCCGAGTCCGGCGCGTCGGATGACCGGCAGAAGTTCCGGAGTCCGGAAATGACAGCAGGTCCACGAACCCATATTCTCCAAAACAAAACGGACTGCATACCGGCTTTGCAGGTCCCCCAGCTCCGAAAGCGACCGGTGAAGCGCCGCAACCGACGCATCCCACTCATCCGGATACATACAAAATCCCGGATGAATCACCAGCTTCTCCGCGCCGATTGCATCCGCCGCAGCGGCTGTTTCCTCAAGCATCGCAACGGTTGCCCGGCGAATTGCTTCCAGAGGCGCGGCAATATTCCCGTCACCGGTCGGCGCATGAACCGTGTAGCGAAGATCAAACCGGTCACAAACCGCCGCATGGCGGAACAGTGAGTGGTTGGCATCGCACTGTATCTCCACCAGTTCCGTCAGCTCCGCCAGCTGTCCCAGAACTGTTTCCAGCGGAGACGCCATCGCACAGTTGGTAGAGATGCCAAATCTCATCATGATGTCAGCCGGCTGAGGAGATCAAAACTGTCCGTAACCCGGACCGCTCCCTGTGCCAGAAGCCGTTCGCAGATCATCCCGGCTTTTCCTCTGGTATAATCCTCACACGCACCGAGGAGATACACCGGTGTTGAAATCCCTTCAAGAATCGTCAGATTCAGCAGATTCCCGTCACCGACCGGCATACCCGCAACAACTACCGCAGTTGCGGCAGTGATCATACCCCTGACCGTCTCTGCTGCTGACTCCGAGACCGGAGCGAACGGCGGCTCAATCACCGTATCCAGTCCGAGCGTCCGTGCCGCAGCCGCGTCTGTATCATTTGCGGACAGCACCCCCGCGGAAACGCGGTATCCGTGCAGGGTCAGGGTGTACATCAGTTCGGTCCCCGACCCGCCGCCGGAGATCACATGGATACGGGTCGTCCCGGTGATACTCCGGTTCCCGTACTCGGTAATCAGATACGGCTTTCCGGTCAGAGGATGGATTGAGACCAGCATCGCCACCTGAAACACCGAACGTATCCGTTCGGCGGTCAGCACCTCGGACGGTGTTCCTGCGGCAAGAATATGTCCGCCGTCCATCAGAATCAGCCGGTCACAGAAATAGGATGCAATGTTGAGATCATGGAACACCCCGATCACCGTAATTTTGGGAGTGAGACCGCGGATCATGCGGAGAATCTCAATCTGGTGATTAATGTCCAGATGTGAGGTCGGTTCGTCCAGCAGCAGAATTTTCGGCTGCTGGGCGAGTGTCCGGGCGATCAGGACCCTCTGCCGCTCTCCTCCGGAAACCTCGGTGATCAGCCGGTCGGCGAGGTGCGCGGTATTGGTGGTTTTCATCGCATCATCGGCGATCTGCAGATCTTCCGCCGACAGCGGCGCCAGACGGCCGATGTGCGGATGACGGCCCATTAACACGATCTCCCGGACAGTAAAGGGAAATGCAACGTCCGTTTCCTGTCGAACGCATCCCAGAGTACGGGCGAGGGCCTTGGTCTCATAGGATGCAGCGTTCGTTCCGTCCAGATACACAGTTCCCGCGTCGGGTTCCAGTATCCGGGAAAGAGAACGAAGAAACGTGGTTTTTCCGCAGCCGTTCGGTCCGAGAATGCCGATAAAGGATCCCTCTTCAACGGAAAGAGAAATGTCCTGCAGCACCTTGGTGTCTCCGTAGCTGACCGAGATGTTCTCCGCGCGGACGATTTGGTTCATAGCCGGGTCCTCCCGCGCAGCAGATAGATGAAGAAGGGAGCACCGAAGAATGCAGTTATAATACCCACCGGAATCTCCACCGGTAATGTCCGTGCGGCGGTATCGGCCCACATAAGGAGAATGGCACCGGCCATCATGGAAGCGGGCAGCAGTATCCGGTGGTCCGGTCCGGTCAGAATACGCATTACATGAGGAATAATCAGTCCGATAAACCCGATGCACCCGGCAATGGATACTGCGATTCCGGTAATGAACGAAGATACCAGCAGTAAAATCCGCTTCGTTTTTTCCGTGTTGACGCCGAGATGAATGGCTTCCTCTTCACCGAGCGCCATGACATTGAGGTCACGGGAAAAGACAAAGAGGAGAACACAGGCCAGCGGGATCAGCATACCGAGAAGTACGTCGTCCCAGTAGATGTTCCAGAACCCGCCCATCATCCAGAACATAATCTGGTGAAGACTGTTGCCGGAGATGTACATAATGAACGAAAGCAGCGCGGATAAGAAGAGGGATACGGCGATACCGCAGAGAAGGAGTGTTTCCACCGTTACCCGGCCGTTCCGCAGTGAGATGCAGTAGACGATGACGGTGGATACTGTTGCCCCGATGAATGCGAAGACCGGCATAAACAGTCCGCCGAGAAAGACAATGGCGATGGCGGCCCCGAGAGCGCCTCCGGACGAGGTGCCGATGATGTATGGGTCAGCCATCGGGTTGCGGAACAGGCCCTGCATGGCGCATCCTGCTGCTGCAAGACCAAGACCGACGAGAATTGCGCCGAGAATCCGGGGAAGCCGCACTTCAAAGAGTAGTTTCTGAATCATAGCCGGATCAAAGGTCAGCAGGGAAAATCCCGACACCCCGATGCAGGTGGTAAGGAATATACTGAGAAGCAGGAAGACAAGCAGAACGGGGAGCAGGAGAACCGGGCGGCGCAACATATGTTATTCCATGTATCTTGTTTTTATCAAAATAAATGTGTTGTATTTTCATCCGGGCTGATCATACAGAAAAATCTGCGTGAACCGTGGTCACCGTGTCCGGCAGAACCGTTACGGTTTTTGTCAGGGATTTTCCGGTGCTGGTGATAACGGTGATCTCTGCGGTTCCGATGGGGAATGCCGGATAGACGGTCGGTGTCCGGTCCCCGGTGTCCCGGCCGTACATCATGATAAACGCTCCCGGTTCATCGGACTCCACGACGAGATATCCGTTTGTATAGGGTTCCATATCCGGGAAAGAGACCTCACGGGCTTCAGCGTCCCCGGCAAGAAGCAGGTCTTTTTCCCGCGGCAGATATCCGGGATGTGAGACCAGTACCGTGTGGAATCCGTCGGAGACGTTTTGAATCGTCCAGGGTGTGGTCTTTCCGGTCGGGATACCGTCGATGAGGATATCAGCCCCGGACGGGGAACTGGTAACCGTCAGCGGATACCAGGTCACGTCCCGCGGTTCGATGACCACAGAAGACGTGCCGGCAGCAGCGCGGGGATAGGAGACGTAGCCGTCCGGGGTTTTCAGCGAAATAAACCGGTAGTCTGAGGGCCATTCACGGCTTTCCGGAATCCGGCCGGGTGAGACGGCACCACTGACACTGTACGGGTATCCAGTGTATGCAGATGAGGTAATGGAGAACATGTCCAGTGTTTCGGTACCGCCGGTGAACGTCACCGGTGAGTAGAGGCCGGAGATAACCGGAAACGTTCCTTCACTGAATCCGAACTCTCTGCCGGAGGAGGTAATGTCCTCAATTTTGATACCGACCAGTCCCTCTTTGAGGGCAGGAATGACATACGGAGTCTGGACGACATCACGGACAATCCGGTTGGCATTTACGGAGATGTAGACATACGGGTCCGCCGCTTTTACGACTGCCCAGCCGGTTTTACTGAGTTCCTGTTCGGTCAGGGGTGTGCCGAACTTTCCGGCAGCGGCGGGAATATCAAAGGATAGTGTGGTATCCTCCCGGATGTTGATCTGCTGCTCCGCGGAGCGTCCGTTTGAAGCTTCCACGCGAACCGTGTGCGAGCCGGCCGGAATCCGTATGCTGCCGGGCGTGGTCGTCCCGGTATAGGTACCATCAAGGAGAATCGCGGCGTACGGGGGGTCGGACAGTACGGTCAGCAGGGCAGAACCGGTTGCGGTGTTTTCGCCGGTTGCGGCTGCGGGTGTTGCAGTTCCGGTCGGAACGGGCTGATCCTGAATGCCGGCTGTGCCGGTACAGCCGCAGGATAGGAGAAAGAGGCTGAGACAGAGGAGAACCGGCAGAAGATGGTGAGGGCGGTATGACATGCTGTTACTAAAATTATGTGGGTGTCATGCATTATAATTTGTGTTATGGGGGGTGAACTATTTGATTCGACAAAAAATATTGAGAGTCTCGAACGAGTCAGTAGTTCGTGTCGTGCTTCACTCCTCACTTCGTGCGTCGGAACCGCAGCCCGGAGGGCGAGGGCGTCGAAGACGTGCGTTTCTGTGGGGCCGCGTGTTCGAACTACAACCGGACCGCCTCAGCCCCGGCCCACTCCGCGGCTGCGGCGGAACGGGTGGTGATGACAATTCCTGTCCGGTCCGCAGCGGCTGCCGCAAGCCGGAGGAGCTGTATCAGCTGCAGTTCATCCAGTCCGGTTTCCAGATCATCAATCACCACGCACTCCGGCAGATCCGGCGCAACAAACAGTGCCGCATAGCAGATAAACCGCAGCATGCCGTCGGAAAAGTAGGTGAAGGGAATCAGTACCGGACGGGTATGGGATTCATACATCAGTACCGATCCGTTTTTGCCGGGAATTATGACAAATCCGATAAAGTCCGGGCATACGGATGCAACCGCGGCAGACAGCCGGGAGAACGCAGCCGAGTCGCGTTCGCTGAGGGAGATCAGGAACGGTATCAGGTTCCGGCCGGTCGGGAAAAGGTTCCGGCCTGTATCATGTGCTCCCGGGTTCCGGATTGCATGCGGACTGACATGCCCGACCCACCAGCCGCTCATCGCGGCCATGATCCGGTACACCGGTTCGTCCGACTCCTCTACCGGCACACCAAAGATGCTTTCGGTATCGCCGGTCCGAACCTCAATCGTTTCAAACTGATTTTCCTCTCCTTTTTCCCGGATCACCAGTTGTTCCCGTTTGAGTATCAGAGTGTTCGGATTGTCGGGATGCTGCCGGAGGATACAGAGATACTGTTCCTGATCCCGCTCTATCGTCAGCGCGATCTCCGGGGTAAACGCAGGTCCCTGATGAAAAAGGGCGGAAACGTTGCCGCGTGCGGCAGTCCAGTCTCCCAGACTTCTTTGGGAGATTGCGTTGAGAAGGGAAAATGCCGTTACAATCGCAGATTTCCCGGTGCCGCAGCCACCGTAAAAGACCCGCAGACCCTGCAGAGGTACAGAGTAGTCCGGGAAAAAAAGCAGTCCGTGTGTGTCGAGTCTGATGACCATATCTCTCGTGCCGGATGCGAGGGATGGGATTCGAACCCATGAACTCCTTGAGACAGGGTCCTAAACCCTGCGCCGTTAACCTGGCTTGGCAACCCTCGCGTCTCATTACATTTGTATGCCGTGCGCAATAAGGCTTCTATTTCAGGAGCACGGACAGACAGACCCATGGGCAATGACTATGTAGCAGAGGAGACATATTTACTGTAATGGTCGTAGAACACAGCTGCGGATTCAAAAAGGAAATCTTCTGCAGGGAATGCGGTACCGAACTGGTACTTGACCCGCGTGGTCAGCTGCTCTGTCCGAAATGCGGCAGACGTCCGGCAATTCTCTGCCCGAAATGCGGCAAACTCTGGTAACTCTCCTTTTTTTGGAAATTTTTCCCCCGCTTTGTGCGGCGTTTCTAATCTCGTCATACACGGAACACGGACCCCGCCGGGAGCGCGGAGTCTCATTGGCGTTTGGGACTTTCAGAACAAATCACAAAAAAAAGAAATGGTATTTTCACCGAATTTACGCAGTCTCGTAGAGCTGTGCGTAGTAGCGGGCGCAGACGATTTCCAGATACGGGCCGAAGATGAACATCAGCAGGAAACCGATCAGGACCACAGCCAGCAGAGCAAAGATGAAGTAGATCACAAACATGACGATTCCCAGAACAATCCAGGAAAGGATGTAGTGAATCCAGCCGATCTTGCCGATGAGCTTAAAGATCTCGCCGAACTGGAATGCTGCACCAAGGCTGCCTTCCTTTGCAAAGCGGACGAGTGCCATCGTGGCCATAAAGCCGAAGATAATTGCAACGATCACGGTTACAATAATGCCAACTATGCCGACACCTGCGGTTACTGCGTTCATGGATGCCATTGGGTCCATCGGGTTCATCGTGGTCAGGATTGCGGCTCCGCCAAAGATGAACGCAACAATGATCGGGATAATCATATAGATAATACCGATAATCGCCGCGAGGATACCGTCAACCAGCATCTTTACCCATTCGCCAAGCTTTGCGTCGCCGCCGCGGAATACACGGATGATGAAACCGGCAAACAGCAGCCAACCGATGATCGGGATGATACACAGGATAATAAGAATAATCCAGTCCAGCCAGTTTCCGACCAGACGGCCCTTTGCATATGCAAAGGATTTACTCAGGTTGTCTCCAATTCCAATTGCCATAAATTTCCACCTCTCTTTGTGGATATAAGATGATTCTTTTTTTTCTATTTATAACTATCCCAGACATGAGAGAAAATCCAGGATTTTCAGGGCACATTTTGGAAAAGAATCTCGTTTGAAGGTTTCAGGTGGTGACCATCATCTTCGAACGAGCGAACGTTTTTGGTATTTTTGCACCGTCTGTCAGTATTTCGTCAATTCGTGAACAGAAAATCGTCTATATCCGAACAACCCTGGCTGCGACGCGCGGTACAAAAAAAAGGGTTTTATTCTGCGGCAGGTACCGTTTCCGGAACAGCCGGAGCCTTCGGGGCAGCCGATTCATACAGATTGGCGATGAATTTTGCCTCCCAGATCGTCAGGAACGGCATCACAACCACGAGAAGAATCCAGCCGACCACCAGAATTACCATCAGGATCACGCAGATAACGCACAGAACAATCGATAAAACGATCAGATTTGCCAGATACCGCAGCCAGCCAATGGTAGCGATTATATCGAGAATTTCCCGGAACTCAAATGCAGCTCCGAACCGCTCTGCTTTGGCAAACCGCACAATCGCCATCAGGAAAATCATCGAGGTAAGTATCGACGCGATGATGAGAATCACATTGTACGCGAGTGCATATCCGGGATTACCCATAGGACCGAATGCCAGAGCAATTGCAAGAATCATCAGGGGAATTGAGTAAATGAGTGCGATAATTCCGGACAGCAGACCATCAAGGAACATACTGCCCCACCGGTCAAGCGTCACTGCCCCGCCGCGGTACACACGAATCATAATTCCGGAAACGAGGAATCCGAAGACAACCGTCAGAATCACACCGAGTATCAGTGCAGCAATGCCCAACATACTAAGAAGGGAAATGAACGGAGTCATCGGTTCGAGTGCTGCATCCGGCACCCCTGCAAACGACAGGAAGTAACCGAGCATGCCAAACATCAGGAGGCCCACTCCTGCCAGATAGAGCATTTCGATGATAATGAGGATTACCCACTCGCCGAATGAATGAAACATCCGGTTGGTGGCATCATACGAGCTCTGTAGATTTTCTACAATACCTATTGTCATAGTATCTGAGTCACCTCTTGGGTACTAGTGACTGGAACGCTGTTATAGCGTATATAGGTTGTCGTAAAAAAGAATTATTTAACGTGGAGATCCAGTTTTTCCAAAAGGGTACAGGCGGCACACAGTCTGTTTCCGGTAGGTTCCCCGCATTTCTCGCAGAATCCCATTCTCACCGGATCGCCATCTGCTGCTGCCGGACCGAGCTGCCGCAGGAGTTCCTCCTGTCCGGAGACGATCCGCAGCATCGTTCCCGGGTATGTGTGTTCCAGCAGACCAAGCTCTGACCTGACCTCGGCACGAAGCGCATATCTGGTATACGGACACTCGGGAAGCGGGGTAAGCAGATTGTTTACTAGTCCGTATGCAACCGTCTCCCGTTCCGTACATCTGCAGAGCGGCTTGATACGCGGGATAAACAGCTCCCCGGCATTGGTATGATAGTTGTCCGTAATGCGGGTGATGTCACCCCGAAGATAGTTCATCAAAACCGACTGGGCTTCATCGTCCATGCAGTGGCCCGTGGCAATTCGGTCTGCATCCAGATCGCGGGCGGCATGATTGAGGGCGCGTCTCCGGAGAGTCCCGCAGACGGAACAGGCACGTTCCGGAACACGGGTCAGAAGTTCATCCAGAGTTTTTCCGCAGACATCCGCAAATGAGATGATCTGATGCTCAATATTGAGTTTTTTCACAAGAGAGACCGCCGCCGCCACGGTGTCATCCCGGTATCCGGCAATCCCTTCATCCACGGTAACAGCAATCAGTTCGGCGTCCGGTTTCAGATTTTTAAGAACAGAAAGGAGAACAGTACTGTCCTTTCCTCCGGAAAGTCCGACAACAACACGTGAACCTGCCGGTATCATGGCATACCGGTCGACTGCTGTTCTGACCCGCTCCTCATACCATGCGGAAAAGTGTCCGGCACAGAGTCGTTTTCCGCTTTCGCTCTCTTTATACACCGCACGGTTCCCGCAGAGATCACAGTTTGCCATTTTCGTCTCCTTAGCCGCCGTGGACAATCGACGTTGCCGTCAGAGTATCCGCATTCTCGACCGGGTCATCGGGCAGAAGCAGTTCCCCGTCCCGGGTTATCAGTATTTCATACGGGTTCAGGTCCAGCCTCTCCAGAATCTCTTCCACGGTTCCGGGATCTGCGGAGGCGGTTGTCCCGTCCGGAAGATGGATGAAAACCATTGTACTGAACTATTTGACCGTGGGAATTTATAGAGATGAGCCTGTGCCATGGGAGAGCAGGTATGTCCATGAATCAGTCCTCATGATAGCACACATTGAATATTTTCCACGCCGCATATGTTTCACGAATCGGTTATGAATACACTATCCGGAAGACATCGATGAATCGCCTGACGCAAGCCGTCCTCCTCTCCGGAGCGGTCATGACCATGGCCCTCTCCAATGCAGTCGTTCCGGTACTGAATCAGATCACCCCTGATGCAGTACTCCAGGGAGCAGTCTACTCGGCCTACTTCCTCGGCGCATTCCTGATTGTGGTCCCTGCCGGGTGGCTCTCGGACAAAATCGGCCGCCGCCCTCTGATCCGCACAGGACTGCTGGGAACAGCAGCGGCAGCAGTCATACTCTGGATTACCTATCCCGACCCTGCCGCCGCCGTTCTGCTGCGATTTGCCGAGGGATTATGTACCGGGATGTTTGTTGCGGCGGCAATGGCACTGGTAAACTCAGAAGAGAACCACAAACGACTCTCCGGAGAGTTTGTCGCACTGATGAACATCGGCATGGTGGCCGGACTCATTCTCTCCGGTTGGGGAGCGGCATTCCACCCGTATGCAGGTGTGGCAGTATTCGGAGCCGGGACCATTCTGGCCGCAGTGCTGAGCCTCGGCGCTCGTGAAGGAACACGGACAACCGGAGAAGTTCTGCGGGCTGCTGAAATCGGCGGAGTTATCATCTCTCACCTGTGGCTCTGGTTTGCCATGTTTGTCTTCTGCGGCGCAACCGGTGTTGTTATTTCACTTTATCCCGGATTTTCCGGATTTTCCGCTGACGTAACCGGTATGATAACCGCACTCATGAGTGTCGCAACCGCAGGCTGTGTCTACGCTGCCTCACGGTTTTCCTTCTTCGATTCACTCTCCATTCTCCGGATTGCGGGAGTCACCATGGCCCTCGCGGTTCCTGCGGTCATACTCACCCCCCTGGGAATGATCGGGGTCGGGGCCGTGTTCGGTGTTATCACCGTTGCGATTCTCAACTACATCGCCGAGACCGGGCTACCCCAAGGAGTAATGAACGGACTCTTCACCATGACCCAATACGCAGGAATGGCATTTCTCCCGTTCGGTGCAGGAATACTGCTTACCGCAGCCGGGTACCTCCCGGTATTTCTCACAACCGCCGTGCTCTCACTTGCAGCAGGACTCCTGGTAGTCCGCTGTCCCTGTTACGTCAGATAAAATTGGAAAAATGGTGAGGGATATCTCCCTCGAAAATATTCAGATATGGAGAGCTTTCCGGATGAGATCCTCTTCTTTCGTAAAATACAGAGAATCATGTCCCTTCCATGTCCCGCATCCGCGAAACTGTACCACCGGAACCCCGTTATTACTCTCACCCATAATAAAATTGGAAAATGCTGCAATCTCGTCCACGACAGCCTCTTCGGTAATCTCCAGTTCCAGTCCGAACAGATCGTGATCTCCCCGGAAATCCCGGATCGCACACATACCTGCCCAGCCGATTGCCGTCCCCGTCTGGCCGCGGCGGAATGCCCGTCCGCAGGTATCCGTCACGATCACACCCACGTCTTTTTCGCAAATCCGGCGGATACCTTCCCGGATTTCAGCCGCTTCCGCCATCGGGTCCTGCGGCAGCGTGATAATATTTTCCCCCTCAATATTACTGTTATCCACCCCGGCGCGCACCCCGACATGCCCGAACGGCAGCTCGGACAATACAAACGGAACCTCCTGAATGATATCCGCGGACGAATCCAGAACGCCCTGAATAAACCTGGGGTCCTCCCCGGTCATCCCGGCAATCCGGACCGCATCCGCTGACGGAACAATATCCGCGAGAGCACGCACATACCCCTTCGCCTTGGAAACAATCGTGGACGCGACACAAATGATATCGCCGTCTGCAAACACCGCATGGTCACAGATAATTGCCGGAAGATCATCTCCGGGCTGAATAAGCGGAATCCCGGGAATACCGGTTACCTGAACTGACATACACCTCATATTCACCTGCATGCTAATAAACCTCAGGGTTTGTTTCCGCCTGACAAGACAGATACTTTTTTTACCGATCGAATCAATCATCTGGTACAGGGATGAATACCTATCGTGTAATCCGCTGCCCCGGGTGTCACCAGTTCACCTATACGGATCAGTACGGAAAGTGGAAACTCTGCCCGGTCTGCGGAGAGGTTATCTCACTTGACCGTGTTCCTATCTATATCGAAGTCAATGACTTTTCCCAGGCAGAAGTTCTCATCCGGGAAGTTGAGCGCTACCTCTACCGCAGCGGTAGGGTTGACCTCACCAAAGAGGAGGTTGATCTCGTCCGGGAAAAATATCTCGCCTGGCTGCGGGCATCAGTATAACCATGAGCCATGTGATCCTGCGCTCCCTTACCTTTGGTAACTGTCCCAGAAATCATCCGGACCCGAAATAACCTCGTATTTTTGCCAGATTGGAAAAAAACCAATAAATATCATTTTGACACGATAAAAATATTTATATAGAACTGCAATACAAATAATTAGGTGTACAAGTATTAGGTAATTGCTATGGAGAATACCACAAATCCAGAGGAAACGAAAACCCCTGAAACCCAGGAAGCTCCGGCGACTACCGTGGAGACTAATCCCGTCGTTGAGCTCACCAAACAGTATGAAGACCTTAATGACCGGTATCTTCGTCTCGTTGCAGAGTTTGACAATTACAAAAAACGCAGCAAACGTGAAGCTGAAACCACCATCCGGTATGCGAACGAAACATTCGCCCGCGACATGCTGGATGTGCTGGACAACTTCGAACGGGCACTCAAAAGTGACGATACCAGCCTTCGGGCAGGACTTGAGCAGATTCACAAACTCTACCTCTCCGTCCTCTCCCGAAACGGTGTGAAACCGATGAATGCCGAAGGATGCGCATTTGACCCAACCCTCCACGAAGCCGTTGCCCACATACCCTCGGATACGGCCGAAGGAACCGTTGTTGACGAACCCATCCGGGGATACATGATGCATGACAAAGTTCTCCGTCATGCAAAAGTTGCCGTATCCCGCGGAAATGAATAATCCACAGGTGAATAATTTACCATGTCAGAAAAAATTAGCAGCAAAGTAATAGGAATCGACCTTGGAACAACCAACTCCTGTCTCGCCGTTATGGAAGGCGGAGCTCCTGTCGTTATTGCAAACGCCGAAGGATTCAGAACAACCCCGTCGGTCGTCGGCTTTTCCAAAGACGGCGAGCGGCTTGTCGGAAACGTAGCAAAACGTCAGGCAATCACCAACCCGGTCAGAACTATCAGTTCCATCAAACGTCACATGGGAACTGATTACCACGTAGACATTGACGGCAAAAAGTACTCACCGCAGGAAATTTCTGCCATGATTCTGCAGAAACTGAAGCTTGATGCAGAAGCATACCTCGGGGAAAAAGTCGGTAAAGCCGTGATCACCGTTCCGGCGTACTTCAACGATGCACAGCGTCAGGCAACGAAAGATGCAGGTAAAATTGCGGGACTGGATGTTCTGCGTATCATCAACGAGCCGACCGCATCAGCCCTTGCATATGGGCTGGAAAAGGAAAACGAAGTTACGGTCCTTGTCTACGATCTGGGCGGAGGAACATTCGATGTCTCTATCCTGACTCTGGATGACGGTCTGTTTGAGGTCAAGTCGACCGCAGGAAACAACCGTCTCGGTGGTGACGATTTCGATCAGAGAATTATCGACTACCTTGCGTCCGAGTTCAAGAAAAAGGAGGGTATCGACCTCACGAAAGATCCGATCGCGATGCAGCGGTTAAAGGATGCAGCCGAGCGGGCAAAGATTGAGCTTTCCTCTCTCCAGAAGGTTAACATTAACCTCCCGTACATCACGACCGGTGCCGACGGGCCGAAGTTCATGGACGTTGACCTTACCCGGGCCAAGTTCGAGCAGCTCATCGATGATCTGGTCCAGAAGACCGTTGAGCCGGTTAATCAGGCACTGCGTGATGCAAACCTCAGTCCGTCGGATATTGACCATGTCCTCCTCGTGGGCGGATCGACCCGTGTCCCGATGGTTGTTGAGACCGTGAGAAAGCTTCTCGGTAAGGAGCCGGATAAGACGATTAACCCTGATGAGTGTGTTGCCCTTGGTGCAGCTGTTCAGGGGGCAGTGCTTACCGGTGAGACCAAGGATGTCGTTCTGCTGGATGTTACGCCGCTGACACTCGGGATTGAAACCCTGGGTGGTATTGCGACGAAACTTATCGACAGAAACACGACCATTCCGACGAGAAAGAGTCAGATCTTCTCTACCGCAGCCGATAACCAGACGTCGGTTGAGATTCATGTGGTGCAGGGTGAGCGTCAGTTTGCCCGCGATAACTTCAGTCTTGGAAAGTTCCAGCTGACCGGAATTCCTCCGGCACCGCGCGGTATGCCGCAGATTGAAGTTACCTTTGATATTGATGCAAACGGTATCGTCCATGTTTCGGCAAAGGATCTCGGTACCGGCCACGAGCAGTCGATGACCATCACTGGCAGAAAGGATCTCAAGGATAATGAGATTGAAAAGATGGTCAACGATGCAAAGCAGTTTGAGGAGGACGATAAGAAGCGCCGTGAGGAGATTGAACTCCGCAACAATGCTGACAATGCAGTCTATGCCGCTGAGAAACTTGTGCACGATAAGGAGACTGCTGATAAGATCGATGCCGAGGATAAGGAGAAGATTGAGAAGGCTTCCGGTGAGCTGAAGGAGGTTCTGGAGAAAGAGGATGCAGCTAGCGAGGACATTAAAGTGAAGATGGATGCTCTGCAGGAGGTTGTGTTCGCTGTGACTTCGAAGATGTACCAGAAGATTCAGGCTGAGCAGCAGGCTGCTGCGGGTGCAGCTGGTACCGGACCAAACGGTGCGGGCTGTGACGGAAACTGCAGCGGCGGTGACTGCGGCGGGTCTGCAAAGAAGGATGATACCGTTGTGGATGCAGACTACGAAGTGAAAAAGGACTAATCTCCAATTTCAGGTGATGCAGAATGGGTTCGGAATCGTACTATGATGTCCTGGGAATCCCCCGCAATGCGACTGAGACGGACATCAAAAAGGCATACCGGAACCTCGCAAAAAAGTACCATCCTGATGTCTGTAAGGAACCGGGAGCAGAGGAGAAGTTCAAATCCATTAACGAGGCATACGCGGTGCTTTCGGATGAGAGCAAGCGCCGTCAGTATGATCAGCTCGGGCATGAGAACTTTACCAATGCCTCGAAAGGCAGCTACGGCGGGCCGGGAGGAGGAGGGTTCAATGCAGATTTCTCCGGATTTGGAGATATCTTTGATTCGTTCTTCGGGGGCGGCGGCGGCCGTAGGGCCGGCCCCCAGCAGGGCGATGATCTTCTGATGCGGATTCAGATCACGCTGGAAGATGCGGTGTTCGGGGCGCAGAAGGAGATTGAGGTTATGCATACGGAACAGTGTTCCACCTGTAACGGTACGGGCAGTTCCACCGGAAAGACGGTTACCTGTCCGAAGTGCGGTGGTACCGGCCAGATTAAGCAGGTGCGGAACTCTATCTTCGGTCAGATGGTGACGGCTTCGCCCTGTCCGAACTGCAATGGCCGCGGGAAGATGCCGGAGAGTCCGTGCAAGTCCTGCGGCGGAACCGGCAGGACGAAGGTACTCCGAAAGGTTACTGTCCATATTCCTCCGGGTATTGATACCGGGATGCGGCTTCGGATGGAGGGGTACGGCGAGGCAGGAGAGTACGGGGCACCGAACGGTGATCTGTATATTGAGGTGCGGGTTGCATCTAATCCGAAGTTTGAACGGGAGGATGATAATCTGGTGACCCAGTATGAGCTTTCTCCTGCGCAGGCGGTGCTCGGCTGCGAGGTTGAGATTGAGACGCTGGATAAGAAGACGGTGTCCCTGAAGATTCCGGCAGGTATTGCCTATGGAACCCGGCTGCGGATTCCGGGAGAAGGGGTCCGCAGACGCGGGAACTTCGGCAGTCTGCTGGTGCGGATTGTGATTGCGACACCAAAGAAGATCTCCGCTACGGAGCGGGAACTCTATGAGAGCCTGCTTGCGGCAGAAGGTCATCCGTCTTCCGCGGTTTCTTCAGGGTCGTCTGGGAAAGAAAGTAAGTCGGAGAAGAAGAAAAAGCGCGGCTTTTTCTCATAATCTCTTTTTTTCTGATTCTCTTTTTTTCTGATGAAACGCGGATGTGGGGATCCACTCATCCGCGTTTGATACGAAGTATCAGGAACATTTCCGTAAGCCGCATACGCGGCGGTTTCCGATCTTGTGTGCCGCTCAAGTTGTAACCTGAGTTTGCCACTAGGCTAATTTTTCCCCGTGGTGCACCCACGAGCATCACACCAATTTTTTGGAGTATGAGAATTTGACAGATGCCTCAAAAATAACCTGTTGCCTTCACTCCACCCTGATTTTACCTCCAACTGGACCATCTGCACGGGTTCAAAATTTGAAAACACACCTCATCATACCCTATTTTTGAGCTTCATCGTGGTAAGTGTCAAATACCTCCCGATGAAACACCATGATATGCGAACGCATCAC
>JAEWXF010000034.1 GCA_023396065.1 Methanobacteriota archaeon
CCCGTCCACCCCGACCGCAACTGGAAGTCAGGGAACCGGAACGCCGACGCCGACGCAGGCTCCTGCACCGATTCTCGGACTTCTCGCAGGACTTGGTGTCGCGGCACTCATTCTCCGCCGGAACTAACTCCGACGGTATACATTTTTTTCTTCTTTTCTGTATCAGATTCCCGCATCAGAAGCTGTTTTACTCATCCCCCATGTACCAGGTACAAAGTACATCCAGGGATTTCCGGAAAAAACCTGATGACCCTGCCATCCCGCATTAGTTTCGGGAAGTTTCTCTATCTATTTATATTTGAAAAAAGAAAAATAAACAACAGGATACCACAGTCCGGCTGGAAACTCCCGAAACGAATCACCACCGGGACATACTTTTTTTCGTGAAATTCCCGATGTACTTTGTACCTGGTACCACAGCAGAGCCGGGCACCCAGACGATCCCTCCGGAGATACGATCTGTCAAAAAAGAACACCCAGATCACAGCATCTGCGACACGCCGTACACAACACACCCGATGGCCACGATCATCAGTACCACATACATCAGACCTGGCTTTGGCATATCATCCGAATCCATACTCACCTATTGACCTGAACAAATATCAATCTCTCGCAGACCGGACAACCCGATGACGTAGACACACAAAGATGCGGCTTTACGGTCATCCTCCTGCAGAACCCGCCCGGCACTGGGTGTACCGCGCCGCGGGGTGCCCGGAAAAACCATACAATCACAACCTTTTATGGGATACAACCCCAATATATAGCGCAATGATCAATATTCGCAGAGACGTCTGCGGGTACTGCGGAGCGTGTGTCTCCGTCTGCCCGCAGGGAGCCCTTGAACTTATCGACGCATACCTCACCGTTGATGCAGAAACCTGCAAAGCCAAGTGCAAAATCTGCTCAACCGTCTGTCCTCTCGGAGCCATTGAGTGGGTGGAACAATGAAAGACCAGTATGATGTCCTCGTCATCGGCGGCGGACCCGGGGGAGCACTCGCCGCAAAAGCAGCAGCCGAAGCCGGCCTCTCCGTCCTTCTCGTCGAAAAGCGCCCCGCAATCGGTGCCCCCGTCCGCTGCGCCGAAGGCATCGGCAAAGACGCACTTGCCGAATTCATCGAAGCAGACCCCAAATGGATCGCAGCCGACCTCGACAAAGCCGTCCTCGTCGGACCCGACGGAACCCGCTTTACCATCGGCGGAGAAAAAGCCGGCGGCAAAGTAGGCTACGTCCTCGACAGAAAAATGTTCGACCGTGAACTCATCTGGCGTGCCGCAGAAGCCGGCGCCGAAATCCAGGTCCACGCCCGCGCATCCGCCCCCATCATTCTCGACGGCAAACTATCCGGAGCCGTCATCCACCAGCACGGCATCACCTACGAAGTCCGGGCAAAAGTCATCATCGCCGCTGACGGTGTCGAGTCCAAATTCGCCAAATGGGCAGGCATTGACACCACCGTTCCCCTCTGGGAACTCGAAACCTGTGCCCAGTACATCGTCAACGACATCGACATAGACCCCAAAGCAAACGTCTTCTACATCTCCAATGCAGACTGTCCCTGGGGATACATATGGATCTTCCCCAAAGGTCCCCGCTGTGCCAACATCGGCATCGGCATTGCCGGCTCCAAGTCCGGCGACGGCCACCGGGCAAAAGACTACCTCGACCGTTACTTAGCCCGTGAGTTCCCGAACGGCAAAATCACCGAACTCATCGTCGGCGGTGTCTCCGTCTGCAAACCACTCGAATGCACCGTTGCAGACAACCTCATCATCGTCGGAGACGCAGCACGTCTCTCTGACCCAATCACCGGCGGAGGAATCTACAACGCCATGTACACCGGCAACCTCGCAGGAACCGTCGCCGCCACCGCCATCAAAAACGGCGACACCACCAAATCTGCACTCATGATCTACGACAAAACCTGGCGTGACGGACCAGTGGGCAAAACTCTTGCACGCAACTACGCCGTCAAAGAATCCTTCATCAAAATGGACGACAAAAAATTCAACTCCATCGTCCACTCCATGAGCGACCTCCAGATCGAAGACCTCAGCGTCAAAAAACTCGTGCTTGCCATCTTCAAAGCAAACCCCTGGCTTGCACTCGAACTCCCTCACCTCCTCAAAGCACTCTAAGTGCCCTCTTTTTTCCGGTTCAGGACCTCCGGAAACACGATGAGCGGATGTTGCTGTCATCTGCCCCCGTCCCTTCAGAACCACGCGAGATACTGAACAGACGTGGACGAGATAAATTCCGGGCTGAATGGAACCGGGGAGCATTTTCAGGTAAAATAAAACGGTATATATGCCGGAACCCCCAAAAATAATCAGAAGCATATGAAGGATTACTACGACGTACTGGTAGTAGGTGCAGGACCTGCCGGGTCCCTCGCGGCAAAAACCGCAGCCCGGGCAGGATGTTCCGTCCTTCTCATCGAAAAACATCCTGCCGTCGGATCTCCCGTCCGCTGTGCCGAAGGCATCGTAAAACGCGACCTCGAAGAGTTCATCACCCCCGACCCCAAATGGATCTCACAAAAAATCACCCGGGCCGTCTTCACCGCCCCGGACAAAAGCAGCTTCACCATCACTGGAGAAACCGGAAACGAAATCCTCGGATACACCCTCGACCGGAAAATCTTCGACAGAACACTCGCAGAGCAGGCCGCAGAAGCCGGTGCCGAAATCGCCGTCCATGCCCGTGCCGAACCGCTCCTCGAACACGGCAAACTCTGCGGTGCCCTCGTCCATCAGCACGGCACAACCCATACCGTTCGTGCTAAAATTGTCATTGCCGCCGACGGTGTCGAATCCAAATTTGCAAAAACTGCAGGAATCAACACCACCGTCAAACTCAGCGACATCGACTCCTGCATAGAATACCTCGTCACCGACATCGATATCGACCCGGAAGCAAACATATTCTACTGGAGCAAAACCGACTGCCCCGACGGCTACATCTGGATATTTCCCAAAGGACCGCGCTGCGCGAACATCGGCCTCGGCATCCCGGGATCAAAATCCGGTAACGGTCACCGGGCAAAAGACTACCTCGACCGCTACATGGAACAAAACTTCCCGAACGGCAAAATCACCGAACTCATCGTTGGCGGAGTCACCACCTGTCGGCCTCTCGACACCACCGTTGCAGACAACCTCATCGTCGCAGGAGACGCCGCACGCCTCTCTGATCCCTTCACCGGCGGAGGAATCTATCAGGCCATGTACTCAGGACGACTCGCCGGAA
Organism: Methanobacteriota archaeon; assembly: GCA_023396065.1. Classification (GTDB taxonomy): domain Archaea; phylum Halobacteriota; class Methanomicrobia; order Methanomicrobiales; family Methanocorpusculaceae; genus Methanocorpusculum. The sequence goes on from JAEWXF010000034.1 coordinate 3,256, forward strand.
ACACCGCAGCCCGGGCGATACAAAACGGCAGCACCTCCAAAGAGACGCTCATGGAATACGACAGAACCCTCAAAAACGGACCCGTCGGAAAATTCCTGACCTGGTCTGCAACCATCCGTGACATCTTCTTCAGCATGACCGACCAGGACCTCAACCGGATTACCCGGTCAATCTCCGGACTCCACCTCAAACACGTAACAATCCCCAGCGTACTCCTGGCCATCCTGAAAAAAAATCCCTGGCTCATCCTCAGATTCCCCGCTCTCATGTGGAACCGGTAAACAGCCCGCATCAGCACATTCAAAAAATTAGAGAGATGGCCGAAATTCTCCCGCATTCCGGGATGAGTTTCCTGCATTTTTCAGCAGCAGAGACACCAGAGCCGGAGCCGCAACAAGCGCCCCGAACAACGTAAATCCCATCGCCAGAACCGTCACCAGCCCGAAATCCTGAATAATCGGAAACTCTGCAAACAGCAGTGCAGAAAAACCGCACATCGTCGCACACCCGGACACCGTAATCGCCGTTCCGATCTTCCCGGTACCGTGTTCCACTGCAGTTTCCGTATCATACACCTCCATCTCCTCATAAATCCGCTCAACCATCATAATACAGTACTCAGCGGCGACCCCGATCGTCATCGCCCCCATCGTCGCAGTCAGAACCGTATAATCAATCCCGAAAACGTACATCGCTGCACCATTCCACCCGATGATCAGAACAATCGGAACAATCGGACAGAGAGCCTTTCTCCAGCTCCGGTACAGCAGCGCAAGAAACGCAAAGATCAGAACAAACGCGATCATCGTCATCTGGGACTTACCCTCGATAATCTTCGTCATAGACGCAACATAGGAGTACGGAGAACCGGTAACAACCACCTCAACACCCGGCGGCGGCGCATAAAACGTCGCATCTGCCGTAACCGAATTCAGCAGGGAACGCTGCTGAGCCTCCGACAGAGACACCATCCCAAAACTGATAACCGCCTGAGAATTATCGAGCAGATACGCAGAAACAGCATCATCACCCAGAGAAGCAAGAATCCGGTCAATCTCCTCCTGAGTGGCAGGAATCGTCCCGCCGTTCGCCTCAGCAATCACGGTCGCAATACTCGAAACACTCGTAAACCGGGTATCATACAGCGCAAGCTCATGATTCCCCCACTCATACATCCACGCAATCACCGCCTGATCAGTCAGGGAATCGCCCTGAACATACACAGGAAACCCGCCGGTATCGCCCATAGCACGCGACATCGTATTAATATTCACGAGAGCCGGCATATCTGCGGGCATATACGACTGCATATCAGTCTCAACCGGGACCTCCTCATCCAGATACAAACCGGCCACCCCGACGATACACAGAACCAGCAGAATCGGCACCGCATACCGTGCAACCCTTGACGCGAATTTCCCAAGAAACGCATTATACCGATCAGAAAACAGCGGTTTTTCCGTACCGTCCGGCAACATCTCCCGGGGTTTCGGCGTATAGTTCGTGATCATCGCATACAGCGGAATTATCAGCAGTGCCGATATATAGCAGCAGGCAATACCAATAATCGCAACAAGCCCGAACTGCCGGATGGACTCCATCTCCGAGACCTGCATCGCAAGAAACCCGATCGCACTCGCAACCATCGCAAAAAACACCGCAGATCCCGTCTTGGTAACCGCGATCTGAATCGCCGTCGGCAGCGGATGAACCCGTGCCTCATCATCCAGCCTTGAATGGAACTGAATCCCGTAGTCAACCCCGATACCCAGAAGAATCGGCAGTGCCCCGATCGTTACCATCGACATCGGCAGACCAAGAAACCCCATAATCCCGACGGTCAGAATGAGACCGAAAAACACACAGGCAACCGGCAGCAACGGTGCCCGGACATGATTAAACAAAAGCCTGCAGGCAAGAATCATCAAAACAATTGCCGCAACCAGCAGCGTGATCATATCAGACATGATACTGCCGCCCATATCCTGCATCATCGCTGCGTTCCCGGTAAAGGTCAGCGTAACTCCCGGCGGAACATCCGCCGTACTCAGACTACTCTTCAGATCCGTCAGAATACTCTGGATCTTCGTATCCGACAGCCCCGCATCCATCTGGAGTACCACGAGAGCCAGCTGCCCGTTCGGCATCAGAGACGAAAGCGTCTCTTCCGGGAGAGACGAAACAACGTTTGTGATCTCAGCCTGATTCGTCGGAATGGTTCCGTTATAGGCAGCAGCCACTACATCATATAGCCCGGTAACCGAGGAGATACCGTCATATGACTCCCACTGCCGTTCCAGTGCGTCGACCTTCTCTGCCACATTGGCATCCGTAACCGAATCGGTCTGGACCATGAGAATAATCGACTCGGATGAGAAGTACTTGTCGTAACTCTCATACACATAGGACTCATGGCTGTCGAGATCAGATGAATTGACATCCGTCTCCATGCTCATACTCATCACGCCGAAAACCGCCAGCGCCAGGATAATTACCAGAAAGCAGCCGACGAAAAACGGTTTCCGTACCAGAAAATTTTGTATGGTGTCAAAAATATGTATCAAGATTTGGTTCACTCACCTCAGTATGAAACTGTGTTAAATAGTAGAGAGAAAATATTTCAGCGGCTCATTTACCGCGCGGCGTCACTTTCCAGGAGGTACTCTTGGAGCATCCCCATTTCCGGACGTCAAGTTCGGTAGAGGTCACGGCAAGATACTGCAGATAATATCCGACCTCACGCGACGTGAGATTCAGATCAGCTGCAATATCCTTTGCCCGGTGATACCGGCAGCCGCGGGACTCGCACCGGTACAGATAATCGCAGATTTTTGTAAGGACAGACGGATTATTCAGTGTCATAATCTATGGAATGATATTTTGTATAGGTGGGGTATGAAGTCTGAAAAACAGAGGAAATGCCAGAGTTGGCAGCCGGCGTTCACCCCTATCATATGAGAACAGTCCTGAAACAGTAATTGGCGGACTGTGTATCTCTGTAAAGTTCTGATGTAGCTTCTGTATGAAACCTCCCATATCCTGAACACGGAGGGAAATCGGTCAGGACATTCTCTCTAGATGTCCGCAACCGGCTCATATAAGAATGGTGTGACCCCAAAGGGTATCAGCCGACGTTTTTCCCCGATTTCAACGAAAAGAATGTATTCCTCCGGCAGAAAATATCCTATATCTATGGATCAGTTTCTGGAGAGGATGCGGCGCATCGGCATGAGTGAAAATGAAGCAAAGGTGTATCAGGTACTGTTTCAGTTAAAGATTGCAACGCCCCGCGAAATATACGAACTCTGCAGCGTACCCCGCAACAAAGTCTATGAATGCCTCTCCTCTTTACAAGACCGGGGATTCATTCATTCCTCTCCCACAACCCCGGTCCGATACTATGTCCAGGACATCATCAAAACATTCGACTGTCTGAAAAAAAAGTCACAGCAGGCACTAGAGGAGGCCCAGGAGTACCTGCTGACCCTGGAAGCAGGCATCCCGCAGGAACGGATACTCCTGCAGGCGCATGAACTGACCTCCGCATGGGCCGTGGAGAACAGAACCCGGATGCTGCTCAAACAGGCAAAAAAAGAACTGATCATCCTCTGCCATGACCCCGCCTGCCTCAGGGACTACATCCCGGACCTCCGGGTATTCGCCCGGACCGCACGGCAGGAACGAAAAATTTCCCTCTACCTCGTAACCGGAACCGACGCAGATGCAGCCGGCATTCCGGTTCCCTGCTATGTCGCTAAAAAAAGTCTGAACGACCTGATGAACCCCACGCCTCCGGTAGAACTGGGACTCCCGGACGGTCATGTAGTCACACCCAAACTTGCCATCCTCTCTGACCGGACCGAATGGCTGGTCATCGCCGAGGTCAACGGAAAACCCGGAGGAATGTACTTCTTCGGCGGCCTGACCGTCAAAATGCTCTCCCAGCACATTCTGGAAAATATCCGCTCCTCAGAAAAACCGGAAGAGGAGACCGCATCAGCCGAACCGCAGCGCACAAGCTGAACCGGTTTGTATAGCCTCCGCATAGGCACACACATTCTCATTAATCACCCGCTGATCAATCGATGCCGCCAGACGCCGGTTCATCTCCGTGAGAACCGGTTCTGTCAGCAGACAGCGTGAACTCACCTCAAACCCGTCCGCAAGCATCCCGTCGGCCGCCATCCCCACCACAGCCCGGTCAACCATCGGCGTAGCCGCAGCCTCCAGCAAATCCAGAATCCCCGCTGCTCTCCTTCGCCCTGCCGGAAGCACCGACCCGTACAGCATCCCCAGTGCCGGATCAAGCCCCGCCCCCTCAATCGCCAGCGTAATATTTGCGGAAAGAATCGCATACCCGTAGGAGAACAGCGCATTTACCGGATCCGCATACGGCGGTTTCTCCCGCCGGTGATACCCGAGTTCCTCCGGAACCACCCGTGAAAGAATCTCATAATACATATTCTTACACAACAGAAACGCCCGTACAATCTCCGGCATCGTAACCAGAAACTCCAGTTCCCGTGCCGCATCCGTCAGGATCTCCAGTTCCCCCTTATAATAGAGCCCACCATCGGTTCTCTCCGCCAGTTCATGGAGAAACCGCATTCGTGCCCCGTGAGCCGCAGTAATAACCGCCATCGCATACTTATGGACCGGCGCGGCCTTCTGCATCGGTCGGAGCGGATATCCCGCAAAACCTGCCGGATGCAGCATACCCTCCGGTATCCCGTGCGCATCGTAAAACGTCACGGCAATCTCCTTATCCAGCAGATGCCCGATTGCCGCAGTCTGCATCGTATGACCGCCGGCGATCAGCAGATGACGCAGCGAATCCAGAGGATACCGGCGAACCTCCCCGGACTGACGAATTGTCAGCGTCTGTACCGTCGCCCGGATATCCGCACCGTATCCCCAGACAACAACCCAGGGAACCTCTGCCGGATTCATTCAGTACAGATCTCCCTCAGTCTGTCCGTTCAGCTGAATCCTGCATTTCCCGCAGAAATATTTCCGTTTCCGATCCAGATCATCAAGATTTCGCGGACAGTACATAATACATCCCGGATTCTCACAATGCTCCAGCCCGAACAGATGCCCAATCTCATGTGCCCCCTCCTTTACAATCCGGTCGATCAACGCATCATCATCCGGATGACGGCCGTAGTATTCATTCGTCAACCGGGCCGGAGACACCACCGCCACGCCGAGGGACGGATACGCCAGACCAAACACAAAATCCGCCAGCGGTTCATACAAATCAGCCGGTGTTACCAGCAGCACTTTCTCATGCAGATGATGAAACCTGTTGTAAAAATCCAGATCCATCTCAGCCGGTTTAAACAGATGCGGCGACCTCCGGCGGAACATATCCAGTTTTGTCAGAATTTTTACCGCATCACACTGATAGCGGAGAGGATCAAACCCTTCAAGGGGAAACGTACCGTTGTCAATCCGGGAGACCGGCATCTCAAGAACAGCACTCAGCTCCTCAGAAACCGGTCGGGTCAGACCTATAGGAACACGACTGTCCCAGAAAAGATGTACGCCCATGTCGTAGATATTTTCACTACGGGAGACATAAACGTATTGAAGAGTGAAGACACCGGAGGATTTTCCAGTTGGGCTATAATCAGATTGAGACCGCGGTCGGGACCTATATTCGTGATCAGTATCACCGGGCCGTGGAAGTGGGGTTCGGCGGAAAAACCATCGCTGCTGAAATCATCATGGCTGCGGGAATCCCGGTTCTCTGCACGGACGTTCACCCGTATCCTGATACACCGGTTCCGTCCGTCGTAGATGATGTGTTCACCCCGACCCTGTCCCTGTACACCGGAGCGGATGTCATCTATGCAATCCGTCCGGGCACCGAGATTATTCCGCCGCTGATGGACCTTGCCCGGCGGATCAATGCAGATCTGATTGTGTATCATCTGGGCTTTGAGCTGTATGAAAACGGCGGAGAACGAATTTTTGTGGAAAATATTCTGTTGCACCGCTACATCCGGGCCGCCCGGGCCCAGTAATAAGTATTTATTCCATCCGATGCAATACCTAGGCACGCGAGTTTTGTCCCATGGATCAGACGCAGAAGAAGTGGCTGTTTATCTCAATCGGCATCAGTGTGGTAGCACTGGTTGTCATGCTTCTGCTGACGTTTGATACAGATACCCTTGTTGCCCTGCAAAAATGCAACCCATGGTATATTGTGCTCGGTCTTATCCTGCATATCTTCTCTATTGTTTTCTGGGCGCTGCGGATCAAGCTGATGTGCTGGTCGCTGAATTATGCGGTTCCGTTCTTTCATTCACTGAATCTGGTCTGTGCCAATATGCTGGTGGCAGCGGTAACACCGTCTCAGGTCGGCGGGGAAGCTGTCCGGGTGTATGAACTGTACAAATCGGACGTGCCGACCGCAGATGCAACCGCAGTCGTTCTCATGGAACGGGTCTTCGACGGCATTGTGCTTGCGGTCGGAACAGTTATTGGAGTGTATCTCCTCGGTGAGATGTTCGGATACCTGAACTTCCCGGCAATCTATATGGGAGTTGCCTACATGGCAACGGCTGTATTTGCCGGTCTGCTGATTCTCTTTGCAGTACTCGTAAAGCGGCCGCTCTGGACGAAAATTCTCGTCCGAAAGATTTCCGGTCTGTTTACCCGCCGCTGGGAATCGGCTCAGGTGGATATGCTGTTTCAGAAGATCGATTGTACCATTGATCAGTTCTATGTGACAATCGGACACTTTGCCGGCCGGTCGAAACTTGGTCTGCTGCTTGGCCTGCTGATGACGATTCTGTTCTGGACCTCAGAGTTCGTGATTGCGTCAGTGCTCATGGTGGGTCTGGGGCTGGAACCGAACTTTGTTCTCTCGTTCATTCTCCAGCTGCTGATTGCGATGATCATGATGATTCCGCTGACACCGGGAGGTGTCGGTGTGGCAGAGGTGAGTATCGCCGCATTTTACGCTCTGATTATCCCCATGCCGCTGGTTGGTGTGTTCGTTCTGCTTTGGCGGTTAATTCTCTACTACTTCAATGTGGTTGTGGGTGTTGTCGCCAGTCTCCGTATTGTCCGCCGGGAAACCCGGACACCGCAGGCGGAGGACGCAGAACCTGCACAGGCCTGATCTGCGGATCCGGGTTACAACTTTAAGTTATCAGCGGTCGAATTGTCTATATAACTCGTTCCCGGTGTCTCATGGATTCAAAGCAGAAAAAATGGTTATGGATCTCTATCGGTCTTTCGATGGTGATTCTGGCAGTCGTCCTTGTTCTGACGTTTGACGAAAATACCATTACTGCATTGAAAAACCTGAATCCATGGTATCTTCTGCTGGCATTCGGCCTGCATCTTTTGGCGATGGGTATCTGGGGACTGCGGATTAAGGTCATGTGCAAGTCGCTCGGATACCGGATTGCCTATTCGCACTGCGTGAATATGGTGTGTGCCGGGCAGCTGGTCGCGTCCGTTACGCCGTCCCAGATTGGCGGTGAACCGATCCGCATTCATGAGCTGTATAAGGCGGGTATGCCGGTTGCCGATGCTACCGCAGTGGTGCTGGTGGAACGGCTGCTGGAAGCGGTGCTTCTGGTGCTCGGAGTAATCTTTGGCATGGGGCTGTTCTCCATTGTATATAACAACGGAGAGATTCCGGAGATGCTGATCTTTGGCGCCTGGGCGGCAACTGCGCTGTTCATCGGTCTTTTGATACTTCTTGCGGTGATGCTCAGCAGACCGAATCTTATCCGGAAAATTGTATATAAAATTGCCGGGTTTTTCACGAAAAAATGGGACAGTACCCGGATTGAAAACCTTTCCGTGACGATTGACGAGGCTATTGACCGGCTGTACAAAACATTTGAACTGTTTGCCGGTCGTGCCCGTATGGGCCTGGTCTATGGGTTTCTCCTGTCGGTCGCGTTCTGGATCTGTGAGTATGCGATTGCTTCGGTCATTCTGATGGGTCTCGGATACCCACCAAATCTTCTGTTATCAATTGTGTTCCAGCTGATTATCGCGGTCATTCTGATGTTCCCGACAACGCCGGGCGGTGCGGGTATTGCCGAGGTGAGCTATGCGGCGTTTTACTCGCTAATTCTGCCGTCGGCGGTTATCGGTATTTTTGTGGTGCTGCTGCGGCTGATTCTCTACTACTCGAATCTCCTGATCGGATTCATCGCCAGTTTCCGGATCGTAAAGCGTGAGGCCGCAGACAAAGAGGCATCTCCCGCTGATGATGAATCATGAACCATTCCAGATCCCGTGTTCCTCTTTTTGACGGTCTCAGGTCATATCTGACGCGGAATGACCGCACAGAGGAGTTTTACCGGTATCAGTATGAGGTAATCCGGGAAAAATACGCTGTGGCACGGGATCACTGCCTGGATATCGGGGGTCTGCGGCTTCCGTTGTTGTCCGACTCTCCGCATCCGACCCGGGAAGAGGCGTATTATGCAATGGAGATCGGCGACATTCTGTTTCCGGCGGTTCTCGGCAGATATCACTATGTGGACGAGGGGCCGTATGAGCGGGGAGCGGTTCAGCTCTGTTCCGGGGATGTGGTTTTCGACTGCGGTGCAAATCTCGGAGTCTTCTCTCTACTTGCGGCGCTGCGGGGCGCGGAGGTGTATGCATTTGAGCCGATTGCGGAGGCACGTCTTCTTCTGCAGAAGACACTTTCCTTCAACCCAGAGATTGCGGATGCGGTGACCATCGTGCCGGCTGCTCTGGGCGCGGAAGTTGGGGTTGCGGAGTTTACGGTGCTCCCGGACACGCTGGTCGGATCTTCGATGGTTCTGCCGCAAGCGGGCCGGCAGGTCCGGGTGCCGGTGACGACTGTGGATACGTATGCTGAGAATCATGGTCTGACCGTGGATTTCCTGAAAGCTGACATTGAAGGTGCCGAGCGCCAGATGCTTGCCGGTGCACAGACAGTCCTGACCACAGGCCCGAAGGTTGCCATCTGTACCTATCATCTGCCGGACGATCCGGAGGTACTGTCCGGTCTTTTGCATCAGGCAAACGCCGGGTATGTGCTGGAACGAAAATGGAAAAAACTCTACGGACATGTTCCGAAGGGACGTAAGACGTCTCAAGAGTCGCAGACTCCTGGACAAAAACCCGGATATTAAACGTCTTTTCTCCAAACGATACCGCAGGTATCTCTCAACAATATCGAAAAAAAAGAGATGGTGGCACTACCCACACAGATTATTTCATCAGAACTATCTCAATACCTGCATCTTTCAGTGCGGCCTTTAACTGGACATCCTGAATAGATCCCGGCTGCGGATCAGCAATGATAACATTGTTTCCGGCAGCGCTGCGTTCCGTGACCCAGGTCACAAAACTGTTCCAGTCGTTGGCCGGAGCGGTGGTACTGACAACCAGTCCGGATCCCTCAAGCATAATCGGAGACAGAATCTTCAGATCCATATTTCCGGTGCTTGCATCAATTGCAGTAACAAACGGCGGTGTTCCAGCAATCGCATACTGAATCGTGTTCTGCGAAAGAAGCGTCATCAGCTGCGGTCCTCCGGACCCTTCAACCAGCTTCACGTCAGCAATTTTTTCGCCGTTCACGTACAGTTCTGCATCGGTAATCTTACCGGTCTTCTCCTGAACAGGTTTCAGATACGTGTTGTAGGTGTCCTTAAAGTACGTCCAGTCTTTCAGGAGGACAAAGAGCGGGGCATCATGATCACTGGGCAGATATCCAATACCAATCGGCGTGGACACCTTTGCCGGCGTCGTAAACGTTCCTGCAGTAATCTGTGCGGCTGCAGACTCATAGGGACCGAAGTCGTAGAGAATCGCCGCGGACTCCTCTTCAGAGGTGTTGGCAAGTTTCTTCGTCACCGTCCCCAGTTCACGCTGGGTCAGTAAGAATTCATAATTACTCAGTTTCCAGGAATCCGTAACATTACTGGAGAACTTAATCGTCGGAATCGATGCCTTCATCGCATCCACGGAGTTTACCGTAACTTCACCATAGGTCATGTTACTGCTGGCAAACAGCCAGTCTGCAGTGAGCTCGGCGGCCTTGCCCTGATAATCATTGATGTACTTGTTGCCCAGAATCATGAGTCCGGTCAGGACAGTGGTCATATCCTGATTTTTCAGGCCCTCGGAGTTTGCCCCAAAAACACAGCAGGTATGATCTTTCCAGGCTCCTGCAGGCGGGAGATCCTGACTGTAGGAGACAACTTTCCCCACATCGCCTTCAACACCGACGGCCACGAAGGGCTGCCAGATCATATATCCGTCAACTTTTCCGGTTGCGAGCAGTCCCGGCATGGTGCCGGCTCCGGTGTAGAGAACCTCCACCGTCGGGGTCCCGTTTGTGTTCGCCGGCCCGGATGTACATCCGGCAGCAAACACGGCGGCAACACACACGAGAAATGCCGCAGCAATCAGCAGATGCTTTTTATGCATACCCTTACTTTAGGTGAGAGGGCTATATAAGAATCTCGTCACCAATAAGATATTTTTTGAGATATAATTCATACCATACGTTTTTCAAACGATATAATTTGTATAATTTCCCGACATCACATCCCTTGGAATGCGCGAAGTTTTCTCCCGTGAAACGATTTTCCCGTATCTCGGGGTGAATCGTTTTATTTAATGTAGTCACAGCGCGAACTACCTTACTGCGATTGAAATGCGGATACTTATACTGGGAGCGGGAGCAGTGGGCCTGAGTGTTGCTGCGAAACTGTCAAAATATTGCGAGGTGTTTGCCGTCTGCCGGGAACGATATGCAGCAGCCATTCAGAAGGAGGGCTTTGTTCTGTCAGGAATCTGGGGAAATGAAACGTTCCGGCTTCCCTGCGGAACCGACGTTCCCGAAGGTACATGGGATTATATTATCATCTCCACCAAATCAGCAGCGACCCGGGAGGCCTGTGAACAGTATCATCATCTCTTTGGCGATGCAGACGTTGTGAGCCTGCAGAACGGCATCGGCAACGAAGAGATCATCCGTGAATATACCGGCCATGTAATCGGCGCGATGATCATCACCGGATTTGAGTGGAAAGGTGACAATGCGGTATATGTATCGGTGGACGGCGGTGAGACGGTGTTCGGCAGATTCCCTGCAGGGTGCGACGAAGCAGTCAGGACGCTGACCGACCTGTTCAACCGGGCCGGTATGCGTTCGTCGGCGTCGGAGACCGTGAAAAACGTCGTCTGGTCCAAAGCACTCTACAGCTGCTCCTTAAACCCGCTGGGGGCGGTGATGGAATGTCCCTACGGTGATCTGCTGGCAACACCTGCCTGGAATATTATCACCGGTATTGTCCATGAAGCGTTCGCCGTTGCCGAGGCGGAACATGTCATACTGCCCGGCGGCTCGGCGAAAGGGTACCTGGAATTTCTGAAACAGGAAAAGATTCCGCCGACAGCAGAGCATTACTCTTCGATGTATCAGGATATTGCCGCCGGCAGACCAACGGAGGTTGATTATATCAACGGCGCAGTTGTTTCTCTTGGGGAGAAGCACGGGATTGCGGTACCGGTCAACCGGACGATTGTGCACCTTGTGCATTTCAAGGAGGAACTGCGATGCAGAAGGTAGTCCGTTCCGCAATGATTCTTGCAGGCGGTGAGGCAAAACGGGTAAACGGCCGGGAAAAATATTTCTTTTTCTACAAAGGATGCTCCTTTATCTCCCGGCTGATTGCTGCATTCACCGGCATTACCGATGAGATCCTGATCGTGGCCCGCAGTCCCGAGCAGGCGGAACGATTCGTTGATCTCCCGGACCACGTCCGCTGTACCTGGGACAAAAAACGCGGGCTTGGTCCGATCGGCGGGATTGCATCCGGTATTGAGGAAATCCGGGGAGAGCTTGTGTTCATCGCAGCCTGTGATATGCCCACCATTCATAAACCGATTGTGACCTATCTCTTTGACCATATCGGCAACTACGATGCCGTGATTCCTGAGTGGGAAAACACGGATATCGAACCTCTCCACGCAGTATACCGGGTAGAAGCAGTGAAAAAATATGTGGAGAATCATGAGTCCCTGTCTCTGCGGGATATGGTCAACTCCCTGAACACCCTGCGGGTCAGACCCGAAGAGTTCCGGACGTTTGACCCGGAACTGGAAACGTTCCGCAACATCAATACTCTGGACGAACTTCATGCCATGGGTCCGGATGCAACATATCTGGAAAAACATCCGGAAAGAGAGTCCCCGCATTTAAGGCCCACTCAACAGGGAACCCTGCAACGGAAGACCGAAAGCGACGACTGAGCGAAGCGGCGGCGCTTTAGGTCTTCCATTGGTGGGTTCTCCCCACTCGGGGTAACCCTCTCCAAGCCTGAAAGGCGAGTAGTCGAAGATATCAGTTCCTGTGCGGGGTCGCTGCCCCGCAGCGGGCAGCAGCGACCCCCCACATTAGGAAGTGGTATGTTCGAATAACATCCGGAAAAAGACTGACACCATTTATTACTGTGATGACTGCATACAGTACCCTGTATTTTTCATACAACGGAGTTTTTATGAATCTGCCCGGAGGACCCACACAACCGGAAGTAATGGCCGTATCCCTTGCCAAGCTTGGCATCCGGCCGGGAGACACAGTCGCTGACATCGGCTGCGGTACCGGTATGGTTACCGCAGAAATGGCAAAACAGACCGGGGAGACCGGCATCGTCTACGGCATTGACCGGAGAAATGCCGCCATGGCCTGCATGCAGGAGTCCTGCGGCAGATATCCGCAGGTGCGGACATTCGCCGGGGAAGCCCTGGACTTTTTCCGGACAGAACACCTGCCGGTTGACTGTGCATTTTTCGGCGGCAGCCGGGACCTCTCCGCGCTTCTGACCGCCCTGGACACAGAAGGCTGCCGGAGCATTGTAGTAAACGCCGTGCTTCTGGAAACCGCCGTCGAGGCGGTACATACCATGAAGACACTTGGAATATTCCGTGAGGCAGTACACCTGCAGATCTCGCGGTCCCATGACCTAACAGGACGTATTATGTTTCAACCCATCAACCCGATATATATCATCCACGGAGGCCCTAAATGCTGATCGGCGTCGGTCTTGGTCCGGGAGATGCCGGACTTCTGACCCTGAAAGCAGTGGAGATTCTCCGGGCTGCAGATACCGTGTTTGTTCCGGGCGGAATCGCTCTGGAACTCGTCAGACCCTATGCCAAAAACATCGGAACGCTGGAGTTCCCGATGACCCGCGACGAAGCGGTGATCACCGCATGCATGCAGAGGAACGCAGAAAAGATTCTGCCGGCGGCAAAGACCGGCACTGCCGTCTTCGGACTTATCGGCGATCCGAACTACTACTCCACATTCTCCCGGCTAGCAGGGATGGTGCGGGAGATGTATCCCGAACTAGAGGTGTCCACCGTACCCGGCATCAGCTCGATCACGGCGGTTGCATCGCATGCAAAGATCCCGGTGAACGGAGCATTTCTGGTAACCGACGGACCACAGATCCCGGAAACCAAAATCCTGATGAAAGTCACCCATCCGCGGGAACGTGCCGAGGCGCTTCGCAGCGAGGGGTTCAACAACTTCATCGTGGTGGAACGGATGTACATGGACGGGGAGACCGTCTACACCGACGACCTCCCGGAGAAAACCAACTACTTTTCGATACTGATTGCGAGGAAGATATGAAATACGCTATCGTCGGTGCAGGCTGCGGAGACCCCGGCCTGATCACCGTGAAAGGCATGCAGCTTCTGAAAGAGGCTGACGTCCTGATCTATGCAGGCTCACTGATAAATCCCGAACTGGTTGACGCCTCGCCCGCCCCCCTGAAACTGGATTCATGGGGCATGAAACTGGAGGATATCGTCCGGGTCATTGCGGAAAACGTCCGCGCCGGAAAACAGGTCGTCCGCCTGCACTCGGGAGACCCGGCAATTTACGGCTCGATCGTCGAACAGATGGCACCTCTGGAAGCGATGGGAATCACAGCCGAGATTGTGCCGGGCGTATCCTCAATGTTTGGTGCCGCCGCAGCACTCAAAACCGAGTATACCCTCCGGGGCGTATCCGAGTCGGTGATTGTCACCCGGTCTGCCGGTGAGACACTGGATGCAGATCAGCTCACCGAACTTTCGGCCCACGGAACAACGATGGTAATCTTTCTGTCAACCGGTCACATTGACGCGGTGATGAGAAAACTGCAGCGGCCCCCGGAAACGCCGGTCGCGGTAGTGTATCATGCATCCTGGCCGGATCAGCAAATCATCCGCGGAACAGTATCGGACATCGCAGATAAAGTGCATGAAGAAGGGATTACCCGTTCAGCCCTGATTATCGTCGGCAACGTGGTTGCAGGAATTCATGCAGCCTATACCAACTCGCACCTGTACGGATGAACATTGCAGTAGTTGCTCTGCCCCGTTTTCTCCCGGCCGGGGAGAAAATTGCGACGTTTCTGGACGCAGAGCTGGTGCCGTACACGCAGACGGTGTTTGCTGACCTTTACCCCCGGGCAGAGGTGATCGTTGCCCTGATGTCCGCAGGGATTGCAGTTCGCGGCTGTGCGCCGCTCCTGACGGACAAATGGCATGATCCCGCAGTGGTTGTCGTGACCCCGGACATGCACTATGCGGTTCCGGTTCTCGGCGGACATCACGGCGGCAACGAATGCGCAAAACGGCTGGCAGAGATAGGAATTACGCCGGTACTTTCGACCGCCACGGAAGTGATGGGACGTCCGTCCGTGGAAGAGACCGCAAAAGCCAATCACATGACGGTGGTGAACCGGTCGTCAACCCGGACGGTGAACGGGGCAGTTCTCGACGGAGAGGTCCCGGTACTCCGGGTGGATCCGCCGAAGATTCTTCTGGCAAACCCCGGCGTTTCGGTGCTGGTCAACGATTCCCCCTACGTCATGGGTATCGGATGCCAGCTTGGAACAACGGCTGCGGAGATCACCGAAGCGGTTGCGTCCGCCTGCCGGGATGCGGGGGTTGATCCGCAGGATGTGACGCTGTATGCGTCCACGCTGAAGAAGTTTCATGAGACGGGACTGCATGAGGCAATCCGGTCCCTGTCCGGTAACCTCATTTTCCTTGACGATAAGACCATTAATGCACAAGTACCGGTGAGTCCGTCCCGTGCAGGGATGCTGGGACTCTGCGGGGTTGCCGAGCCGTGCGCACTGGCATTATCCCGGACCGGTACGTTGATTCTGCACAAAACCGTGTATGGCAGGGTTACAATTGCTATAGGAGCATAAAATATGGGTATTCTTTGGATAATCAGTTCCGGACCGGGCAGTATGCAGCAGCTGACGCCGGCAGCGATGAAAGCGATTGCTGCGTCGGATGTTATCATCGGAAATGCGTTTTATCTGGATATGCTGGAACCGCTTCTGCGCGGCAAGCAGATCATCCGCAGTTCGATGGGAAAAGAGGTTGAGCGTGCCCGGGAAGCGGTGCGGCTTTCTGCGGACCACAACGTGGCTATGATCTCCGGCGGGGATGCAGGCGTGTACGGTATGGCCAGCATTGTGCTGGAGGTTGTGGAGCATGAATTTCCCGACCAGCAGGTTGAGGTTCTGCCAGGCGTTACAGCAGCGACTGCGGCGGCGTCCCGGCTCGGATCCCCGCTGTCAGGAGATTATGTGACGATGAGTCTGTCTGATCTTCTGACGCCCTGGGAGACGATTGAACAACGTCTGGAACTTGCGTTTCAGATGGGGGTTCCGGTGGCGCTGTATAATCCACGGAGTCACGGGAGACCGCTGAACCTCGGGAAAGCAATCTCAATTGCGCTGAAGTACCGGACCCCCGAAACACCGGTCGGTGTGGTGAAGAATGTGTTCCGCGAAGGTGAGGAGGCCTTTGTGGTGACGCTTGAGTCACTGGGGGAAAATGTTGAGCTTGTGGATATGCACTCCATCCTGATTATCGGTGGAGAGGAAACCAGATTTTGGAGTTGTGACGGAGATGTCAAAGGAATTATTACACCCCGCGGGTACCACAGAAAATACGTATACTGATATCGGCGCTGATACGCCGGAGGGATTTTCGATTTCGTCGCGGAGCCGCTGTCTTGCACGGGAAGCGGTCGGAAATGCGACGCCTGAGGATCGTATCCGGCAGCGGTGTTCGATTGCTGTTGGTGACTGGGCGATGGCAGATCTGCTGCGGTTTTCCGGGGATCCGGTAGCTGCAGGTCTTGCGGCACTGGATGCGGGAGCGCCGATTTTTACGGATATCCGGATGGTTCTGACCGGGATTCAGAAGCGCGGCCATTCGTCCCCGGTTTCCTGTGCACTGGATTTTGGTGCGGATATTTCCCGGGAACAGGGTATTACCCGGAGTTCAGCGGGATTTGCTGCGCTAAAGGATCAGATTGCCGGATCTATTGTGGTGATCGGAAATGCACCGAGTGCACTGCTGACGGTTTGTTCCTTTGTGGATGAAGGGATCTGTCCGGCTCTGGTCATCGGGACTCCGGTGGGTTTTGTGAATGCGGCTGAGTCGAAGGAGCTTCTGCGGACGAAGGCGGTTCCGTCCGTTTCGAATGTAGGTACCCGGGGCGGTACGCCGGTGGCGGTTGCGTCCTTAAATGAGATTATTACGATGTACTCTGAACTGCAGCATGATTGATCCGGTGAGCGGTTTTTCCTATCCTGAGGCGTGGGTGGCACGGTGTACGGATGAGGCGAAACGATCACTTGCGGAGAGCGGGTTTGGCGTGCTGACCGCCAACGGGTCGGTTCTCCGGCGCGGGTTTACGACCGGTACGACTGCGGCGGCGGCGGTGTATGCGGCGGTTGCATCTCTGTCGGGTGCGGAGGTTACAATGGCTCCTCTGCTGCTTCCCTGCGGAGTCCGGGCGGAGGTTCCGGTCTCCGGGAGGAACGGATACAGTGAGTGCCGGAAGTTTTCCGGGGATTATCCGGATGATGTGACTGCCGGTATTCTGATCTGTGCCGAGGCACGGACGGCGGATGTACTTTCGTTTGAGACGGGCGAGGGGGTGGGACGGTTTGTCCGGGATACACCCCGGTATGCGCTGGGGGAGCCTGCGATCGGACGACAGGCACGTGCCTGTATTTTTTTTGCAATTGAGGAGGGGTGCCGTGCGGCCGGCGTTGCAGCGGCGGCGGTGACCCTCAGGATTCCGGACGGCGAAAAGATCGGGGCACGGACGCTGAACCCGAAGGTGGGGGTTCTGGGAGGTATTTCTGTGGTGGGAACGACCGGGTTTGTGGAGCCGTGGGATGATCATCTGGAGGAGACGGTCGCGGAACGGATCAGGTCTGCGAAGCAGGTGGTGATTACGACGGGGCGTATCGGCTTACGATACTCGCGGCTGCTGTTTCCGGAGTATGAGGTGGTTCTTGCGGGTTCGAAGATTTCCGAGGCGCTTGCGGCGGCACGGTTCTGCCAGGAGGCGGTTCTCTGCGGTCTGCCCGGTCTGATTCTGCGGTTTTTCCATCCGGAGACGGCTACGAGCCGGGGATTTGCGACGGTTGAGGAGATGGTTGCATCATCGTGCGGCAGTGATGCGGTGACTGCGGAGCTGGCCGGGATACGGGAACGGTATCCCTGGCTGCGGGTGGTGTTGGTAGATCGGGACGGGGAGATTCTCGGGGATACGGGTGTGGTGACTGCGCCGGTGACGATTGTCGGGGCCGGGTGCGGAGAAGGGATGCTGACCGGTGAGGCAGCTGCGAAACTCCGGTCTGCACGTCTGGTCTACGGATCAGCCCGGGCGATTGAGATTGCGCGTCCCTGTTTGCCAAAGGATGCGGTTGTCTGCGAGATTGAGGATTATGCAGACCTGCGGTCTCTGCCGCAGGGTTCGGTGGTGCTGTCAACCGGCGACCCGCTGATGGCGGGGCTTGGGTATCTTCCGGGGGTTGTTGTTCCGGGGATTTCGTCGCTGCAGGTGGCGTTTGCCCGGCTGAAGGTGCCGTGGACGAATGTGGCGGTGGTGAATGCGCATGGAAAGGATCATGCGGCGGCAGTCCGGCGGGCGGCGGATGATGTCCGGGCGGGGCATTCGGTGTTTATTATTGCGGATCCTGCATTTTCTGTTCAGAAGCTGGCAGCTGCGCTTGCTGCTGTATCTCCGGACATTCGTATCGCGGTCTGTGAGGATCTCGGATATTCTTCGGAGCGGGTCGCGAAGGGGACGGCACTCTGTCCGCCTGAGGTGCGGAGCAGGCTGTTCTGTGTGGTTGCAGGATATTAGATCGATGAGGGGTCATACTCACTCAGTATCCGCTCCGCCACAGTTTCCACCCGTTTTCTGACCAGCAACCCGCGTGTCCAGTCATCAGGAATCCGGTCAACTCCCCAGAACGCTCCTGCCATTCCCCCAGCAACTGCCGCAATGGTATCCGTATCTCCTCCAAGAGAGACCGCGCGCTCCACCACATCCCGAACATTTTCTCCGGAGAGGAAACAGTGCAGAGCACATCTGGTTGACTCAACCGCATCCACGGACGGTATCAGATCTCCGACGAAGATCTCCTCTACGTCCGTAACCCTCCGTGCCGCGGCATACGCCTCGTCTCGTCCGGCGCCCCGGATCAGCTCCGCGATCATGCGGGACACAACCGCACAGCACTCACCGGCCGCAGGGTCATAGTGCGTAAAGGCTGACACACGCCGCGCCGCCGCAGGCTCCAGAATACCAACTGGTATCGTCCGCATAACACTGCCGTTCGTTCGGCTTCCCAGGACGCTGTCGACAACCCGGACTGCGGCATCCGGCATACACCCCTGTTCCAGCAGGGAAACAAGCGTCCGGGTGGTTCTGCCGAAGGGTCCCGGATTGGCCCGGACGGTTTGGACCATCCGGCAGAGGAATGCATCACGGTCGAAGTATCCTCTCTCCAGCCGGCTCTCCGCCAGATCAAGGGTCATCAGTGTATCGTCAGTGACCTCACCTTTCGGCAGAGAGAACTGACCCCCGCCGGCCATCCGGAGATTCCTCCGGGAGCCGGGCATCAGACCTTCATAGGTCGAGCCGATCGCGTCACCCACGGCAACCCCGAACAGAGCGCCTGCTATTGCATGAACCAATTCATCCGTCATCAGACGATCGGCCCCCGGTACAGCGCACATGCACAAAACAGACAAAGCGCACCGTCTGTTTTGAAAAACCGACGGTAATATTTCGGGAACTCCACCATGCTACAGTGTGTTTTCCGAACTCGTTTCTTCTCAGATATAAACGTCACCAATAACCTATATCTGTAAATGAGCAGACAAATGTAAGTAATCTTTTGAAGGTGTTTCCTCATGCAGAAAGAAGAGTTGCTTCATTTACATTTGCTCATGGTACAGATCAAAAAATACTATGAGTCCGTCTCCGGCAATACCGTTTCGACCACAGACTATGACGCCCTGCAGATATCGCCGATTCACATCCATAAAAATAAGAATCTCCACCGGGTTGCCCTGCTGACACTGGGGAACGAAATTGTTGCCGAGATGAAAGCATCCGGTAATCTTCCCGGCCATACCACTGCAGCTGATTCCCAGATGGACAGCGAGAGTGCAACCACCTTTACCCGTGACTCCGGAACCGGAGCAGTTGCGGAACACTAACTCTTTTCCGATACTACTATGGACGAGCATGCGGTTGTCCAAGTCCCGGAGGAACTTGAGGCGTCTCAAGAGTCTTCGACTCCTGAACATTTGCGGGAGATTATCTCCCTGATTTTTTCCTCGCCCGATCCCGACATTCAGAGCATCAAGCTTGCGGTCTGCCGGAAGTACTCTCTTGCGGTTATGCCAAAAAATTCTGCCATTCTTGCAGCGGCAACGCCCGACGAATATGAAACGGTCAGAAAAGTTCTCCTGGTAAAACCGACCCGGACACTTTCCGGGGTTGCTCCGATTGCAGTAATGACCTCTCCCTGTGCCTGTCCGCACGGGAAATGCCTGCCCTGTCCGGGCGGACCTGATCACGTGTTTCAGTCACCGCAGAGTTATACCGGTGAGGAACCTGCCGCACTCCGTGCCCGTCAGAATGCATATGATCCCTATCGTCAGGTAACGGCACGGCTTGGCCAGTTCCGGCTGCTCGGTCATCATGTGGACAAAGCAGAACTTATCGTCATGGGCGGGACGATGACCGCCCGCGACCCTGCGTATCAGGAATGGTTTGTCTCCGAATGCCTGCGGGGGATGAATGAGTTTGCGGGTGTGCCGTCCTCGTCCCGGAGTATGGCAGAGATGATGCAGGAGAATGAATCCTCCGCCGTCCGCTGCATTGCAACAACGTTTGAGACCCGGCCCGACTGGTGCCGCGAAGAACACATTAATCGGATGCTGGAACTCGGTGTGACCAAAGTAGAACTCGGGTTCCAGCACACGGACGACGAGCTGCTCACGCTCAACAAACGCGGCCATACCGTGGCGGACAGCGTAGAGGCAAACCGGCTTTTGCGCGACGCAGGCATTAAGGTAGGGTTTCATGTAATGCCGAACCTCTACGGCAGCGACCTCGCCCGCGACCGCCGGATGTTTGATCAGTTGTTCACGGATCCCCGGTTCTGCCCGGATTTCCTGAAGATCTATCCCACACTTGTCACGCCCGGTGCGGAGCTGGAGGAGTTGTGGCGCTCGGGAGCATACAGTACCTACGATGAGGATGAACTGGTTGATCTTCTGGCCTATGCAAAATCGCGGCTTCCTGAGTTTGTGCGGCTGCAGCGTATCCAGCGGGATATTCCCGCAAAACTGATTGTGTCCGGCTCGATTCACGGCCATATCCGTCAGATGGCACAGAAACGTCTGGCAGAGCAGGGAATGCAGTGCCACTGTATCCGCTGCCGGGAGATCGGACGGCGGCCCAGCCATGCGGAGGAGCGTGAAGAGACGCTGACCTATGACTGCTGCGGCGGAACCGAGCATTTCCTCTCGACAGCAGCCGGAGATGCTCTGATCGGGTTTGTCCGGCTGCGGTTTCCGGGGTCTGTGTTCCGGTCCGAGCTGGACGGTGCGGCGCTTGTCCGGGAACTGCATGTCTACGGCAGTATCGTTCCTCTCGGGGAACACGGTGAGGGAGAGGAACGGCAGCACCGGTCCTACGGCCAGAAGCTTCTGGTGCGTGCAGAGGAAACCGCGCGCGAAGCAGGATATGGGCGAGTCGCGGTGATGAGCGGTGTCGGTGTTCGTCCCTACTACCGTAAACAGGGCTATGTGCGTGCAGGTCCATATATGATTAAGACTCTATGAAGCCGGCGACCTATGAGTTTCTGCGGCAGCGCTTTTCTGCCTACTACAACGGAGAGATTCAGGGAGCCGGAGCTGTGTTTCTCCCGGATTCTCTCAAAGAACGGGAGTGGGGATTCATCTTTTTCAATAAAGACGGAAAGACTGCCGGGATGCGCCGGCACCTTTCCTTTACCTCGCAGGATGAGGTAACAGCATATCTCAAAAGTATGACACCCGCACACGTCTACTACTCCAGCGCGTATTATGCCCGTCCGGGGGCTGCGCAGATGGGAGAGAAAGGGTGGCTGGGGGCGGACCTGATCTTTGATCTGGACGCGGATCACATCGTCCACGGACCGTATGATGTGATGCTCGCCCGCGTAAAAGAGGAGCTGTTCAAGCTGATTGAAATGCTGACCGCAGAGCTTGGGTTTTCCGAGAAGGATCTGAAAGTGAACTTTTCCGGCGGACGCGGGTATCATATCCACATTCCCCTGCTGACGGTGCGCGGGTGGAGCAGTGCGGAACGGCGCGAGCTGGTGAACTATGTCTGCGGAACCGGACTTTCGCCGGAGAGTATGCTTACCGGCGCTACTGCGGGCAGCGGGTGGAAGATGCGCTACCGTTCTGCCCTTTCTGCAGAACTTGCCTACGTTGATTCCCTGGATGCCGCGGGACAGGCCGCGTACTTTTCGGAGATGAACAATCTTGGAGAAAGGTTCATTTCAGGATTTCTGAAAAATCTGGAGAAGACCCGTGCTGTTGCACAGAGCCGTCCGGAACTGCTTCTGGAGAACAAGGTTGTCCGTGCGATCGTAAGCCCGGACAACTCCTCATTTCACACCCGGCTTCTGGGATATGCGGTGCAGGCGGACGAACCGGTTACCACGGATATCAAGCGTCTTATCCGGCACCCGGGATCGCTGCACGGAGGGTCCGGTATGCGGGTTACCCCTCTTGAAGTTTCCCGGCTGGATTCGTTTGAGCCGCTGATAGATGCGGTAGTGTTTGGCGACCGTACCGTACCGGTGGAGTGTTCCTTTGCACTGTCCATGTCAATTCTCGGAAACACATACGATCTTGCCGCCGGTCTGAATATAGTACCGGAAGCTCTGGCAGTGTTTCTCTGCTGCCGGGGTATCGCAGAGATTGCGCGGGGTGTCTGATGGGCAGGATTACGATCTCGGAACTTCACGGGTATCTGATTGACGAGCGAAACAGCGGGGCGCTTACGGAGATTCCGTCCACACTGTATGAGGAGGTTCACGCAGAGCTTGCATCCCTGCGTGCGGAGGCGCTCAAAATGGAGGACCCCTTTGGTGAAGGGGTACAGAGTCTTTTAAAAGAACGTGACAGTCTGCGCGAGTACATCCGGGATCTGTATGCGGAACGTACCCGGAAGATTTTCTCTCTCTCGCTTGCGAAGGCTACGGGGGAGGAGATTAACCGCGAGGAGCTGCGTGCGATGGTGCCTGGCGAGCGGGCACTGTATGAGGTGGTGTCCGATTCGGCACTGTCATGCAGAAAGGCTCTTTTAGATGGAAAGGCAACATTAGATGCCGCAACTGCGTACAGCTACGTTCCGCCGGATCTCACCTCCTCTGCTCCCGTTTTGGGGGTGGCAGGTCCGGGTACGGGTGTTGCCGCAGATATTTCGGACGCGCGTGCAGATGAAGTGTTTCCGGAGGGAAGTGCCGATGCAGAAACTGCTCCCGAATCGTACCGTGTTATCATGGTACGGGATAAAGTCGAAGAATTTCAGGATTATAGCGGACGGATATATACTCTTTCGCCAGGAGATATCGTCTCACTGCCACAACCCATGGCAGAGATTCTTTGCAATCGCGACATAGCATTAAATATCAGGCTTCGCAAATAAGTATGGTATTCGGTATCGCGCAAAAGTTATGCGCTTTTGTGCCGTTCCGACCGCAGATGATGCGAGAGGACTCCTTGAGAAGGGGACAATATTTATGAAAAAACCAGTTAAGTTCAACACCTACTGTCCATACTGCCGGAAACACACCGAGCACGAGGTTGAAAAGGTAAAGAAAGGTAAGACGACCGGTCTCCACTGGATTGACCGCCAGAAAGCACGCCGCAGTTCTGTTGGGAACCGCGGTAAGTTCGGCAAGGTTCCGGGAGGAGACAAGCCGACGAAGAAGATCAATGTCCGGTACCGGTGTAAGGAGTGCGGAAAGGCACACCTGAGAGAAGGATACCGTGCAGGCAAATTCGAACTTACGGAGTGAGTAACAAATGGTAAAAGCACACCGCGACAATCGGAGCAAGTTTCTGAAGGTAAAGTGTCCGGACTGCGAACACGAGCAGCTTGTGTTCGAGAAGGCATCCTCCAAGGTAGAATGTATCGTATGTGGTCGTGTTCTTGCAGAGCCAACCGGCGGCAAGGCAGACCTGAAAGCTGACGTAGTTGCAACCTACGAATAAATTCGGAAACAGCATCAATGAGTGAAAGAGACTGGCCAATTGAAGGAGAACTTGTCGTCTGCAGTGTGACGGAGGTCAAGGACTTTGCGGCATTTGTTGCCCTGGATGAGTATGAAGGACGTCAGGGTTTAATCCCGATTGCGGAGATTGCCCGCGGATGGATTAAGTACATCAGAGATTACATTCGTGAAGGACAGAAGGTTGTCTGTAAGGTCCTTCACGTGGATGAAGGCCGCGGCCATATCGATCTTTCCCTCAAAGATGTGAATGAACATCAGCGCCGTGAGAAGATTCAGGACTGGAAGAACGAACAGAAAGCCCATAAGTGGATTGAGTTCGCGTCCAAAGACTGCAACGTTGCGGAAAAGCAGATTGAGGAGGCCCTGTATCATGAGTATGGTTCTCTGTATTCTGCGTTTGAGGACATCGCTGTCTATGGGGAGTCTGTTCTTGCCAAGTTTGATCTCCCAGATGCAGGCAGGGATGCTCTGGCAAAGGTCGCATCCGAGAATGTGAAGGTGCCGAAAGTAACGGTTTCCGCAATTCTTGAGCTTACGTCCACGAAACCGGACGGCGTGAATGTGATCCGCCGCGCCCTGCGCAGCGCTGAACCGAAGGTTGACGGTGCCGAGATTGAACTTCTGTATCTCGGCGCACCCAAATACCGGGTTAAGGTTGTTGCTCCTGACTACAAGACCGCAGAGAAAGCTTTGGAAAAAGCAGCAAGTGCGGCTATTGGCGTTATGGAGCGTGCTGACGGTACCGGCAAGCTGGTCCGGAAGCAGAAGTAATTTTCGGTGTTTTGTATGACTGGTCATATCCGGCAGTGTCCGAATGATCACACGTACACTCTTTTGTCTGTTTGTCCAAAGTGCGGTGCCGAGACCTGTTCTGTGCATCCGGCGCGGTATTCTCCCGAGGATCACTATGGAGCGTATCGCAGAAAGGTGAAGTCATGGACCCGGTAAATGTCCGCTGGTACGTGGAGGATGTTTCAGCGCATTCTGCCCCGGTTCTGATTGCCGGTCTGCCCGGCGTCGGGCATGTAGGGAAACTGGTGGTGGATCATCTGGTGCGTGTTTTGTCGGCGGAAAAGGTTGCAGAGATTACCTCAACGCTGTTTCCTCCGCAGATGTATCTGGGGGAGAATGCGGTTCTCCGTCTGCCCCGGAATGAGGTTTTTTTTGTTCCGGCATCTGATGCATCACCTGCGTTTCTTCTGCTGGCAGGAGACTGTCAGAGTACGACCCCTGAGGGCCATTATGTTCTGGCTGAGGCGTATCTGCGTGTTCTGGAGCTGCTGGGTGTCCGGCGGGTCTATACGCTGGGCGGCTACGGTGTCGGGAAAATGGTGGATCATCCGCGGGTGCTTTCTGCGCTGAGCAGTGCTTCTCTGAAAGAGGAGGTGCTCGCCGCAGGTGCACTGGTGAGTTCGGAGGAGCCGGTCGGCGGTATTATCGGTGCGACAGGTCTTTTGATTACGCTTGGACGACTGCACGGGAGGGAGGGGATTGCCCTGCTCGGCGAGACGTCTGGGTATCTGGTTGATCCGGTCAGTGCAACCGCGGTTCTGGATGTTCTGGAGAGACTGACCGGGGTGCATGCCGACAGAACGGAACTTGCGGAGCTTGCAGATCAGATGATGTCCGAGGTTGCGGCTATTGCCTCGTCGATGCAGAACCGCGCACCGGATGATCTCCGGTATATCGGGTGAGTGTTTCTATGCTGAAGAACGTGGATCTGCATCTGCACTCCTGCTACTCCATGGCGACGTCGCCGGATATGCTGCCGGAGAGAATTCTTGCGGGCTGCCGGACAAAGGGTATTCAGGTTGTCGGCAGCGGGGATGCGCTGCATCCGGGCTGGCGCCGCCTGTGGGAACCATATCTGCACAACAGTTTTGGGATTACGGTGGTGCCGCAGACGGAGGTTGAAGATTCATCCCGGGTGCACCATGTGATTCTGATGGAGACATTCGCCCAGTTTGCGGAGTTACAGGAGATGCTGTCGCCGTTTTGCAGTCATCTGGAGACGGCGGGCAGGCCGCATCTGCATCTGGACGGTGAAAAAATTGCCGCCATGGTGCATGCGGTGGGCGGGCTGATCGGTCCTGCGCATGCGTTTACTCCGTGGACGTCGCTGTTTGCAGCATATAATGCGCCGTCAGAGTGTTACGGTGAGGAGCCGTTTGAGTTCTGCGAGCTTGGCTTATCGGCGGATTCGTCGTACGGTGCGGGAATCGCAGAGTTTGCCGGTGTGCCGTTTTTAACCAATTCGGATGCCCACAGCCCGTCGCCGGTGAAGCTTGGCCGGGAGTTTACCCGGATGGATGTTGCCGGGGATGAGCCGCGAGCGGTTCTTGATGCGATCCGGCAGGGTTCGGTTGTGCTGAATGCAGGGTTTTTCCCGGAGGAGGGGAAGTACAACCGTACCGCCTGTGTCCGATGTTATGCACAGTTTTCGCTTGCGGAAGCGGAAGAGCTGCACTGGAGATGTCCGCATGATACGGGCAGGATTAAGCTCGGCGTGCGGGAACGTGCGGAGATGCTTTCGACACTGCCAAGTCCTGTGGCCCGACCGCCGTATCTGAAGATGATTCCGCTTGGAGAGGTGATTGCCCGGGTGCTGGGGGTTTCGTCGCCGTCGACGAAGAAATGTTCTGCTGTGTATGCTGCATTTCTTGCGGCGTTTGATACTGAAATTTCCGTCCTGCTGGAGGTGCCGCACACTGAGCTTGCGGAGGTGTCGGTTGCCGTGGCGGACGCGGTCTGTAATCTGCGTGAGGGACGGGTAACGCTTATTCCGGGCGGCGGCGGGAAGTACGGGTCGTTTACCTTTTGAGACCAGACAGACAGACCCCTTAAGTATCGGGAACGGCAACATATCAGCACAATGGATACTGACGATATGATTGTGCTGGACTGTCCGGTCTGCGGAGAGGAAACAGACTTCACTCTTTTAAAAGAACCTCCTGAGGCAATTGTCCGCTGCACAGAATGCGGACATACCATGCGGGTAACACTCAAGGAGCCAAGAATCTATACCGTGAAAGCGATTGTCAGCTATGGCACCGAATCTCACACAGGGACGATTGAGCTTATGGAAGGGGACATCTGTTCAGTGGGTGACTTTCTGGTAGCCGAGGTCGGTGAAGAGTCCTACGGTGTTGAGGTGATGTCCATTGAAAGAGACAATGCGCGACGGGCAAAGCTTCCCGCCGAAGATATTGAAGTACTCTGGACCAGACTCGTGGACAAGGTTATCATTCGTGCCTCGTTGAACAAGGGAGCAGTAACTATTCCCCTGTATGAACAGGTTCCGGGCGACAAAGTCTACACCGTTGACCATATCACGTCTGTGGGCGGAAGACAGTTCCGGGTCACCCGGATTAAACTGCGAAAAGGAAATGTTCTGGAACGGAAAGACAAAACGGCCCAGGCATTTGAGATCAAACGAATTTACGGAGAACGATCCTAAGGATCGTTTTCGGCCCCTCTTTTTTGGAACCTGAGAATAATTCTGTGAGAAAAAAAGATATTTTTCCCGGATTAACGGTATCCGGTAATGAGCTTCATGACGATGTTGTCATACCCGTACTGCAGCGTCATGCTTTCATTGGTTTTTGCGGTGACCAGCGCGGAACGGATGGAGATCGTCTCATTGGCGGAGGCGGTTTCATTTACCGTAGTGTCCGTCTCAACAAAGTTGAGGATTCCCATGCTGCCGACGGTCCAGTTGTTATAGTCGATGCCCATGTTCGCTGCCTGTTCAGGTGTGATCGCAGTAACGAGCGCGCCACCGAGAGAGGTGAGATTTCTGGTTTCTCCAAGGGCCATTCCGATGGTTCCGGCAGAGATCTGGTTGAACTCGGACGGGAACATCTTGAACTGGTTTTCGTATCCCGAAGGTATGAGAATACTGCCGTTTGCGTCCGCCTGCTGACCGGCGATGAACTGGAGGTTTCCGGTGGTTACCGGCAGGCTTGATACGTTTGCCGCCTCAAACACCTCAAGGGAAGACGTTACCATGGGGGTATCTCCGATATACATCGTGTATTCCACATTGACACTATTTCCTGCTTCGATTACGCCGGTGGTTGTACTACCCTGAAAGAGCTTGTCAATGCCACCGAACGATAATACACACATGACAACAATCAGAACACAAAAGCCGACAACACCGACCTGTGTCCAGTTGATATCCTTTTTCTGACGCGGTTTACCGTCCGCGTTACTCTTCGTCTGTACTGCCATTTATGTCTGTATTGTTTGTCACGGACCAGTCATAAACACGTAGTATTAATTCGTGGTTTTTCCAGACATCATGTCTCTGAAAACGTGCGGACAGAAGAGTGTCTCCCTGTCCTCAGATTGTACTCCTGTCATGACTACCCAAAATAGAATATTTATATATTATTATGACTTACTATTAGTAAGTCACAGTGAATAGAGTGACCAACTGGACGTGAATATTATGTCAATCAGACCATATCAGTTTAATTTCGGGACTCTTGGAAATGAAATCGATGCACTGTTCGCAGAGATGGAAGCGCGGGCATCATCCCTGATGTCACAGGCTGCTGCAAACACCTCGACGCTCCCGGACAAAGTACGGTGTTCGTCACTGCCGGGATTCGGCAATGACTTCCACATTGATGTCTGCGAGAATGAAAATGATATCATCGTAGTAACCGATCTTCCGGGCATGGAAAAGGAGGATATCTCCGTCAAACTGCTGAATCCGGAGACACTCCTTATTAAGACCGAGCAGCATGCAGCAGACGAAACCACAGATGATGCAGGAACCTATCACATTCGTGAGCGCAGGTTTGGCAGTATGCAGAGAAGCATTCGTCTGCCGTCCGCCGTAGAAACCGAAGGTGCAACAGCGAGTTTCAAAAACGGCGTAATGGAAATTGTTCTGCCGAAAGTACAAAAGAAAGAGGTTGGCGTGGACATCAGAATCGAATAAGAGTCCTCTGCAAGATTCCCCCATCCGATCACACCCGGACAGATATAATATATTTCTTTAACTCCCCTCTATTTTTTTGTCGATGCATTGATGTTGTCGTATTGCGAATAACTATTCCATTCATGGAGAAAAAGCAGGTCCGGGATTATATGACGCATGACGTGATTAGCGTTGATGCGTCTCAGACAGTCGGGGACGTGATTCATCTCATTAATACCACACAACACGACGGGTTTCCGGTGTTGCGGGGCGGAAAGGTGGCCGGCTATATCTCTGCGCGTGATATTATCGGTGAGCATCCGTTGACAACGGTGGATCAGTGTATGTCCCGCCATCCGATTAAAGCGACATCTGATCTGACGATCACCGAGGTTGCCCGAAGAATCTTCCGTTCCGGGATTCAGAAACTACCGGTGGTTGATCAAGAGAACCGGCTGATCGGCATCGTTTCCAATGTGGATGTTATCCGGTCCCAGATTGAACGGGTAACACCAGAGAAGGTTTTCAATTTTATGAGTACGCTTCGTACGCTCTATAACGTGGATACCACGCTGAAGCGTGAGATGATTCCCGTATCTGCGATTCAGCCAACGCAGTCATGTGTTCATCAGGACGAGCTGGAGGGACGAATGTATGAACTGCGGATGCATCTGGCCGAGCCGGTGATCGCCGCAAAAAGCGGGAACCGACTGATATTAGTGGACGGGCATCACCGGGCAGTGGCGGCGGAACGCCTTGGAATGCGGGAACTTGACGCATATGTGGTGTATGTAAACGGAGATATTGAACTTGGTCTGGAGAAAACGGCGCACTCCATGCATATCTTTCAGCTCTCGGACGTGCGCGTGGATGACAGCCCCGAACATTCCCTTGTGGGTCCGACACATCCTGCATTGATTCCCGCGGAGAAAAAACTGGTGCGGGATTATATGACACTGGATGTGATCAGTGTTGATATTTCCGGTACGGTAAAAGATGTCATCGGAAAAATTCGCTCCACTTCCCATGACGGTTTCCCGGTGACGAATCAGGGAAAGGTCGTTGGGTTTATTGCAGCCCGAAATATTGTCGGCGTGAAAGCTTCCGACTCCGTGGCATCACTGATGTCACCCGTTCTGCTGACAGCATATCCTGAAAGTGGAATGACGGACGTTGCCCGGAAAATGTTCCGGTTCTGTGTGCAGAAATTACCAGTGGTAAATCACGATCAGGTGCTGGTAGGTATTATTACCAACTCGGATGTTATCCGGTCACAGATTGAGAAGGTCACTCCAGAAAAAGTGTTTGATTATATTACCACCCTGCGGACCCTGTACGGGGTGGAACCTAGACTGACCCGGGGAATGGTGCCGGTCGGTCGGCTTATGCCGACACAGTCAAAGGTGTATATGGATGAACTGGACGGCCGGAGCTATGAGATTACCAAGGGGCTTGCAGAGCCGCTTATTGTGGTCCGGCGGAGCGGGAAATATATTCTGATTGACGGGCATCACCGAGCGGTGGCGGCGAACAGGATGCATCTCCGGGAACTGGAAGCGTATATTATTGATATCAGGTCTGATACGGAACTTGGAATTGAAAAGACGGCACGGAATATGCATCTGAACTCTCTGGATGATGTGCAGGTTCTGGATGAGTCGCGCTGTGCATTTCTTGCATAATCTTTTTTTTGTGTGGAAACATTTTACTTTCTTTATTGCGTATGTATAATGCATGAAGGGTTCTGATCGGGTCGTACCGGTGTTGATCGCCGCAGTGGTGATTCTGGTGGCGGTCTTTTGTGTATTTATTCTTGAACTCCCTCAGGAGGAACCGGCTGGTACCAGCGGAAATACACTCGTAAAAGGGAGTGGTGCGGGGGAGACGAATCTGACATCAACTACACTGTTTCAGATGATGATGATGGCGGCGGAACTGAATGAGTCGCGCTGGGTCTCCACGACGGATACGGATAATGCCCGTCTGGTGGTTCTGATTAAGCAGAATGCACTGCCGCTGAATAATCTGGCGACGATCTGTATGGTGCATCTGAATAATAATAATGCGGCGGAACTGGTGAGCCAGGCGGAAGTTTTGGAAAAAACTGCGATTGCTGCCTGGGATAAGACGGATACGCTGAATGTTTCGCCGGGTGAGTATACACTGATGTACAACGGATACCGGAGCGCGCTGACTGAGTATATGATTGCGGCGTCTGCGCTGAAGGCAGGAATGCCGAAGACCGCCGATGAGAAAAAAATGGCATTCGGCAGACTGGTTTCTGCGTCGAACCGGATGATTACCGCATATAATGATATTGATTTCGAGGTTGAGTATCCGGACGACGTTGTTTCACAGGTTCGGGGCATTGAGGTGGTAGAACCTGAACCGGATCCGGTTGAGGTTACAGAACCACTGGTGATCTCGGATGCGCTCTCACGAGGTACGTCTCATGAGTATAAAGATTCCCGGCTAAATAACCTGATACGTGTGACAGTACCAATTGACAGCGGCCGGTTCATCCGTTCCTTCTACTATACGGATAAGACTACGCAGAAAGGTGTAACAATGACGGCCCCGGAGGATAAGATGTATTATATGGTGGCCGTTTCCTATACCCATGCGGGGCATCTGGACGGAAATACGATGACGATCACGCCCCCGACTGCTGCGTCCCATACTCTGCAGTATGAGGATGTTACGCTGAAACCGGTTTCCATTACAAATGCAATCGGCAACGCGCTGAATGTGGGTCTGGCATATAACACGAACGCGATCGAACGGCTGGAGAAAAAGGATATGCTGCTCTTCTATGAAGTACCGACAAACTTTACAAAGGAAAATGCATATCTGACAGTGAACCTGGGCAGCACGTGGGGCACCCCTTCGTGGAAGCTCTGGTAATTTTTCTTTTTTGACCTGAGTTTGACACAAGGCTAATTTTTCCCCGTGGTGCATCCACGAGCATCACACCAATTTTTTGGAGTATGAGGATTTGATAGATACCTCAAAAATAACCTGTTGCCCCTTCACTCCACCCTGATTTTATCTCCAACTGGACCATCTGCACGGGTTCAAAATTTGAAAACACACCTCATCATACCCTATTTTTGAGCTTCATCGTGGTAAGTGTCAAATACCTCCCGATGAAACACCATGATATGCGAACGCATCAC